>JAFUFI010000006.1 GCA_017469945.1 Lachnospiraceae bacterium | reverse complement strand
CTGTTCAGATGCTCTGTTTGTCATGCATTTTTCAAGGTACTGATTGAGGCTTAAGCCTGCCTCCAGGCTATCTAAAACATCTCATTATGTTTTATTCAAAAATCGCTGTTTTTCTATTGACTTTTAATAGTTAGTCTTTCTTTTACTATAGGGCTTTCGTTTCCCTGTCTTCACATCACTTATTTACGTCCGATTCTTTCTTCCCTTTATGCTCTAGGAAAAGACGTAGAATAAGCACGACTGCTGCCATTACAACGAGAATTGACGAAGCAGCAAAAGCGCCTGTGAAATCGTAACCTTGATAAAGCAGTTCAATATAAAGCGGAAGTGTGTTTGTCTTTCCGCGAAGGTGACCTGACAATACGGATACAGCTCCGAATTCACCCATTGCTCTTGCAGAGCACAAGACAATTCCATATAAGAGAGCCCATTTGATATGTGGCAAAGTCACCCTCCGGAATATAGTAAAGGTATTTGCTCCCATGAGTGCCGCAGCTTCTTCCTCGTCCGTTCCCTGGGCGGTTAAAACCGGGATAAGTTCCCTTGAAATAAAAGGGAATGTAACAAAAATTGTTGCCAGCACAATTCCGGGTACCGCAAAGATTATCTGGATTCCATGACTGTCCAAAAACGGATAAAGTATACTTTGGCGCCCGAAAGTTAGTACATATATCAGTCCGGCTATAATGGGCGAAACCGTTACGGGAAGGTCAATAAATGTCGAAATAATCTTCTTTCCGCGAAATGCAAATTTGGTCAGACACCAGGCTGCTGCAAGTCCGAATAAAGTATTGATACCCACTGCCCAAAGTGTGGCTTTAAGTGTCAGCAAGGCTGCTTTGATCGCATATTCATCCGTTACAGACAGAAAGTAACTTTTCAGCCCATTGCGAAATGCCGTAAAAAGGATATATACAAGCGGCAATATCAGGAAAATCGCAAGGAAAAGAAAGCATATGGTTATAAGTATCCATTTGAGAACACCGCTGTTTTTTCTGATCTCCATATTTCTTCTCCTTTACGCCAATCCATTTACTCTTCGGGAAACGATTCCCTGCGCAATTGCGTTTACCGACAAGATAACAAATGCGATTGCCAGCATTACGAGCGCTATCGAGGTAGCGGCCGGATAGTCGAATTCCTGAAGTTGCGACATGATAAGAAGCGGAGCAATTTCGGTTTCATACGGTGTATTTCCCGCTATGAAAACGACGCTTCCGTACTCTCCGATACTTCTGGCAAAAGCCAAAGTAAATCCGGATATCAATGCCGGGAGGATTTCCGGAAATATCACTTTCCAAAAGATGGCTCCCCGCTTTGCACCAAGGATCACGGCTGCCTCCTCGTACATTAGGTCTATTTTTTCCAAAACAGGCTGCACGGAGCGCACCACAAAGGGAATCCCGATAAATATAAGTGCAACGGTGATGCCCAGTCTCGTATATGCTATCTTGATCCCAAAAGTATCGAAAAAGAATTTACCTACCCAGCCGTTTGTCGTGGTAAGATGCGTCAGGGAAATGCCTGCAACTGCCGTAGGCAGAGCAAAAGGCAATTCGATAATTCCATCCAGAAACTTTTTTCCGGGAAAATCGTACCGCACAAGCACCCATGCCAGGATCAGCCCCATTACCGCATTGATCAATGAGGCAATAAATGCGGTTGATATGCTGACATAGTATCCGGATAATACTCTCGGTCTTGTTACGGTGTGTATAAATTCAGAAAACGAAAGTTTTGCCGTAAATACTACAAGCGAGCAAAGGGGGATCAAGACAACGATACTTAGAATAGTGATCGTAATTCCAAAAGATATACCAAAACCCGGTATGATGCTTTTTCTTTTCAGAAACTTCATGTTAAACCTTTCTATTTCTGCAAATGCCGGAAAGGGATTACCCGTTCCGGCATCTTGATTACTGCTCTATAATTGCCTTGTTTAGGCTTATTTCTGGTCGTAAATGCTGTCGAAATTAGCGCCATCCGCAAAGTGAACTTTACGAGCCTCAGCCCATCCACCGAAGTAAGAGATGTCTGTGAGCTTAATATTGCTGTTGATCCACTTACCGTCTGCAGGGATCTCAGTGATGGTATTTGATTCTGACGCAAATACGTACTTATCGTAGATTGTCTTGTTGCTGGGGCGATAGAAATTCTGAGCCTCGATCTCCTGTGCCTCTTCTGAATACAGGTAGCTTAAGTACTCCTTAGCTGCATCTTCTGTGCCATGCTTCTTTGCTACTTCATCAACAACTGCAACTGTGGGCTGGCAGAGGATTGAGATTGAGGGAACAACGATCTCATATTCACCGGGATATTCCTTTAATGAAAGGAACGCTTCGTTTTCCCAGGCAAGAAGTACATCACCCTGCTTATTCTCTACGAAAGAGGTTGTTGCTCCACGCGCACCGGAATCAAGTACAACTACGTTGCTGTAAAGCTTCTTGATCGATGCAAGAACTTCCTCGTTGCTCTGTCCCTGCTGCTCAAAATAATACCAGGCTGCAAGATAGTTCCACATTGCTCCGCCCGAAGTTTTGGGGTTAGGAGTGATGACTCCCACATCGTCTCTTACAAGATCATCCCAGTCATAAATCTGCTTGGGGTTTCCGGAACGAACAAGGAAAACGATTGTTGAGGTGTAAGGTGAGCTGTCAAGATCAAACTCGGAAGTAAATCCATTATCAATAAGTCCTGCATCCGCAACCACCTGTACGTCACCTTCAAGAGCAAGAGTAACTACGTCAGCTTCCAAACCATTGGCTACTTCTAATGCCTGTTTTCCGGAACCTCCGTGTGACTGGGTTATTTCTATCTGCTGTCCGAAGGTTTCTTCATAATGCTTTTTAAACACCTCATTGTATGCGGCATATAATTCTCTTGTGGGATCATAAGAGACATTGGTTAGTTCAATTGTTCCTGCCGATGAAGCGGATGATGAGTCGGTGCCGGATGCCTGCGATGCGGCCGGCTTACTTCCACATCCCGCCAAAGATGCGGTAAGTCCAAGTGTTAACAAAATAAGTGCAATTCTTTTTTTCATAATTTTTCTCCTCTCTAACTCCTCAATAATCTGTTGTGAGTTACGAACTATTATGGGGTTTATTATATAGAGAGGATGCAAAGCTGTAAAATAACGATTTATTATTATCTGTTATCGGTTTTACCTATAATGACCCCCCGGGACGGGGTTGCTGTGTCATTTTTCAAATAAAAAGCGCAGCTTTTGCTGCGCTAAAAAATTAACCCCCAACTCCGTCCCCCTGTGTCATTTTTTCATGGCTTTTCGTACGGAGTTTGCAAAATTTAAGAAATCATCGGCCTTTATGATTGCCATTCCCTGAGACTCATCGCCCAAAACCACAAGGCGGTCTCCGGGGGCGAGATTAAAAATCTTTCTCGCCTTGGCAGGTATTACAATCTGTCCCTTATCACCAAGGGTTACTATTCCAAAAAGGTGCTTCCCTTTTGGCGGAGCCTCAAGTCCAAGGTTATCCTCCGGCTCAAAATTTGCCAGATCATCAAGTGTTACTCCGAAAAGTTCGGCTAAAAGCCGGCATTTTTCTATGTCCGGTAACGTTTCTCCTACTTCCCATTTCGCTATGGCCTGCCTTGATACACCCACCTTTTCCGCAACATCTTCCTGCGTCATCTGGTTTATTTTTCTAAGCCTTATCAGATTTTCACTTAACATCCGCTGATTCTCCTTTAATTCTACTTATCCCTCATCCGCTCCGACGACTTAGTAAGATTTCTTTTTTTGCTTATTCCAAGAACAGCCCATCTAAAGAACGGGATCTTCGAGATGATTGCTTCAAGCCCATACCCGAAAACAAATCCTGCAACAAGGCTTAACAGGTAGCAGACAAAAGCAGGAAGATTCAAATGCTTAGCAAATATAAGCGCTACCGAAGATACTCCAAGATAATGGAATACATACAAACCGAAACTCTTTTTACTCATCCACCTTGTAAATCCGTTGCTAAAGTCTCCGAATCTTGCCCATCCGCCAAGCATTGCGAGAGATCCGAAATATGCACAGGCTGCATACAAAAGCCCCCTGTTTACAGGCTTGTCCGCGTAGTTTAAGCCTCCGCAGATAATAAAATAGTAAACCGCAAACCCGATGCAGAGCGCTACCCCTATAACGATAAATGCGACTGCAAATCTTTTTAGCTTTTCTATAACTTCATCATTTGAGAACACATAATACCCCATCATGAAGAAAACAAAGTAAAATGCACATCTGTAAACCGAAACAATCGGCATGTTAAGTATCTGTCCCGCTCCCCATATAGGGAAAACAAAAAGCGGGATCATCCAGATAGGTGTCTTTGAACCAAGACTTAAAAGTTTTCCTTTTTCTATCTTTCTTATAAGTAAAAGAATCAAACTGTATATCCAGAGAAGATGCACAAACCAAAGCACTCCGCTTCCTGATGCCACCATAATAAAATAAATCACAAGCTTCGGGACTCCCGCGGCTGTCAATTCCGCCACCCCTCCTCCGATACTCATGCTTATATATCCCTGGATAAACCAGAAAACAAAAAGTCCGATAGTAGACGGAACAAGCAACTTTACGCTTCTGCTCTTTGCAAACTCTTTATCTGTGTGATTTTCCAGATAAAGCCTTGAGCTGATTCCCGCTACTATATAGAGGATCGGCATAAACCAGGGATACACCAGATACATAAATATATCGTAGTGTTGCACGCTTAGGCCCGTGATCTGTCCGACGCCTCCAAGTATACCCTCGGAATTATACATATAAAACACATGATAAATAACCACGATCACTACCGTGATCCACCTGATGTTATCTAAATAATGTTTTCTCATATTTATCCCACCTTTGCAAGTATTGTTAACATTTCTTGTTTTTAAGTATACCTGCAACAGTGGGAAAGTCTACCAACCAAAGCTTACATTTCACTGCCGTTTTTGTTAATTTTGATTACCATAAAATGACACAGGGGGACGGGGTTGGGGGTTCAATTTCAGTTAATTTCGAGATTATTCTGACTATGAACCCCCAACCCCGTCCCCCTGTGTCATTTCTGTGTCATTACCACTGGTTTAGGTCGAAGTCACCGGCAAGATTCTGTATTTCTCTGTCAGCCTCGGCCATTAGTTCCGCACAGTATTTTAGCTTGTCATGGGCTTCCTTCGTAAAATTTGTTTCTTTTTTGTATCTGAGCTGGTGTTCCGTGCTTGCCCAAAAGTCCATAGCGATGGTCCTTATCTGAATTTCGACGGTAACGCCTCTAGAGACATTTGAAAAATTCACCCTGTCGCTTACTATTAAGTGCAAGCTCCGATAACCGTTGTCTTTCGGCTCTCTTATATAATCCTTTACCTCCAAGACCTCGATATCCGGCTGCTTTACCAGCATCCTGGCGACAAAGTAGACATCCTCAATGAAGGGGCAGATAACTCTTATTCCCGCAATGTCCTTTATGTTTTCCAAAAGGGCACTTATTGTAAAGGGGAGTCCCTTTTTCTGCATTTTATCAATAATGCTTTCCTTTGATTTGATCCTGGAACATATGGAAGATATCGGATTTCTGTCGTTGCTGAACTGAAATTCACCTTTTAAGATATTCAGTTTTGCCGTCACCTGTTCAATGGCCGCTTCATGCATAAACATAAGCTGCCTGTACTGTTTTTCTATGTCGAGATAATCAATTGTATTGGGGAGATGAATCTCCTCTGCATTGTTTTCAAATTCGTTTAAATCAGTCATTGTTTAATCTTCAAAATCTGTCTTTCTTTATTCCGCTTTTGAACCCCCAACTCCGTCCCCGGGGGTCATTCGATTTTGACCCCCCAACCCCGTCCCCGGGGGTCATTTGTGGGGGGCGATGAATTTTTCCATCCAGATCATATTGTACCACTTGCCGAATTTGTAGCCACACTTGTGGAACTCGCCGTTAAGCACATACCCCATGTGCTTATGGAAGTCCGGGCTGTTTGTATCGAGGTGCTCATCGTAAACAGTAGGGTCTACCGGATAAGCGATGCAGGCGTAGAGATTGATGATTCCCATACTCTTAAGCCTTTTTTCCAACTCCTCGTACAGCTTTCTTCCAAGACCGGACTTTCTCGCATCTTTATCGATGTAGATGCTCATCTCTGCGCAGTGTTTATACGCTTCTCTCGGATGAAACTTAGAAGCGTATGCATAACCAACGATTTTTCCATCCACTTCTGCACAAATGTAGGGAAAGTGCTTTTTTATTTCTGTAATTCTCCCTGCGAACTCTTCTTTAGAAGGCGCCTCATATTCAAATGAAATCGCCGTTTCTTCAACGTAGTATCTGTAAATCTCACAAAGCCTTTCCGCATCGGCTTCCTTGACATCTCTTATTACAATGCTTTCCATTTTAAAACTAGTCTTCCTTTTTGCTGATGCCATATCTGCCCAATGCCACATAATAGAAGGGTAAAGCAGCAAGCTGGAGCGGCGCGGTCCAAAGATTTAATGCACTTCCTAAGCTTGCTAATACAGCTATATGATTCGCTCCCCATACCCTTGCGTAATACTGCTGGGCAATAATGTTAACCGGTATCATTAAAATTCCGATTCCTATCATAACAGCAAAAAGAGCAATGCAGATTCCTCTTCTGTGGTCGCCCTGATAATCCTTTATTACGACAACAAGGATTATAGCCAGAATCATATCAATTCCAAGTCCGACGATAGCGGGCGGAAAGACATGTATTCCTTCTATTCCCCTAAGTCCGAAAAGCTTAACTACTTGTTCCTGCATTGATACAATAAGAAGCGCTACAGTAAATACTGCGATGTGTAATCCCATTGAAATATAAGCAGGGATTTTAATGTTATTTGAAACCATTTTTTCTTTCTCCTCTTGATTTCTGTTTTGGAAATCTTTTTTTATTAAAAAACTACCAGATTCTTCTTTCTATTCCTTTTTCCCGGTAGTATTTTTCCTTTTCCTTGTACATATTGGCGTCGGCGATTCTCTCGAGCGCATCAATGTTGTCTTCGGGGTGATCCTTGGAAGTTGCATAACCAATGGATAGCGATACGTTTTCAACATAAACGCCTTTCCATTTTGACGCCTTATCTTTTAACTGCTCGCAAATCTTTTCAGGATCATTGGTATGAACGATTGCAAGGAATTCATCTCCGCCGACCCTGTAGGCTTTTCCGATAGCTCCTACCGTAGCGATAAGGCAATCCGCCGAAGCCTTTATCAGCTCGTCGCCGGCAGCATGTCCCTTTGTATCGTTTGTAACCTTAAGACCGTTTACATCCACGGATATCAAAACAAAACTATCCGCCAGTTTATTGTTTCGGATTTCGATACAATCCTCCTCGTAGCAGCGACGGTTGTAAAGTCTTGTCAGTTCATCCGTAAGCGAAATCCTTATAAGCTTCTCTTCCTTGCGCTTTTCATTATCTATATTTTGGATAGTATAGATCACCTTCGTAGGATAGCCGTCTTCACCTGTCTCTACCGTAATATACTGCGCTCTGAACCATCCCGTGACCATGCTGATGAACTCGGCATAAATCGATTTTTTGTTCAAAAGTCTCATTCTTAAAGTTTGTATATTGGTAAACTCTTTAAAGCCCACCAGCTGGTCCGATACGATACTGAGCATTATCTTTTCGCTCATCGCTGTATGAGTCTGGTGTTCAAGATCGATGGGTATCGCTTTTAAATCCTTGTCTCTGATGGATGTCTCCGTACCTTCCTCATAATCTATCAAGTTTACGTGGCTGTATATTTCGGACATGGACTCAAGGATCGCCAATTGGTCTTTGAGCTTTTCATCAGCTTCCTTTATTACTCTGTTTTTCTCGATAAGCTCCCTGAAATATCCTGTTTCTGTTTTTCCGAGGAAATATCCTGCAACAAGCATTATTACAGTTTCGATTGTGTATCCACCGATGTAATTTGCAAAATACTGTATCGGTGAATTATAATCAACTCTCAGTTCATAGGCATAGGGAGCGATCATCCACGTAGCTATCACCATAAAAATATAATTCATGGCAAGAGACACTATATAAATGCTTTTATCCACAAAGAGCAGACTAAGAAGCGGCACCAGAAACCATGTCAGATTAATATAGACATGGTTAAATGCCATCGCAACGAGAAGCACATTAAGCGCTATAAGCGCAATAAATCCCGTAACCACGCTATCCGGCCACTTTTTAACAAGGAAAAAGTGGATAAGCGCAAGGAAAAGCATATACAGAGATATCACGATACAGGTAAAATAGTTTACCTCCGGGAAAATCCCTATCCGGATTCCAAACGCTATAGCCGGTCCTGTAAGAATTGAAAACCAAAGGACTATGTTAAGACGATTATTTATTCTTTTTCTGTTTTCTTCCTGAAATTCCTCATAATTGCTGTAGGTTGTTTCAGGAATTCTATTCTCATCCTTCATATGTTCCCCTTAAATATTTGTCCGTATTCAGCGAAGAATCAATCTCCTCTTCATCCTCATCTTTATCGTTATTTCCGAGAACCATACTGTTAAAATGTCCTTCCATCAATTTTGAAAGGACTTCTCTGCCTTTTGATGAACCAAGCATCTCTTCAGACATTAAAGCGAGATCTTTATCTGTTGCCCCTTCCACCATATTTCCGAGCACGGAATGGTCTAAGGCTCCGGCAAGTTCTCTGAATTCAATCGCCCTTGTTCTCTCCTCATCGGTGAGTTTTGAAACTTCTTCGTTTAACGAAGAAGAAAAGCCACTTGCTCCGGCTTTCTTAAGGGCTTCCTTTGCCGCATCGATCTGTTTTTCATAATTAACGCTCTTTGTTCCTTCTACTGACAGACCGTTTAAGGCTGAATTATACATATAAGAGATTTCATTCACGTTCATTTTTCTTTTCCTTCAATTCGAAACACCTTTTTTAAGTATATCCTTTAGACCCGGATAATTCAATTAAAAGTGTCTGTGATTACTTTACAAAGTAGCTCGGGTTTACTCCTATGCTGTCTGTCTCGCATATAAATATGCAGCCGTCAAACTCTCCTTCTTTTCCGTCACCGGAAGTTGTTATTATCAGCTTATTTGTCTCCCCCATGAAAGTACAACAGGTTACATTTTCAGCATCAACTTTTATCTCAGCCAGCTTTTGTCCTGTTTTTGAACAGCGCTTTTCTACTCTTCTTCCTCCCCATATGGATAACCAAAGGTTATCGTCGCTGTCTATACACATTCCATCCGGTATCCCCGAACTTATTTCAAAAAGCACTTTTCTGTTTGTTATTTCTCCCGTTTTATAATCGTAGTCGTAAATGAAAACGGCATGTTCAAGCGAATCCGAAAAGTAGAATTTCTTTTTCTCCTTACTCCAGGCCATACCGTTAGAGAGCCTAGTATCTTTTTGAGCTATTTTGACTTCTCTTCCTTTATCTATTACAAAAAGATTGCCCTTTTCCTCACTCATTCCGTCATATACCATAGAGCCAAAATACAGTCTTCCCTCCGGATCCGCCTTTGCATCATTAGACCTTTGATATGGTTCATAAATTTTGTTTGTCTCGTAATATAAATCATATTTATTTGTTTCTGTATCAAGTATGTATAATCCATCCGTCGCTGCGACTATATACTTTCCGGTTTCCTCCGCCGGTATAGCTGCGCCGACCATTTGTCCAAAGGATACAGACTTTATATCGGTAAGTTTATCTTCTTCTATCTTAGAATAACAGAATAACCCTGCCGATATATCTACCCAGGACAACACTTTGTTTCTCGGATCAAACACCGGACCTTCGCCTAACCTGTACTTTACCTTATCAAAGACTTTGGCTTCAAATTGTTTCATACTCTTTTCCTTGCTTTACAATTAACAACTGTTTAAAACTATTTTAACACTTATTTAATTTGAACAAAATCACAAATTATTGTATATTTATCCTATACATCTACAGTTTATACTTGATATAGATTCTGATTTGTTCTTAATTTATTTTGTAGGGTTTAACTATGAAACTTAGTCCCGATTTATATGAAAGTATTATCAATACAGCACAAGACTGTGTCTTTTGGAAGGATAAAGACAGACGATTCGTTGGCGTCAACCGGGCCTTTCTTGATTTCTATGGTTTTAAAGATGATTCCGTCCTTATCGGCAAAAATGATGAAGAAATGGGATGGCATAGCGATCCGGAACCTTATAAGCAGGATGAACTTCGCGTTTTGCAAGGCGAGTCTACTTACAAGGTTTTGGGTAAGTGTGTTGTGCGCGGAGAAGAAAGAGATATCATCGCATCCAAGAGACCCTTATACGAAAACGGTGAAATTGTAGGTCTTGTTGGAAGCTTCGTTGATATTACCGATGTTTTATCCAGGCAATCCCGTATGGATGGACACCAGGTTCTTTACTCCATTGATTCTTTGAGGCAGTTTAGATTTTTTGACAAGATTCTTGACGAAAAAGGATTGGATGAAATACTCGATTCCCTTACCGGAGTTGTTTCACGTGCATACGCTCTTAACTTTGTTAATGATTTAATTGCTTCAGATATTCCATTTTCATTTACTATACTTGATCTCGATAACTTCAAATTCATCAACGATACTTACGGACACTCCGCCGGTGACTTTGTTCTCCAGGAAGTAACAAAGTCTCTTGTAAACTACACAAGAGGATACGGTCTCATCGGAAGATTTGGCGGAGATGAACTACTTATCATCAATCTTCGAGATATTAAGTACACCGATAAGCAAAAGTTCTTTACCGAAATGTATAATGACCGCAACGTGATGCGCAGAAATATAAAGATTGAAGACAGTAATCTTTTTGTTACCGGTACAGCTGGGTGTGCTTCTTTCCCTGAAGATGCAGACAACTATAACGATCTTTTTACTATAATAGATAAGTCTCTTTACCTCGGAAAAAACAAAGGACGCAACTGCTATATTATCTATATGAAAGATAAGTATGAAAATGTTGAGATTAAAGATATCCGTACCCACAATATATTTACAGATATGTTTAACCTAAGACACCTTTTCGGAAAAGGGGCAACTCTTCGCGAGCGTTTAAGTTATGTGCTCCCCTATTTTTCTGAAGTAATACAGATTTCTGACCTTTATGTTATTGATTTAGACAGTAGACTTAAAGCAGTTTTGGATGGCTCTGTTGACTATGAAGTTGAGGATGTTTCAGATATTCTTATAGATGATATGTTTAGAGAATCCTCCCTGGATAAGATTTCGGAAGGTTGTCCATCTTTATTTAAAATTCTTTCTGAATTGGAAATTGAATCTTGTCTTATAGTACGCGTAGGAAATGAAATCATTACCAGCGGTTATTTACTTTGTGGAGTAAACAGAAAACATAGAATATGGCAGGATAATGAATGCGCTATCTTTTACTATCTTTCCTCCCTTGTAAGTACATCCTTAAAAAATTCCTTACTTCAGCTTGTATAGAACCGCTATATTACTAATATTACGGTTCTCTTACTCCTATGTATCCTTGTTTTTCTATAATTTTTCTTATAAATACTGTTTTTCTTTTGATGTTATTTCCTATTATCACTATATCTAGTGAATGCACTATATTTCTATATAATGTTTCACATTTTTACTTCTGTTTTTCTTTTAATGTTTCACATCTCTTCCACACAATATTTAGTATAAAAAAGTTTCACGTGAAACATTATTTAGTACTTAATCGATTTCTCAAGTACAAAATGTTTCACGTGAAACATTATATTAAAGGTATACAATATCTAGTAATAAAGCATTTTCCGGTCATCTGTTCTTCTCAAGATAAATAAGAAGTACGGAAACATCGGCGGGAGATACTCCGGATAATCTCGAGGCTTGTCCTATAGATAAAGGTCTAAATTCCTTAAGTCTTTGTCTTGCTTCTATTCTTAATGAAGGAACATCATCATAATCTATATTAACAGGAATCTTTCTGGTCTCCATCTTTTTGAAATGTTCGACCTGTTTACGCTGTCTTTCAATATAGCCCTCATACCTGAGTTCAATCTCTACCTGTTCAACTATTGAATCGGATAGATCGGGTCTGTTTTTATCTATAGAAGCCATATTCTTATAAGTAACTTCAGGTCTGCCAAGAAGTGATGCAAGACTTACACCGGTAGTAAGAGGAGTACTTCCTATAGAATCAAGATACTCAAGTACATCTTTGCTTGCTCCGACATAAGTATCTTTTAGTCTATCCATTTCCTCTTTGATGAGTTCTTCTTTTTTACATAGTTCCTCAAATGTTTCACGTGGAACAAGTCCAACTTTATATCCGTACTTCCGAAGTCTGATATCAGCATTATCCTGTCTAAGAAGTAATCTGTACTCAGCTTTCGAAGTCATCATACGATAGGGTTCACGATTATCTTTAGTAACAAGATCATCAATAAGGACTCCGATATAACTCTCGCTTCTGTCAAGAACTAAAGGTTCTTTTCCGAGAACAAACATTGCCGCGTTGATTCCCGCAATAAGTCCCTGAGCTGCAGCTTCTTCATATCCGCTGCTTCCGTTAAACTGTCCGGCTGCAAAAAGTCCGTTAATATTTTTAAACTGGAGAGAATTATACAATTGTTTAGCATTGATACAATCATACTCTATTGCATAAGCATTTCTTACTATACGACAATTCTCCAATCCGGGGACAGTTCTATACATTGCCTGCTGAACATCTTCAGGAAGAGAACTGCTCATACCGTCAACATATACTTCATCAGTATAAAGACCTTCCGGCTCGAGGAAAACCTGATGTCTATCCTTATCTGCAAACTTAACCACTTTATCTTCAATAGAGGGGCAGTACCTGGGTCCGGTTCCTTCTATTATTCCCGCGTAGATAGGTGAACGATCAAGATTTGCTCTTATAATATTATGGGTCTCTTCGTTAGTATAGGTAAGCCAACAAGAAACCTGTTCCTTTTGAACAGATTCCGGATCGGTAGAAAATGAAAAAGGCACTACTCTCTCATCTCCCTTTTGCTCCGATAGTTTTGAATAGTCTATAGACTTACCATCCATACGCGCGGGAGTGCCGGTTTTAAATCGGCGAAGTTCGATACCCATCTCTTTAATAGAATCTGAAAGATGAGTAGCAGCCTGAAGTCCATTAGGTCCGGTATAGGTAATAGCCTCTCCGCAAAGACATCTTGCATTTAAATATGTTCCGCTACAAATAATAGCAGCCTTACAAAGATAGGTGGTACCTGTATAGGACTTAACACCTGTAATTCTCTTACCGGCATTTTTATAGTATGAAAACAAATCAGTATCAGCAGAATCCGGTGAAGTAACCAATGGTTCGTATGAACTATTTGATGAAATATCTTCCCAAATAAAAGAGCAAACCTCTCCCTGCTTAATAGTAAGATTAGGTTCACTCTCGAGAACCTTTCTCATACTTCTTGCGTAATCCTGTTTATCAGCCTGAGCCCGTAGTGAATGAACAGCAGGTCCCTTGGAAACATTAAGCATCTTTGACTGGATAAAAGTCTTATCGATATTTTTACCCATCTCACCGCCTAACGCATCAATCTCTCTTACAAGATGTCCCTTTGAGGATCCGCCTATATTCGGATTACAAGGCATCAGGGCAATAGAGTCGACGCTGACAGTAAAAATGATTGTCTTGAGTCCAAGTCTGCTGCAGGCAAGAGCGGCTTCACATCCGGCATGACCTGCACCTATTACTACAACATCATAATTCTGGGTAAGCTTATTATTTATAGTCTTTTCGTTATCTAAAATCTTCATATAATACCAATCTAAAATAATCTATTAAAGAACTTATTTACCAAGACAGAACTTTGAAAAAATCTCAGTAGCCAGATCATCTTCTATTTCTTCTCCGATTATCTTTCCTAGAGAAGAATATGCATCCATTAAATCAATCGAAAGAAAATCTTCTTCCATACCAAGGTTTAGACTTTCTCTTACTTTTAAAAGAGCATCCCTACTTTCTTCGAGGCATTGTCTGTGTCTGATATTGGTAATAACAACTTCATCGCTGCTGTTACTAAGTCCGTTAAAAAACATTTCCTCAATAGTACTTTTAAGCTCTTCATATCCTTCACCTGTTACAGTAGAAAACTCAATAACAGGATAGTCGGTATCAGGTTTTTTAATACTCTCTGCAATATCGACTTTATTTAAAAGGACGATTGCCTTTTTATCCGGGTATGAACTTAAAAGTTTATTATATCCATTGGTTATATCATCAAATGAATCACCATTGGATATATCAATTACATATATAATAAGGTCTGCATTCTCGGCAGCTTTTTTTGCTCTGTCAACACCAATCTGTTCGACGGTATTATCCGTCTCTCTGATTCCGGCTGTGTCTATAAGATTAAGACCTATATTTCCAAACTTAATATATTCTTCAAGAGTATCTCTTGTAGTTCCGGCGATATCAGTAACAATCGCTCTGTCCTCTCCTAGAAGAAGGTTCATAACAGACGACTTACCGGCATTGGGCTTACCTAAAAGTACAGTACCTATTCCTTCTCTTAAAAATCGACCACTGTCGTTCGATTTTATAAGCTTATCAATCCTTTGTAACCAGTCTCCCAAAAGTTCGGATAGTTTTTCCGGAAAACCATCAAGAGAAATATGCTCGGGATCATCAAGGGCTGATTCAATAAATGCAATATTATAAAGAATCTCTTCTCGCAAAGCCCTGATACTTGAAGAAATCTTTCCTGAAAGCTGACCTATTGATGCCTTAAGAGCCGAATCGCTCTTTGAAGAGATTACATCCATAACAGCTTCCGCTTCGGCAAGATCAAGCCTTCCGTTTAAGAAAGCCCTCTTTGAAAATTCTCCGGGCTCTGCGAGTCTTGCTCCAGCTTTTAGTACTTCAGAAAGAATCTTTTTAACCACAAAAACGCCGCCGTGACAATTAATCTCGACGACATCTTCTCCTGTAAAGGATTTTGGTGCTAACATAACAGAAACGAGGCACTCATCTATATATAAAGAACTGTCAGTATTACCATCTTCTCTAAACTCTAAAACATGTCCGTAATTGATGGTATGACTGGCAACGTTTTTAAGAATCCTCTTTCCTTTAGCGCCAACAAATATTTTATTTACAATCTCGACCGATTCCGGCCCGCTCACTCTGATTATCCCTATACCGGATTCAGAGAGAGCGGTGGAAATGGCGGCTATCGTTTCATTATTCATTTTACTGTTCCATAATAATTAATACAGGCCAAGAGGTATTTCTGAAGTTGCAGGGCCGCTGTCGGATCCATCATAATAAGTTAAAAGTTCACCTGTAAAAGCATTTATAGCAATATATTTATCAGATCTATCTGCGTAATAAGATCCCGTTTCCCAGGAAACACCTAAACCGGAAGTGTCATTGTCACTATTATAAATAACAAAAACACGGCTATTCTCGTTTATGTTCTTACATTCAACAAAATAAACTATCAGATCTCCAGCCTTTGGAAACTCAGGATCTTCTGAAAAATAATAAATATCCTCTCCTAAGAAATTGCCATCAAGGAAGAAACCATAATAATCTTCGTCGTTCATAGGTGCTTCAGAAGATACTTTATCTTTAAAATCATCAGATAAAGCAAGTTTCAAAAGGCTTTCTGAATCATTATCATTAAAATACGCTCTTAAAGCTTCGCTAATAGATGAAAATTCTCTAACATCTTGAGGAGCTGAACCCATGTCATCCCATCCGGTACTGCTAAGTACTTTATCAAGAAGCTCGGAATCATTACTTATAATGTCTCTTGCAAATTCAGGAAGATCAGGTCCGTAAAATCTATCGTAAACGTATTCAACTGAATCTGTATCTCTGTCATCATAAGTATAAACGGTTAACTTCATACCGGGATCTAAATCAATGTACTTAACTTCTTCAGTTTTCGGATTCTTACATTCAAGACTTACATGACCGTCTGTAAGGTAAATAGAAGTATAACCATTGTCATCTATAGATACAAGTCCCGATGTACCTCTTATACCGGTAACTAAAGTTGAAGTTCTAATGTTAAAAGATTCATCCTCATCTAATGACTTTGTGACATTGAAGAAAACAGATCCTTTCTCAAGATCAAGAGAAAGATTCTTTCCCTCTTGATTAAAGGAAGCTTTACTTTCTTCATCCAAAGTAACAAGCTTATAATCATCAAGTCCTATATAAGCCTGACTGTCGGTACTCGTGGAGAGCAGATCTCCGCTGCTGAGGCGAAGGTCCTCTTTAACACTCTTTGAAGTATTATTATTTTCAAGCGATACTTCTCCCTGATATTTAAGAAGTCGCACAGTAGTTGCTTTAATGCCGCAGCCACCTAATACAAAAGAAAGACAAATCACAAAAAGGGTAGGTAATACGCTGCTTTGCTTTGAAAATCTGCTCATTTAGAACCTCTGATTTAATTCTCGCCGTAAAGAATCTTTGCAAACTCGGAATTCTTATCGAGAATAATAGTTTTATTAAGACCGGCAAGAGCCTGTAATGAATCAAGTCCTCTTAAGTAATTATAGAACTCAGCCTTTCCTTCGTCATTGTAAGCGTCGGAAAGAATTCTCATATATTCGGCTTCACCTTCTGCCTCAAGCTTTGCAGCTTCCTTTTCGGCATTAGCGGTAAGAATAGCTACCTGCTTATCAGTTTCGTTTCTGATCTTTTGAGCATCGGATTCTCCCTTTGCGGTATATCCGGCTGCAATATTATTTCTCTCGGAAATCATACGCTCATAAACTGCTTCCTTGTTGTCGTCAGGAAGGTCTAAAGCCTTAATCTCAGCGATTTCAATAGTAATACCGTACTGGAAGATGTCTGAGTTTGATTCTTTTGTGATCATCTCGGTAAGCATATTTCCTCTTGCTGCGATGATCTCATCCTGCTTCATTGAAGAGATGATATTTTTAGCTGCATTATAAACAGCAGCTTCGATACGCTCTTCCGCTCTTCCTCTGACGGCACCAAGAGTCTGATAATACTTGGTTGCATCGCTTACTGACCAGACAACGTAGTTATCAGCGATCATAGATTTTTTATCGGATGTAATAACATCGGATACGGGAATATCGTAGAGAATATCTCCGGTATAAACTTTGGTTACGCTCTCAATGAAAGGAGAATGGAAATGCATCCCTGGCTCAGACTGCGTACCTGAAATCTTACCGAGTCTGACAATAAGAGCGATTTCATTTACATTTACAGTATAAAAAGTTGCATTAAAAAGTATAATTCCAAGAATCACAACACCAACAAAAGCAACTATTGAACCAATAACTTTTTTCATATTATATACCCCCTTACTGTACTGCGTCCGTAGCTCCGTAATTTAGAACGGGACTACTGTTTGTAAAGCTGTCTATAGGAAGCATTGTCTCAGTATTGCCATCGGTTATAATAACCTTAAGTCCGGGAAGGATTTCTTCCATCTTCTCGTAGAAAAGTCTCTTTTTGGTAATAAGAGGATACTTCTGATATTCATTGTAGATTTCATTAAATCTGGCTACCTGACCCTGAGCTTCTGCTATTCTGGACTCTTTTCCCGCCTGTGCATTCTGCACGATTGCGTCTGCCTTAGCTTCTGCCTCAGGAATCTTCTGGTTTTGATACTGATAAGCATTGTTCATAGCAGTATCTGCGCCCTGCTTTGCAGTTTCAACAGCTTTAAATGCAGCGATGATCTCGTCTGTAGGAGGCTGTGAATCCTGAATAGTGATATTTGAAACAGTAAGACCTACGTTTCTTTCGTTAAGCTCAGCAATCATAGCTTCCTTAACTTCCGCCTGTATTACACTCTTTCCTGTCGTCATTGCTTCATCAACAGTATAATTTGAAACTACTGTACGGATATTTGCAAGAGCTATACTTGAAAGAATCTTTTCCGGAGACTCGGAATTATAAAGGTATGCAACAGGATCCGATACTCTGTACTCAAGATAGAAATCTATATTTAAAAGGTTAAAATCAGATGTGATCATTATACCGTTGTCAGTATCCGTAATGTTCTGTCCTGTAGGAGAGACAACATATCCGATTCCGGTTCCGTGAGTAGTCATATCTACCATATGAACTCTTTGCCAGGGAGCTTTGAAATAAAATCCTGCAGTATTAACTCTTACAATCTTTCCAAACTGTGTAACTACAGCATTTCTTTGCTCACTGACAGAATAGAAGCATCTGAAAACATTGATGATGATAAAAAGTCCGACAAAACCTATAAGAATAAATCTGAATACTTTTTTTACTTTTTTAGCGTTAGGATCTTCGTATTTTTCGAATTCAGCCATATCTTTTTCCTTTCAAATTCAGTTCTACGTAGAATTTTTACAATTTATAGTCTATCATTACAAATACTTTATCGCAATAAAGAAAAGAGAAAAATAGGGCGAATCAAAGGATTCGCCCCGGCAAATTATCAATACTTATTTCTTGAGTAGCTGCTTCTTACATCATCTTTGAGACTGATCACTACTTTACGATTAGGCTCTTCACCTTCGCTGTGAGTAGTAACATACTTATCATTCTGTAATGCAGCGTGAATAATACGTCTCTCATAGGGATTCATAGGCTCAAGAGAAAGAGATCTTCTTGTTTTCTTAACCTTGAAAGCAACGTTCTTGGCAAGATTTTCAAGGGTTTCTTTTCTTCTCTCACGGTAATTCTCGGTATCAACCTTAACTCTGATATAATCTTCACGTCCCTTGTTTACAACAAGTGAAACAAGATACTGAAGTGAATCTAAGGTTGCTCCTCTCTTTCCGATAAGAACGCCCATCTCATCACCGGAAAGTTCGATGTTAAGGTCATTGGTTTCTTCATCGAAAGAAGTGTCGATAACAACTTCCATATTCATAGCGGCAAAAACATCGTTTAAAAATACTTTTGCCATCTCGGTAACTGATTCTTCTTTAACAGCAGCCTTGATAACTGCGGCCTTTGATCCGATTCCTAAAAATCCGGTAGATCCTTCACTTACAACTTCATAAATAAGTCTGTCGCTGGTAATACCGAAAGACTGGCAGGCTTCAGTAATAGCGTCGTTTACTGTCTTAGAAGAAAACTCTCTATATTCCATTACACAAACCTCTCTTATTTATTGTTTTTTTCATTAAAATTCTTAACAGCATTAGCCTTAGCCATCATTCCGCTCATACCGGAACTTGAAGGAGACTCTTTGGAAGAAACATTGGAAGACTTCTTGGCAATATCGCTTGTTCTCTTCTCATACTGAGTTCTGTTATCAACGGGCTTTGAATTTGAAGAACTTGAATTAGCATTTGAGCTGATATTTCTAGTCTTCATATTTGCATATGCTGCAAGCTTTTCCTGCTGAGCTTTACGCTTAGCAATTTTCTTTGCATTCTTGGTAGAATTCTGAGCAATAAGCTTATCGAAGTCAAGCTTATCGATATGCTTATTCATAACTACCATGATGATTCCTCTGACAACAGCACTGGCAATCCAGTAAAGTCCCATACCTGCAGGAAGTGTAAAGCAGAACCATACAGACATAAGAGGCATAAAGTAATTCATCATCTTCATAGAAGATGCCATTGAATTTGCCTGATCTGAAGGATCGTTCTGAGGCTGGGGTGAAAGCTTTACGTTAAGCCACTGGGTTACACCGGCAAGTATAGGAATAAGAACAGCTCCGATAAGAAGCCCTATGCTTACAAGCTTTCCGTCTGAAAAAGCAATGTTTCTGATGGTAAACCAGGGGGTGTTTCCTATGTTAAGTCCAAGGAAACTGTTGTAGTGTGAAAGTAAACTGCTTGTATGTTCAACATCAGCGGAAAGAGTTGAAAAATTGTCGCTGATAGCCTGAAAATCTGCGGTTGATGCTCTGTTTAAGCAGTCAATTACAGTATTTTCAAGAGTAAACTTTGCATTGTCAAACTGCTTGGCAAACATAGCAGAATTCTTGAAGCCTTTAATAAGCTCAACTGCTTTGTCATTTGCAACAATGCTCTCTACAAGAGGGTAAAATGCCTGTCTTACCTTTGCAACATATCCGGGTACATGGTAAATAACCTGATACAATGCGAAAAGGATAGGCATCTGGATAATAAGGAACAGACAGCTTCCGGTAGGTGAAATACCATATTTTCCGTAAACAGCCTGAACTTCACTATTCATTGCAAGCTGTGAATCCTGATCCTTTTTTCCTTCATACTTCTTCTGAATAGCTTTGATCTCGGGATTAACCTTTTGGGATAATTTTGAGAATTTCTGCTGCTTATAGGTAAGAGGAAGCATGCAAAGGTTTACTACAATAGTAAAAAGAATGATTGCCAGACCGATATTCGGAATTCCAACCTTGTCGAGAACCCAGAAGATTCCCTCCATGATCTTTCCAAGTACCCATACGATATACTTAAAAACAGGTACATTGTTCTGGCTTAAAATAATACCGAAGTTCATTTAGCCTCCATTTGCAGGAATCTTCCGTGTCCCCTCATTTTTTTCTCAGGAACGGGATCGTAACCGCCGTGAGAAAAAGGATTACAACGCAAAATTCTCCATATAGCAAGGCATGACCCCTTAAACGCGCCGTGTACGCTTATTGCTTCGACAGCATAGCCTGAACAGCTCGGAAAATAAGGACATTTCACACCTTTATATGGAGAAATATATCTTTGATAGAATCTGATTCCTGCGATTAGTATTTTTTTCATAACTTAGCATTTCCATAAATGCTTACAAACACGGAAATCTACTCTTCTTTATTATTAATATCGGTATTTATAATATTAAGACGATTTCCAAGATACATCAGTGCTCTCTCCACCTCGACAAACGATGCGGTGGCAGCACCCGGTCGCGCAATGACTACAATGTCTAAACCACTATTAAACACTTTTTCCTGTAGCCTGTAATTTTCCAGCACCAGTCTCTTTACGCGATGTCTTATGACACTGTTGCCTACTTTTTTACTTACACTGATACCGATACGATTTCCTTCCGAGCCGTTCTTAAGGACATACATAACAAAAAGCTTGTTGCCGTAGGATTTTCCGTTTTTGTATACGTTCTGAAATTGTATATTTTTTCTCAGTGATTCTGTAAATATCATATTTCTTTAAACAATCCTTTAAAGAAACGAATAGGCCACATTACTGTGACCTACCGGATTAAACTGAAATTTTCTTTCTACCCTTTGCACGTCTTGCAGCAAGAACTTTTCTTCCGCCGGGAGTAGACATTCTGGCTCTGAAACCGTGAACCTTAGCGTGTGAACGCTTCTTAGGCTGAAATGTCATCTTCATAATATATATACCTCCTTATTCAAAGATAAAATCCTATAGATTTATAAGAACAGCAACAATGATTTTAAAAGAAAAAATACAATGTGTCAAGCAAAAACCCTTAAAATATAAGAAAAATAAGGATTTTTTTTTTATTTTACACTTTAAACAAACAGAGAAAAAAAGTAAAAAAAAAAATTTTCCACTGGGTTATACACAGCATGGGGATATTTATTTACTTATCCACAAGTAATCAACGAAATGTGGATAAGGTTATGTAAATCATACCATTTAGTGCATATATTTATAAAATATTTCTAAAAACACTATATATTGACGCGAAATCTGGGTATAACTTATACACGCTCTTCACATACTTATCCACAGATATATGTGTTTAACTTACTTATCCACAGGGTGTGGATAACGTTTTATACACAGGGGGTTATAAGTAATCTTTGAATTTTAAAGTCCTATATAATAAAATAAGTACAAAGAAACTTAACGGAGCAATAACATGGATCCTATAAAACTTAATTGGACTAAAATCTGCGAGAATCTTAAAACTGAGTTTACTCTTACGGACACTTCTTTCGAAACCTGGATTAAACCCCTCGAATACTACAAAACACTGGATAATACGGTTTATATTATTATTCAGTCAGATCAGACGCTTCAGTTTAATTACATTACAAATAAGTTTACCAACTGCTTTAAAGTTATAATCAGCGAAGTTATCGGCAGCAATTATGATGTAAAGTTTGTTTTAAAGAATGAAGTTGAAGATAATGCGGTAAGTAATAATGTAACTTACCCTTCAAATACCTCTCAGAGCAATAATGTGATCAACTCCGGTAATCTTAATCCTAAGTATAAATTTGAGGATTTTGTCGTCGGAAGTAACAACAAGCTTGCATACTCTGCATGTCTTGCTGTAGCCGAAACTCCCGGTGAAGTATACAATCCTTTATATATTTACGGAGACCCAGGACTCGGTAAGACTCACCTTATGCATTCAATCGGACATATGATCCTTGAAAGAGACCCTAATAAAAAGGTTATCTATGTTACCAGTGAAGAGTTCACCAATGAAGTTATCGAATCCATCAGATTCGGTGATGCTTCTTCAATGTCAAAGCTTAGGGATAAATACCGTACCGTAGACGTTTTGATGGTAGACGATATCCAGTTTATTATAGGAAAAGATTCAACACAGGAAGAGTTCTTCCATACATTTAATGCTTTACACGAAGCTCACAAACAGATTGTTATTTCATCCGATAAACCTCCTAAGGAGATTCAGAATCTTGAAGAAAGATTTATGACAAGATTCCTCTGGGGACTTACGGTTGATATTAAGAATCCTGATTATGAAACAAGGATGGCTATTCTTAGAAAGAATGCCGAAAAGCTTGAATTTCCGGTAAGTGACGAGATTATTCAATACATTGCAACCAACATTGTTTCAAACATCAGAGAACTTGAAGGTGCTTTAAATAAAGTAGCCGCCTACGTTAAACTTACAAGAACAAACAATCCTACTCTTGAAATAGCTCAGGAAGCATTAAAGGATATCATTAATACAGAAAAGAAGATTATAAATTCAAAAGATATCATTGATACCGTTTCAGAAGTATTTGATATTAAATCTTCCGATATAATGTCTCCAAAGAGAAATGCGGAGTTTGTACTTCCAAGACAGGTTGTTATGTATCTTTGCTATGATCTTCTTTCAATGTCTTATACAAGTATAGCTAAGATGCTTAACAAAAAAGACCATACTACTATCATTCACGGCTGCAATAAGATCCAGGACGATCTTCATACGGATGAAAACCTTAAAATGAGAATTGAGGAAATAAAGAAAAAGCTTTCTTAAGGTTAAAATCTGTTTGTATTATATATAAGAAGAAACTCCTTCTTTTTAATCTTATTGATAAAGTTTTTTTCATTAATAATATGACTACTTTGTGGATAATTAAAGTATAAAACTGTTAAAACATGTGGATTGGCGTTTATAAGCCTTTTTAAGAGGTTTTACGTATTTTAAGGTATAGTGGATTAACTCCCACTTATTCTATAAAAATATGAGCCAAATCCACGTGTTTTTCTTTAATTTTTTCCAGAAAAATAGTATAATATAAAAGGTTTTTCGCAGTATGAACACCCCCTATTATTATTTATACTAAGTCTTATTATATTTATATATATAAAAGAGCCTGTTTATCGCTGTGTAAAGATTGTTTTTAGCTACTGTTTATAAATTATTTTCTTCTAAGGAGCATACTCATGAAATTCATATGTAGTAAATCTAATCTTCTTAACGGAGTAAATATTGTATCAAAGGCCGTTCCTAACAGAAGTACAATGTCTATTCTTGAATGTATTCTTATCAATACTACCAGAGATATTATTTCTCTTACCGGTAATGATACAGAACTTGGTATTGAAACCATCATAGACGGACAGATAATCGAAAGAGGAATAGTTGCTTTAGATGCAAAGATTTTTTCTGAGATAGTTAGAAAGCTTCCTGATGATAATATTACTATAGATGTAGATCAAAATTACAAGACTCTTATCACCTGCGGAAAAGCACATTTTACTATTATAGGTAAATCAGGTGAAGATTATACATATCTTCCTGAAATAGAAAAGAATAATTCTATTATTTTAAGCCAGCTTAATTTCAGAGATATTGTTAAGCAGACAATCTTTTCAGTTGCAGACGGAGGAGAAGGATCTTCAGCTCAGCAGACTACTAAGGGTGAGCTTTTTGAAGTATTCGGTGATTATATGAGACTTTCATCTCTTGACGGTCACAGAATCTCAATCAGAAGACTGCAGCTTCGTGATGAATATGAAAATGAAAAAGTTATTGTTCCCGGTAAGAGTTTAAATGAAATCAGCAAGATCGTTACCGGAGGAGCTGAAGATGATATTGAGATTTCTTTCAGTTCCAATCATATAATATTTGAATTTGGAAACACTAAGGTTGTTTCAAGACTTATCGACGGCGAATTCTTTGATATCGATAAGATGAGCTATTCAAATTATGAGACAAAGGTTTCTATAAACAGAAAAGATCTTGTTGATTGTATCGACAGAGCTTGTCTTCTTGTAAAAGAGGGAGATAAAAAGCCTATCGTTTTAAATATTAAAGATGATATGGTTACCATGTCTATCAATTCAATTGTCGGAAGTATGAATGAAGACCTGGATATCGAAAAAGTCGGTAAGGATATTATGATTGCGTTCAATCCTAAATTCTTACTTGATGCACTCAGAGTTATTGAGGATGATACCATTGATCTTTATATGGTTAATGCTAAAGCTCCCTGCTTTATTAAAAACGAAGAAGAAAGCTATATTTACGTAGTTCTTCCCGTTAACTTCACAACAGTTTCATAAATGAAACTGTTAATTATGAGACTCGTGCGTAATGAAAAAAATGTCACTTCGTGACAACGCACTCGCTCGGACGAATATCTTAAAGGATTTCGAGTATGTAGGTTTGGAGTACTATGACAACAGTAAATATAAAAGATGAATTTATAAAACTCGGGCAGGCTCTTAAGCTTGCCGGAGTTACTATGTCCGGAGTTGATGCCAAATTTATCATCCAGGACGGAAAAGTCAAAGTAAACGGCGAGGTTGATACAAGACGCGGCCGCAAGCTCTATGACGGTGATAAATTTGAATATGACGGAAAAGAATATGTTATTAAAGCGGTGAACTGATGATAATCAATAGAATTGAGCTTACTGATTACAGAAATTACGAAGCTCTTGAGCTTGATTTTGATAAAGGAACAAATATCCTTTTCGGAGATAATGCTCAGGGAAAAACAAATATACTTGAAGCTATCTATGTTGCCGCTACCACAAAATCTCACAGAGGAAGTAAAGACAGTGAGATTATAAGATTTGGGTGCAATGAAGCTCATATACGTACTTATCTTGAAAAAGGCGGTGTGGCTTCAAAGGTTGATATGCATCTTAGAAGTTCTAAGTCAAAAGGCATAGCAATAGACGGTCAAAAGATTAAAAAAGCCACTGATCTGATGGGGCTTTGTAATGTAGTATTTTTTTCACCTGAAGATTTAAATATTATAAAGAACGGGCCTTCATATCGCAGAAAATTCATCGATATGGAGCTTTGTCAGCTTGATAATTTCTATCTTTACAATCTTAATAACTATAATAAAATCGTAAATCAAAGAAATCAGCTTCTTAAAGATTTATATTTTAATCCTCAGCTTAAGGATACTTTGCCTATTTGGGATGATCAGCTTATAAGTTACGGAAGTAAAGTCATCGAAAGAAGAAGGCAATTTGTAGGCCAGCTTGGAGATATCATCTTTGATATACATAAAAAGCTGTCCGGAGGAAAAGAAAGTATTAAGGTTATATATGAACCTGATACGACTGAAGAAGAATTTGCCGAAAAGCTGAAGGCAAATCATGAAAGAGATATAAAGAGCAAAATTACATCAGTAGGACCTCACAGAGACGACTTTTCCTTTGAAATAGAGGGAGTTGATATTAGAAAGTTCGGATCTCAGGGTCAGCAAAGAACTGCGGCTCTATCTCTTAAGCTTTCAGAAATTGAGATAGTTAAAAATATTACAAAAGATACCCCGATCCTTTTACTTGATGATGTCTTATCGGAGCTTGACAGTAAGAGGCAAAACTATCTTTTGGATAGTATAGGAGATATACAGACTATAATCACATGTACCGGTCTGGAAGAATTTGTAGACGGCAGATTTACTGTCAATAAAGTTTACGAAGTAGATAACGGAATTGTCAGTCTTAAACAAAATTAATCTGTTTTGATACTAAAGAAAAGGAAATAAAAATGAGCGAAGAAAGTCTTAACAACACATCGGTTGAAAATGAATACGGCGCCGACCAGATTCAGATTCTTGAGGGACTTGAAGCTGTAAGAAAGCGTCCCGGAATGTATATCGGAACTACGGCTAGCCGCGGTCTTCATCATCTTGTTTATGAAATAGTAGACAACTCGGTTGATGAAGCTCTTGCGGGATATTGTAATACTATAACCGTTACCTTAAACAATGATAATTCCTGTACCGTAACGGATAACGGACGCGGTATTCCCGTAGGTATCAACCATAAAGCAGGTCTTCCCGCTGTAGAAGTTGTATTTACAATACTTCACGCCGGCGGTAAATTCGGCGGTGGCGGTTATAAGGTTTCCGGCGGACTTCACGGAGTAGGTGCGTCTGTTGTTAACGCGCTTTCAGAGTGGCTTGAAGTTGAGATAAAGAGCGGCGGAAAGATTTATAAACAGCGCTACGAAAGAGGTAAAAAGAGTTATGACCTTAAGGTAATCGGAGACTGCAATAAAGAAGAAACCGGAACAAAGGTTACTTTCCTTCCTGACAAGGAAATCTTTACCGAAACCACCATCTTTGATTTTGATATTTTAAAAGTTAGACTCAGAGAGATGGCTTTCCTTACAAAGGGACTTCGTATAATCCTTAAAGATGAAAGAGACGAAGAACATTCAAAGTCTTTCATCACAGACAGTATGATTGAAGAAGCCAAGGAAGCAGCTCTTGGAAAAGACCTTGAAGAATCTCAGATTTCCAATCTGATTGGCAGAGCGGAGGCTGATGTTGAGGAGCAGAAAAAAGAAGGAGTGTACGAGTCCGCCGATTCTTCCGAGAGCGGAGAAGGACAGGTAAGCTCTGATACTGCTTCCGATGAAAAGAAGAAAAAATCAAAGTTCCGTGAATTCCACTACGAAGGCGGTATCAAGGAATATGTTACTTACCTTAACAGAAGCAAGACAGCGCTTTACGAAGATGTTTTGTATTTTGAAGGCGAGAAAAACGGCGTATACGTAGAAGTCGCTTTCCAGCATAACGATTCCTTCAACGAAAGCGTATTCTCTTTTGTAAACAATATTAATACTCCCGAAGGCGGTACACATCTTCAGGGATTTAGAAATGCCCTTACAAAGACATTCAATGATTACGCCAGAGGAAGCAAGATATTAAAAGACAGTGAGCCCAATCTTTCAGGAGACGATATAAGAGAAGGACTTACCGCAATTATCAGCGTAAAGATCGAGGACCCTCAGTTTGAAGGTCAGACAAAGCAAAAGCTTGGAAACAGCGAAGCAAGAGGCGCAGTTGACAACATTGTAACAGAAAAGCTTACTATTTTTCTTGAGCAGAATCCTTCTATCGCAAAAGCAATCTGCGAAAAGTCCGTGCTTGCGCAGCGTGCAAGAGAGGCTGCAAGAAAAGCAAGAGACCTTACGAGACGTAAGACAGTTCTTGACGGTATGGGACTTCCCGGAAAGCTTGCAGATTGCTCGGATAAAAATCCGGAAAACTGCGAGATTTATATTGTAGAGGGAGATTCCGCGGGAGGAAGCGCAAAGACCGCAAGATCGAGAGCTACACAGGCAATACTTCCTCTTAGAGGTAAAATCTTAAACGTAGAAAAGGCAAGACTCGATCATATTTATGGAAACGCGGAAATCCGCGCTATGATCACAGCGTTCGGTACCGGTATAAACGAAGACTTTGATATTACTAAGCTTCGTTATAACAAAATCATCCTTATGACCGATGCGGACGTTGACGGTGCGCATATCAGCACCTTGCTCCTTACATTTATTTACAGATTTATGCCTGAACTTATCAAGCAGGGACATGTATTTTTAGCTAAGCCTCCTCTTTATAAGCTTGAGAAAAATAAGAAAGTCTGGTATGCATACAGCGACGAAGAGCTTGACAGTATCTTAAATGAAGTTGGCCGTGACCAGACCAACAAGATTCAGCGTTACAAAGGTCTCGGAGAGATGGATGCTGAGCAGCTTTGGGAGACAACTATGGATCCCGAGAGAAGAATCCTTCTTCGTGTAAACTACGATGAAGAGATGCGTTCGGAGCTTGACGTAACCTTTACAACCCTTATGGGAGATAAGGTTGAGCCACGCCGAGAGTTTATCGAAGAAAACGCTCAGTTCGTCAAAAACTTGGATATTTAAAGGGATTGATAAATAACAAAATTAAATACTTGTATTTATATTTTGTTATTTATCGAAGACCTAAACTTCCATGAGCAAGTAGCAATTTTCGCAGAAAAGTAGCGGATTGCGAATGGAAGTAGGATTTCGTAAGTTTCGAAGAAACGAAGAAATCCGTAAATATCTGTACATATAAATGAGGAAAACAAAATGGATGATACTATTTTCGACAAAATACAGGAAGTCGATCTAAAGGAAAGAATGGAAACCTTTTACATCGATTACGCGATGAGCGTTATTGCTTCTCGCGCGCTTCCTGATGTAAGAGATGGTCTTAAGCCTGTTCAAAGACGTGTTCTCTACTCTATGGTAGAGCTCAACAACGGTCCCGATAAGCCGCACAGAAAGAGTGCTCGTATCGTCGGAGATACTATGGGTAAATATCACCCTCACGGTGACAGCTCTATTTACGGTGCATTGGTAAATATGGCTCAGGACTGGTCTATGAGATATCCTCTTGTAGACGGTCACGGAAACTTCGGATCTATGGACGGCGACGGTGCAGCAGCCATGCGATACACCGAGGCAAGACTTTCCAAAATCAGTATGGAGCTTCTTGCGGATATCAATAAAGATACCGTTGACTTTGTAGATAACTTCGACGGAACCGAGACAGAACCAACGGTTCTTCCCAGCCGCTATCCCAACCTTCTTGTAAACGGAACTACCGGTATTGCGGTAGGTATGGCTACAAATATCCCTCCTCATAACCTTGGAGAGACTATAGATGCGGTTGTAAAAATTATCGATAATACCGTTAACGAAAACAGAGAGACGACTATAGAAGAAATCATGGATATCGTTAAAGGTCCTGATTTTCCTACAGGAGGAACTATTCTTGGACGCCGCGGAATCGAGGAAGCTTACCGCACCGGACGCGGAAAGATAAGAGTTCGCGCCGTAACGGAGATTGAGACTCTTCCCAGCGGAAAGACTCAGATTGTTGCAACCGAGCTTCCTTATATGGTAAATAAAGCTAACCTTCAGCAAAAGATAGCTGAGCTCGTTAAGCTTAAAAAGATTGACGGAATTACAGCAATCCGCGACGAGTCAAACCGTGAAGGTGTAAGACTTGTAATCGAAGTAAGAAGAGATGCCAATGCAAACGTCATCTTAAATCAGCTTTACAAGCATACACAGATGCAGGATACCTTTGGTGTTATAATGCTTGCTCTTGATAAGAACCAACCAAAGGTTATGAATATCCGCGAGATGCTGACTTGCTATCTCGACCATCAAAAGGATGTTGTTACAAGAAGAACCAAGTACGATTTAAACAAGGCTGAAGAGAGAGACCATATTTTACAGGGACTCTTAAAAGCTCTTGATTTTATTGATGAAGTAATCAGCATAATCCGTTCAAGCTCCAATACACAGGAAGCTAAGGAAAGACTTATCGAGAGATTCGGTATCGACGATGTACAGGCACAGGCTATCGTTGATATGAGACTCAGAGCTCTTACCGGTTTGGAAAGAGAAAAGCTTCTTGACGAGCATAACGAGCTTGTTGCAAAGATTGCCGAGCTTAAGGCTATCCTTGCTGACGAGAAGCTTCTTCTTGGAGTAATCCGTAAGGAAATCATTGAAATCGGTGCAAAGTACAGAGATGAGAGAAGAACAAGCATCGGCTTTGACGAGCTTGATATTCTTGACGAGGATCTCATCCCCAGAGAAAATACCGTAATCGCGATGACAAGGCTCGGATACATCAAGAGAATGTCACCCGACAATTTCAAGGCTCAGCACAGAGGCGGTAAGGGAATCAAGGGAATGCAGACCATAGAGGACGATTACATCGAAGATCTCCTTATGACTACGACCCATCATTACTTAAACTTCTTTACCAGCTACGGCCGTGTATACAGACTTAAAGCTTACGAGATTCCCGAGGGAAGCCGTACTTCAAGAGGTGTTGCTATTGTTAACCTCTTACAGCTCGGACCCGACGAGAAGATTACCGCTATAATTCCTGTATCAAAGTACGATAATGACAGAAACTTCTTTATGGTTACCAAAAACGGTACCGTTAAGAAGACCTTACTTTCAGAGTTTGCTAATGTCAGAAAGAACGGACTTATAGCAATAAATCTCGTTGACGGCGATAAGCTTATCGAGGTTAAATGTACCAATGCCGAGAGCGATATATTCCTCGTTACAAAGCAGGGAATGTGTATCAGATTCAAAGAAACTGATGTAAGACGTACCGGAAGAAGTTCAATCGGTGTAATCGGTATGAACTTAAATCCCGGAGACGAAATAATCGGCATGCAGCTTGCAAGCCAGGGAACAGAGCTTCTCTTCATCTCCGAAAGAGGATACGGAAAGCGTACTCTTATGGATGAGTTCACAGCCCAGAAGCGCGGCGGTAAGGGAGTTAAGTGCTACAAGATCGTTGAAAAGACCGGCGATGTTATGGGCGTTAAGGCTACCGATGGATCCGAAGAGATAATCATGATGACTACAGAAGGAATCATGATCCGAATTCAGGTATCCGATATCAGCACTTTAAGCAGGATCACATCAGGTGTTAAGCTGATGAACCTTCCCGATGGAGTTAAGATTGCTCAGGCTGCTAAGGTAAGAGACAGACTCTCCAACGGAGAAAAGGATTTTGACAGCGTTGAAGAAGCTGAAGCCGAGGTAGATGCCGAGGAGACTGACGAGGCAGAGTTTACACGCAACTTAGATGCTGATGATGAAGATGATGAAGAGACCAAGAAGTACCATGGCGAGGACGAAGAATCATCGGATTCAGAGGATGAATAGAAAAGAGGCGTATTGTCGTGGAACCGTATGTAATTCTTAAAGATCTGGCAATAATAATTGTTTTTGCAAAAGTATTTGGACTTATAGCAAGAAAGTTAAAAGCACCTCAGGTAGTTGGTGAAATTGTTGCGGGTCTTCTTATAGGGCCGAGTCTTCTCGGACTTGTTGAGCTTAATGATTTTATTTCAAAGATGGCGGAGATAGGCGTAATACTCCTTATGTTCTCCGCAGGTCTTGAAACAAATCTTAAAGACCTTATGAAAACGGGCCCCAAAGCGCTTGCTATTGCATGCGCCGGAGTATTTGTTCCTCTTGTAGGCGGAACCCTTTTATATATGGGATTTTACGGAATCGCACCCTGGGGAAGCGAGAAGTTCTTCTCGGCGGTATTTATCGGAGTGATAATGACTGCCACCAGCGTAAGTATAACCGTTCAGTCCCTTAAGGAAATGGGTAAATTACAGGGTGAGATAGGAACGACGATACTAAGCGCCGCTATAATAGACGATGTAATCGGAATTATTGTCCTTACCTTTGTTATAGGATTTAAGAATCCCGATTCAAATCCCGGAAAGGTTGTACTTTCAACGGTACTTTTCTTTGTAATAGCGATAGGACTTGGATTCGGAATTTATAAGCTTGTAAAATTGATCGACTTTAAGTGGCCAAGAACCCACAGAATCCCCATCCTTGGACTTGCTATCTGCTTTGTATTTGCTTACTGTGCCGAGAGATTTTTCGGAATAGCGGATATTACAGGAGCTTATGTTGCCGGAATCATCCTCTGCTCTATCAAGGATCATGATTATATCGACGACAAGGTAGAAACCAACTCTTATATGCTCTTCGGACCGGTATTTTTTGCAAGTATCGGACTTAAGACAGATATAAGCCATGTTAATGCGCAGATCATATTCTTCAGTATAGGATTTGTACTTGTAGCGCTCCTTACAAAGATCATTGGATGCGGACTTATGTCTAAAGCATTAAAGCATAGCTGGTCAGATTCGCTTAAAGTCGGTGTGGGAATGATGACAAGAGGAGAAGTAGCTCTTATTGTTACTCAGAAAGGTCTTGCAGTTGGAATGGTAGAACCGGTATACTTTACCGCTGTAATCTTACTTATAATCGTTTCAAGCATCAGTACACCGATTGTATTAAAGCTTTTGTACTCCAGAGATGATAAGAAAGCCTTAAAAGCAAATTAGTAAGTATTAAAAGTAAAGACGGATATTAAAAAGAGGATGAGCTTAAAGCTCATCCTCTTCTACTATTGCAAGGGAGAATATAAATTCGCTGCCTTCGCCTTCGGTACTGACAACATTTATGTTCTCGTTGTGCGCGTTGATGATTTCCTTAACGATAGAAAGGCCAAGGCCGGTTCCGCGCTTATCCTTACCGCGGGAAGAATCAGATTTATAAAACCTGTTCCAAATAAGCTTGATGTCGTCCTTCGGGATTCCTACGCCGGAGTCCTTGACGGAGACAAAGAGCTTATTTTTTCGTAATGTGGTTTCAACCTTGATCGTCGAGTCATGATGGCTGAACTTTATAGCGTTATCAATCAGATTGTAGAGAACCTGTTTGATTCTTTCGCAGTCGGCTCTTACTACCATCTCATCTCCGGTAAGAGAAAGGGCGATTGAGATTCCTTTGCTTCTGCAGGAACCTTCGAAGGAGGCGGCGGTATCGCGGATAACTTTGTTTATATCAAAATTGGAAAGGTCCAGGATCACACCGCTGGTATTTAAGTTGTTCAGCGTAAGCAGGCTGTTTGTAAGCTTAGTAAGTCGGTCAGTCTCGTTAAGAACAGTATTTATATATTTGTCATGCATCTCAAGAGGAATCGTTCCGTCAAGCATCGCCTCCAAAAAACCGCGGATTGAAGTAAGAGGAGATCTAAAGTCATGAGAAACATTGGCAACGAACTTCTTTTGATCGTCTTCCTGTCCCGCTATAGTATTTGCCATATAGTTTAGGCTGGCGGCAAGATAGCCCATCTCATCGTTACTGTCTAAAGAGATTTCATAATGATAATTTCCCTGGGCATACTGTTCTGCGGCAAAAGTAATCTTGCGGAGTGGTCTGTATACAAGCTGCGTAAAGAAAATCAAAATAATGAATGACAAAAAGAATATGATAGCTAAAGTTATATAGCAGATATTCAGGATCGTATTTGATGTGTTTTGAATATCTGAAACCGAAGCGTGTATGGCAACGTAACCCTTTAAAAAGTAATCGGTAGTTATAGGAGAGATTACCGTAAGGACATCATGATCGAAGGAACCGAAGAAATTGTCTATGATATAAAAGGAACCGCTGATTATCGTAGGGTCGAAGTCCTCGATATAAACCGCTTCATTGATATTGATAGGAGTATTCGAATCAAGAACAATACGACCGGAAGGGTTGATTATCTGTATCTCCGAGTTCATATAAACGGAAAGAGCATCGATCTGCAGCTTAACTGTCTCAAGAGAAGCGCTACTGGAGTAGAGGCCGCTCGCATAGGTATTTGCAATGAGAGTCGCCTCGGAGTATAGAGTATTTGCTTTGTCTCTGGTAAGGGTCTGCTCGGTCATAGACGGCACAAAGACTGAAACGATTATAAAGCCGAAAACACCGAATATCAGATAAGCCAGCAAAAATTTAAGATAAAGAGTTTTTTTCATAACGGATTAATTGTTCGTCTCGAACTTGTAACCTTTTCCCCAGATTGTAGAAATTCTCCACTTTTCATGGTCGCTGATTTTTTCTCTCAGTCTCTTAATATGTACGTCAACGGTACGAGTATCGCCGATATAATCGTAACTCCAGATACTGTCAAGAAGCTGCTCTCTTGTGTAAACCCTGTTGGGATTCGAAGCCAGGTGGTAGAGAAGCTCAAGCTCCTTGGGAGGCATCTCTATATTCTTTCCGTAATAGGTAACGGAATAATTGGTCTTGTTGATAATAAGATCGGGATAAGATACGCACTCCTCACCGTCGGTTACCTTAGGAGTTTCTTCAACGCGATATCTTCTAAGGACTGCTTTAACTCTTGCAACCATCTCCTTGGATTCAAAGGGCTTTTCAATATAATCGTCGGCGCCGAGTTCAAGTCCCAAAACCTTATCAAATACTTCTCCTTTTGCGGAAAGCATAATGATAGGAATCGAGGACTTTGCCCTTACTTCGCGGCAAACCTGATAACCGTCAATGCCGGGGAGCATAATATCGAGAAGTATGAGATTAGGGTTAAATATGGGAATCTTCGCAAGGGCGGATTCACCGTCATTAACAATCTCGGTCTCAAAGCATTCCTTCATAAGATAGAGGGAAATCAGCTCTGCGATATTGTTGTCATCGTCAACTATAAGGATCTTTTGTTTGATAGCCATTACACACTCCTTATCAAATGTAATTACTAAACGATCTATTTAAAAGTAACTATTGTAACACCCGCATCACCCTCGCCGTATTCGCCGAGTCTGTAATCCGCAACATGCTTTTGGCGGCGGAGGTAGTTATGGACTGCTGTTCGCAGGGCTCCGGTGCCTTTTCCGTGTACGATACGAACGGAAGGAAGATGAGCGATATAAGCATCATCAAGGTATTTTTCAAGCTCGGAGATTGCTTCATCTCCCGTACGCCCTAAGAGATTGATTTCGGCGGAGATGTTCATCGCCTTACTCATCTTAAGCTTTCCGGCGCCACCGGAGAAATTCATATTCGGGGTCTTTATTTCATCTTCCTGCGCATAAGCAAGGTCTTTGACATTTGTCTGGGTTCTGATAATACCGCAGAGGACGAAAAGATTTCCCTTTGCGTCGGGTAAAGTAGCAACGGTACCTTTCAGATTCATAGAGATGATTCGTACGCTGTCGCCTTTTTTAAGCTTCGCGGGATCGACAAGTCCCTTGGCGTCAGCTTTAATAGCCTTATCGGATTTCTTTGACAGCTTGGCGTTCTTGTCATCAATGGACTTACGGACGCTGCTTCTGTGACTTTCCAAAGTACGAACATCTCCGGACTGTGCCGCTTTGTTGATATCCCTTATCGTTTCGTCCGCGAAATCTTTGGCTTCCTGTAAAATATCACGAGCCTGCTCATTGGCTTCGCGGATTATACGGTCTTTGACCTGATCCAGCTTTTCGTTTTTGGCGTGGAGCTGTTCCTGCAAAGTACGGATTTTTTCTTTGTATTCCGCGATTTCCTTGCGCTCATTCTCGATGACGATACGGTTATGCTCAAGGTCGGAGATAACATCCTCGAAGGATTCGTTTTCGCTGCTGATCTGTTCTTTCGCTTTATCGATTATAAACTCGGGAAGACCAAGCTTTTGCGAGATTGCGAAAGCGTTACTCTTTCCGGGGATACCGATAAGCAGGCGATAGGTAGGCCTTAAGGACTCAACATCAAATTCGCAGCTTGCGTTCATGATCCCTTCCGTAGAAAGAGCGAAAAGCTTAAGCTCGCTGTAGTGAGTTGTTGCCATTGTACGGATGCCCTGCTCGTGAAGATGACTTAAGATGGATATGGCAAGAGCCGCACCCTCAGTGGGGTCGGTTCCCGCTCCAAGCTCATCAAAAAGGCAGAGGCTGTGGCGGTCTGCTATTTTAAGGATCTCCACGATATTAACCATATGTGAAGAGAAGGTCGAAAGGGACTGCTCGATGCTCTGTTCGTCGCCGATATCTGCAAAAACATCATTAAAGATACAAAGTTCGCTTCTGTCGGAAGCGGGAATATGGAGTCCCGCCTGACCCATCAGGCAAAGGAGACCGACTGTCTTTAAGGAGACGGTCTTACCGCCCGTATTGGGACCGGTAACGATCAAAAGATCAAAATCTCTTCCGAGATAAATATCAATAGGAACGACCTTCTTTTTATCGAGAAGAGGATGTCTTGCTTTCTTTAAATTGAGGTAATGCTTGCGATTGTACATAGGCATTGAAGCGTTCATATCAAGGGCAAGTTTTGCTTTTGCAAAGATAAAATCAAGCTCCGTAAGAATGCGCTGATTTTCGGAAAGCTCTTCGGTATGCTCAGCGCAGCGATAGCTAAGATCCGCAAGAATCTTTTCTATCTCCTTTTTCTCATCAAGAAGAAGAGAACGGATATCGTTGTTTAAAGAAACAACGGCAGAGGGCTCGATAAAGAAAGTAGAACCGGTAGATGACTGGTCGTGGATCATACCGGGAACCTGACTCTTGTACTCAGCCTTTACGGGGATGCAATACCTGTCGTCACGCATCGTGATGACGGAATCCTGAAGATAAGTCTTTAAAGGACCGTTTACCATCTGACGAAGGACGGTATGGATCTTGTCGCTGGCGGATGTGATCTGTCTTCGGATAGACTTAAGATTAGGGCTCGCATCATCGGCAAACTCATCCTCTGCTAATATACAGCGGTTAATCTCGCTTGAGATAGTAGTAAGGGGATGAAGATTTTCAAAGTATTCATCAAGGCTGTCCGAAGGGACATCCTCATTTTCCTTTTGCCCGTAGGTCTTTATACGATCCGCATTAACAAGCTGCCCCGCAAGGCGCAAAAGTTCAGAAGCGGAAAGAGTACTTCCCACCTCGAGAGATTTGATAGCGTAGCGAAGATCAAAGTTTCCGCCAAAAGAGGTACTGCCCTTTTTAAATATTCTTGATACGGCATCAGCGGTTTCCTGCTGAGACTTTTGAATCTCCTGCATCTGAACCTGAGGAAGGAGATTACGGCAAAGCTCCCTTCCGGGATCCGAATCGGCCTTTTCTTCGAGCATATTTATTATTTTGTCATATTCAAGTGTTTTTAAAGATTTAGTATTCATAAGTAAAGTTATTCCTGCATTTTTTCAAATAAAGTATAACACAAAGGACAGCGCATTTCTTTACTTTTTTAAGTGAAAAAGATATTATGTATATGCGTGGTTTTAATTTTGAGGAAAAGAAAATGGACCGTGATTTTATAAAAGAAGATATAAAGAAAAGACCTGTAAATACCGCAAAGGTGGTTAAGAGAACGGTTACGACCGTTGTGATGGCGATCATATTCGGCGTAGTAGCAAGCCTTATAATCCTTGTGCTTACGCCATTTCTTACAAAGATCACAACAAACAGCAAATCGGATTCCCCTACGCTTGTAAGCTTCCCCGAGGAGGAAATGAGCCCGGAAGAGATGCTGAGTGATGTGATGATGCAGGAGTCCGCTCTTGCGGATATGACATCGGACGAGCTGATAGATTCAAGTATCGAGCTCCCCTTAAGCGAAGACCAGGTATCCGCTCTTTTATCAAGGATTCACTTTGACGCTACGAAATACCGCCAGATGCTGATTTCCATGTCGAGCTACGCCAGAGAGCTTGGAAATTACATGGTTACGATCACGGCTGTCAAATCTTCCGTAGACTGGCTCAGCTCTGTTAACGACTCCAGTAACGTCACGTCGGGAATAATAGTAGCCGAGAACAATGTTGAGCTTTTGATCCTTGCGGACAGTCAGGCTCTTCAAAATGCAGACTCAATCACCATGTCCCTCAGGACCGGTCTTACCGCAAAGGCATACATCAAGGAAATCGATGAAGTAACGGGACTTGCAATAATCGGAGTTTCTTTAAAGGATATCCCTTCGGATCTTGATATTGATTCATACATCGCGCCACTTGGCAGCAGCAGCTCGATATACGTCGGTATGGGAGTCGTTGCGGTCGGAAGTCCTCAGGGAGTACCGGGATCCATTGGTTACGGAATCGTTACAGCCGCGAAAAATATGGTATCCGATGTTGATACATTTTTATATTCGTACCAGACAGACATATTCGGAAGCAGCAATGCCAGCGGTGCTCTTTTTAATATGCAGGGGCAGGTAGTCGGAATCATCACCCCGAGAGAAAACGACACTACAGACAATACGGTTGTTATGGCCTACGGTATTACCGAGCTTAAGGACCTTATCGAAAAGCTTTCCAATTCCCAAAAGATTGGATATCTTGGCATCTACGGAACCAATGTCACGGGAGAGGCAAACCAGCAGCTCGGAGTTCCTATGGGAGCGTACGTTACGAAAACGGAGATGGATTCGCCCGCGATGCTTGCGGGAATACAAGTGGGGGATGTTATCGTAGGAATTGACGAACAAAGCGTAAATTCATTTTTGGAATACGTTACGATTTTACATAAACACAGACCTGATGAAGAAATCGTACTCAGGGTTTCAAGAAAATCCCAGTCAGAGTACGTTGAAATAAGCATTCCTCTTACAATTTCGTCAAGAAATCACGAGGAATAAGATAGGAGCAGAAAAATGAAATACATTAAAGAATTCAGAGACGGAGAGAAGGTTTCCGGAATCTATATGGTTAAGAGCAAGACAAGCGCTACCACCAAGAACGGAAAAAGCTACGACAACGTCACTCTTCAGGATAAGACAGGATCTATCGAATGTAAGGTCTGGGAGCCCAACGATCCGGGTATTGATGAATTCGACAAGCTCGATTATATCGATATACACGGAGAAGTTACTTCTTTTAACAATGCACTTCAGCTAAATATCAGAAGAGCGAGAAAAGCCGGCGAGGGAGAGTACGACCCCGCGGATTATCTTCCCACATCTTCAAAAAATATCGAAGATATGTACGCAGACTTAAAGGCTCTTATCGAGAGCATCAAGAATCCCTCTTACAAGGCGCTTTTACAGGATTTATTTGTTAAGGACGAGGATTTTGTTAAGAAGTTCAAATTCTCATCAGCCGCAAAGAGCGTTCACCACGGCTTTGTAGGCGGACTTTTGGAGCATACCTTAAGCGTAACGAAACTTTGTGATTACTACTCTACCGCCTATCCGATCCTTAAAAGGGACCTTCTTTTAACGGCGGCTATGTGCCATGATATCGGAAAAGTATACGAGATTTCAGCCTTCCCCGAGAATGATTACACGGACGAAGGAAACCTTTTGGGACATATCGTAATGGGTTCAAATATGGTGGGAAAGAGAGCTGCAAAGATAGAAGGATTTTCCAAAAACGACCTTCTCCAGCTTCAGCACTGCATACTTGCTCACCACGGAAAGCTGGAATTCGGATCGCCCAAGACACCCGCTCTTATCGAGGCTATGGCGCTTAGTTACGCGGACGATACGGACGCCAAGATGGAGACCTTTAAGGAAATCCTTGAGAATAATTCGGAAAACAGCGGCTGGTTGGGCTTTCAGAGATTCCTTGACGGAAACGTGAGAGCTACTTTGTAAGCATTTGCCGGGGGAAAACCGGGGAGGACAAAATGAAAAAAATAATGGTTTTGGAAGATGATGAAGGGATAAGAGAAGAGCTGGCAATCCTTTTGTCCAACTCAGGATACAGCGTAGAAGCGCCGGAAATCTTTGAAAGCCCTGTGGAAAACATCTTAAACTCGGCGCCGGATATGATACTGCTTGATATCAACCTTCCGGGGATGAACGGGAAAGAGATACTCAGGCAGCTTCGCAAACAGTCCCAGATTCCCGTTATAATGGTAACAAGCAGCGACGCGGAAAGAGATGAGGTTATAACCATCGGATACGGAGCTGACGATTATATTACAAAGCCATACAATCCTACACTCCTGCTTTTAAGGATAGGAAATATCTTTAAGAGAATGGGACAAACTGAAGAGGTTGCGGACCTTGGAGGGGGAAGCCTTAATTTCAGAAAAAGTACTCTTATCGGAGAAGGCGGCGAGGAGATAGTCCTTTCCAAAAACGAGATGCTGATCCTCTCCTATCTTTATGGCCACCGCGGAAAAATCGTTACAAGGGACGAGCTGATGACGGACCTTTGGAACAACAGCGAATACCTTAACGATAATGCGCTTACGGTAAACATCAGCAGACTGCGCGGGAAACTTGCCGAAGCCGGAATAGAAAATGTAATTGAGACAAGAAAGGGGCAGGGGTATATTCTTGAAACTTAAAGACTACTTAAAAGATAAAGGGGTAGAGATTGTTCTATCCCTTGTTTTATTGGTATTGGTCACCTGGCTGATGATTATCTTTAGATTAAATATTGCGGCAATCATCATAATCGACGTTTTGATGGTGCTTACGGAGACCGCAAAAATAACCATTGGATTTTTCAGAAGGAGAAAGTTTTATAACTCCCTCTCGAATAATGTAAAGCGCCTCGATAAAGCGTACCTTGTCTTAGAGACGCTGGAGCGGCCGGAGTTTTTGGAAGGACAGATTATCTGCGACATTCTCTACGAGATCGACAAATCCATGATGGAGAATGTAGGGATTTACGTTAAAAACAGTAAAGAGTACGCGGAATATATAGAAACCTGGATTCATGAGATCAAGCTTCCGTTATCAGCCATCAGTCTTAAACTCCACAATATGCTTAGCGCGGGCGATGTAGATCCCGGACTTAAAGAGAACTATAAAAAGATTCAGGCAGAAGTGGGAAGGATAACAGAGTACGTGGACCAGGCGCTGTACTATTCCCGCTCGGAAAATGCCGAGAAGGATTACCATATACAGGAGGTAACCATTGGCAGTATCATTCACGATTCCGTTATGGACTTCAGAGAGACGCTTTTGGAAAATCGCATCGACCTTAAGGTGGAAGCGGATAGCTCCGAAAAGGTAAACACAGACCCTAAGTGGATGCGTTTTATCATCGGCCAGATTATCTCCAACAGCATCAAATACCGAAGGGAAGACGTAGAATCCTATATAAAAATAGGAACGGAGGTAAAAGATAATTCGGTTATTCTTTCCATAGAGGATAATGGAGTCGGAATATATCCGGAGGATTTAAAGAGAGTATTTGAAAAGTCCTTTACCGGAAAAAACGGTCTCGGGAAAGCCCGCTCTACGGGAATGGGACTGTATATCGTAAAAGAGCTCTGCGAAAAACTGGGTCTTGAAGTTGGTATTGATTCTAAGCAGGGCGAATGGACGAGGGTATCGATACAGGTCTTTAAAGATATGTACTACGAGATGAATGTTTAAAGAAGATTTCCAAACATTACAAAATTGTAATGTTATGTAAGATTAAAAAGACGACCCGCTTTTTAAATTGGTTTATAGTTTGTACTGTCAAAGGATTCTTTGGCCGGACTATAAACCATTTTTTAAAGGAGATTTGATACAAAATGGAAAATACGGAAATACTTAAGATTGAAAACATAGAGAAGTATTACGGAAGTAAATCTTCTCTGACAAAGGCATTAAACGGAATATCTTTTTCGGTTGAAAAAGGTGAGTACGTAGCCATCATGGGAGCCAGCGGAAGCGGTAAGACAACTCTCCTAAACTGTATCTCCACTATCGACAAAGTCTCCTCGGGCCATATTTACGTCGGGGGAAAAGACATCACAAAGCTAAAGGGGAATGCTTTAAACAAGTTCAGAAGAGAAGAGCTCGGATTTGTATTTCAGGATTTTAACCTTCTTGATACGATGACAGCTTACGAAAATATCGCTCTTGCCCTTTCGATACAGGGAGTTAAGCCTCATCTGATCGAGACAAAGATTAATGGAATCGCTAAAAACCTTGGAATAGACGAGGTCTTAAAAAAGTATCCCTACCAGATGAGCGGAGGTCAGAAACAGCGAGTAGCGGCTGCGAGGGCTATCATCACAGAACCAAAGCTTATCCTCGCCGACGAGCCTACCGGAGCGCTGGATTCAAAGTCCGCAAAGATGCTCCTTGAGAGCTTTAAGTATCTTAACGAAGATATAAATGCAACTATACTGATGGTTACTCATGATGCATTTACGGCATCTTACGCAAAGAGAGTAATCTTTATAAAGGACGGAAAACTATTCAACGAGATAACCAAAGGTGATAAGTCAAGAAAAGAATTTTTCGATGATATTATAAGCATCGTTTCATTGCTTGGAGGTGATCAAAGTGACGCTCTCTAAGCTTGCGATTAAAAATATCAGAAAAAGCATAAAGGATTATTCAATCTATTTCTTTACTCTCGTTATCGGCGTTATCATCTTCTACGTTTTTAATGCCATCGAGAGCCAGACAATAGCTCTTAGCGTATCGAGGCGATCCTACGAAACCATAGAGCTGATGAACCAGTTTTTAAGTACGGTAAGTATTTTCGTTGCTATCGTACTGGGCGGACTTATCATATATGCCAGCAGATTCCTTATAAAGAGGAGAAACAAGGAGTTCGGCGTATATTTAACTCTTGGTATGAGCAAGAGAAAAATGTCCGTAATGCTCTTTTTTGAAACGCTCCTTATCGGCGCTATTTCCCTGGGTATCGGACTTGTTTTGGGAGTAGCGGTGTCACAGCTGATGAGCGTGATGGTAGCGAATTCTTTCGAGGCAGATATGACCCGTTTTACATTTGTATTTTCGCCAAAGGCTGCAGTAAAGTCCTGCATTTATTTCGGGATCATGTATGTTGTTGTTATAATTTTCAACACGATCTCAGTAGGAAAATGTAAGCTTATAGACCTGCTTCACGGGGATAAAAAGAGCGAGAGAATGAGCCTTAAAAATCCGGTTCTCTGCGCTGTAATCTTTTTGATCGCGGCTGCTATACTTGGATTTGCATATTACCGCATGATCCACATCCTCAAGATGAATAACGTAAATCAGGTAGGATTTGTGCTTCTTATGGGGGCTGTATCAACATTCTTTATTTTCTGGTCATTGTCGGGAATGATGCTTACGCTTTTCAGAGGTATGAAGGGAGTATTTTTCAAAAAGCTCAACAGCTTTACGCTAAGGCAGTTTTCCTACAAGGCAAATACGATGGTCGTATCTATGACGGTTATCTGCCTTATGCTCCTTTTGACCATCGTACTTTTAGGAACAGCTTTCAGTCTTTCAAGGTCTCTTAACGGCAATATCAAGAATCTTTTAAAGACGGACGTTTATCTTTATAAGGGAATTGATGTTTCCGGGGAGGCTACAGAAGAAAACTCGGAAATCCTTGCCGATCTTGCGGAAAATGGATTCGGAAAAGAAAATTTCTCCGATATAGTTGACTACTACGTTTACTGCGAAGAAGGGCTTACCGAAAAGGCATACTGCGGAGACTATCTTGAGGAAATAAAAAAGAATTATCTCTTTATCCGTGACGAGAACCTCTTGATGCTTATAAAAGAATCAGATTATAATGAGATTGCAAAACTTTTAGGACAAAAAGAGATAGACTTAGAGGGAGAAGAGTACGCTATCGTCGGTAACTTCCAGCCCGCTATAGATGTAAGAAACAAGCTTTTGTCGGAAAAAAAGAGTATAATAGTAAACGGACATGAACTTAGCCCGAAATACGATAAATGTATTGTCGGAATGGTCAGTATGATCGGAACCCCTTCGGAAGAGGGAGCGTATATCGTACCGGATGATGTACTGGGCGAGGATATGCGCGTATATGAGCGAATACTGGCAAATTACAGGGAAGCTACAGATACCGAAAAGGCAGCGATGGAGGAAAAGCTTATAACAATCCTTGACGCTCTTTGGGATCGGGACGCATCAATCACTTACAAGACAAGGGAAGAAATTAAGGATGCATCCACGGGACTTGCTTCGATGGTAACCTTTATCAGTATGTACGTAGGTATCATATTCCTCATCGCCAGCGCAGCGGTTCTATCTCTTAAGGAACTTTCGGAGAGTGCGGACAATATCAAGAGATATAACGTACTTCGCAGGATCGGAACTGACGAAAAGATGATAAACGGAGCGCTGTTTAAACAGATAGGAATGTTCTTTATATTCCCGATGCTCCTTGCATGCATCCACTCCGTTGTCGGATTTAAGACGGCGAGCGTAATACTTGAAAGTATGGGCGCAAAACAGACCGTCTACTCGCTGATGAGTACAGCATCCGTTATCCTTGTTGTATACGGCGGCTACTTTGTCCTGACATATTTTACGAGCAAGAGAATCATAAAAGGATAATACCATATGGCTTACAGCAAAAATGAGATGATCGAAGTCACCATCGAGGATATCGGGGTAGACGGCGAAGGAATCGGACATATCGAAGGCTACACCTTTTTTATCAAGGACGCGGTGATCGGTGATACGGTATCCGCCAAGATAATGAAGGCTACAAAGAGCTATGCCTATGCGAGATTGGAGAAGGTTATCACACCTTCTCCCTTTCGCGTTTCTCCGAAATGCGATATAGCGCGAAGTTGCGGCGGCTGTCAGATACAGGCGCTTTCCTACAAAAAGCAGTTGGAATATAAGCAAAACAAGGTACGCAATAATCTTAAGCGCATCGGCGGATTTGAGGACAAGCTCCTTGACTGGATATCAGAGAAAATCGTCGGGATGGAAGAGCCCTGGAACTATCGTAACAAGGCGGTTTATCCCGTGGGATACGACAAAGAGGGAAAGCTTATCGTGGGATTTTATGCGGGCCGCACCCACTCCATCATTGCGGGGGACGAATGCTGTATAGGAGCCAAGGGCGATAAAGATGTTTTGGATATCATCCTTGCGCATATGGAAAAGTATGATGTTAAGCCCTATAACGAGGAGACGAGAGAGGGACTTGTAAGGCATATCCTTTTGAGGAAGGGATTTAATTCCGGGGAGAGGATGGTTTGCATCGTAATTAACCGGCGGTTAGGCGCGGATGCGTACAGGGTAAAGGGAAAGTCTTTCGAGCAGGATCGGTATAAGGGTATATCGCAGAGAGATAGAGAAAAATTCAGGAAAGAACAAGAGATATCAGACGGATATAAAATGGCAGATAAAGCCGCAGACAGCAGGGGATGGATTACGGAGAAGGAATTTATCGAAGGTCAGGGAGATCTTTTGGCCGCGCTTTCCGGGATAGATGGTATGACTTCCGTATCAGTAAATATCAATACGGAGAATACTAATGTCATTCTCGGAAAAGAGACGTACTGCATCTGGGGTAAGCCTTATATTACTGATACCATCCAGGTCAGAGATATGACGAAGCCCGGATACCCTGTGACAGGAAGGAAGCTTCAGTTTCACATTTCTCCACAGTCTTTTTATCAGGTAAATCCTCTTCAGACGGAGAAGCTCTACAGTCTTGCGCTTCAGTACGCAGCTCTTACGGGCAAAGAGGCGGTTTGGGACCTGTATTGCGGAATCGGAACAATTTCTCTCTTCCTCGCGGGGAACGCGGGAAAGATTTACGGAGTAGAGGTGGTACCTCAGGCTATTGAGGATGCCAGAGACAACGCTCGTCGTAACGGAATTGAGAACGCGAAGTTCTTCGTAGGAAAGGCGGAAGAAGTACTGCCCCAGTTTTATTCAATGGGAGATGGAATCCGAAGCGATCGCGCAGGGGCGAGTGCAGGCGATATTAAAGGAAAAGTGGGAGGCTCAGCGGGGGATATGCGCCACCCGGATGTCATCGTCGTGGATCCTCCGAGGAAGGGCTGCGACGAGGAGTGTCTGCGAACTATGGTTTCCATGTCTCCGGAGAGGATAGTTTATGTCTCCTGCGACTCAGCCACCCTGGCGAGAGATTTAAAGTACCTTACTGCCAATGGTTATAATCTGATCAAGGTACGACCGGTTGATATGTTTCCAAATACTGTACATGTCGAGACGGTTGTCTTATTGGGTTGGAAAGATGTCGATGAGTATATTTACATCGATTATAAGCCTGATCACCACAATGCAACGCGCGGGAAAGCTACGTATAGGGAGATTACAGAATACGTCCAGAATACATATGGTGTTCATGTCACAAACTTAAATATCGCGCAGGTGAAAGACAAATGTGGCTTCCAAAAGCGTGAGAACTTTAATGTCGGAACAGAAGGACATAGAGTTCCGAATTGTACTCCGGAAAAAGAAGAGATGATCATAGAAGCGTTTAGGCATTTCAATATGATTTAGTTAAAGCAACTACGTTATCTCTTGCTTTTTCTCAAAAATAATAGTATTCTCTAAGCGAGGAATGAGATTCATATCCTCAGGCATGTACCGGCGTGGGCTCCGTAAAGCTACCATTTGTTATTTGCGGTGCGGTATGTGGATTATACCTCATGAGTGGAGACTATTCCTAGGTAGAGGGATTGCTCGCAGGAATTGTTACCCTGAAAAAGCTCCAGCATATGTAGTTTTGCTGGGCATAATATAGTAAGGACATTTAGCCAGCACAAACAACATGTGTTGGCTTTTTTGTTTTCAAAAAAGCCAAATCGTTACTATTGTTTCTGGTTTGGAAAGGAGCTTTATAATGGGTAATTTAGAATTGTATGAGAAGCTTGTAACACTTGTATACGCGCTATACTATTTTATGGTTTCTGGGGAGTTTGCATCGTCTATGGATACTCTTATTAAAAATGGCAAAAAGTCTGGATCGAGAATTCGAAACGATGACATCACCAAAGATTTGAAGAAAAGAAAGAGAGAGATTCAAGAATGTACATTTGATTTTATGATGAAACTGGCTCAGATTAAACTGACTTTAGAATACTTGTTTACCGGAAAACAGTCATATGAATCGGCGTGTGAATATATTGAAGCTAAACACAAGTCACAAGGCCTTTTAGAAGCTGAGAAATGCTGCAATTCTCTTAACGAAAAGCTGATTATGAATCAAAGTGGTGTATATAAGCTTGATATAGGGGAAAATAATAACGGTCCGGAAGGCTTTACCGATTTCATTGAATCAGTAAATGTGATTATGGATTTATTAGAACAAATCGGTTCTGCCATAGATAAGATTCCTAAAAGGAAAAAGTGTTTTAATGTGGATCAGATAATATCAGAGTATTCAAATCAAATAAAAGTTGAAGTTGAAAACTTATATGGGTATACCTGCGCTTATTGCAAAGAGATATCAGACGTCAAATTATGCAAAAACAAACGTATAACGCAGTATTCGGAGGAAAGGGTAGCTAAGATGTTACTGGCAGCAAGGGAAAAAGGCCATCTCACGGTTGAAAACTATGAGGATTATCTTTGTGATCTCAAAAGGAAAGGGATAGATCATTCAAGCTTCTTTGACGGCGACATATATAAGAGGACATGCCAAAGGTTTTATGAAAGGAGCATCCTTAATGTGGATTACATGTTTTCTGATGTCATTAAAAAGGATTATTTTGAGCAATGCATCATCGGAGTGGCTTTTGCAATTGGACATTCCTTCAGAGGCAATAATAATATCTGTTAGAAAAAAATTCCCCGCTGCCCATTTTATGTGAGCACGGGGAATTTTTTGTTCATATTATTGTTTTTTATCTACTTCAGAATTGTCAGTTGACTTTCGCCTGCGGTTTCTAATTCTTTCTATCGCTGACGCTGGTATGACTAAAAGTCCATCCTCGTCTCTTTTCGCTTCAGGAATCCGCTGCTGTAAGGCGCCAAATACTTTATTCTTAAAGTCCTGTTCACATTCTTTGATAGATTTTTCCTTTTTGTTTTCATTCATGATGAATCCTCCTTAAAAGTAGGGTATTGTCCGGCTCGCTTCGTCGTGATGATTTAAAAGGTATTCATAAAGGAGACGGATGGTAAGGTCGAATAGACCGATTTCGGGCAAGGGACGCTTCTTTTCCTCATCATAAAAAAGCAGATTAAGACGTTTGGCTACTGTCAGCATCTTTTGATACTGAAGGTCATCGTATTGATCCATTAATCCCAGCTTTGCGGCGCTTGCGAAATCCAAACTCGGATTTTCGATGAGTAATCGCTTTGAAATATCGGCAAGATACGTAATATCTTCATCTTGGCTCTGAATTATACTTATCTTCTTGGGTAAACTGTTAGAATCCAAGCTATATTTTATCTTCAAGTGTCATCATCTCCTTCCGGATTGATACGGACTATCGTAATAGATAGTTTTTCATTGTCGTCGATGAACTCGCGGGTGTGATACTTTTCGTTAAGAACCTCTTCAGAAAAGCTTTCCGGAAGTACATTTGAGAAATACAGAGAAAAGAACAGGTGATAAAGCTCAAACGCGACTAATATGTCCGATTCGGCGTTTTGATTGTCGCTGAATATACATACTTCACTTTTTCGGTTGGCCATCTCTGTTATTGGTTCAAGATGTGTCAGGATGGTACCGGCCAGATCATGTATGGTGTTGGTTTCACACAGTGAGAGTCTTTTAAGTATCTTGGCATAATCAGTTTTCCGGACAAAAGCATCTTGTTTTACCGGATCTAAGACCTGTTTAATTGTCAGGCCATAATAATCTCTTACATTTGGATTGAAATCATAAGCCTTATTAAGCAAGAAAATGATATTTCTGGCTGCCAATATACGATAAAAAGAGGTTTCATCGAGAACATTGCCGGTTGTTATCTGTTCTACCATGCATATTCCCATCTGGATGAGGTCAACGATAGGCATATCCGGGAGCAGAAAATGAGTGAGCCCCATAGTGATGGGGACAAACCTTAATTTGTTGAGAGCCAGCTTCACATATGGTTTATGAAGGATCGCTTCAATAGTAGTATTAGCAAATCTTTCCAAGATGTCGTGAATTTCCGGTGGGGTTATATACGATGCCATATGAGAGTTCCTTTCTTACTTGATGTAGATTCCTGGCATGTTCGGGTTGGCGAAAAAAGCCTTATCGACCTCTTCCAAAATGGCATTCCGAACTCCGCGGACGCCCGTACCGCTCTCGAAAGCATACTTGGCAAATTGACGCATTCTTTTTGTAGAGACAGTAATAGAAATACCTAGTTCACGTGCCAGCTGCGAGGCGGGATTGTATCTTGGGTCTTTGAACATAGTCACAAAATCTTGTTCAGTCATTGATGGGACCGTAATAATTTTAGATATTCGGCCCTGAAGCTCCGGGGGTAGAAGCTCTAAGATCTGCTCTTTTGTTACTTGAGTGTGCAATCCGGAACCCGAAGAGCCAATATCAGCGTTGAAGCCTATAGGCTTGGATTTTTGCATCCGGCTGCTTATGTCGGAAAAAGAGCCGAGAAATATATAAAAAATTCGCTTTGAGTCAATAGAAATCGGCTTCTTTTCATCTGTGTTGATGCTTATCTTGGTGGAATGCGAATCTGTGATTTTTAAAAATTCAGAGATTAGATTAGTTTCTTGCCAAGCATTATTGCTCTTGTAGAGCAGCTTATCCCATTCGTCATAAAATACGAAACAGGGCTTATCATCAGTAATGGTGGCGAATTGAGTCAAGGGTGTAGTTACATAATTGCCGGAACGGTACCCGGTAGCAACCATTCCGGAACAATCCGTGATGGCTACGTGCTGGGGATCAAAAAGCTCAGAGAGAACTGTCGCCATGTAGGTCTTTCCGGTGCCGGAAGGTGAGGAGACCAGCATGACTTTTCCTGATTGGATGCCTTGCAATGCTCTGTACACGAAGATTGATAAGGCTTTTTTGTACTCTTCCTGCCCGTAACAACGTTCTGACAGGTAATTGTAAATGTTTTTGGGAGAATTAAGTATGTGTTTGTTTATACTGTTGTCCTGAGGCGGGATAAAATCAGGAGAATAGAAATCAACCTCGGGTATATCCCAAGGCGCTGTTCGATCATTCATGAGGATTCTCCTTTCAAATATCATATGTAAAAAGAGCCAAGGCGCATAAACGCCCTGGCTCATGCATATTAGGCTGCAATCTCCACAGTGCCAGCCTCGCGATGATATACGTAGACCGAATCTCCGAGAAAATCTTCATCTGAAACGGTACCGTTGTGGTTGATTTCTGTCACCATAGACTTCAGATCAGCCAGCTTGTCGGGGGTCTCGGCCATGGCAATTGGTAAGATTATTAGTTCGTGCCGCGAGGAGGGAAGGATAATCAGATCCGAATCCATTTCTCCGGCTATGCCTTCGAGAACAGAAGTATCAGCCATATATACGGCCCCCGCGGTTTTGGAGTGGTTCGTGAGTACATGCATGCTACATGAATCGTCGGTCTCTTCAGGAAGAGCGACATCTGCAAATGCGGGTATTGATTCCTTCAGTACATCATACATAGTTTTGAATGATGGAGGATTATCACGTTTTAAATTCTTCCAAGCCTGTGACTTGATATCATCGAGGCCTACGTTCCATGAATTCATGAGCTGATTGCTCACTAGTACAGAGCCTTCTCCATCACGAATGTCGACAATGACGCGGAAATAGATAGCAAGATCGCAGAATTGCTCGTGAGGAGCATCTTTCAAATAATCCTTACATCTCTCGGCATTGCAGATTGCGGGGGCAATCTTATCCTTGATTGCATTGTAATCTGTAATACCGCCAACATCGATATCCTGACTGTCTGCTGCATGTGTCTTGTATATCTCAGATACCCGATCAATGATATCATCAAGCGAAAGGTCATCATCTGAGAAGCGCGCGAAGAATTCATCGAGGTAGACGACAGGCGCTACTCGGGTAGTCTGGCTCTTAAAGGATAGTCCAGTATATACGATGTTGTTTAACTTAGTAACCTTGCTAATTGTAGCTTCCAGCGTATTGTCTGTTTTCTTAAGGTTCTCAAGTACGCCGGTCTTCACAGCTTCAAAGAATTCATTCCTATTCATAGTTTTTCCTCCGGTTAAAATAGTGCGTTATGGGTAAGTAGTTAGCCCGCCAATTATCTATTGATAGATTGGGGGTAGCGATAGCTACCTAATTGATATTGTGACTATGCATTGATGTAGCGTGGCTATTTAGTGTTGAAGTTAATTGCTGAGATATTGAAGTTTAACTCTTGTGGTGAGATTGATAGAATGCTATAATAAAACTTGGGGTTTTACGCAATTTATGATGAAACCAAGTGTTCAGTTCAATAGTTGAGGAGCATAACATGGTAGTAAGTTATAAGAAACTATGGAAATTGTTAATTGATAAAGACCTGATGAAGAAAGATCTGCAAAGTAATGCAGGCGTTAGTTGGGCTACGATAACGAAAATGTCTAAAGGTGGGACTGTTAGCACAGATGTTCTTATGAGAATCTGCAAGTATCTTCAATGTGATGTTGGAGATATTATGGAGTTTATTGATAATGAAGACAGAACAGAAAAGTAATTTGGATTGCAGTCCAGTTTATGGGACTATTACTTTGGTAACATAGTATTGTCAGCTGTTGGATGAATGGAGACTGATATGGGCATATTTAATCTATTTAACACAAAAAACGGATTGATTAAACTACCTGGTAGCGGTTTTAAAGACGCGCGTAATTCACCTAATTCATTTGCGGATTCAGCATCAATAGCACCAGACGAGAGACCTTACTATCAACCGGATAACTATTATACTTATTATTCTTATCCTGGATCTGAAATGGCAGTCAGAGTCATTACCTTTGACGAGCGAAAGAAAACAACATTTCCTTCAGCGAGGGGCTTATATGTTGCTGAAATCATGTTGCTTGAATACTGTTCATACGGAAAGTATCCTAAGCCGAATGGGGGATATCCGGGGCTATGGTGGTTTAAATATGGCATACGAGATGTGGGGCACGCCTTAGAATCTTTGAAAGATAGAGGATTTATCCATTGGGCGCCTAAGACCGGTAATCTTGGTGGAATGAAGGTAGAAGAACTGAAGCAAATACTTTTGAATGAAGGTCTTCCCACCAATGGAAAGAAGGAAAATATAATAAATCGTATTGTTGATAGTATACCGGAGGAAAGGCTTGTTATTCCTAATTACATACCGAAATATGAATTAACTGAATTAGGAAAACTTGAATTAGAAGAGAACGGATACGTTCCGTATATGCATAAACACAAGCATTTGACGACTGAAGATGGCAGATTTGGAGAAACATTTACCGTTTGGGATATAAATAAGTTATTTCCTGATGGTAATGCTAAGAATTGGCGTAAGGTTGTTGGAGATATAGAGAAAAAAAGATTTGGCGTGGATATGGCAAATTCAATGCCACAGGAAAATAAGAAAAAGACGGATAAGAAATTCAATTGTATTGAACAAAGAGACGAAGTGAGGGCTTTCCTTGAATCGAAGAAAAGTGAAATTGCCAGTGGAATCAAAACAGCGGGTGATGGTTTTGACGAGGAGTCTCAGGGACTTGATTTAAAGGCTACAGGAAGAGATAAGGAGGCTTTGGTTAAGTTTTATATTTCTATTGGAAAACGGTTTGATGCTCCTGCTCTATATCGTGAAGCAGCAATACTTTTACGAAAGTACGGTATGTATGAAGAGGAATTATCCGTTATAAATGCAGGACTATTGAATGTGCCTAAGAGTAATCGACACAGAGATGAATTGTTAGAGAGAAAGAAGAAGGTTCAGGAATTACTAAAAAAGGAAGCCGATAAAGCATGAGAAAACGCATTTTTCAAATCATAGAGGTTGCTGGTGAAAATGATATATTAAGCAGAGTGTACGATGTGACTATGATGATAGTTATAGTCTTGAGTCTTGTACCGATTGCTTTGAAAAGCACATCAGGGGGGCTTGGTATATTAGAGACTGTGACCACAGTAATCTTTGTTGTGGATTATATGTTGAGACTTATCACAGCAGATTATAAGTTGGAAAAAGGAAGCAAATCATTTGCAATATACCCGTTTACGCCGATGGCAATTATAGATTTATTATCTATACTTCCGTCTTTGATTGCTGTTAATGGCGCTTTAAGGGTGCTAAAAGTTTTTAGACTTCTTAGAACGTTGCGTGTATTTAGGGTGTTTAAAGCTATCAGGTATTCAAAGAGCATCACTATGATAGTGAATGTTTTTAAGAAGCAGAAACAATCATTATTAGTCGTATGCGGGCTGGCTTGTGGTTATATATTAGCATCTGCCTTAATTGTTATCAGCATAGAACCTGAAACATTCCCTACTTTTTTTGATGCCGTTTACTGGGCAACAGTTTCCTTGACTACAGTCGGATATGGCGATATTTATGCAACTTCAATGGCGGGGAAAATAATAACCATGTTTTCGTCCATTTTTGGAATAGCAATAGTTGCACTTCCTGCAGGTATACTTACAGCAGGATATATGGATGAACTTAATGGTAGCAAAAGTAATAAGGATGAGGCCGAGACGATAGATGAAGATAAGTAAGTGCTTTTTGAAAGGAGAATAACAATGGCAAAGTATCACACGAACCCTATGGGAGATTATTCAAAAAAAATGCAGAAAAAGCGAAATAAGAATTCTGCTGTTCATCAAATGCTTTACCCTAAGAAGAAAAGAAAAAAGAGTGGCTGTTATGTAGCCACGTGCGTATACGGGACTTATGATTGTCCACAGTTATGGGTTTTAAGACGTTTCCGTGATGATGTTTTGGAGCAGTCATGGTTCGGAAGGAGATTCATTACTTTGTATTATGCAATAAGTCCTACTTTGGTTAAGCTACTTGGAGGTAGCAAAACGATTACTGCTCATTGGCGTAGACTACTCGATCCTTTTGTTGAGAATCTTAAGGAAAAAGGAATTCAGGATACACCGTATAATGATTAATGGTTCTACGTGAGAGGATTTTCTTGCTTGGAATAGTTTGGAGGTCGGGAAATGAAGATAGTTAATATGGTTTGCCCTAATTGTGGAGCTTCAATACAAGTTGATGCAGATAAAAAGAATCTTACTTGTAATTATTGTGGCAATAATTTGTATCTCGATGATGAGGTGCAGCACGTTCAATACGATAATGCCGAAGAGACTGGATATCAGTTTGAAAAAGGAAGACAGAGAGCACAGTCAGAGGCTAGACAATTTTCTGCACAACAGTATGGTGCTCCGGTTCAGCAAAAACCAAAGAAGAAAACTTGGTTATGGGTACTTGGATGGATATTTATATTTCCACTTCCGTTAACAATTCTTCTGGTGAGGAAGAAGCATATGAACGCTGTATTAAAGTATGGGATTATAGCTGTTGCTTGGATTTTCTATCTCATCATTGCTTTATCGGGCAAGCCAAGTGATAACAGTAATAATCAATCTACGAGCGAAGGAACTGTTGCTTCAGCAGATACGGAAAATCCTAGTACTGATAATAAAGTAGCAGATTCCGAACGAAGTGTAACAGAAACAGTTGAATCTGAACAAATGACTTCAGAAGATCCTTTGGCTGACTTTTATGCTGAGTTTTTGCAGTCGGGTACGGTTGGCAATATAAAAGAACTTGCTAAAAAGTATGGACTTTATGCTGATTCTCGGAAAACCGGTACAGGAAGAGAACTGTTTAAGGTTGCTGAAACTTATGATGAAGCGAGAGTCACCAGCAATACAGATGCATATAAAGGTGATTACTATGTAAGAATCGAATGTACAATTCTGGGGGATGATACGGTGGACTCGGTTGAGTTGGTTGATAATAGGAATGGGGAAGCATCTGAAACATCTACAGATAAAGAAGTAACGGCAGATGACATGTATGCTTTGATAGCAGACTTTATAGAAGAATACAATTCAGTTGGGGATGATCCTAGATGCTATCTAGGGTGATCTGGGAACTATCCGGACATATCTTATATTGCCTGTTCGTAATAGTGGCAGCTTGTCGGCAACGATAGAACAGTGGATCAGCGGATTCAAAATCGTTCCCATTATAAAAAAAATGGCCTCTATAATTTCCAAATAAAGACCAATTATTTATAATTAACCCATTTTTGGAACTTATAGAGACCAGTTTTTCTGAAATTTCTCATATCTAACCCATAAAATGTCCAGAGAGAGTCCACTTTCAAAAATTGTACCCAGATATGTCCTTGATTTGTCCATAAAAAGTCCAATTATCATCTTTATATCAGGTTCATAAGTACCACTTACCAAAGACTTTTATATTCTCGCAAATAATAATTGAAATGAATATATAAAAATTATATAATTTTTATATAAGAATAACTTTCGCTTGATTTACAGGAGAGATGTGAATATGAAAAGAAAGATAGAGCCGGTTGAGAGAACTATAATGTCTGTTTCGTTGAGCGTCAATGATAAGAATAAGCTTAAAGAACTTGCTACCAAATATGAAATGACTTCATCTGCGCTTCTCAGTAAGTGGATTAAAGAAAAATATCAAGAAGAAATAGATGGTAGTAAAGAATAATTGTAATAGTTGATTATATATTTTGTTTAGTATCATGATTTATTAGATTAGTGGATATGGGTGAAATATGGCAAAGAACCTGATTCAGAAAAAGGAAAGAAAAACCTGTTATATATATACCCGCGTTTCTACGGCTATACAGGTTGATGGATATAGTTTGAAAGCGCAGGAGGAACTGTTAAGAGCTGAAGCAGCCCATAGAGGCTACGAGGTGCTTGATGTTTATCCTGACAAGGGAAAATCAGGAAAGAATATCAAAGGAAGACCAAAATTTCAAGAAATGCTTGATGATATTCAGAACCCTGACAAAGAAACTCCTGATTATGTATTTGTATTTAAACTGAGCAGATTTGGAAGAAACGCGGCAGATACATTATCTTCGCTCCAACTATTGGAGGATTATGGTGTAAGTCTTTTAGCTGTTGAAGATAGCATTGATTCTGCAGGAGCCGCAGGTAAGCTGTTGATAGCAGTATATGCTGCTGTAGCCGAGGCAGAAAGAGAAAACATTAAGACGCAGACCATGGCCGGCAGATGGCAGAAAGCAAGCGAAGGTAAATGGAATGGTGGCTTTGCTCCTTATGGATATAAGCTTGAAAACGGTGAACTACTTATAGCAGAGGATGAGGCAGAGTTAGTTCGTGAGATTTTTAATACATATATTGAAAATAATGTTGGAATCAACACGATAGCTAAACGTTTGAATAATAAGGGATTAAAAAAGAAGGTTAGGAATAATGCTAACACCGACAGAATCGGTACTTCCTTCGTGAAGGCTGTTTTAGATAATCCGATATATGCTGGATACCTTCCATATGGAAGAAGAAAAACCGAAAAAATTGAAGGTACCCGAAACGAATTTCATGTTGTCAAACAGGCAGAGTATAAATTGTTTGAAGGAAAGCATGAGGCAATAATCTCAAGGGAAGTATGGGAAACTGCTCATGAAAAAAGAACAAAAACCGGATATCAAAGAGAAAAAACTCATAGTTTGGAACATTCTCATATTTTATCTGGGATTCTGAAATGCCCTGTCTGCGGTTCCTCTATGTACGGAAATGTTTGCCGTAAGAAGAAAAAGGGTAAGGAAGAGCATTACGATGATATATGGTATTACGTATGTAAGCATCGCAGAACGGTAGGTAGTATTCCGTGTACTTTCAATACATATGTAAGGCAGGATGATATTAATGCAGAAGTCCTCGGAATCGTAAAAGAACTATTTGATAGGGAAAATATAAGCGAATACATAGCCAAGGATTTTCTTGCGGAAAGTTTGGATATAAACAAGTTGCAGGACGATCTGAAGAAACTCACTAAGAATAAGCAGAAGATTGAGGAAAAGAAAACAAAACTTCTTGCTAAAATAGCTGAGATGGATCCAGAGGATCCGTTGTATGATGATATCTTTTCAAATTATAACGGATTGATACGTGGATTCTCATCTGATATTGCTGATCTTGATGCACAGATAACTGAAGTAAAAGTTAACATAGACACCAACGGCGCTCGTAGAGCTTCGGTTGAAGCAATGAAAAAAACTATATCAAGCATGTGGGATAGGATAGATGAATTATCTGATGAAGCAGTTAAGAAGTTTTTGAATTCATTTATAGACAAAATCAATATGCTGGAAAAGCCGGATGTGATAAATGGACAAAAATTCTGGGTAGATAGTGTAAAGTTTAAAGTTCCGTTTTATAAGGGAACACCTAAGGAATTTGACACTATAAAGGCAAATCGTTCTTTCCAACCCAATGAGAGTCACGATGAATGCGTTACGCTTTTACAGCGAGTGAGCAACACCCGGGAAAGAACAATCACTCTTGATGTCGAGATGGAAGACTATCACAGGATCAAGAACAGAACGGAGGTGACTGCAGATGCCACGGAATGATAATGACAAATGGCAGATGGATCTTGAAGAGTATATAAAACAAGGAGAACCGGAGCAGTCTGAAAAATCTACCGCATGGAAGACAGCTATCGGCCTTCAGGATGTTGACGGGTTAAAAACCTCCGAGTATCTGTTGGAAACGGCCAAAGAGCATATTGAAGGCAGAATAGATATAAAGACTGCGCAGAAGCGCATTCAGTCTTATTATGAGGAACGGCAGACCCGAAATGAGATTGAAGAGGGAACAAAGGAAGCTGATATTGTTTCCGCCAGAATCACTGAGCTGCTGGGTGAAAGAACATTTCAGTTTTCACCGGCAGAGTGGAAGACCATTCATAAGCGGCTGTTCAAAGATATATTTCCTCATGCAGGAGAATACAGGACTTATAACATTACGAAAAGCGAATGGGTTCTTAATGGCGAGACGGTTCTGTATGCTTCGGCTGACAGTATAAGAGACACCTTGGATTATGATTTCAGACAGGAAAAGGAATTTTCGTATGAGGGTCTTTCCGCCGGTGATGCTGTAAAGCATATAGCGAAGTTTACCTCCGGTATATGGCAGATTCATCCGTTTTGTGAAGGCAATACAAGATCTACTGCGGTGTTCATCATTAAGTATCTGAAGACATTCGGCTTTTCGGTTAATAATGAGATATTTGCCGAGAACTCATGGTACTTTAGAAACTCTCTTGCAAGAGCTAATTATAATGATCTGGGCAAGGGAATCAGTGCTACTACAGTATATTTGGAGCGATTTTTTGAAAATCTTCTGCTGGGGTATCAGAATGAACTAAAGAACAGGTTTATCCATGTGGATTATAAGGAACAAAGTGCCAAAGTGCCTAGCTCAAAATGCCAAAATGGCACTATGAAGATGACTTTAGAGGAAATGGCAATAATTAAAGTGTTGCAGTCAGAGCCTTCAGCAACTCAAAAGAGACTAGCGGAGCTTACGGGAAAATCTGAGAGGACAATCAAAAGAAGAACAGTTGAAATGCAGGAGAAGGGACTGATCCGCAGAGAAAACGGTAAGCGTTACGGCAGATGGGAGGTTCTGATAGGGCCATGATGGATACTTATGATGATGAAAGAGACTACAAGATTTTAGAAACTGACAAATATACTTTCTTCGTTCTTAAGAAGATCATGGGCGGTGAATGCAACCGTTTATCCGAACGGGAAATATGTATCTTTGGAAGGATGAACAGGGGCGCAAAATGATGAGTGGATCGTTGTAAACAAATAGTCCGTACTGATGGTTCAGTTGAACTAAACGACAAATCCATTGTGAAGGTTATTCCTTCGTGAGATATTTATATTGAGAATGGAGGAAGGAGACTTTTGTTATGGAAAAAATAGGCCAAATTATTTGTACATATCGTAAGCTCAATGGTATTTCACAAGAGGAACTTGCCGGGATTGTAGGTGTATCTGCAGGAGCAGTTTCCAAATGGGAAAGAGATATTTCACTTCCCGATTTGGATGTTCTTTGTAGTCTTGCAGACTATTTTCAGATTACAGTCGATGAGTTATTAGGGCGGAAAAAGAGAAAAATAACAGATATTCAGTTTGAGAATGAGCGGGAAGCAAATCGCTATTATGTAGCATTAGAATTGATTGAATGCTGTAAAACCGCTCGCAATTTCGGTTTACTGGCGGTAGAGGAACAGTTGAAAGGGAAAGAGGAAAGTATATATTCTTTTTTGAAATTTGCTGTTTATTTCCTATTGGATGGCTTTTACAAGCAGATAACACCTATGGACTGCAAGCCGTATCTTGTACGTTATGCAGAAGCTGAAAAGGATTCAAGAACAGCGAACATGATTTGCGAGGTGATTGTACTGATTTTTTCCGGAGAGAACGAAGAGATTGTGAAGGACGTTATCAGTTCATTCCTAGGCAGAAAATATGCCGGGCTTATTCTGAAGAAGACACAATTAACGAGAGATGAGCAAATAGAAAAAATAGCGCTCATGGATACCGGAGTAGAGGATACAGGGGTATTAGATTCGCTGCTTAATACAGATGATTATCATATTCAGATGATGCTTAGGCAGATGGAAAACGATGAATTCCTCCAAGCTTTGGCTGGTACATCCAAAGAAATACGAATTCGTTTATTGCAGAATCTATCAGACAGATTGATTGGTGTTATTGCTGAAACTTTGCAAAATGTGCAGGGGAATGTTGACGATATCAGCGAAGCGCAAAGAAAAATGCTTAACATAATTAATGATATTAATCCTTGAATTTACGCACTTTTTCGAGCATTTCACGTTTGATAACTATTTTTTTCATAAAGTGCTTGTGATAAAATGTAATAGGTTATTTACGCCGGAAAGGACTTAGAAATGATTACCAGAGATGATGCGTTTTTACTGCTAAAGAAATACAACAAAGACCCTTTTCATATTCAGCACGCTCTTACAGTCGAAGCTGTCATGAAATGGTATGCAAAAGAACTTGGATATGCTGATGAGGCTGATTACTGGGGAACTGTTGGGCTTTTGCACGATATAGACTTTGAGCTTTACCCTGATGAACACTGCCTTAAAGCTCCGGAACTTTTAAAAGACGGCGGAGTCAGTGATGACATCATCCATGCCGTTTGCTCACATGGCTACGGAATAACAGTTGGAAATGGTACTACCATAGATGTTGAGCCTACCCGCGAAATGGAAAAAGTCCTCTTTGCAGCTGACGAGCTTACAGGACTTATTTGGGCTGCTGCACTAATGAGACCCTCAAAGAGCACAAAGGACATGGAACTCAAATCCCTTAAAAAGAAATATAAGAGCAAAGGCTTTGCGGCAGGATGCTCCAGAGAAGTAATAGAACGCGGAGCTGCGCAGCTTGGCTGGGAACTTGATAAACTGCTTACCATGACGCTGCAGGCCATGGCCGATAGCGAAGATACGATAAATGCCGAAATGGCTGCTGAAGGCTGATAACGGAGTAAAGCTTATGAAATCCATTCTAATCAAAGATACTACCCGGGAAGAAAGAGAAGAGATAATCCGTTCGTCACTTGATTGCGGCGGAGGATGCGAGAACTGCTCATCATGCTGGCTCGGTGGAGGATCTCCATGGGATGTTTATCAGGACTATATAGACGGAAAACGTGAGATCAAAGACATAAACATGGGTTATATGGAAGAATACCGCCAGGACAGGCAGATAAAGTGATATCAATGAAGACAGCACCGGATATAAAAGATAAAATAGATTGACAGGTATTTGTCGAAGGAGTAAAATCAACACAATAATTTTTGAAAGGAGTTTTCTCATGAATAGATTTGCAGTCGAATATTCATATACTGAAATTTATGCTATGCACATTATGAACGTGTATGGCCTTAATTGTGTATGTAAATATCTGAATTGCTAAGATGAGAAAATGGTTTAATAATTAGATTATAGTATATGCTGACCACTTATCTTTGCAGGTAAGTGGTTTTTTTATAGCAGAAGGAGGTATAGAGAATGAATCTGGTAGCGCTGATGATAAAGGAGAGATTCAACTTACAGGGAATTGGTGTATCTGAACTGATGAACAGGGTGAAGCTTGAAGAAGTCCGAGAAGATGAAATAGAGCAGTTGTATGATATGCAGATTCAGAGCTTTATGCCACTGTATGAAAAATATCATGATGATATGTCACCGGCAATTGAACCGATAGAAAGGGTGAAGGCAAGAGCGATGCAGAAGAATAGAAAATACTATTTTATAGTTAAGGATGGAGCAAGAGTCGGTGCCATCAATGTGGGGAAAAAGTTGTCGGACCCTGAAGAAGATTGTTTATATATCAGCCCTCTTTTTATTCTGCCTAAATACCGGAATCAGGGAATTGGGTATGTGGCAATTCAAAAGGTTTTTTGCTTGTATCCGGATGCTAAGGTGTGGAAGCTTGATACAATTTTGCAGGAACCGGGTAACTGTCATTTATATGAAAAATGCGGCTTTGTACGAGTCGGTGAAGCGCATATTATAAATGATAAGATGACATTGATAGATTACGAGAAAAGATAATATTATTGAAATGGCAATTACAAAAAAGGAGGATTGAGGATGGGACTAAGTGGAACAGAATTATATGAGCTTTATCTGAGACAGTATGCAGGGGCTGTTGAAGAGAAACGACTGTTTTACACAAAAGCGAATGAAACGGAATTCATAATAACGAAGCATTATATTCACAAATATCTAAAGCCTAGAGCAAAGGTCATAGACGTAGGTGCTGGATGTGGCGTATATACTAAGGCTTTGGCAGATGAAGGATTCCATGTTGATGCTATAGACCTGCATCCCGACAATGTTTCAAGAATGAAAGATTTATTCCAGGATAGAAAAAATGTAAATATTTGTCAGGGCAATGCATTGGATTTGCGAGATTTTTCAGATGGTACTTATGATCTTGTTTTGGAGCTTGGGCCAATTTACCATCTTAAAAATGTTAATGAGAGAGTTGCTGCGATAAAAGAAGCTGTGCGTGTGGCAAAGAAAGGTGCTCCGATATTTGTCTCTTTTGTTCTTCAGGATGCTCCGCTTATAGAATATATTTTTCAGAGTGAAAACCCTGCGGAAGAAATAAATGAAATAGGATATGAGAGAGATACTGCGCTGGTTACTGAAAATACAGGATCATCTATACAGCTGCATACCATATCTGCAATTGATGAACTTACCGATAAAGTACTAGAGACTTTGCCTGTATCAAAGGGACCAAGATTTGCACAGGATGGTCTTTCACAGGTTATAAGAGAGTCTGTAAACACAATGTCCGAAGCCTCATATAATGAATGGATTCAGTATTTGAAAGCAACAGCTGAAAGACCTGATCTTATGGGATATTCAAATCATGTTGTTCAGATATTCATAAAGCATTGACGTTCACATCTTTACATAGAGTATACTTTCTTCTCCCGCCGGTGTTTGGTATTTGATCCTGCCATCCAGAAAATAAGTCGCTCCTCCTCTGGCTATCTCAAACCCTTCTCTGTCCATGCATACCGAATTCACATAGAACACACTATGACCGAAGCGAGCCGCCTGCTCAGCATACTCATGTTTTATGGTCTTATTCCATTCTTCGTAATTGAAATCTGTGTAAACCGGCCAGAGGACCACATCCGCGTTAAGTCTCTTCATCTGTTCAACATTCTCGTCATCCCAGAGATCCCCGCATAAACCGACAGCGAATTTCTTACCTTCAAACATGAATGTGTGAAATCCGTCTCCCTCTTTGTAATGGGAATCTGCCACCGGTTCTTTCCAGCCAATTGAAACCCTGTGGAAATCATCAAGAATCTCCCCATCTTTGCCTACAGTCAGCTGGCTGCTGAACAAACTGGTATCTGTTTTTTCGATATAACCAAAGGATACAGCCACGGAGTATTCTTTCGCCGTTTCCCTTATTTCATCGATAACCGGATCGTTCATTTTAACTGCGATGCTCTTATCACTGTCATAGTTCCATGATAATGAATCAAAGCCTTGTAAAAATGTCTCCCCGAACAGGATAAGATCTACTTGCTTGTTTACGTGATCTCGAATCACGGTTTTTATCTTTTCTTTGTTATATGTTATATCGCCGTTTTTAAACCCAACGGCAGCCAACGCAATCATCATACTGAAATCATCTTCCCCTATCTCCGATATACGAGATAAGTCTTTTAGTCTATTATCTTGAAATATGATTTGTTCTCATTTATTGTTTTAGCTAACTCTCTCGTCGGTTACAAAATGCTTTACTCCGTCTACCGGATGTAACAGTTCGCCTCTGAAGAACTCCGGATAATACTTAATCGGATCATTCACATCTATCCAACGTAGAAATTCCTCATGATCATCTTCCGTCATACTCATGCAAACAGGCTCAAAATCATCCGGCACTTTCATATAATAAAAATATGAAACCTCATAAATTAGTTTGCCAAGATTTGATTCGGCATCACCATAAAAATAATTCTCATGGATAAAGCCTAATCGATCAACCTCCATCTTGACACCGGTTTCCTCAAAAACTTCTCGTACCACCGCCTCTTTAGAAGTTTCTCCAAACTTGATGCGTCCACCGACAGAATATAGATAAGGTGCGCGATCATTACCTACCATCAATATTTTGTCATTCTTCATTATAATCGCTCCGACGCGAAGATTAATGAATCCATCTTCGCAGGGAACTGTCATATCTATACTTGCCATTGGTTATTACCTCATCTTTTGTAAAACCGTATGGTCCCCATTTTTTCCATATCCCATCGTAATTGAAACCTGTTTCTTTGCAATACTTCTGTATAGCGTTGCTAAGGTAAACGAGCGTGTTTTCTCTTTTCGTTGAGAAATAAACCAGCGGAATATGATGATCTGATACCCTCGGTTCTAATTGTTTAATCCCTTCAACAGGGGAAGCATGGTAATACATATTTCTTCCACAAAGCCTCCATTTCTAAGCTATACGGATGAACTAGCCGTTTTTCGTTAACTTACGATAATAACTAAGCAAATGCTGTAAAGTAGTGTCATCGGCACTTTGCGTATTCTTTATTAGTTCAAATAATATAGGATTGCTATTTTTATAAATGCTTACTACATCAGGAGAAATATCATCAGTTTCTCCTGTTAAATAAGCTAATGATGTTTCAAGTCTTTCGGCTATTGATATTAAGACCTGCGGAGAAGGATTACGGTCACCGGCCTCATATCTGACGTAGGATGCAGCCGTTAATCCAATCCTCCTCGCAGCTTCGGCTTTGGTAAGGTTAAGCCTTTCTCTTGCGGATTTGAGGCGTTCAGGAATAAGAGTGTTGTTCATATGGTCCACAAAAACCCTCCTTGACAATTACCGATGGTAACAATATAATATTACCATTGGTAACATTATACTAATCTAGACTGTGACTGTCAAGGAAGGTGACGGACTATGAGATTGGAAGTAGCAGGAGGGGAAAGACTTGGAGAAAAAAGCAATAATACAGTATAAGAAAAGATTTGATGATATCAGGCATGAAGAGAATGGCATTGAATTCTGGTATGCACGAGAGTTGATGGAACTGCTTGAATATGCTCAATGGAGAAATTTCGAGAAGACCATAGAAAAAGCCAAAATATCCTGTGATAAGAATGGAATATGTGTATCAGACCATTTTGCTGACGTCAGCAAAATGGTTGAAATAGGCAGTAAGGCTCAAAGGGAACTGGATGATTATATGCTCACTCGTTATGCCTGTTATCTCATTGCTGAGAATGGAGATCCTCGAAAGGAGCAGATTGCGTTCGCGCAGAGTTACTTTGCGGTGCAAACAAGAAAGCAGGAACTCATTGAAGAACGAATTGCATATATAGAAAGAACAGAAGCACGTGGCAAGCTTAGGGAGTCGGAAAAGCGATTATCTCAGAATATCTATGAGCGTGGCGTTGACGATGCCGGATTCGCAAGAATACGCTCAAAAGGTGATCAGGTCTTGTTCGGCGGATTTACTACAAAGGAGATGAAGGAACGTCTTGGTGTCAAGGACTCAAGACCGTTGGCGGATTTTTTGCCGACACTTACAATTGCAGCAAAAAACCTTGCAACAGAGATGACAAATTACAATGTTGAAGAAAAGGATTTACAAGGGGAGTTTGCTATAACGGTTGAACATGTTGACAACAACAGTTCAGTAAGAGAGATGCTTGGACAGAGGGGGATCAAACCGGAGAATCTTCCACCCTCTGAGGATATCAAAAAACTGGAAAGAAGAGTACAAAAGGAAGATAAGCAACTTGCTAAGAAATCGGGGAGATTTCATGAATAGAATCAGTCTGTTTAGAACCAGAATAGTGATTAAAGACAAGGTATACTTATTAGCAAAGGATGTCAGGAAAGCGCTTGGATATAAAAGCATTGACCAGTTACAAAGTGAACATTCTGAAATAGTTAAACATATTAAAGATTTACCGGCTTTGGTTTTGGAAAGCGATTTTAATACTACCTTAACGTCTGACATAGACGCTATGAAAAAGCTTAAGCATATAGAGATAACACGTGTTGAGACTTTGCGAAATAACACAGAAGCTATAAAGAGCATCTATCCGCTCAAGTTTATGGTAGCCGGGAAAATGCTTGAGAGTGAAGCAAGGATGGCCGGTTATCAGAGTGTTAACGAGTATATTGAAGAGGTTGACTATGTTAAGGAAATCAATAATGAAAAAAAATTGATTTCAAAGAGGAATTTGATAGATAGTATAAATCAAAGCAGAGTCAAGCTCTCCGAATTGATAGACGCTGATGTCCTTGACAAGAACGAACTTCAAATTCAACAGTATATCCATATCAATAATGGAACTCCTTATCTTGAGAGTTTTATTGTTGGACGGGGCATATTTTTTTCTGTATATGATTACGGCTATGCATTTGATGAATTGAGGATTGAGAACAACGACCTTATCATTCCGACATATGATTATGATGAAGATAATCCTATTAAGAATTATGGTCATGATCCGGAATTGAGAGACTACAGAGAGTATAGTTGTATAGAGAACATTTTATATCTGATCAAGCATAAAGATGTTGAGGATGCCGGGGTAAATCTTATGAGTTGCGATGCTCCGGGGATTAGTTTTTATATATCACAGGCTGAGGTGATAAAGTTGCTTAATCCCAATATGTATAGGGATATTATTTTGGTAGATGGAGATATGGTTTTTGTATATTCAAAAATGGTTACAATAGAATCTTAGGTAGGTTATAATATGAAGGACGGATCGGGAAGTGTCTTGTCCCAATAAGGTAATAATACAGGAGGTTACGATGGATTCAATACTTAAGGATGAGGAATTTAAGCAGGAATTTAAACAGGAACTAAAGAAAAACCGTACAAAAAAAATCGTGACAATGGTTATCAGCCTTGCTTTGATAATCGGTGGGATCATAACAATGATTCTTCTGCATCTATCATTTTATAATATGACCATAGGTTTTGTTGTCATCATAGCCGGATTGATTTTTTTAGGAGTAAGCGCGGTATACTTTTACTTTGACAAGAACAGTATTGTTGACAGGTTCATGAAGGATTTTAAAGCTAAGACCGATATTGAATACTTTGGTGAAAACCTTTCTACTCCGGGCTGGGTCATCGACAAGGAATTTCTTTTGAAGAACACCCCGACTGAAAAAGAATGGGATGAAGCAAAGATAAGTGGAAATTACGAAGGTTACAGCGGCGGTGTACACTTCTCAGCGGCGAATGTGACCCTCATCGGAGATAAAAGGAAAAGCGATCTATCAGTCGATAATATCACGGATACAGAAAAATACGATGCTTTTGATGGAGTTTTCATTTCGCTTGAGACAAAGGAAAAAGCTGAATCTGATTTTCTACTTTGCTTTAAGAAGAAAATGGGCGGTGATGTAAACCCTTTGCAAGGGGATCTGTCGGATCAGTACACCATATGGGCAGATGATCCGGAATTTGGAAAAAAGTTTGCTTCCCGTTATGAAAAGCTGCTTCGCAGATTATATGAGGAAAACAGATATACTCCCCACATCCGATACGTCGGTAATAAGCTGAATATCGGAATACCTACGCTTGATATAAGGTTCAGGGCAATAAACGGAAAAACTGATATTAACGATATTGACACATTTCGTGACAGCTATGAAAAATCTCTTAAACTGGTTAAGAATACCATAGATATAGTGCGAGAGGAGACGGATCTGCTGTAAATGAACGTGGAATTGACAGCATTTTTCTCGCCATACTTGTCAAGAAAAAGCATTAGGGGAAATCTAAAAATGAGGATATATGTAGATTTTGATGATTGTATATGCGAAACGGCCAGAGCTTTTTCAAAGCTGGCCGCAGAAATGTTCGGAAAGCATGTTCCATACGAGAAGATAAAATTCTTTGATCTCGACAAAACCTTTGAGTTAGATGAAAAGCAGTTTGAGCAGTTCATGAAAAAAGGGCATGAACCGGAGGTGCTGCTGTCGTACGAGGAGACCCCGGGAGCATCTAAAACAATTAATGACTGGATTAGCAAAGGACACGAGGTGTCAATAATAACGGGGCGCCCCTTCAGCTCTTTTGAGCCGTCACGAATATGGCTTGATAACCATGGGTTAAAAAATGTGAAACTGTATTGTTTAAATAAATACGGTAGAGATTCCTTTGCCAAAAACAGTGATTTCAGTCTGGAACTCGAAGACTATTACAAGATGCATTTTGATTACGCTGTTGAAGATTCACCGAAAGCATTTAAGTTTTTTGATCATTTACCGAATCTAAAGGTTATGGTTTTCGACAGACCGTGGAACAGGGATTGTGCATTTCCAAGTGAGAATTACCAAAGATGTGCAAGTTGGGATATTATAAGAAATAATGTTGCAAGCAGTGTGTAATTATATTCAATCAAGAGGGGTTTATTAGCATGAAAAAAGCTAAAAGAATGGCGATAATGGCAGCTATTATTGCACTGATCATCGGGACTTTCTCCGGATGCGCCAAGAAGCAAACAACGAAAATATGGACAGATGAAGAAATCAAAGGATTCTTCAAAACGGAAACCGTTGGTTACGAAGGAGATTCCTTTGAGGGCGGAATAGAAACAAGTTTTACATTGTATAGAAATCGTGAAAGTTATGAATCGAATTATAATTATCTCGATTATTATCTTTTTGAATCTGCGGAAGAAGCAAAAAGGGTATTTGACGAATATGCTTTAAAGCAAAAAGATAACGGATGGACACCGGAGGATAATTTTATAAGTATCTCGAGAGAAGGCGAGATCGACGGAATAGTGCACAGAGTTTATGATTGCTTCTATTTATCGGGTAATCTCATAGTCTTTTACGATTATGGATGCGATGTAGATGATGAAGAGATTGTCGCTATGTACTTTGAACAGATAAACGAAGTACCCGAGTGGATCAAAACCACTTTTTAATGAGAACTTAAATAATATCCGCAAAGGTGCTTCGGGTTACCGAAATAAGGTCTGAGGGGGAAACCTCAATCTGGGCGCCTACTCTGCCGGCGCTGACGTAGATTTTTTCCAGATCAGAGGCCGACTCATGTATAAAGGTTTTGAACTGCTTTTTCATTCCGATAGGAGAACATCCGCCATGGATGTATCCGGTCAGGGGAAGCAGTTCTTTTTGTTTTATCATATCGATAGACTTTTCTCCGGCTGCTTTTGCGGCTTTTTTAAGGTCAAGCTCCTGCGCTACAGGAACTACAAATACATAATATGCGCCGGATTTTCCCTGAGTAACTAATGTTTTAAAGACGCCTCTGACATCTTCATTTAATATCCCGGCTATCTGCTCTCCGGTAAGAGTTGAATTCGGTTCGTAGGTATGTACCTTGTAAGAGATTTTTTTTGAATCCAGTACTCTGCAAACATTGGTTTTTTCATTTGATTTCATATTAAATATCCTCTTGATAAGTTGCTTCGTTTTCTTTTCCTAACATTATACCACAGTAAGATCGCTTTATATAATTTGTCATTGACATCAGATTGATTCTAAAATAGATTAGAGGTAGCTAAAATGCCCGGCAATCTGTCGCATCCAAATATTTGAAATAAAATGAGCGAAAACTATTTTAACAAAGCCCTGGCGGATTTTACTAACGATTTTGCCATCGGAGGCGCTGTAAGGCATCTTGCCGACAAGGGCTTTACAGTAAAGGAAATTAAAGAACGATTGGATTTCCCGGCACCTATTTCCAAGGTGTCGGAATTAGTATGGAAACATTTAATAGAAAAGGGAGTAGTACGGCTTTCTCCTCCCGAAGAGGGAGAGACGGTTATAAGCTCAGAGTACATAAAGGAGCAAAATTCCTTCGGAAAGACCAGCTTCAGGAGGGTAACTAAGAGCGCCCCTGCTACGGACAGCAAATACATTAAATGCGAGTTTGGAAAGGAGCTTTACAAGGACAGAAAGGCCTTTGAGGATAAGATTCGGGTCCTTGATACTCGCGATAGGGATTATATATTGGGCCTCCCCTGGCCGCTGGCTCCTGTCTGGCACGTCGCTGATGAGCGAATGAAACGGATTATGGAGAAAATGATATAATATCACCTATGAACAAATCAGACATATATTTTGATAAAAAAGAATTCTATAAAAAGCTTTGGCAGCTGTCGATCCCGATTATGATCCAGAGCCTGATGCTGGCTTTAGTGGCGGCGGGAGATGCACTGATGCTGGGGCGCGTGGCGCAGGAGCAGATGACCGCGGTCTCTTTGGCGACGCAGATACAGTTTGTACAAAATATGATCATATCCTCGGTCACTGCCGCCGGGTCTATTTTGGGAGCGCAATATTGGGGAAAGGGAGATAGGCCCACGCTTCGCAGGCTCTTTAATCTGATGCTGATGATAGTCGGCGCGGTTTCTCTTGTTTTCTTCTTGCTTTGTGAACTGGCGCCGGGGGCGATGATGCATATTTTTGCACATGATCCGGTACTGGTTGAGATCGGCAACAGATATCTGAAAATAGCGGGATGGTCATACCTTATAACGGGTATTTCCCAGTGCTATCTTGCGATAATGAAGGTCACGGAGCACGTTACTCCCGGGGCCTTTATCAGTGCCAGCGCTGTAGTCAGCAATATAGTCCTAAATGCAATCCTCATTTTTGGTCTTCTCGGAGCGCCTAAAATGGAGGCATCCGGAGCAGCTCTTGCTACAACCGTCGCAAGAGTGATCGAGCTGTCTTTGTGCATTATTGTTTCGGCGGGAAAAAGCTTCGTCCGGCCCGATATAAAGAGCTTTTTCAAGGTGGGAAACGGTCTTATAAAGGATTTTGTAAAGCAATTGCTTCCACTTATCGGAGGAGCTTTCCTTTGGGGCGTCGGTTTTACGTCATATACCGCGATCATGGGGCATCTCGGTGTGGATGCCGCTGCGGCAAATTCTGTTGCGGCGGTGGTCAGAGACCTTGTTTGCTGCGCTTGTAACGGTGTGGGAACAGCGGCAGGTATTATGGTTGGCAACGAGCTTGGAGCCGGAAAGCTTGATAAGGGAAAGGCCTATGGTATTAAGCTTAAAAATATTTCCTATGTAATAGGATTTGCTTCGACAGCTTTGGTGCTTGCGGTTACGCCGCTTCTTCTTAGATTTGTAATACTGACCGAGAAGGCACAAAGCTATCTTCTTGGAATGATGATCATCATGTCGATCTATATGATCGGAAGATGCGTAAATACTGTGTGTATCAACGGAATCCTGGACGGCGGAGGAGATACGATCTTTGATATGTACAGTCTTGCTATCTGTATGTGGGGAATCGCGATCCCGCTGGCTGTCCTCGGAGCCTTTGTCTTTCATTGGAATGTGCTGCTGGTCTATGCCTGCACCTGCCTTGACGAAGTAGGCAAGATACCCTGGGTGATGATAAGACTGCGCAAATACAAGTGGGTGCAAAACCTGACTAAAGATTTTTGACACCCTAACTCCGTCCCCGGGGGTCAAAAAAATGACACAGGTAGACGGGGCCCCTGGTTCAAAATTTGGAGGAAGTATGGAGTTTCAGATATCGCATTTATCGAAAAGTTACGGGAAGCATAAGGTCTTGACGGATGTGGATTATACCTTTGAAGAGGGGAAGATTTACGGGCTCCTGGGCCGAAACGGAGCCGGAAAGACTACGCTTTTTAACTGCCTTAATCGGGATATAGATTTTGACAGTGGAAGCTTTTGCTTTAAAGATGGGGAGGAGATAAAGCCGGTAGAACCAACGGATATCGGATATGTTCTCTCCGTGCCGACTGTGCCGGACTTTTTGACGGGCCGGGAATTTCTGCGGTTTTTCTTAGATATTCATTCAGACGTAATTAAAAATCCTAAACCTATAGAAGAATACATGGATCTTGTGAAGATTCCCTTAGATACCAGGGATCGGCTTATGAAGGATTATTCTCACGGAACAAAGAACAAGATGCAGATGCTTATAAATATCATTGGGGGCTCCAAGCTGATGCTTTTGGACGAGCCCCTTACTTCTCTTGACGTCGTTGTTGCGGAGGAAATGAAGGACATCTTAAGGAGCCAGAAAGAGGGCAGAGTTTTAATCTTCTCCACTCATATTCTTGATATTGCGCTAGATCTTTGCGATGAGATAGTCCTTTTAAATGGCGGAAAGCTGGAGCCTGTGGACAAGGCCGATCTTGGAAGTGAAGAGTTTAAGATAAAAATCATTGAGGCGCTTAAGGATGCAGAAGAAACTTAAAACGCTGGGAACAATCCTTAGCGTTGAGAACACGATCAATATAAACAGCATATTGGACGCTATAAGGCATCTCCCTCTTATCGGAAAGCATATCAGCGAGAAAATATACGGTATCAGGGTGCTTAAGATCCTTGCTCTTATTTTGTCTGTAAATATTGAGATTGTCAAAGCCTTTTGGAAGCCGGTACTTTGGTTCGGAGCTTTGTTCGTTGCAACGCAGATGATAGGCCAGGGATATCCGGACTTTAAGGGGACAATCTTTCTTACAGGTTTTATCTGGATGCTTATTGTCAGTTCTGTTTTTTACAACATTTTCAATATTACAACAGAGACAAAGTATACGGTTTTTATCATGGGGATGGATGCAAAGGAGTATATAAAAGCAAGGCTTTTGTATAAGATTTTCGCGCTGCTTTTAGGATACATCCTCTTCGGCATACCTACCGCACTCCTTGCGGGAGTAAAATGGTACCTCGCGCTCCTTATACCCTTATCCGGTATAGGAGTAAAAGCCGGGGTCGTAGCATACAGGATGCTTGTTTATTCCGCGCGTGTAACTATTGGAAAGAAGTCTAAAAAGGGCAGATCGGTAACCGTTGGTGGTAACGAGACATTAAGCGCAATACTTATGATAGTCCTGGGAATAGCGGGGATAGCTGCTTCAATCTATATTGTATATAACGGATACAGCTTGCCTGTAGAGATAGCGCACCTTGTTGCCGCAGCTCTAAGTGTCCCGGGCTTTCTAATCATAAATGCTTTTTCCGGCGGAATCTACCGAACGGCGCTTTTTGCTGAACAGGAAAAGAATGAACGGATACAGATAAAAACAAAAAAGGCGAAAAAGAAAGAAGTAAAGATCGGTAAGGCTGAAGAAATAAGAACCGGCGCAAAAGGATTCAAGTATCTTAATGAACTATTTTTTAAACGTCACGCAAACGCCTTTGCCGGAAGGCTCGTAGTTTCAATAGTGGCGGTGCTTTTGATTACTGCTTTAGCCGGGCTTCTCCTTTATTACGAAGTCGTAAGGCATGGAGTTACCGGAGATTCAGTTGTCAGATACGTTGTGGCAAGGCACCCCGGCGTATTCCCGCTTACAGTCTTTTTGGTAAATATCGGAGCGAGCATATGCCGTGCCATGTATGCAAATTGCGACTCGGCATTTTTGATGTACGGTTTCTACAAGACTCCGAAGGCCCTTCTTAAAATGTTTCGGATAAGGATGGGAGCGATTGTCAGATACAATATCGTTCCGCCCGTAATACTCGCGGGGTTTTCCGTATTCACACTTGCTTTTACCGGAGGAGAGGATTACCCGCTGCAGTATCTTTTCACCGCGGCCCAAATCTTTGTATTCTCGGTTTTGTCCTCCGTAAGACACCTTGCACTGTACTATATACTGCAGCCTTACAACAGCGATTATCTTGTAAAATCAAAGCTGTACGGTTTGTTGTCATTCATAGTCGGAACAATACTCTTTGTACTTGTGTTTATCCCGGTTAATGCGCTTATACTTACCGTGGTCGGACTGATCCTTTTGACTGTATACCTTATCGTATCTCAAAGCCTTGTCTATAAATTCGGCCCCAAAACCTTTCGCGTAAAATGACACAGGGGGACGGGGTTGGGGTGTCATAGTCAGAATAATCAAAAAATAGTCAGACTATGAACCCCCAACCCCGTCCCCCTGTGTCAAAAATTAGTGGAAGCGGTTGAAGAAGTTGGCCATAGGTTCTACTACGTCGCTCAGGTCTTTGATGGCTTTGTTAAGAGTCTCGAAGTCCATATTGTTGAGCTTATTGATAGTCTCGGTAACGGCTTCGGTGTTGTCCTCCACCATACTGTTTGAATTGTCGATAAGGACATTAGCCTGGGATACGAGGCCGCTGACCTCTTCGGTAATGCTGTTTAGATCGGCAACGATCGTATCGGTTTCCGCGATGATCTTATCTACTTCGGTAAGGCTGTTTCTTGCATGGTCCATAAAGCCGACAGCCTTAGGAATCAGCAAGATAAAGGTGGCGGCAAAGACAGCTACGATAAAGATGACGGCGAAGGCCGCAACTCTTGTAACTCTCGAGCTTCTCTTTTGATATTTCAGGATCTCGGCGAGAAGCTCCTGCGTCGATTTTTCATTGGCAGAGCTTTTCTTTTCCGGCGCGGGAGAGGTATTTTCACCCTCGGAAACAGTCTTTTCTACATCTGTAACATTGTTATCCATAAAAACCCTCCTTAAAAAAATAAAACCTTCTCATCAAGTATAGCACAATTTTTATAAAAACTGGAAAATGCCGTATTGTTGTAGTATTATGGTCTTGTAAAAGGCAAAGGCGCCAAAATGGAGCCCTTGCCTTTTTTCAATTAGAGATTACCGGAGGAACTGCCAATGAGGACTTTGGAGACAAATGACTGGATATTACTGAACAGTATTATTTATAAGATTTATACAACGGGAAATATAGATGAGATGAGGGAGCAGTTCCTTGAACAGATGCGGATGCTGATCGATTACGACAGCGCGGATTTTCACCTGGCTTCACCGGACGGAGAAAAGAAACTGGTATCGCCGATCCTTTTTAACTGCGAGGAAGATATGTCGATCGCCTACGATGAGCTTGACTACAGCAGGGGCATCCTGTATAGCGGAAAAACGCTTATTTACAGAGAGACAGATATCATATCGGATTCAAAGCGAGTAGAGACGGATTACTACAAAAAGGTATACAAGATAAACAAATGGCACTATTCGCTGCAGATGGTCCTTGCAAGAGAAAAAGAATTTGTAGGTGTGGTTACTTTTTATAGAACCATTGGCAAGGATGATTTTGTTTATGATGATATTTTTATCCTCGACCTTCTAAAGGATCATCTTGCCTATAGGCTTTATCAGCAGAAAAAGAGCGGGGACCTTGTCAGTGAAAAGCTGACGGTTTCGGCAGCAGTACAGGAGTATAATCTGACAAGGCGGGAAGAAACCATACTCCGGCTTCTTATGGAGGGAAGAGATAATGTAAGAATATGTGAAGCTTTGGTTATTACTGAGAATACTTTAAAGAAACATATTTTAAATCTCTACCGAAAATTAGGTATTAACAATAGGGTTGGTCTTTTTAAAATGATTAAGGAAAAGGAGTAAAAATACTTAATTAGTGGTATAAAAATGGTCAATTTGATTAGTTGAAAAGAGTTTATCGATGCCTTATATTTACACGTAACAAAGCAAAACACGTAAATGACCGGCAAGGGAGCTGTACACGCAGTTCCCTTGTTTTTTTTAAGGAGGAATCGGGTATGAAAGAGTTGATCATCATAATCAGACCGGAAAAGTTAGAAGACGTGAAGGAAGTTTTAGACAGTGTTCATTGCGGCGGAATGACTTTATCGACTGCAATGGGATGCGGTACACAGAAGGGTTCCTCTGAGGGAGTAGTCAACGAGATCAAGGGATTGAAGACAAAGATCAATCTGCTTCCCAAGATCAAAGTGGAAGTGGTCGTAGATGATAAGGACGTTGAGACAGTGATCATGAGTATTAGAGAGGTTTGTGCTACGGACCATGTGGGAGACGGAAAGATCTTCGTGAGAGGCATCGATGATGCCATCAGGATTCGTACAGGTGAAAGAGGAGTAAAAGCACTCTGATCGGAGGGACCTTATGGGAACAATAGTTGAGATATCGGGCGTAAACAAATTATACGGTACAAACCACGTTGTAAAAGATCTGAATATCGCAGTTGACGAGGGAGAGTTTTTAACCTTGCTGGGATCATCCGGATGCGGAAAGACAACAACCTTACGAATGATAGCCGGCTTCGAGGAACCGACAACGGGAACAATTAAAGTTGAAGGGGAATCAATAGAAGAGAAAGAGCCCTTCGAAAGAAATGTCAATACGGTTTTCCAGACATATGCATTATTTCCCCACAAAACCATTTTTGACAATATTGCATACGGGCTAAAGATGAAAAAAGTGCCGAAGGCAGAGATAAAAGAGCGTGTGTTGGAGATGATGGAGATGGTTCAGCTGACAGGCTTCGAAAAAAGGTATCCCGCACAGCTCTCCGGAGGTCAGAAACAAAGAGTTGCCATTGCCAGGGCGCTTATAAACAGACCCAGAGTACTTCTTTTGGATGAGCCCCTCGGAGCTCTCGATTTAAAGCTCAGAAAGCAGATGCAGCTGGAACTGAAAAGACTTCAGAAAAAGCTAAACATTACATTTATATATGTAACTCACGATCAGGAAGAAGCTCTTACTATGAGCGACAGAATCGCAATCATGCATGATGGTGTGGTAGATCAGCTCGCAAGTCCAACGGATATATATGAACATCCGGCGACCAGGTTTGTTGCAACCTTTATAGGAGAAACGAACATATACGATGGCTGCATTACCAGTATGAAGGATGGGGTTGCAACGGTAACGCTTGAGAACGGAGCTGTAAAGGTAGGATGCGACGAGAGTTTTTCTATTCTTGAATACGCTACAGTTTCGGTAAGACCCGAGAAGATGAGATTTGATAAAAAGCCCCATGAAGGCTTTGAACTTATTGCCATAGTAAAAGGATACATCTACGTAGGCTCGGTTCTTAAATGCATAGTTTCACTTCCAAACGGAAATGAACTAAGGATAGAAAGACTTGCGGGTCAGGAACTTCCCGAGGTAGGAAGTATCATCTATCCCTATTGGGAGCCTAAAGACGGTGTGCTGATCCACAATGACAGTTACAAGATTTTTAAAGCGCTGGATGAAATAGGGCTTGCATAAGAATCCGGCGCAGTAAGGAGCGCTTATGGCTGAAAAAACTTCAAAACACGAGTTCAGATCGAATACAGTTCCCGCGCTTGTAACGGTAGGACCGGTGGCTGTACTTCTTCTTTGCTTAGTGGTTGCACCTCTTATCCTTGTGGCGGTTATGAGTTTTTGCAGTACGGATGAATTCTACAATGTGGTATATAAATTCACTGCCGTCAATTACACGAAGTTATTTTCAGTTGATTATCTAAGGATATACGGACAGTCACTTTTGATAGCTTTCGTGACAACGGTTATATGTGTTCTTGTAGGATATCCCTTCGCATACTTGATAGCAAGAAACAAAACTAAATGGAAAAAGCTTCTGTACATGCTTGTCATCATCCCCTTTTGGACCAATTCGCTTATAAGGATTTACGGATGGAGGGCTTTTTTGGGAAGCAGCGGATGGCTCAACAAGTTTTTGATGATGCTGCATATAGTAGACGAGCCGGTTGACTTCCTTTACAAGACGGGTACTACGGTTCTTGGTATGGTATATTGCTTTATCCCTTTTATGGTCCTTCCACTTTATACCGCGATAGAAAAGCTGGACAGCAGCTTACTTGAAGCATCAAGCGATCTTGGCGCGAAGCCGCTAAGAACCCTGTTTGAGGTGATCATTCCTCTCACTGCAAGCGGCATCTTTTCGGGATGCATTATGGTATTTATTCCATGCCTCGGTTACTTCTTTGTTTCGAATATACTGGGTGGCGGAAATACGGATATGATAGGAAACCTTATCGAAAGACAGTTTAAGAGTGCAAACAACTGGCCGCTGGGAGCGGCGCTTTCCATAATACTTATTCTGGTGACGCTGTTACTTGTGAAGCTGTATCAGAAGCTTGGTGGAGATATGGATAGCCTGGGGGTATAGCCTATGAAGAAAACATCAAAAGAAAAAAGAAATAAAGGGCTTGGTATCGGATTTTGCTCGGCGGTTTATCTGTTCCTTTTTATACCGATCTTTGTGGTGGTTTCTAACTCGTTTAACGCAACTACTTCAAAGCCTTATCTTAGCTGGAAAGGATTTACACTGGACTGGTACCTTAAACTCTGGGATAACACATCGCTTCTTTCGTCCTTTGGAAACACGATGATCATCGCAGTTTCGAGCACGGTCCTTGCAACCATAATCGGAACGCTGGGAGCGGTGGGAATATACAGATACAAATTTAGGGGAAAAGGAATAATAAACGGACTTTTATACATACCTGTTGTTATACCGGAGATAGTAATCGGTATTGCCCTTTTGACTATTTTTTCCAACGTGAAGATACCAAGAGGAATGCTTACGCTTATCCTTTCGCATGTAAGCTTCAGCGTTCCGTATGTGATATTCAATGTGCGCGCAAGACTTTCGGGATATGACAAATCCATAGAGGAAGCAAGTATGGATCTCGGAGCAAACAGGATAGTCACATTTTTTGAGATTACTCTCCCGACTCTTGCTCCCGGAATCGCGGGAGGCGCGCTTCTGGCATTTACGCTTTCAATCGATGATGTGATCATCAGTTATTTCGTAAACGGTCAGACCAAGACCTATCCTCTCAAAGTAATGGAGAGTATAAAAAGCGGTGTTTCGCCGGATGTAAACGCTCTGTCAACGCTGGTCCTTATAGGTACCGTAGGACTTGTTTTTCTGACTCAGAGCGGACTGCTTTCCGGTAAGCATAAAAAGATCTGAAAAAGATTTCAGAGGAGGACACGATTATGAAAAGAAAAATTCTAGCAGCTTTGATTTCATTGTCACTTGTTGCCGCAGCAGTTACGGGATGCGGCGGAAAGACATCCGGTGGCTCGGGGGATAAGGGAGAATTAAACCTCTTTGTCTGGACAGAGTACCTTCCGGATTCGGTGGTAGATAAGTTTGAAAAGGAAACGGGGATAAAGGTAAATGTTTCAACATATTCCTCAAACGAAGATATGCTGGCTAAGGTTAAATCGGAGACTGCGGGGGCGTACGATGTGCTTAACCCCAGCGATTATATGGTAGCTCAGCTCATCGCTCAGGATATGCTAAAGCCCCTGGATTTTGAGAAGCTTCCAAACTTTTCACATATCGGAGAAAGTTACAAGAACCCTTCATACGATCCCGGTAACGTGTACTCTGTTCCGTATATGGGTGGTGCGGGAGCCATTGCCGTAAACACAGATAAGGTTGATATAGAGATCAAAAGCTACGCGGATCTTTTTGATCCCGCTCTTGAGGGAAAGCTGGTTGTTCTGGACGACTTCCGTGCGGTTATCGGAATGACTGCAAAGGCAATAGGATATGACCTCAATGAAACCGATCCCGAAAAGCTTGCAGAAATCTCGGATAAGCTTATGGAATTAAAGAAAAACGTTGTACTCTACGATTCGGATTCTCCCAAGAGCGCTCTTATCTCCGGCGACTGTGACGCGGGCATGATCTGGAGCGCGGAGGTAGCGATGGCTATGGAGGAAGTACCCTCTATCGAAGTGGTTTATCCCGAAGAAGGTCCTTACCTTTTCCTGGATAACTGGGTTGTGACCAAGGATTCACCCAACTATGAAAACGCTTTGATGTGGATCAACTTTGTAATGGATCCTGATAACATGGCTATGATCCTTGAAGAGTTCCCCTACCTTTGTGCAAACGTTGATGCGATAGAAAAGATGGGAGAAAGCTACAGCGAAAACCTTGCAAAGAACCCTCCCGCAGAGGCTATAGCAAAGGGAAGCTACGTACAGAACTTAGACAGCGATGTTCTTGATATCTACAGCGAGATGTGGACTAAGCTTAAAGAATGATGTGGAGGAACCGGATATGTCTATTGATTTTTTATATCTCAGTGAAAAAGACATGATAGGTGCAGGAGTACTGGATGCAAAAGGCTGCGTCGAAGCTATGAGGGATGTGATGAGCCTTTTCGGGAAAGGTGATTTCCTCCTCGGCGGTCCCCAAAATGATGAACATGGACTTCAGATGAATTTTCCCAAGGCCAAGGATATCGAAGGCTTCCCCCTTGATAACGGTCCGGACAGAAGGTTCAATGCAATGCCCGCTTATCTTGGCGGAAGATTCCATATGGCGGGACAGAAGTGGTACGGCTCGAACCATGACAATATTAAAAAAGGTCTGCCGAGATCCATACTTATGGCTACTTTAAACGATGTGGACACAGGAGCGCCGGTGGCTTATATGTCCGCCAACCTTTTAAGCGCTATGAGAACCGGGGCTATGCCTGCCATGGCAGCGACATATCTGGCAAATAAGGACTCAAAGGTGCTTTCAATATTGGGGCCCGGTGTGATAAACAAATGTGCGCTAATGTGTTATATGGCGGTGTTGCCTGAGATTGAAAAGATTAAGATTAAGGGCAGCTCACCGACATCTGCTTCAACACTTGCCTTCAAAAAATTCGTGGAAGAAAAATACCCGTCGGTTAAGGAGATTGAAATCTGCGAAACGCTTGAACAGGCGTGCCGTGGTGCCGATGTTGTAAGCGAAGCAATGTCCGTAACTCCCGATAAAGCGGAAGAGTTTCATCTGGACTGGTTTAAAAAGGGAGCTTCTGTTTTCTCAATGGGAAGCTTCCTGTACAGAAATTTCGATGAACTTGTCGGAACAACAATGGTAGTTGACAACTACGGAATGTACGAAAAATATATGAACAACTTTATCGCCAGAGGTCCCGTTGACGAGCTGGGAAACAAAAGAGAATGGGTGATAATGGGAATTCATTTCATCCACCTTGTAAGAGAAGGAAAAGTTTCTAGGGATAAGGTTTTAAATCTTTGCGATATTGTAAACGGTATTACTCCCGGCAGAAAAAGTCACGACGAGATCGTGATGTGCAGCAGCGGAGGAATGCCGATCGAAGATGTGGCCTGGGGATATGATTGTTACAAAAAGGCACTGGAACTCGGAATAGGAACAAAGCTTAACCTTTGGGATGAGCCGTTTATGAGATGATGGCCTTGTTAGGAGGATTGATATTATGGGTTATCCGGCAATAGACTTTTTATTTTTAAGTGAAGAGGACATGATAAAAGCCGGCGTAAAAGATATGGCAGCGTGTGTTGATGCTATGGAGGAGGTAGTTAAGTGCCTGAACAGCGGAGACTATGTGATGGGTGGAGAAAACCATAACTCACACGGCAGTCAGGTATCGTTCCCCAAAGAATCACCCTTCCCCAATATGCCTCTTGACGTGGGAGACGACAGAAGATTTATGGCTATGCCGGCCTATATCGGCGGACCGTTCGATCTGATGGGAATGAAGTGGTACGGATCAAATATAGCCAACAGAAATAAAGACCTTCCCAGGTCAATACTTACCGTAATGCTAAACGACAAGGACACAGGGGCTCCGCTGGCACTGATGAGTGCGAACCTTTTGAGCGCGTACAGGACCGGAGCAATACCGGGCGTGGGGGCGAAATATCTTGTCAGAAAAGGCGCAAAGGTCTGTGGAATATGCGGCCCCGGTGTTATGGGAAAAACTTCTCTGGCGGCTATAATGGCGACCTGCCCGGATATAGATACCTTGAAGGTAAAGGGCAGAGGAAGAGCATCCTTGGAAAAGTTTATGGATTACGTAAAAAAGGAGTATCCGGCTTTAAAGACTGTTACGGCGGTAGAAAGCGTGGAGGAGCTTATAAGGGATGCGGATGTGATATCCTTTGCAAACTCCGGCGGAACCGACCCCTCCAAGTATCCTTTTGTAAAGAAAGAGTGGATTAAGCCCGGCGCAGTGCTTATCGGTGTGAGCGCATTTGATATGGATCCTGAGGAACTAAGGAGCTGCTCTTTAGTGGTAGATAATATAAAGCTTTATGAGGCCTGGGCAGAGGAATTTCCTTATCCTTCCTTCGGAGCCAACAATATCATCGGTTCCAAATTTACGGATATGGCGCATGACGGATTGATCTCCATGGATGAGATAACGGATCTCGGAGACATAATATTCGGGAAGAAACCGGGCAGAGTGAGTGAAGATCAGATTTTCGTGTACTCCGTAGGGGGTATGCCTGTCGAGGATGTGGCGTGGGGCAAGGTTTGCTACGAAAACGCAAAGAAACTCGGACTGGGAACGAGCCTTCGACTTTGGGACAGACCGGATATGTATTGATTATTCGAAAGAATACTGAGAGGAGCAAATGATCATGGTAGAGAGAATAGCGGAGCACCCAATACTTGGAGTGCAAGAAAAAGGCCGGGTGGTCAGATTTATATTTGACGGAAAAGAGCTTGAAGGGTATGAAGGAGAACCCATAGCGGCTGCATTAAAGGCGGCGGATGTGACGGTTCACAGATATACCCAGAAGGAGCACAAGCCAAGAGGTATTTTTTGTGCGATAGGGCGTTGTACGGACTGTGTAATGATAGTCGACGGTGTGCCCAATGTGAGAACCTGTATCACACCCCTTACAGAGGGAATGGTAGTTCAAACTCAGTACGGTGTTTCAGAAAAGCCCTTTAATGAGCAGTAGGAAGGGGAGGATAATTATGAAAAGACATGATCTGATAATTGTAGGAGCAGGCCCTTCCGGATTGTCTGCGGCAATAGAGGCAGCAAAAAGAGGCCTGGATGTAGTTGTATTTGACGAGAACGAAAAACCGGGCGGACAGCTGTTCAAACAGATACATAAATTCTTTGGTTCAAAAGAGCACAGAGCGAAGGTAAGAGGATTCGTCATCGGCAGACAGCTCCTTGATGAAGCTGCGCAGGCGGGAGTTAAGGTAGTTCTTAATGCCACCGTTATAGGTCTGTATCAGGACAAAGAGGTTGTTGTAAAGATCGGTGAAGAGATAATCCATTACAAGGCGGATGCGGTTGTAATCGCAACCGGTGCTGCGGAAAATATGGTCACTTTCCCGGGCTGGACTCTTCCCGGGGTTATCGGCGCAGGCGCAGCCCAGACTATGATGAACCTTCACGGAGTCCTTCCCGGAAAAAAGGTTTTGATGCTCGGATCGGGAAACGTAGGACTGGTAGTTTCTTTCCAGCTGCTTCAATGCGGATGCGATGTGGTTGCGCTCGTTGATGCTGCTCCCAGAGTTGGCGGATACGGCGTTCACGCGGCAAAGGTTGCAAGGTGCGGAGTACCGTTTTATCTTTCGCATACCATCGTTAAAGCGGAAGGTGAAGAGAGCGTTACGGGGGTTACTATCGCCGAGGTCGATGAGAAGTTTAATTTTATACCCGGAACGGAAAAGCACTTTGATGTCGATACCATATGTCTTGCAGTCGGTTTATCACCGATGTCACAGCTTCTTAAGATGGCGGGGGCTAAGATGGAGGATAATCCAAGGAGAGGAGGACAGGTACCTGTCTGTGATGAGTACGGACGTACTTCGCTTCCCGGTGTATTTGTTGCGGGAGATGTCTCCGGAATAGAGGAAGCGTCTTCGGCCATGATAGAGGGAAGGATGGCCGGAATAGTGGCTTCGGAATACCTTGGATATATTGAAAAGGAGGCAATGGATGGAGAACTTGGCAGTCTTGAAGAAGCGCTTAACGGGCTTCGTCAGGGAATGTTTGCACCCGAAAACAGAGGCAAGGCAATCGAAAAAACGGAAGAAGGAATCGATGTTTCTGCCAATCTTCTTAAACGGGGATATGTTGCTGATGATGAGATAGAAAGATTCCCCGGTGTGACCCATAAAAAGGGAATCCATCCGGTTATAGAGTGTACCCAGAATATCCCGTGCAACCCCTGCCAGGACGCATGTCCTAAAAAGTGTATCTCTATCGGAAGCAATATTACTTCTCTGCCGATCGTTGCCCCGGAGAGCGAATGTATAGGCTGCGGAATGTGTGTTGCAAGCTGCTCCGGACAGGCAATATTTTTGGTAGACGAAGACTTGGGGGACGGCACCGCTTCAGTTACTTTACCTTATGAATTCCTGCCTCTTCCCGCGGAGGGCACAAAGGGTATAGCTCTCGGAAGAAACGGACAGAAGGTTTGTGAGGCGGAGGTAATGTCGGTAAAGAGTGCCAAGGCATTTGACAAAACCCATCTGCTTACTATGAGAGTACCTAAGGAATATGCTATGAGCGCCAGATTTTTCAGAGCTTGTGAATAGGAGGATATCAGGATGAACAGTGTAAATGACAGATCCAGAGATATAGGACCTTTTGTTCCGGCTCCGGATGACGATATGCTTATCTGCAGATGCGAGGAAATAACCAAAGGTGAGATCAGACAGGCCGTTCACGACGGTATGTGGACGATGACAGAGATCAGAAGATATTTAAGAGCGGGAATGGGACTTTGCCAGGGTCAGACCTGCGCGAGACTTGTTAAAGGAATCGTTGCGAGGGAACTTGGAGTATCTCCGGCGGAAATAGAACCTGCAACAAGCCGCGTTCCGATGCGACCTATAGAGATGCGTATCTTTGCAAATGAAGCAAAGGAGGAAGAGGATTATGAACAGTAACGCTGAAGTTATAGTGATCGGAGGCGGCATAATCGGAAACGCCGCGGCATATTATCTCTCAAAAAGAGGCCTGAAAGTAATCGTCCTTGAGGGAAGCGATTTTATCGGAAACGGAGGTTCTTCAAGAAACGGCGGCGGAGTAAGACAGTCGGGAAGAGATGTAAGAGAGTTGCCGTTGGTTATGTATGGTATAAAAAATATTTGGCCGACTCTCTCCGAAGAGCTTGAGACCGACTGTGAATATCATCAGGACGGAAACCTTCGTCTCGGAAAAAACGAAAAACATAAGGCAATTCTTACCAAATTGGCAGACAACGCAAAAAGCTGCGGACTTGACGTAAGGATGATAGATGGGGAGGAAGTAAGGAGGATCAATCCGTTTCTTTCGGATGAAGTTACCTGCGCAAGCTGGTGTCCCACAGACGGACACGCAAATCCCCTTACTACGACCCTTGGATATTACAAGATGGCCCGCAGAAACGGAGTTAGATTTATCTCCGGTGAAAAAGTAACAGGGCTTCGTATGATAAAGGGACGAGTAAGAAAGGTAATCTGCGCATCGGGCGATGTTTTTGAGGGAGAGAATGTGCTTGTGGCAGCAGGCTTTGACAGCAGGGAGATCCTGGGGACAGTCGGTGTCGATATCCCTATGACACGATCGCTTTTAGAGTGCCTTGTTACGGAGGCACAGCCCCATATGTTCGACCAGATGCTGGGTACTGCGGAAGCGGATTTTTACGGACACCAGACTAAGCACGGCTCATTTGTTTTCGGAGGATCCTCCGGATTTGAGGGATGCAACAAGGATAACGGAACTCCCGTTTCAAGTGCAAAGACTGCTCCCTGTATCTGCAGAGGAATTATGAAGTATTTCCCGGATCTGGCAAATGCGAAGATAGTCAGAACCTGGGCGGGATGGAGCGATAAATGTGCAGACGGAGTCGCTGTTGTCGGTGCTATAGATGAAGTGCCGGGACTATACACTTCCTGCGCTATGTCGGGCCACGGCTTCGGAATAGGACCTGCAGCCGCTCATCAGCTTGCCCAGCTTATTGTTACGGGAACAACGGATGTTGATCTTGGTACTCTTCGTTATGACAGATTTAAGGCGAAGATCTGACTTGGTTTTTAAAAACCCGGAGGAAAAAAGATGAACAATTACAATTTTAGAGTCCCCACAGATATAAGATTCGGAAAAGGGCAGATTTCATGTCTTGCGGAAGAGATCGGGAAGTACGGCAGAAAAGTTCTTTTGACTTATGGTGGGGGAAGTATAAAAAGGACGGGTGTATATGACAGTGTTATAAAGGTTCTGGAAGGATTTGAAATATATGAGCTTTCGGGGATAGAGCCAAATCCGAAGATCACCTCTGTAAGAGAAGGCGTAAGAATCTGCAAGGAAAAGGGGATAGACGTGATCCTTGCGGTGGGAGGCGGAAGCTGCATCGATGCATCAAAGCATATTGCTTGCGCTTCATTCTATGATGGTGACCCCTGGGATCTTGTGCTGGACAGATCAAAGGTAACCGGGGCCCTTCCCATATTCACGGTACTCACCATATGTGCCACGGGGTCGGAGATGAATCCCGGCGCTGTTATCAGCAACGAAGAGACAAAGGAGAAACTGGAGATAAATCATCCTCTTTTGTATCCTACACTGTCGGTTTGTGATCCTACGTATTTATACACTTTGCCGAAATCTCAGACGGCGGCGGGGACAGCGGATATTATCTCTCACATATTTGAGCAGTACTTTCAGCCAAATGATGGGGCGTATATAACTGACAGACTCAGTGAGGCGGCGCTTAGGACTTGTTTTAAATACGGTCCTATAGCTATGGAGGAGCCGGAAAACTACGAGGCAAGATCGAACCTTATGTGGACGAGCACAATCGCCCTTAACCATCTTTTGACTTTCGGAAAAGGCGGACCCTGGAGCGTGCATCCAATCGAGCATGTTCTTTCGGCTTTTTACGGCATTACGCATGGAGTCGGTCTGGCAATACTGACGCCGGCATGGATGAGATATGTTTTAAATCCCGATACTGAGAAGAGATTCGCAATGTATGCCAGAAATGTTTGGGGGATTACCGATAGAAACGAACATTTTGAAAGCTTAAGGGGTATTGAAAAGACCGAGGAGTTTTTCAAAAAGATGGGATTGCCCGGAAGTCTTTCAGAGATAGGTATAGACGATTCTCAGTTTTCTGAAATGGCAAAGGAAGCGGTAAGAACAAGCGCCCTGCAGACGCGAAGCTATGTTAAACTGAGCGCTTTTGATGTGGAGCTTATATTCAGAAGCTGTTTGTAATTTCATATTTGATTATATTCTTTTTAGCCCTGCATTAATCGAAGCCATACAGACTTTGACTAAATGCGGGGCTATGTCTATAATATTTCATTATGATAGAAATAAATGAACGGATATCGGTATTACAAAGCAGTGAAGAGCCTGTTCTTTCCGCGGACGTTTACGTTATAAAGGGAGACAGGTTCAGCTATATAGTGGATGTGGGAAGTAATGACGAGGCTCTTACGCTTGTTAAAAGCATTCCAAATAAAAAGATCGTCATAACGCATTTCCACGAGGACCACACGGACAATCTAAAGCGCCTTGAAATTCCGGACGAGGATATTTACGTCGGAGGCTATACCCGTAAATACACCGGGAAAGGTACGGAGGTAAAGGAAAAGATCGTCATCGAGGACGGGGTAAAGATTGTTATTGCGCCCCTTCCCAACAGCCATGCCAAGGGGTCACTCTGCGTAACCGTTGGAGATGAATATCTGATCATCGGCGACGCTTTTTACTCAAGTTCCAAGGGCTACAGCGTATCGCTCCTCGGAGAAGAGATAAAAACTCTGAAAAGCCTTGAGTTTAAAGAGGTGCTGATGAGCCATAAACAGCGCATGCACCCGCGAGAGATCGTTATCGGAAGCCTTGAAAAATTCTTTGCCCAAAGAGAAAAAGGCATCCCCTATATTCCATTCGGCTAGAAAGTGTAATATAATTTGCCCATGAAAAAAATACTCAACTTTCTCAAAAAAGAGCTGATGCTGACACTCGCTGTGCTGGCGGCAGTTATTTCTTTATTTATCACGCCCCCTGACAGGGAGCTTATATCGAAGATCGACTGGCATACCCTGGGTATGCTCCTTATGATGCTCTGCGTTTTGGAGGGCTTTAAAAAGGAAAATGTTTTAAGACCGGTTGTAGGGCTGGCTTCAAAGCTAAAGACTATGACAGCCCTCTCGCTTTTCCTTATTTTTGGCGTATTTTTTACATCAATGTTCGTGACGAACGATGTTTCCCTTATCATCTTCGTACCCCTTACAATCCTGCTCTTTAGGGGCGGTGGGAAGGAAAAGTATATCTTACCCGTTATATCAATGGAAAATATCGCGGCTATCAGAGGCTCGCTCCTTACCCCCTTCGGAAGCCCGCAAAACCTCTTCCTCTACGGAAGAGCGGATGTTAGCGTCTGGAGATTTATGCTCCACATGCTCCCGCTTAATCTGATGTCGGCGGTACTCCTCGTCATCTTCGTACTTGTTCTTTTCAGAAAAGATTTAAAGGAGCCTATCGTTCAAAGCGGCGAGGACGAGGGCTGGTCAAAAGAGGGAAGAGCAAGAAGGATCACATACCTCATACTCTTTGCTCTTATCATCTTTGTGATCGTAAGCCGTACAAAGTTTTGGTTCGTTGCGGTTGGAATCGTACTTATCGGAATCCTTATCGCCGACAGAAGGATTTTCTTAAGGGTCGATTACATACTCCTTGTGACCTTCCTATGCTTTTTTATATTCTCTCAGTCCATCGCAGGAAATGCGCAGATTGCAGAGTTTTTAAAGAAGGTGGTAACAGGTCGCGAGTACTGGATCACCATCGCCGTCAGCCAGGTCATATCCAATGTTCCGGCATCCATCGTTTTGTATCCTTTCTCAGAGAATTTCGCGGGACTTATATACGGCGCGGATACCGCGGGTCTTGTCTCCCTTATAGGATCTTTGGCCTCCGTCATCAATTACCGTATCTACGTAAGAGAGTACCCCGGAAAGGGAAAGGAATTTGTCAAGGTATTCACTCTTGTCAGCTGGGCATTTTTTGCGATAGTCGTAATCCCGGGATTTTTCCTGAGCAAATGGAGATTTTTTTAGCAGTGTGTTAAAATGAAAAAGTAACCGGGTTTCATGTCTTAAGCTTAAAAGGGAGCTTAATCAAATGAGCGTCAGCACGGGAGAGAGAATGAAAATCACAATACTTGGAGCCAGGGGTTCAGTCCCTGCCGAGGGAGAAGATATGCTCGAATTCGGCGGGGCTACTTCCTGCGTTTTGATTCAGACAGGGGATGACTCTGTCTTTTTTGATGCCGGAACGGGGATCATGAAATGTCCCAATCTGGGAAACAGCCGGATATCACTTTTCTTGACACATCCGCATATAGATCATCTGATGGGATTTCCCTTTTTTCCCTGCATAAACGAAAAAGACAGGATAATAGATATCTACGCTGTAAAATCGGGAGATGAATCCGCTAAAAAGCAGTTTGCAAACCTTCTGTCGCCGCCTCTTTGGCCCGCAAGAGCGGAGGACTATCCGGCGGATATAAGGTTCCACGATATAACCTTCCCCGTAAAGGTAGGAAATGCGGTGATCACAGGAATCCCTTCGGTTCATCCCGGCGGAGGATGGGTTTATAAATTTGAGTGCTGCGGGAAAAGCGTCGTTTACGCTACGGATTATGAATATAACGAGGAAAAAGTCGGGGAACTGATAGACTTTGCCTTCGAAACAGACCTTTTACTTATAGATGCGCAGTATACCGAAGAAGAGTTTGAAAAAAAGCGGGGCTTCGGACATTCGTCCCACATCCTTGCTTTGGAGATAGCTAAAAAGTGCAGGGCAAAGAAAGTGCGTTTTGTGCACCACGATCCGACACATACGGATGAGTTCCTGCGCAAAATGGAGGCACAGGTAAAGGCGGAAAACACGTCCTTTGCCAGAAGAGGAGAGGTGATAGATTTATGAGCGATACAGAAAGATCAAACATCATAAAAGGAAGCAACATAACCAACGATCTAGCCTTCCTAACCGGCGGTTACAGCATAGACCGCATGATAAAGATCGCACTGGATCTTTCTGCGGAAAAGAATTTCGATAATCTGATGCAAAAGATCCTCTTAGAGGCGATGGATATCTGCCACTGCGACGCGGGAACGGTGTATGTACTTGAAGATGATTACCTTCATTTCCATACTGTTTATACGAGATCTCTCGGAATCCCTATGGCGGAGCAGAGCCGTAACGCGAACCTTCCCCCCGTTAAGCTCAGCAGAAAAAACGTCTGCGCCTGCGCCGCGATCGACAATAAAAAGATAAATATCCCCGATGTTTACGAATCAAAGGAGTACGATTTCTCCGGGGCTCAAAAGTACGATGCCATAACCCACTACCGCACAGGATCCATGCTTGTAATGCCGATGAACGATGAAAAGGGCGAGATCATCGGAATCTTGCAGCTTATCAATTCCCTCGATAAAGACGGCAAGATCATCCCCTTCGATCCCGCTTACGAGCAGATAATTTCAGCCTTAACTTCCCTTGCGGCTGTCAGCTTAAATAACCATCAGTTAACTCAGGAAGTATACGATCTCTTACATTCCTTCGTAGAGGTAATGGTAGACGCCATCGATGCGAGAAGCTCCTACAACGCCAATCACACAAGAAGTATGGTTAAATACGCGGACAATTTCGTAGAGTGGCTAAGGAAAGGGAATGGGGATATCGACTGGAAGTTTACGGATGAGTCGAAGGACGCATTTCTTATGAGCATTTGGCTTCACGATATCGGAAAACTCATCGTCCCTCTTGAGGTACTTGATAAGCCCGACAGATTAGGAGCTCTTAAGGCGCCTCTTAAGAGTAAGATCGAGATAGCTATTCTTAAAGAAAAGGTGGAAAGCCTTGAAAATCCGGAAAAGAAAGCTGAGTGCGATGAAAAGACGGCTAATCTAAAAAAGGCCTGGGAAGCGATAGAAGCGGCCAATAACGCGGGGTTCCTTCCGGATGAAAAGATAGAAGAGCTTAAAGGATTTGGCGAAATTGTATGTAAAACGGCGGACGATAAGGAAGTCCCTCTTTTAGATGAAAAGGAACTTGAAGCGATCACAATACGAAAAGGCACGTTAACCGATGGTGAACGCGCTCAGGTACAGAGTCATGTAGTTTATACTTCGAGAATGTTAAACAAGATGCTGTTTACGGGGACATATAAGAATGTACCGTTCTGGTCCGGATCGCACCATGAATTCCTTAACGGTAAAGGGTACCCTAACCACCTAACGGCGGATGAACTGCCCAATGAGTCAAGACTTCTTACTATAATAGACGTTTATGATGCGCTGACCGCTGAGGACAGACCGTACAAGCCCCCCATGCCTCCCGAAAAAGCTTTCTCGATACTTGAGAGTATGCGAGATGACGGCCAGATAGACGGAAAGCTCTTAGAGCTTTTCAAAGAAAGTAAGGCATGGGTCAGGGAGTAGTGCGGTTTATTCCATAGATCCGAGCAGCTTATATAAAAGTCTGTAAAGGTCTTTGGCATCCTGCTCGTCAAGCTTGGAACAACCGGACATCCGGTACGGAACGATAACCGCCTTTTCGCGAAGAGCCATTCCTTCGTCGGTAATCTTTGCAATAAGTACTCTTTCGTCGGATTGACAACGGTTACGTGTAATGAGACCGCGGCACTCGAGATTTTTAAGCACAGGAGTAAGAGTGCCGCTGTCTAAGTACAATTTTTTTCCGAGATCCTTAACGCTGATCTCTTTATCTTCCCACAAAACCATTAAAGTAATATATTGAGTGTACGTAAGATCCAGCTCTGTCAAAAAGGGATGATACCTTTTGATGATCTCTCTGGACGCGGCATACAGCGGAAAGCATATCTGATTTTCGAGTTTTAATGAATCATATTTTCCCATATAAATCCTCCAACCCTCAGATTATACCACAAGATAACGCGAAAAGATTCAGCATTTATAATCTGTTTCCTATTAGCTTAATTTTTTAAGAACTGACTTGGTAAAATCCTTGACTGCTTCAACGTCCTTGTCGTTAGGACGATCCTTGTGCATGAAAAGGAAATGACCGGGGCAGTTGAAGATATCGTCGTAAACTGCGATGCCAAGCTCCGAAGCAAGTGCCTTAACCTTTTTTGCGGTAGATGTTCCGGATGCAGAAGAGCCGAAGCAAACGAGCTTTCCGATCTTGTCTGCGTTCTTTCTTATAAATTCACCTACGGCAGGGTCAAAACCGCCGGCATAAAGGGAGCTGCCGAGGAAAACAAGGTCTGTTTTTTCGGTAAGAGAAGTCGTGATGTCGCTTGCAGTAACGCCGAGAACTTCAGCAACGCCGTCTGCAAGCTTTTTTGTGTTTCCTGAGCGTGAAAAATAAACTACTGCGCAATTCATTTTAGTTTCCTCCATTAAAGAATCTCTTCAATTCTGGCAAGAACGTTATCCATTTTCTCTGTGGGCTCAAAGCGGGCTACGATGTTACCTTCACGGTCAACAAGGAACTTTGTGAAATTCCACTTGATGTTGCCGTTGTTTTTGTAATCCTTGTCCATCTTCTTGGCAACCATGCTCATACCGAGAGCCTTGGGGCCTTTTCCGAAGCCTTCGAACTTGGAATTGGAAGTAATGTACTTCCAGAGGGGAGAAGCGTTTTCTCCGTTTACGTCTACTTTAGAGAACTGAGGGAAGGTAATTCCGAAACGTCCCTTGCAGAAAGTGTGGATCTCTTCGTCATCTCCGGGAGCCTGGTCTGCAAACTGGTTGCAGGGGAAGTCGAGGATCTCGAATCCGTCCTTTTGATGAAGATCGTATATACGCTGCAGATCCTCGTACTGAGGTGTGAATCCGCATCCGGTAGCGGTATTTACAATAAGAAGAACTTTTCCCTTGTAATCTGCCATACTGATATCGCTGCCGTCCATTGCCTTGAAACTGTAATCATAAATACCCATTATCTTTTTCCTCCATAGTATTTTTTGATGAATCACATCCGCCGTATCTATACGCAAAGCAAAAGCAGAAGGACTCAATTCGATTGAACACAATTAAATTATATACAATCCGTGACACATGTCAATATATTTTTTAAAAATTTTTTCAAAATCCGAGAAATCATTGATTGAGAGCGCTGTTTATGATAGTATTTAGATTGACTTTGTAACTATTAATTGAGAAAATTTATACATATAAATAGTTACCTTAACAAACAAAACAAGGAGGACCATATGATTTACTCAACAGAAGTTAAGAACATGTGCCCCGTTACCCAGGGGGTACATCATGGCGCTGCTCCCATTCCCGAAGAGGCTAAATGGGTAAAGGCAAAAAAGGTTGAGGACATTTCCGGCTATACTCATGGTATCGGTTGGTGTGCACCTCAGCAGGGATGCTGCAAGCTTTCCCTTAATGTAAAGGAAGGAATTATCCAGGAGGCTCTTGTAGAGACCATCGGATGCTCCGGTATGACTCATTCCGCAGCTATGGCTGCCGAGATTCTTCCCGGACTTACCGTTATGGAGGCTCTTAACACAGACCTCGTTTGTGACGCTATCAATACCGCTATGAGAGAGCTCTTCCTTCAGATCGTTTACGGAAGAACCCAGAGTGCATTCTCTGAGGACGGACTCCAGATCGGTGCCGGACTTGAGGATCTTGGTAAGGGAACCCGTTCAATGGTTGGTACCACATACGGTACTCTTGCAAAGGGACCTCGTTACCTCGAGCTTACCGACGGTTATATTACCAATGTTGCTCTTGACGAGAACGATGAGATCATCGGCTACAAGTATGTAAACTTTGGTAAGATGATGGACTTCATCAAGGCAGGCGACGACGCTAACACTGCTTTCGAGAAGGCTAAGGGTCAGTACGGAAGAGTAGCTGACGCAGCTCGCCTTATCGATCCCAGACACGAGTAAGAAGGAGGTTATTAGATCATGGCATTATTTGAATCATATGAGAGAAGAGAGCCTCAGATTCTCGCTGTTCTTAAGCAGTATGGCATCTCATCTATCGAAGAGTGTAAAGATATTACAATGGCAGCAGGCATCGATGTTTACAAGCTTATCGAAGGCATCCAGCCTATCTGCTTCGAAAACGCAAAGTGGGCTTACACTGTAGGCGCTGCTATCGCTATTAAGAAGAATTGCCGCAAGGCAGCTGACGCTGCAGCAGCTATCGGAGAGGGACTTCAGGCTTTCTGTATCCCCGGATCTGTTGCTGATACCCGTAAGGTTGGTCTTGGACACGGAAATCTTGGTAAGATGCTTCTTGAAGAGGACACCGAGTGCTTCGCATTCCTCGCAGGTCACGAGTCATTCGCAGCTGCAGAAGGTGCTATCGGTATCGCAGAGAAGGCTAACAAGGTTCGTCAGAAGCCTCTTCGCGTAATCCTTAACGGTCTCGGAAAGGACGCAGCACAGATCATCTCCCGTATCAACGGATTTACTTTCGTTGAGACCGAGTACGATCCTTACACCAACACTGTAAAGGAAGTATCAAGAAAGTGCTACTCCAAGGATGCTAACAGCCCTCGTGCAAAGGTTAACTGCTACGGCGCTAACGATGTTTGCGAAGGTGTTGCTATCATGTGGAAGGAGAACGTTGACGTATCCATCACCGGTAACTCAACCAACCCCACCAGATTCCAGCATCCCGTTGCAGGTACTTACAAGAAGGAGCGCCTCGAGGCAGGCAAGAAGTACTTCTCAGTTGCTTCCGGCGGAGGTACAGGACGTACCCTTCATCCCGATAATATGGCAGCAGGCCCTGCTTCCTACGGTATGACCGATACTATGGGACGTATGCACTCTGATGCACAGTTCGCAGGATCTTCATCCGTTCCCGCTCACGTAGAGATGATGGGACTTATCGGTGCAGGTAACAACCCTATGGTTGGTATGACCGTTTCTACCGCAGTTTCTATCGAAGAGGCTGCAAAGGCAGGTAAGTTCTAAAGCTACAAAACTTTAGTTTTAAAAGCGCCATCGGCAATATGCCGGTGACGCTTTTTTTTGAATTTTTTTTAAAGTTATTCCCTGTGGTTGTAATACGAGCAATAATCGGTTTTCTTTGGCAAAATGTGAGTATCGAATAAAAAACGGTAATGCTATAATATAAAAGATCTGTGGAAATGGAACTTAGGGCATAAAACCATAGATTTTTAGTATTTTGCCAGGAGGAACTTTAATGTCAGCAGCAAAGAAACAAGGTACAAGGGGAAAGATTGGATTCTTTCAAAGCGTTAAAACAAAGCTCGTACTTATTATTGTAGCAATCATGGCTATACCGCTTGCGGTGTCAGTGGTTATGAGCTATTACAGTCTTAATGATGAAGCGGTCAGCAATATGCATGCGATGAACGATGCACAGATTAATATCGTCCAGCATGATTTTAAAGCAGTTGTTGAGCAAAATATGATGGTGCTCAACGCAGTAGCAAATTCAGATTCAGCCAAAAAGATCCTTAAGGGGGAGACATATCCCAAGGCTATTACCGAATGGCTTACAAGCGTTGACAATGAAATAGGTGACGGAAATTCACTTATTATAACCAATGCCGAAGGAAAACAGATAGTCCGCACAGTAGGTGAGCTTGAGGATGTTTCGGAAATGGAATTTTTTAAGCAGGTATCCGGCGGAAAGATGTTTTACGTATCTGACGAGATAATCGATCCTGCTACCGGGGAAAGAACCTGCGCATTTGTACACGCGATCTACGATGCGGAAGGAAACTTTATCGGATCGGTACAGAGAAACTTTAACCTTGATAATTTCACAGAGCTTTTAAAGAGCGAGCTCAGCGCTAAAAATCAGGACATCTTTATCGGGGACAACAACGGAGATCTTATTGCTCATACTTCCCAGGATCTTAGCGGAGGAGTTCCTGTAAACTTCAGCAGTCAGCAGTGGTTTAGTGAATCAAGAAACTCTCTTGAAGCAAGCGAATCCTACGATTCGAATTTTGGCGGCGGAAACTGGATCATGTCCTATCAGAGAGAGCCGATCACAGGATGGACAACGGTTATCGCCAGTGACGTAGATGTTGCGATGGAAAGCGCAAATAAGATGATTGCATTCATGGTGATCATCGGAATAGTTCTTATGATAGTAGCTATAGTAGTTGCTATCCTGCTTGCAAATTCCTTTACAAAGCCGATCTTTGCTGTCAACAAGGCTGTAGACAGATTGTCGGGTGGTGAATTTATAAAGCTTACTGATAAGGGACTTCTTAAAAGGAAAGATGAGTACGGATATATTGTTTCAAACATCAATGCTCTTATTGATAAGTTAAGTGATGTGGTGCAAAATATAAAGGCTGCTTCCGTAAAGGTTTCAAACCAGGCGAAGGAGCTTGCGGAATCTGCTAATCAGATCAGCGGAACGGCAGATGATGTTTCAAATGCAGTTCAGGAGATGGCCAAGGGCGCTACAGAGCAGGCTACTACAGTAGAGAGCGCAACAGGAAACCTTGCCTCCCTCAGCGACGCTATAGAAAATGTTGCCGGAGGCTCTGATACCCTTACTTCTACAGCTAACAGCATGAATGCGGAAAGCTCAGAGTCAGCAAAAGCTCTTGACGAATTGATCAACAAGATGAATAGCATGGAAGGAGTCGTTTCCGAGATTTCAGTTGCAATGAATGCTACAGGATCAGCGGTAGATAATGTAAACGGTAAGGTTGATGGTATTACCGCTATTGCTGGAAAGACAAATCTTCTTGCTCTTAATGCTTCTATTGAAGCCGCAAGAGCGGGTGATGCGGGACGCGGATTTGCGGTTGTTGCCGAGGAAATCGGGCTTCTTGCAAAGCAGTCGGCTACTACGGCGGACGAGATCAGAAAAGAGATGGAAAACCTTCTTGTTCAGTCTAAGGCTGCAACAGAAAAGACAAAAGAAGTATCCGGAATCGGTGATGAAGTCAATGAGGTTCTTTCCAATACCGTAAGCAGGATAAAGGCTCTGATAGGCGGAGTTGAATCCACGGTTGATGAAGTTGAAACTATCAAGGAGCTTACAGAGAAATGTAATGCTTCTAAGAATGAGATCGTTGACGCGATGAGTTCGCTTTCTGCTATATCGGAGGAAAACGCAGCCTCTACCGAAGAGACCAGCGCATCCATGGAGGAACTTAACGCTACTGTTAATGTTCTTGCAGCAGCTGCCGGCGGACTCGATGAGATCGCAGTTAAGCTCGATGAGGAGCTTGAGTTTTTCAAGATTTAATCAGATACTTATCTGAAGGCTTAATACCACACTTTACTGGTGTAATTCCGTAGAGTGTGGTATATTTATTTTGATTTGTTTTATGTAAATCAAAGATTTCGGAATAATGATTTAACAGACTTACAACAATATCGTATTAAGTAGGAGAGAATTAGGCTTATGCGGATCATGGGAACTATCGGCAAAGGTTTAAGTTTTGTTTTGGTGCTCGCTACGGTATTGCAGTTGTCCGTGAGTTCTTTTGCCGGAACTGTAAAATCAGATAAAGCATCCACTATAAGACTTAAAAAGACAGAAGGAACTGTCACAGTAGAGAACAGTAGCAAGGGTGAAATAGTACAGACACCGGATATGCGACTTAATGACGGTGATCATGAATTAACTGACATTACCAGCTACGCGTGGATGAATCTGGATGATTCTAAGTTAATAAAGCTCGACGAAGAAAGTGAATCTGAAGTCAGAAAAAAAGGGAAGAAGCTTGAGGTTTTGCTTGATTCGGGCAGTCTATTTTTCAATGTAACCGAACCCCTTAAAGATGATGAAACATTTAATATACGGACTTCTACTATGGTTGCGGGTATCAGAGGTACCTGTGGCTGGGTGAGGATTTTGGACGGCTTGACCACGAGAGTGTATCTCCTCGAGGGCAGGCTTGAGTGCCTTGTTGTAAATCCGGTGGAGGGAAGTAGTGAGACCATCACTTTAAAAGGCGGACAATATGCGGATTTCTGTGTATATGATCCCAATAATCCCGGAAAGAAATGCGATATATTAACAGATGATTTCACCAGAGAAGATATAGAGCCGTATGTCCTCATAGAGCTTGTGGGGGATGATGCGACGATTGATAAGATTTACAAGGATTCCGGAATTGACCTAAGAGATCTTACGAGGGAAGAAGCTCTCAGTAAGCTGGAAGAAGCGCAAAAAATCACAGCGCTGAAAAAGGCTCAAAGAGATGCCGAGGAGGAGCAGAAGCAGACAAGCACAAACAATTATTTTGAAGATGCGCTGAATATTGACGATTCTGTGGTTTACCTGACTATGCCGCAGACTGCAACCACAGTTCAGAAATACCTTGAAAATAGCGGAGTAAGCAAAGTCGTACTTCTGCCGGGAGATGGAGACAATACCCTTTGGGTAGATATCGATTTCACAGTGCCTGCAGGCAAGACGCTGGAGACAAGGAGCGAGGTACCGGTAGATGTTATAAAAGGTTCATCAATGACCGTAGACGGAACAGCGGATCTTGGTGATGCGCTCGGAAACAGTGGGACGGTTACAGTCAATAGCTCCAATACATTAAAGGTATTTGGATTGTTTACAAACTCGGGACTTCTAAACAATACTGCAACCGGACGTATTGTTCTGGCCAAGGGTATATACAGCTCAGGGGATTTTATTAACGGAGGCCGCATTGAAGCGCAGCCGGGCGAAACCATCAGTCAGCTTATAACTCTCACCGGTGGTTCGTTTACCATAACCGGCGGAAGCATTGTAGCGGACAATTGCGAGACACTGATTAAGCTTTCTGCAGGATCAGATGTGAGAATTTCTCTTTCCGGCGGAATTATCTCAAACGAGATGATAGGTGGAGAGGCACTTAACGTAAAAGAAGGCTCCTTTAAACTGGATTCGCTTGGAACTGATATAAACGGCGTAACAGACAGCCTTCTTGGTGCAAATGTAAATTACGAGGAATACGGTTCAGGTTCGGTATGGAGAACCGATGGAAGGTACCATCTTGTACTCCTTGAGGAGGTTGAAAGCTATCCGGTTGCAGTTGTCGGAAATATTGAGCACGGAAGACTTTCAGTACCTTCAAGGGTTGAAGTCGGCGCCAGGGTTCCTATCGGCGTATACCCTGATGAAGGGTATGAACTCGACTTTATAGCTGTTACACAAAACGGAAGAGCTGTAGGTGTTTCTCCGGATCACTCCTTTACTATGCCTGCCGGCAATGTTTTTGTAACAGGTGGATTCAAAAAAGCAGCCGATGAAGAGAAGGAGGAGAGTAAGGAAGAGAGTAAGGAAGAGAAAAAAGAGGAAGCATCCTCCGCTTCTTCAAGTACCGGTACTACAACCGATACTACAACCGCTACTACTGAGTCGACACCGACCACAAACGGGGCAACCGGCAATTATAAACTTGGAGCCAACTGGTTTAAAGATGGTGGAAACGTAAAGTTCAAGGTAGGAGATAAGTACGTTACAAGTGCAAATAAGGGAGATGTTGTACTAATTGAAGCAACTCCAAAAACCGGATATTCGCTTACTCTTCAGCCCGAAGACAACTATGATGAAAAAATGGGCGGATCGAAGATAACCTTCTTCTATGACAGCGGAAAATCTATGTTCTACTTCGATATGCCTGACAGAAATGCCGAAGATATTGAGGTTACATTTACTTATTCCGGGAATACCAATTACAATATCAATCTGGTCACAACTCCTGCGGCGACAACTTCAAGTCTTATAGGAGTGAGCACAGATAAGAACTTTGCATCTCCTTCATCTGTAACGTCATCTAAGCCCGGTACCAGGATTAATGTCGGAAATGTAATCAGGGGATACAGCGTAAAGAGTGTTTCTGTAACAGCCGGAGGAAGTTCTGTTCCGCTGTATGAAGATGCAAGTGCAGTATATGTATACAAATATTTCTTTATGCCGGAAGGAAACGCAACAGTCAACGCTGTTCTTGAGCCTGCGAAATATGCAGTAAATCTTAATCTGAATGCCGGTGGAGATACATCGGCGAAGATTAATTCCGGAAATATAACTTCGGGTTCGTACGGAACAGCGGTAACGCTTCCCACAAATGTTACAAGGAACGGATATTCTTTTGAAGGATGGTATATATCTGCGACTCCTTCCGCAAACGATACTGCGGTTACAACGATATCAGCGGCAAATATGAATGATGTAACGTATTACGCAAAATGGAGCTCGGGAACTACTCTCACCATGCCTAAGTCGGTCACAGATATACAGACGGCGTTAGATACATCCGGGGTCAGCAAAGTAACACTTCGGCCCGGAACAGGCAATAACATCCTGACGGTAAGCTCAAAGCTGACGATTCCTGCCGGCAAGACTTTGACAATTGAAGACGGGGTGACCGTTAAGATAGAGGGAAGCGGAGCAATTGTAAATCTGAGTGGAAATACACTGGAGAATAACGGGCTGATTTATGTAGGTGTATCTTCAGGAATAGAAAACGGAGATTCGTCAAATCCCGGAAGGATCTTAAACAATGGTTACCTGTTCATAGGCGCTACAGGGGCGATCAATAAAGGAAATAACGCTTCTACCGCTGAAAACAAAGGTACAATTTACTATACAGATTCACTGCCATCATGGATAACCGGAAGCGGAGAAACAAAGAAGGCTGTAGCGATGGGTACTGAATCCTCCGGTTGCGCTGTGTATGTATTTACCGAACCAAATGCCGGGTCAAATTCGTATAATCTGGATATATACGGTTTCGGAGAATTGGGAAACTACAACTATTATGACAGCGCCCCCTGGTTTATCGGAGATACAAACCGAAGAAGAACCGTGCAAGCGACAATACACGAAGGAATAACAAAAGTAGGTGATTATTGCTTTGCAACTAATGATTCTACAAATAATAAGATTAATACTATCAATATCCCTTCGACACTTAAGGAGATCGGATCGTATGCTTTCTATGGTCTGAAGAATTTGAAGAACCTTAATATTCCGGGAAGCGTAACTAATATCGGTGTATACGCTTTTTGTGCAGACAGTTCCCTTGCTTCCATAAGCTTACCGGCGGGATATAGCGGAAACACAAAGGATTTATTCAACGGTTGCACCGGCCTTACGAGCTTTACTTTCCCGTCAGGAATAACAAAAATCGATGAAAGAATGTTTTACGGATGTGAAAAACTGACATCAATTGAAATACCCGATACCGTAACAGAGATAGGTTCCAAAGCTTTTTCCGGCTGCCAAAGCGTATCAACGCTGGTTATAGGAAACGGAGTGCAAAAGATAGGAGACGAAGCGTTTGAACAATGCGGCCTTAAAGGCTCTATAGGCGAGGTTATAATTCCTGCCGGCGTATCAGAGATAGGCTATGATCCATTTAACGCCCTGTTCTGCGACAGTTTTGTTATCAAAATGAACGTGAGCGAGATAACTGCGAATATAATACCTACCGGAGCCAAATCGGTCGTATTGCCTGAAGGAGCCACATCAATAGAGGCATATTGCTTTAGTAGTTGCAGTTCTTTGGAGTCTGTAAGGATACCGGTAAGCTTGACTTCGGTTGGAGATGGGGCTTTCCAATATTGCAGCGCACTTAATACAGTATACTACAATGGTACGGTTTCACAGTGGAACTTATTGAACGATGATACAAAAGCCAATATTAAAACAAATGGGATTACCGTTCATTGCACTGACGGAGATGTTTAACGCCGGAAGAGGTTTTGTAAAATGAAAGAAAAAGGGTTTTTATCTGGATTAACAAATCGAACAAAAATCATACTTGCTGTGGTTGTGGGGGTAATAATACTTGCGGTAATAGGCACGCTTATAGCGATCCTTGCAAACAGAAATTCGATAAAGTCTGTAGCACAGACCAATATTCTCGGAGAGCTGGACGTTCTGTGCGCCCCAACGGATATTATTCCCGATGATGACGGAGGTTTTTTGATAACCGATGTTTATGGCAAAAAAGTCTGGAGAATAAAGAACGGGAAAAGCGAAGTATTTGCCGGTGCAGACAGCAATTCGGACAGATACGGTGAGCCGGAAGGGGGTTACAACGACTCAAGCCTTAAAGACAGCTTGTTCAAGGAGCCTTGGGCTATTTCGCCGTTCCTCGGCGGAATAGCTGTCAGTGACACCGAAAACGGAACAGTGCGACTGATTGAAAAGGAAAAAGGGACAAGTACTGTAAACGGAATATCGGATAGTCTTGAGATGGGAAAAAACGGGGTTACGTTTGAAAAACCCACAGGCCTTGCGACCGACGAAAACGGGGATCTTTACGTATCTGACACAGGTAGAGGAGCAATAAGAAAGATAACAACTTCGGGAGAAGTTCAAACGGTGATAGAGGGCTTGAACAGGCCTACGGGACTTTGCTACAGCTCCGGTATTCTCTACATCGCCGAAACGGGTGCAAACAGGGTTATTTCCGTTAAAGACGGAGAAATATCTCTTGTGGTCGGAAGCGGCGAATGCGGAGATGCGGACGGAAGTATTGAGGAAGCGAGCTTTTCTTCTCCGCAGGGTGTCGCGGTAGATAAAGACGGAACAGTTTATATTGCGGATACGATAAATGCATGTGTGCGGGTAGTGAAGGATGGAAAGGTAGATACTATTTTGAGACCCACAGATGAAATTCTCGAAACCGGGCCGGTATCACCGACGGGGATGTGTATATGTGACGGGTACCTGTATGTTTGCGACAACTTTTCAAGGGAAATATATATTGTACCGATTAAATAAACAGTAGCGTAAATGAGGGAAATATGAGAAAGAGAAGAGATTTTATAATCTGGGTGGCAGCAGTATTTTTCGCTACGCTTGCGTTCTGTGCTCTTGCAGGTTCGGATGCGTTACGGGTACCGGATGGCGTGCTGTCTGATCTTTTGTACCAGCATGAGTCCGCGACGGATGGAGAGATAGTTATCGTAGGTATTGACCAGAGGGCACTGGCTGAGCTTGGGCCCATGCCATGGCCACGCAGCGTTATGGCTGAGGCTATAAACTATCTTTGCAGCGATCCTGAGGGCAGGGTTCCCGCGGTGATCGGGATAGATACGCTGTATATCGGCGAGAGCGGAGATGCCGACGCGGATAAGGAGCTTGTGGAGGCGGTAAAGAAAGCGGGGAATGTTTACCTGGCTGCATCGGGAACAATCGGAAGTACGCTTATAGAAGGGGAAGATGGATATAAACTGAAAACGCGGAGCGTTGTTGGATGGGATGAGCCCTATGAGGAGCTTTTAAATGCCGCAGCCGGAATCGGACATATAAACATTATGGAAGATGATGACGCTGTCCTTAGGCATTATCTTTTGTATGTAGATGTACCGGAGAAGGGAAGAGTATATTCGCTGCCCGGAGAGATGTACGAAAGATATTGCAGGGAGACCGGAATAGAGCAAAATGAAATGCCGGAGACAGAGAGCGGATTTTTCTATTTGCCTTTTATGAAGAAAAATGGTGGATACTCTGACGGAATATCCGTAGCGGATCTTATAGAAGGGGATATTGACCCTTCCTTCTTTGAAGATAAGATTGTATTTATCGGACCCTACACGGTAGGTCTGCAGGATGCATACCGCACATCCATTGACCGCGCCGCACCTATGTACGGCGTGGAAGTAATGGCTAATGCACTGGACGTCTTCAGAAACGGATTTTACCCCAAAGAGGCCGGAAAGATACCCCAGATCATAATACTTTTTATTATCTGTGTGGGACTGGGGGTATTTTTTTACGAGAGAAAGACGAGGTATCTCGTAATAGGAGAGGTCGCAGCCTGCGGGCTGTGGATAGGAGCCTGTCTCATCTTATATCGCGCCGGGATCATACTCCATGTTCTTTGGGTTCCGCTCTTTGTAACGATACTTTTCATCGCATCCATAGCATTAAACTATATGCGAGCTGCAATGGAGAAGAGGCGTGTGCAAAGCACCTTTGGCAGATATATAGATCCGGCTGTTATGAGACAGCTCCTTGACAAAGGGGAAGAGGAGCTGGAACTTGGCGGAAAAGAGTACAATATCGCAGTATTGTTCGTAGATATCAGGGGATTTACGACTATGAGCGAGGCTCTGGATCCGAAGACAGTTGTTGAGATTATAAATAAATATCTTACGCTTACAACAAAGTGTATAATGCAAAACCACGGTACTCTGGATAAATTCGTGGGTGACTGCACTATGGCATTTTGGAATGCCCCTGTGGCGCAGGAAGACCCGGTTTATCTTGCCTGCCGTGCGGCGATGGATATGGTGGAAGAATCAAAGGCTCTTGGAGAAGAATTGCAGGAGCGGTTTGGAAGATCGGTTTCTTTTGGAGTCGGAGTAAACTGGGGACCCGCCGTTGTAGGCAATATCGGAGCGCCGCTTCGTATGGACTATACGGCAATCGGAGATACTGTAAACACTGCAGCGCGTCTTGAAGCTAACGCCCCCGGAGGAAAGGTATATATAAGCCGTGCGGTTGCAGATGAACTTGGCGACAGAATTACCTGTACCTCCCTTGGGGACTCAATAAAACTTAAAGGTAAAGCTGATGGCTTTGAGGTGCTTGAGCTTAACTCAATCGTATAATAAAAAAGATAATCAGGGTGCAAAAAAGGCAAGGGCTATTGCGCCGGGCCCAATATGTGTACCAATAGTACATCCAACGGTATGGATGGGCAGTACCTTTCCGGAACTTATATATGTTTCATAAATAGAGGTTGAGTCCTCAAGATATTTATCAAGCATATTTCTTGAGTGCCCTGTGTAGGCTAAAGAGAGCGGTTTTGTAAAGTTAATGCCGTTCTCTTTTTTTACAAGTTCCATCAGCTTATTATTACCGTTTTTTGACCCTCTTGCCATACCAAGAAATATGACTTCTCCATCGACAACGGATACAACGGGTTTTATATTTAGCAAAGTGCCTGCAGCAGCGACGGTTGCTGATATACGACCACCTTTTTTAAGATATTCTAATGTGTCAAGAAGGGCAATGAGATGGATATGCTTTTTTTCTTCTTCGATAATTTTTACGATTTCGTCTATGGATAGGCCTTTGCTTATAAGGTCAAGGGCCATTTCTATAAGAATACGCTGACCGATGGTTACATTTAACGAATCTACGACGCGTACTTTGTCTCCGAAATCTTCCGCGGCAATATTGGCGCTTTGGAAACAACCTGACAGTTTACTTGAAAGAGTAATGCAAAGAACCTCATCTCCGTTTTCGGTCAGCTTTTTATAGTATTCCTCAAATTCGTAGGGAGGAACCTGACTCGTTTTAGGAAACTCGTCTGTCTCGATAAGCTTTGAATAAAAGCCGTTGTGGTCAAGGTCTACGCCGTCTCTAAAGGATTCTTCTCCAAAATTAACAACCAAAGGAATTACAGTGATACCATGGCTTTCAGCCTCTTTTTGTGTAATATCGGAAGCGGAATCTGTAAGTATTTTAATAGCCATATTAGTCCTTTCGTTAAGTGCGTTATAGGAAACTACGAGAATAATACGACTTTGGACGTGACTTGACAAACCACATAAAGTGGTGGAGACGGCTACTACAAAAAGTCTTTACTACGGCTTTCGCTTACAGATTCCCGGTAATGTGCGGATTATCGATATACGTCTACGGTAATGGAAAGCTTACCTTTTTTGGTAACCTTAGGCTGCCCGGAGATCTTGAATTTCCCGTAGCCTCTGGCGTTTATAACATCGCCTTCAGATACTGTTTTTGAATTGTTCTCGCAAAGCCTGCCGCCTATGAAAACCTTTCCGGCGCGAAAAATTTCTAAAGAATCGTTTCTTGACAGATTAAAGACTTTAGATATGAGAGCGTCAGCTCTGGCGGAAGAAACCTGCACAGTAAGCTCCTCAGGGATATCCTCGGGGAGCTCGCTTTTTTCGCTTACAATAGAGCATTTAACGTTTGTATGTTTTACTTTATCGAGAGTTTCGCAGATAAACTCAGAAATAGAATCAAGGCAGAAAAGATAGGCCTCCTTTTCTCCGGCTTTGATATCGCCGAGGACATCTCTTTCGATACCAAGGTTCATAAGGGCTCCGAGGAAATCGCGATGGCTTAACTTGTCCGCAAATTTTTCCATTAAAGGGGTGATATGTATACAAACTATAGGAATTTCGGCTTCGTACCCGAGAGCTTCGGGGTCTCCGAATCTGACTAGCATTCTTTCCGCTCCCTCATATCCTCCGTAAAGATGAGGAGAAGCGTAGGAAAGCTCTTTTTCCAGACTAAAGTAAGCCTCCTGCTCGCCGATGGAGAGGAAGCTGCTGAAGGTGTAGATGTTTTGGTTGTAGGAGCGCTCCGCAAGGTCGCGGAGACGGTTTTGCAAAACCTTTAATTCGTCATTGTTCATGGTAAAAATTCCTAAAAAAATGCGGGAGCCGAAGCTCCCGCATATTATAGCACATATCAATCAGATTCCAAAAGCGGCAAGAAGCTCTTCCTTTGACTTAAATCCAACGGAAGTTGTGGTTGCCTGACCGCCCTTAAAAAGGATTACGGTAGGGATGCTCATAATATTGTACTTTGAAGCAAGAGCCATCTGCTCGTCAACGTTTACCTTACCAACCTTAACAACTCCGGCCTTCTCCTCGGCAATCTGAGCGATAATGGGTCCTAGCTTCTTGCAGGGTCCGCACCAGGTAGCCCAAAAGTCAACGATTACGGGAACATCGGAATTAAGAACCTCTGCCTCAAAATTATCCATAGTTAAAGTAATTTCTGCCATTTTAATATCCTCTTATCTTTCCTAAAATAGTTTAAAGTTTCTTTGTCTTAGAAATTTTCAATGTAGTGTGCTGCTGCGGTAGCTGTATTTGCTCCGTCTGAAACAGCGGTTACGACCTGTCTTAAAGCCTTTGTACGAACATCTCCGGCTACGAAGAATCCGGGGGCTGAAGTTACGCCGGTTTCGTCAGCAACGATGTAGCCGGCTTCATTTTTCTCTACGCATTCGGGAACAACGCGGCTTACGGGTACTGAACCTGCAGCTACGAAGATTCCGTCGATATCAAGAACTCTGCCGCCTACAAGCCTTACGGAATTAACTCTGTCTGAGCCAAGAATCTCTTCAACCTGTGAATTGAGTACAAGCTCGATGTTTTCCTTGCTCCTTACTCTGTCTACTGTAATCTCTGCGGCGCGGAAAGCATCGCGTCTGTGGATGAGATACACCTTTTCACAAAGGGCTGAAAGATAAAGCGCATCATCAAGGGCGGTATCTCCGCCGCCAACAACTGCGGTAACCTTTCCTCTGTAGAAAGCACCGTCGCAGGTAGCGCAGTAGGAAACGCCCTTAGCGGCAAATTCGTTTTCACCGGGAACGCCAAGATGTCTGTGTACGGCGCCGGCTGCATAAATAATAGCTTTAGCTTCGTTAACAGCTCCGTCTGCAGTCTTAACGATCCAGTGTTTGTCATTTGCATCCTGGGAAATCTCAGTGACAGTAGCTTCAAGGAAATTGACACCGAAATCTACGGCATGCTGCCTAAACTGTTCGCCCATGCTGTAGCCGTCGAGACCGGGTAAACCGAGATAGTTGTCAACCTTGCTGCTGAGGGCGATCTGACCTGTACCCTCGTAATCCTTCTCGATGACGAGAAGATTTAAATTGGCACGAATGCCATAGATAGCCGCGGATAATCCCGCAGGGCCACTTCCGATAATTATTAAATCCAACATTTTTAAACCTCCTTAATAGGGCAAAACGAAAACCGTGTTGTCAAGTGTGTGTTCAATCGAAGGTTTTATTTGTAGATTATCTGTATTATATTTACTAATCTTCAAAAAAGCCAGCGTTTATTTCAAAATTAATTAATTGTTTATAATTAGGCATTTTTCTTTCGGGAGAAAAGCTTGCCGAATTTTTCCATGATCTCGGCTGTTTTCTGTTCCCGAAGCAGGGCTCTTTGCTCCTTCTTTTCGGCCTTCTCGGCTTCGATTACGGAAAGGATATCGGTATATCCCGTAAGCGAGATGATGGTATCGATATGCGAGATATAATCCTTGGAAAAAACAAGGGAAAAGTCCTTAACGGGCTTTTTCTTTTGAAGATTCTTTTCCGTAGGAAGATACCTGTATATCTCGTAAAGAGTAAATCCTTTTCTTAAGAACATCTCGGATTCATCCGTTGATTCAAAGGGCAGGAAGTAATTCCTATTCTTGTTGTATTTCTTAAAGAAGAGGAAATTTTTCCCGTCGTCTGTATGGATGAGAAAAAGACGTCTTAAGGGACGGATCCTTAAGATTGAATTTCTGTGCCTTCTTTTAACATAGGCGGGGATGATAAAAGTAACATCCATTTTGCCTTCTTCTAAAGCTTTGCGAAGTCTCTTAGGAAGACGCTTAGGGATAAGCTCTGTCTTATCCCGCATAGAGAAGATCTTGTGTATAAAGGGAAGGAAATAAATATTTTCAAAGTACTTTGATGCATAGTAGCAGGCTCTAAAGAGCAGGCAGCATACTATAAAGAAGATGACGTTAAGAACGTATCCTGCTACAGGGAACCAGACGTTTATCGCACAAAGTATAAGAACAAGAAACGCTTTTCCCGCCTCGCATAAAAACGCCACAAAAGGAACGGTTCCGAAGATTACCTGGAGAGCTTCCAATCCTTTAAAAACTGTTTTGATTATAAAGTTGACGATAAGAGAAAGAAAGCCCATTATCGCGGAAAATAGCGCTGATAAAGCTCCGATAAAAATATTGCCGGAACCGGCAGGTTCCGCGGCGGCACCTAAGCCGGAAAGGGTTGCTCCAGGTAAGGAGTCTAAAGATGCTGCAACGGCATTTCCCGCTCCGGATGAAATGGTAACAACGCTGATGATTCCTATAACGAGGATACAAGCCGTACCAAGAAACTTTTCAAGATAGCCCAAGGTGCAGATACCGAATACGCTGGTAGAGCTGTTGGATTTCATAAATTTACTGGCCACGAAAAAGACAGCGATAACAGCGAGGATCCATGGCTTGTCCAAAGGAAGACTCGGCATATTTAAAGGGTTATCCGCAAGCTTATTGATATTTGAAACAATACTTAAAAAAAGCAGAGCGGTAAAAGGCTCGGCGGATATTGAAACCGACCCCGAATAGTCCCCGGCCAAATTGCTTAGCTTATCCCCTAAGATGGCGTCATTAAGCGAAACAAGGCTTTCCGAAGCGGAAACCTCTCCCGCGAGGGATACGTTTTGCTGACGTTCTGCGAACATAGATCCCGCGAAAAAGGAAAGGACCATGCAGGCTATCAGGTATCCGAGTATAAGTTTTTTGTGTTTTTTGTATTCGTATAAAAGTATGTTCATCATAATCTGAATTATAACAGTGTTTCTTATTTTATGAAATATTTATTTTTTTTGATATTGACCTATCAATATCATGTGCTATAATCGACATATGTCGGAAATAAATTGTTAAGTGTGTTCAGGAGAGAATAGATTATGCCGAGACCTCAAAGAAATCGCAGAATCTGCAGAGAACCTATATACAGAGAGTTTGGCCCTGTAGAGCAAAAGGGAAACAGTGAAGTCATACTTACTCTTGACGAGTTCGAAGCCGTCAGGATGGTGGATTATGTGGGGCTTACACATGAGCAGTGCGCTTCCCATATGCGTATTTCAAGGACTACAGTGACGGAGGTTTATGAAAGGGCGAGAAAGAAGATAGCGGACGCTTTGGTAAACGGGAAAAAGCTGCTTATCGACGGAGGAAACTATTCTATCTGCGAAAATGCGTCAAAAAACTGTCTTTGCGGAATGCTTAACAAAACCGAGAAAAGTTCGTGCAAAGAATAAAGGATAAGCTGTACCTGCTTAGGCAAAACAAGGATACAGGGACATAAGAAGAGGAGCATTGTGAATTAATGGCACAGTTGTTGAAAGTAGAAGATTTAAAAGTTAAAGCTGAAGGGAAGGAAGAAGAGATCCTTAAAGGTCTAAACCTTGAGGTGGGAGAAGGCGAGGTTCATGTCATCTTAGGACCGAACGGAGCCGGAAAGTCGACTCTCGGCTCATCCCTTATCGGAAGCCCCGAGTACGAAAAAATAGGCGGAAAGGTTTATTTTAAGGGCGAAGATATCACCGAAGAATCGGCGGACAAGATCGCAAAGATGGGTATGTTCCTTTCTTTTCAAAATCCGATAGAGGTTCCCGGGATAACCTTAAGCAACTTTATAAAGACATCTCTCGAGATTAAAACCGGCGAGAGAATAAGACTTTGGGACTTTAAGAAGAAGCTTTCCGAGACGATGAAGCTTCTTTCTATGGATGAGGGATATGCCGACAGAGACCTGAATGTGGGCTTTTCCGGCGGAGAAAAAAAGAAGGCGGAAATACTGCAGCTTTTAATGCTTAAGCCCGATCTTGCGATCCTTGACGAGACAGACTCCGGACTTGACGTCGATGCGGTTCATATCGTATCAAAGGGAATCGAGGAATACCGCAAATCCGTCGGCGGAGCTCTTATGATCATCACTCATTCCACAAAGATCCTTGAATCCCTTAACGTGGACAAGACCCATATTATAGTGGACGGCAGAGTGGTTAGCGAGGGCGGCCCCGAGCTTGTCAGCGAAGTAAACGAGAACGGCTTTGAAAAGTATGAAAACATGTAGTTTTAAAACTGCATTATAAGAGATGAAAAAATGAAAGAGAAAACACAAGTAGAAGATATAGACCGCAGTATCTATGATTTCAGGTACGCGGATGAAGATGCATACAAGGTAGAAGAGGGACTTACCGAAAAGATCGTAGGTAAGATTTCAGACGAAAAAAACGATCCTGACTGGATGCGGGAGTTTCGCCTTAAATCCCTAGGGATCTACAACGAAATCCCGGTTCCGGACTGGGGGCCTTCCATAGACGGGCTGGATATGGAACATATAGTTACATACGTTAGACCCAACACAAAGAGAATGCAGACAAATTGGGACGATGTTCCCGAGGATATAAAAGATACTTTCGAGAGACTGGGTATTCCCGAAGCGGAGAGAAAGTCCCTTGCGGGAGTCGGAGCTCAGTACGACTCGGAACTTGTATACCATAACGTCCGCAAGGAAGTATCCGAAAGAGGCGTTGTTTACACGGATATTGAGAGCGCGCTTCGCGGGGAGTACGCAGAGCTTATAAAGGAAAAGTTTATGACTCTTGTCCCGCCTACGGATCATAAATTCGCCGCTCTTCACGGAGCAGTCTGGTCCGGCGGATCCTTTGTTTATGTGCCTAAGGGAGTTCATCTTGATATTCCCCTTCAGTCGTACTTTAGATTAAACGCCAAGGGAGCGGGACAGTTCGAGCACACGCTGATAATAGTTGAAGATGACGCGTACCTTCACTTTATCGAAGGCTGCTCAGCCCCTAAGTACAATGTGGCCAATCTGCATGCGGGATGTGTTGAGCTCTTTGTGGGAAAGAATGCGACCCTTCGCTACTCTACAATAGAGAACTGGTCGAAAAATATGTACAACCTTAATACCAAGAGAGCCATCGTTGACGAAGGCGGAAAGATCGAGTGGATATCGGGCTCTTTCGGATCCCATGTTTCTTATCTCTATCCGATGAGCGTTCTTAACGGAAAGGGTGCAAGGAGCGAGTTTACCGGAGTTACATTTGCCGGAAACGGACAAAACCTTGATACGGGAACAAAGATCGTACATAATGCGCCGGAGACATCGTCATACGTAAATACAAGGTCCATCAGTAAGGATGGAGGTATAAATACTTTCAGAAGCGCCGTAGTCATCGGAGCGAAGGCAAAGGGCAGCAAGTCAGCGGTATCCTGCGAGTCTTTGATGGTTGACGATATCAGCAGGTCGGATACAATCCCCGCCATGGATGTACGATGCGCTGACGCAGACGTCGGACATGAGGCAAAGATTGGAAGAATCAGCGATGAGACCGTGTTTTATCTTATGAGCCGCGGACTTTCGGAGGAGGAAGCGAGAGCCCTTATAGTAAGAGGCTTTGCGGACAATGTAAGCAAGGAGCTGCCTCTTGAGTACGCGGTAGAGATGAACAATCTCATCACCCTTGAAATGAAAGGAAGTATCGGCTGATGAAGATAAACACACTTCCGGTCAAAACCTGGAATAAGCTTCGTATGAACGATTGCGAGGCGGAGATAGATTTTGACTTTGAGGAATATGAATACAAAGAGGAAATACCTGAAGGAGTCTGTAAAAAGACGCTAACCGTAGGTTACGACAGTGACGAAGTAAATCCGGAGAATTTAACTCCGGAAATGGGATCAAGACCTTCCTTCGGAAAAGGTTTAAGAACAGGCTTTGGAGGAGAGTTTGCGGGGGAGCTTGGAAAGAGCGGAGCTCCTTTAATCGTATATGAATTCGGAGAGGATGTAAAATACGAAAAGCCCTTATACCAGGACTTTACCTATACGTCAAAGGGAAACTTCGGAAATATCTCGGAGTTTAGAGTAGGACCCGGGACTTCGGCTACGGTAATACAGTTTGTTACTTCCAAGGATGCGGGGGAAGCGGAAATCTTTATCCAGAGTAGATACCGCATCGAAAAGGGCGCGTCTCTTACCCTTATACAGGTGCAGACCCTTGAGAAAAGTTGCAGATTTTACAACGATATAGGCGGAAACGTAAAAGAGGACGGAAGCTTTAAGCTTATCCAGCTTATACTTGGCGGAAAAAGCTGCGCCTACGGCGCCTTCAGTTCCTTAGAGGGGGCAAGAAGCAGATTCGAATCAAATCTTGCTTACGATCTTGACGGAGAGGATAACCTCGATATGAACTATGTCGCAGACCACACCGGACCCCGAAGCGAGAGTAATATCAAGGCCTCCGGCGTACTTAAAGGAAATGCTAAAAAGCTTTTTAGAGGTACGATAGATTTCCATAAGGGGTGCGCAGCTTCCAAGGGAGCTGAGGCGGAGGATGTTCTTATTATCGACGATTCCTGTGAAAACAAGACGATCCCCCTTATCCTTTGCGACGAAGAGGATGTGGAGGGAAGCCACGGGGCAACCATCGGAAAACCCGACGAAAAGCAGGTTTTTTATCTGCAGTCCAGAGGAATAGACGAGGGCGAGGTTTACCGTATGATCGCAAGGAGCAAGGTAGCTTTTGTGGAAAGAATGATTGAGGACGAAAGAACCCGCAGAAGAATCTCCGCTTATACCGGAGAGGATGAGGAATAAGGCTTAAGATGATTACAGATACAGAAAAAAGAATCAGGGAAGAATTCCCTTTGATAAACAGCACATCCCTTGCATACCTTGATAACAGCGCGACTGTTCAAAAACCGAAATGCGTTCTTGACGCAGTTTCAAGGTATTACGAAAATGACAACGCAAACCCTATGCGCGGTCTTTACGATTTAAGTCTTCGCGCTACGGAGGATTACGAAAAGGCAAGAAGCGCTGCGGCGAGGTTTATAGATGCTGCCCCCGAGGAGATCATATTTACGAGAAACGCGTCGGAGAGTCTTAATCTTGTGGCCTACAGCTACGGGATGAACTTCATTAAAGAAGGGGACGAGATAATCGTAAGCGTTGCGGAGCACCACAGCAACTTCCTTCCCTGGCAGCAGGTGGCTAACGTAACCGGAGCTAAGGTTATCTGGTACGATTGTGAAAAGGACGGAAGGTTTGATCTTGATACGCTTTTGGGACTTCTTTCGGAGAAGACAAGGCTTCTTGCCATAACTCAGGTTTCCAATGTCCTTGGAAGAGTGAACGACGTAAAGACTATGGCAAAGATGGTCCACGAAAAGGGTGGAGTCATAGTCGTCGACGGATCACAGTCTGTGCCCCATATGGCAGTCGATGTAAAAGACCTTGACGCGGATTTCTTTGCATTTTCCGGACATAAAATGTACGCACCGATGGGTATCGGCGTCCTCTACGGAAAGAAGGAACTGTTAGGTAAGATGCCGCCTTTTCTTTACGGCGGAGAGATGATAGAATCTGTTACGAAGGAAAGGACCACATTTGCCGATGTTCCGCATAAGTTCGAAGCCGGAACCGTTAATGCAGGCGGGGCAGCAGGTCTTCTTGCGGCAATAGAGTTTATCGAAAAGTACGGTTTTGACTTTATCAGTAAGCGCGAAGATATGCTGACCAAAAGGGCTTTTGACAAGATGAAAGAAATGCCTCATATAAAGATAATCGGTGGAGAAAATGCCGAGGATCATCACGGGATCATCGCATTTCAGGTAGAGGGAGTGCATCCCCACGATGTATCACAGATATTTGCAGACAGTGACATTGCAGTCCGTGCGGGACACCACTGCGCTCAGCCGCTGCATAAGCACCTCGGGATTATGTCCAGTACAAGGATGAGCGTCGCTTTTTACAATACCGAAGAAGAGATAGACAGATTTATCGAAGTACTGTCCGGAATCAGAAGCAGAATGGGATATTAAAATGAGCACAAACACTTTTTACAATGAAATAATAAATGAACATAACTTAAATCCTTACCATAAGCACTCCATCGAGGGGGCAAACTTTTCTCTTGAGGGGGTAAACCCCTCCTGCGGAGACGATATTATACTGAATCTGAAGGTGGAAGACGGAGTGATAACAGACGGTGCTTACGAGGGAGACGGATGCGCCATATCTCAGGCTTCTGCGGATATTATGCTGGATCTGATCATCGGAAAGACCAAGGAGGAAGCTCTTCACCTGGCGGATATCTTTATGCGTATGATCAAGGAAAAAATCTCAGACGAGGAGAAAGAAGAGCTGGAAGAAGCAGGCATACTTGAGAGCGTCTCGCATATGCCTGCTCGTGTAAAATGCGCTGTTCTCGGCTGGAGAACGATGAGCGAAATGTTTGGGAATTAATTATGATAAAGTGGGGTAACGTCTGTAGTAGAAAATAAAAAAACTCATCGCCGCTTATTCTGTCAAATAGGGTAAAGAATTAGCGCTCTTTTGTAGAATACTTGCGGCGGGTATGGTACAATTCAAGGTGGCGTAGGCTCGAAATACGGGGAGGAGAGACCCCAAAAGGTTTAGGAGAGATTTATGGCATCCTGGGTGATCATTGTAGATGATGACGTGACGAATCTGAAAATGGCCGGACACATTTTATCCAAGAATAATTTCCGTGCAACGGCTCTTGTTTCAGGAAAAGGATTATTGGAGTATGTGAAAGAGAACGGGGCGCCGGACCTTATTCTTTTGGACATAAATATGCCCGAGATGGACGGCTTTGAGACCTACGAGAAGTACAGGGAGCTTGAAAAAAAGCTCGGTGTGCAGAATACTCCCATCATCTTTCTTACAGCGGATGAGGACAAATCCAGCGAAAGCAAGGGATTTGAGATGGGGGTTGCGGACTATGTCAGAAAACCCTTCGATCCCGATGTCCTTGTAAGGCGCGTAGAAAATGTTTTAAGTACCCACGGCAAGATTCTTAAATATGAAGAAGAAGCCACGATAGACAAGCTGACCGGTTTTTTAAACAAGTATAATGCAGGGCTTCGGATATCCGAGCTTTGTGCCGAGAGATCGGGAACTCTTATGATCCTCGATCTTGATTCCTTTAAGCTGGTTAATGATATCTATGGTCACGATATGGGTGACCGTGTTCTTTCCGCATTCGCGGGTATCATCAAAAACAATATGCTCTTTCCTTCTGTTTTCGGCCGTATCGGCGGAGATGAATTTCTTGTGTTCGCAAAGGGCCTTGAAGAGGAGTCCGACATAAGCAGATTTTCGGAAGGGGTAAACCAAAACCTTTTAAGCGAAGCAAAGAGGATGATGGGCCCGATATGAGTATTCCATTAGGAGCCTCCATAGGAGCGGTCTTCGTTCCTGAACAGGGAAGAGACTATGAAGAGCTTTTCAGACTTTGCGACAAGGCGCTTTATGTTATCAAAAACAACGGAAAGCACGGATACTCCCTCTACAAAGGAACGGATCCGGAGGATGACATACCCTCAGACATAAATCTTGCAATGCTTACAACAATCCTTGAGGAGAGAAACATTCCTCAAAACGCTATGTGGATGGGTAAAGAGGCCTTTGGAAACGTCTACAGATATATGGTTCGGTATATGGACAGATACCACGGAACCGCCTATAAGATGCTCTTTACCGCTAAGTTTATTCCGAAGGACATTACGGAAACCGAAAAAGAAAAGATAATGATAAGTATCAGGAGCCTTCTTCAGGAGACTTTAAGAAACAGCGATATTATGATGCAGATAGGAAATAACCACTTTTTCCTTATGCTACCTGAGATCAATGAATATAATGTAAGCCGGGTGACGGAGAGAGTGATGAGCGCCTGGAAGAAAAACAGCTATAGCAGTCTGGTTGATCTTACTGTTGAAACAGAGAGTATGGATCATAAACGTGACAAGGTGAGGGAAGAGTAAATGGACAACAGTAAAGACGAACTTTTCACATCTTCGCATCTTTTGATGCTTTTGGCCTACACGGTTTTTTCAGCTATACTTGTGGCCGAGATTTTTGTAATGAACTGGGAAAAATGGGTGGCTTTCCTTATCTTCGGCGGAGTTATCCTTGCCTGGTATATATATTTCTCAAAAGTGGGAAGCGGACATCTGAGGCTTTGGATCTGTTCGCTCCTTATGATGGTTACATACTTTTACTACGGAACCCACGACACCAGTTTCTTCGATCTTGCCGTAGTCATCTGCATTGTAATGTTTTTATACACGCTGACGGGTATAGCATCCCTTGTTACCCTTAGCCAGTGTACCTATTATTTTACGATGCTCTACGCGATCATCACGCTTCTTCTAAGCGGAGAGACCTTCACTCCTCTTGTAATATCGAGGCTTGTTTTACATGTCGCCATTGTTACGGCGGATGCGCAGCTTGCAAGGATTATTATTAAGAAGTGGCAGGCGATCCTCGGCCAGTCCAAAGAAGAGATTGAAAAGCTTAACGAGTCCACGGGCAGACTTAACGACTTTATTGCCAATGTTTCGCATGAGATAAGGACTCCGATAAACACTATACAGGGAATCTGCTCTATGGAGATAAGCGAGGAGACAGATCCCGAAAGAAAAGAAAAGCTTGTGTCTATCATGGAGGCGGGAAAGCGTATCGGCGAGCAGATAACCAATGTTTTGGACTTTTCCGAGATAGACAGAAACGACGTTGCAAACAACTACGAGGACTATATGCTTTCCTCGGTTTTCAACGATATTGTAAGCGAGCTCGAGCCCCACAGAAAAAAAGATCTTGAGCTTGTAATAAATGTTGACCCCTCATTGCCATCGGTTATGAATACCGATGTGGGAAAGCTTAAGAAAATACTCTGGCACCTTATAATAAACGGTATCAAGTTTACAAATGAAGGCGGCGTTTACGTCCACGTATCGTCGGTTCCCCACGAATACGGTATCAATCTTTTGATAGAAGTAAGAGATACCGGAATCGGTATGGATGAAGCCCAGCTTGAGCAGATGTACGAGGGCTTTTACAAGGCGGATTCGGGAAGAGACAGATCTACCGGCGGACTTGGCCTTGGAATTATGATAGTTCACGGATTTACCAAGGCTCTTGGCGGATTTATGATAGTCGACAGTACTCCCGGAGAGGGAACCTGCGTAAAGGTCAGTATCCCCAACCGTATAGTCGATCCTTCGGTCTGTATGTCGGTAAAAGACAGAGAATCCATCAGCCTCGGCGCATTTCTTCACTTTGAGAAATATCCCAATCCTCACGTAAGAGAGTTTTACGATGAGATGGTCAAAAATCTTGTTACCGGACTGAAAGTAACCATGCACAGAGTGGACAATCTTGATGCTTTAAGGGCGCTTACGGTAAACAAGACTCTCACTCATCTTTTTGTGGGGCCGGAGGAGTACAACGGGTCGGTCGATTATATTGAGCATCTTGCGCAGAATATACTTGTCACCGTTATCGCGAATCCCGAGGAGCTCTGCAGACCGAAAAACTCAAAGGTCAGGGTTATGCCTAAGCCCTTCTACTGCTTCCCCGTAGTCGGTATTTTAAACAGTAAGCCGGGAGATACGATAGATGACGACGAGGAAATTTCATTCCCCGGAGTCCGCGTCCTTGTCGTTGATGATGAGCCGATGAACCTTATAGTTTCCGCGGGAATGCTTCGCAGATACGGAATGTACGTAACAACCTGCGAATCCGGCCAGGAGGCGATAGAGCTCTGCAGACAAAACGAGTATGATGTGATACTTATGGACCATATGATGCCTGTTATGGACGGCGTCGAAGCTATGAAACGTATCCGCAGCGACCAGACAAGGATAAAGGCTGTTACGCCCATCATAGCCTTTACCGCCAACTCCGTAAGCAGCGCGCGTGAGATGTTTAAGAGAAACGGCTTTGACGGATTTATAGCAAAGCCTGTTGACAATGTTGAGCTTGAGAGAGTATTAAAACACGTACTCCCGCCCGCTCTTATCGTAAAGGGTAAGGCCAAAAACCATAAAAAGGATGTTAAACCGGCGGTTATGGGCCCTGTTGAAGATGTTAATAAGCAGATTCCGGCTTTTAACCCCAAAGACGATCTTTTTGACAGGCTTAAAGCCGTAGATGTAGATGTCTTTACCGGTATGCACTACTGCCAGGATGAGCCGGATTTTTACAAGACTATCTTGGAGCAGTACAGAAAAGAATCCTCCGTCAAAAAGCAGAGGATGGCAGATGCTTTGGAAAACGGAATCCTTGAAGATTATGCCACACAGGTTCACGCCATCAAGAGCTCCTCAAAGATGATAGGAGCCGGTAAGCTTTCAGAGAAAGCAAAGGCTCTTGAGGATGCGGCAAAGCGCGGAGATATGGAAGCCGTCAAAGCTTCGCATAAGGATATGATGGATCTGTATGATATCGTTCTTGGGGCTATAAAGCCTGAAGATGAGATAAAAGAAGATGTAAAAGAAAGTGTTAAAGAAAACCCTAAAAAGATTTTGAAAGAAGATATAGAAGTGTTTGAGTTTGAGCCGGAAGGAGGAAATGAATAATGGGATTATCCTTTTCTACTTTTTTCAGATTCCTCTTCCATAAAAAAGGGTCATACGAAAACGAGGAGCTTATCTACAAGGCTATCTACGGCGAGACCTACAGCAAGATGTGGATCGCCGTTGTCGCCGGAGCGATCCTGCAGATGGTTCTTTTCGGACTGAGCTATACCGATTACAAAGAGTTCGGTGAGCTTAGAAAATACTACCATATGATGTACATAGGACTTTTTTCGCTTATGGTAGTATCCATGTTTATCCTTTTGTTTATAAGACGGGACTACGAGAGACATTTAGGAAAGCTCCTCTGGATCTCGCCCATAGTATCCCTCCTTATAATAATCGGCGGTCAGAGCGAGTTTGTTCTTGATTCTGTTGCAGGTGGTTTCTTAAACCCGGTTATGTATATGACCGTAATACTGGTAATACCGCTTTGCGTTTATATGCATCCGATCGTATTTATAGCAGTGTCACTTGTTACCGACGGAGTGATGCTCGTTTGCTACGACCTTCTTAAAAAGACTCTTACTATGCCGTCGGCCCCTACAAGAAGCGTTGCTCTTTTCCTTGTGGGAGAGATGCTGCTTGGACTTGTGATCCTATACTTGCAGTTTACGTACAGGGAAAACAATATCCGTAACGAGAAGCAAAAAAAGGAGATCAGAGATCTTAACAGCGCTCAAAACAGATTCTTCTCGAGTATGAGCCACGAAATAAGAACGCCTATCAATACCATCATCGGCTTAAACGAGATGATACTCAGGGAAAGGGTCAGCGATGAGGTAGCGGAGAACGCTACAAATATCCGTGCGGCAAGTAATATACTGCTCCACCTTATAAACGATATCCTTGATATGTCAAAGATAAGCCTCGGGCAGATGAAGATTACTCCCGCGGCCTATAAGCCCGGAGATATGCTCTCGGAGATAGTCGGAATGCTCTGGATAAGAGCGCAGGAAAAGGGCCTTGATTTTCATATTGAGGTTTCGCCAGATCTCCCCTGCGAGCTCTACGGCGACGAGGTCAGGATCAAGCAGATCCTTATAAATGTACTTAACAACGCCATCAAGTACACATCCAAGGGATCCGTAACCCTTACGATACAGTGCGCATCCATAAAGGACGGTACCGCTGAGGTGGTTTACTCCGTAAAGGATACGGGTATGGGTATCCGCAAGGAGAGTATGCCCTATCTTTTCACAGCTTTTAAGAGAGTTGATGAGGAGAAAAACAAGTTTATCGAAGGAACGGGACTTGGCCTTTCTATCGTTAAGCAGCTGACGGACCTTATGGGCGGAACCGTTACGGTAAACAGTGTTTATACCCAGGGGTCTACATTTGTTATTTCCATCCCTCAGGGAGTCAGCGATTACAGCGCTATCGGAAATATCAATCTCGAGGAGAAGCAAAAGTCAAATATGTCGGGAACCTACAGATGTCTTTTCGAGGCGCCGAAGGCCAGAGTGCTTGTGGTTGACGACAACGAGACAAATCTTCTCGTTATGAAAAAGCTTCTTCGAAATACAAGAGTTATCTTGGATACGGCAACATCCGGAGAAGAAGCTCTTGAAATGACCCTCGAAAGCTCGTATGATGTTATATTCATGGACCATATGATGCCGGAGATGGACGGAGTCGAGACCTTCCACAAAATCCAGAATCAGGTGGGAGGCGTATCGAAGGAGTCCAAGTTCGTCGCTCTTACCGCTAATGCGGGAAGCGATATGAAAAAGTTTTACGCGGATGAGGGATTTAACGGATATATCGTAAAACCCGTAAGCCCCGGAGAGCTGGAAAACGAGTTGATGCAGCTTCTTCCCAAAGAGCTTGTTACGATGACCATGTCGGGAGAGGATATTGTTAAAAACAGTATGTCCTGGCTTGATGACAATAAGCATAAGAAAAATATTGTCGTTACGACAGAGAGTACGGCGGATATTCCTTCCGCTCTTCTTGAGAAGTACCAGATTGCCGTTATACCACACAAGGTTGAAACGGAGAACGGTATTTTTGCTGACGGTGAAGAAATCGATTCCGACGGTCTTATGGATTATATGAGCGGAAACCATAAGATAAGAACCCATGCATCCACGGTTTCCGACCACGAGGAATTCTTTGCGCAGGCGCTTTCCGGAGCGAATAACATCCTGCATATGTGTATTTCCTCCAGAGTCGCCCACACCGGTTACCACAAAGCCTGTGAAGGCGCGTCAACATTTGATAACGTTATAGTTTTTGATACCGGACATTTATCAAGCGGTCAGGGTATCATCGCTTTAAAAGCGGCCCAAATGGCATCGGAAGGATTTTCCGCGGAGGACATTATCCGCTTCCTGGAGCGCTTTAAGAAACTGGTATCCACAAGCTTTATAGTTGACAACTTAGACTATCTTGCCCGCTCGGGTCAGGTCGGATACAGGATCGCCGCCATCTGCAAGGCTATCATGTTCAGACCTGTTATAAAGATGAAGGGCGGAAAAATGACGCTTTCGGGATTCTATTTCGGCTCAAGAAAGCGTGCGTGGATCAAGTACATAACTTCAACTCTTTCTTCGGTATCGGATATAGATACGGAGAATCTGTTCATAACCTACGTTGGGCTTACAAAGAGCGATCTTGATTTTATAAAAGATGCTGTCTCGAAAAAGATAGAGTTTAAAAATGTTTATTGCCAGAAGGCATCCCCTTCCATCGCGGTAAACAGCGGACCGGGAACATTCGGGCTGCTGTTTGCGAGAAGCACAGGACGCTCGTAAGATTATAAAAAGTATAGAAGGATATACAAAAGGAGATAGAAATGTCTAAAGATTACAGTCTCGGGCAGGTTCTTATGAAGGATGCGTACTGCGAGAACGCATTCAGAAAGGATGTAGCGTATCTTTTAAGCCTCGACGAGGGAAGACTCCTTGCGGGTTTTTACGAAAATGCAGGGCTTAAGCCTAAAAAAATGCGCTATGCCGGCTGGGAAAATATGCTTATCGGAGGCCACACCCTCGGCCACTATCTTACGGCTGCGGCGCAGGGATACGCCAATGCGCAGGCCACAAAAGCGGAAAAGGAAGGGCTTTTTGCCAAGATAAAGGCTATTATTGACGGACTTTTGGAGTGCCAGGCTTCTTCAAAGGGAAAGCCCGGCTTCGTATTCGGAGCAACGATCCAGGATATGAACAATGTTGAGCTTCAGTTTGACTATGTTGAAGAGGGAAAGACAAATATAATCACGCAGGCTTGGGTTCCCTGGTATACTATGCACAAAATTTTAGACGGAGTCGTAGCGGCTTATAAGCTTACGGGATACAAGCCCGCCCTAAAGCTTGCTTCCGGAATCGGCGACTGGACCTACAACAGAGCTTCCGGCTGGTCTGAAAAAACCCACAAGACCGTTCTTAGCATCGAGTACGGCGGAATGAACGATGCGCTCTACGAGCTTTATCAGTGTACGAAAAAGCCGGAACATCTTAAAGCCGCGCATATGTTTGACGAGGAAGAGCTCTTTAAGAAGGTTTCTTCCGGAGCCGCAAATGTGCTTAACAACAGACATGCAAATACCACCATCCCCAAGTTTGTCGGCGCTCTTAACAGATATTTAACCGTTGGTGACGAAAAATATCTCGAGTACGTAAAAGCCTTTTGGGATATGGTTATTGAAAGACATACCTATGCTACCGGCGGAAACAGCGAATGGGAGCATTTCGGCGAGGACAGGATCCTTGATGCGGAGAGAACAAACTGCAACAATGAAACCTGCAACACCTATAATATGCTCAAGATGACAAGAAAGCTCTTTATGATCACGGGAGACAAAAAGTACGCGGATTACTACGAGAACACCCTGATCAACGCCATCCTTTCATCTCAAAATCCGGGGACCGGTATGACCATGTATTTCCAGCCTATGGCAACGGGCTTTTTCAAGGTTTACGGAGATCCCTTTGATAAGTTCTGGTGCTGTACCGGAAGCGGAATGGAGAACTTTACAAAGCTTGGCAGCAGCGTTTACTTCAAAGATGATAAAGGTATCATCGTAAACTTATACCTTTCGTCCGAATTAACCGATGGTGAGTCGGGCCTTAAGCTTGTTCAAAAAGCCGACTTCCCTAAGAAGGATACAGCAGTATTTACTGTTGGGACCAAAAAGAGCGTTAAGAGAAAGCTTTCATTCCGTATACCGGACTGGGCTTTCGGATATGAGATCTCTGTAGAAGGCGAGGGACTTGATAAGGAAGATACCGCTAAGGAGACAAAAGATACCTTCAAGAAAAACGGATACGTCTCCATCGAGAGAAAGTGGAATAACGGAGATAAGGTTTACGTTAAGTTTGAGATGAAGGTTGTTGCCAAGCCTCTTCCAGACTGCGGAAACGTATTTGCCTTTAAGTACGGCCCCGTACTTCTTTCCGCGAACCTTGGATTTGAAAATGAGATTTCCGGAAAGACCGGAGTTGATGTTACGATCCCTACAAACAAGATCGTAGAGAGCGAGTACTTAAACGTTAAGAAGGGAACGGTATCCGAATTTATAGCAGATATCGATTCTCACTTTAAAAAGGATCTTAAAAAGCTTCTCTTTACCTTAAACGGAACCGATAGAAAGCTTACCTTCGGCCCTCATTATTTAAAGACAAACGAAAGATACGGTATCTACTGGTATCTCCTCGATAAGAATGCATCGGACGACAGCGTAGAGCGCAGAAAGTTCGAAGAAAAGAGAAGAGAGAATATCATAGATACGGTTCAGCCCGGCTACGGCCAGTACGAAAACGACGAGCTCCATGCCATGGAGGATAAAGGCTCTGTCGGAATTACCGCAAACGGAACAACAAGGCACGCAGCTCCCGGCGGATGCTTTACCTATCATATGAAAGCGGAGAAAGGTAAAGACCTGATCCTCGAGATGCATCTTCTTCGCGAAGATAACGGAAAGCCTCTTATCGTAACCATCGGTGATGAAGAGATCCTTAACAAAAAGCTTCACTACACCGGAAAAAATGCGGAGTATGTGGAGGAGATCCCTCTTCCCGCAAAGCTTATTGAAAAACATATAGAAGTCAGAAAGACAAAGGAAGGAAAGGTATCTACCGTGCCCTTATCCTTCCGCGGAGGAATGTTTGTAGAGTCCGCTAGACTCTTTGGATTCCTCTATCTTATAAAGAAATATAAATAGTTTCAGGAGCAGTTTTTAGAATGACAGATTACAAACTTTTAGCGGAGCAGCTACGGTCCTTTGCGGAGGATGAGCCGCATTATATACCCGTTCTTTCCAATGCTTCAGCCCTTATTTTTGAGAGTCTTGAAGACCTTAACTGGGCGGGATTTTATCTGATGAAAGGCGGATCTCTTATGCTCGGTCCTTTCCAGGGGAAGGTGGCCTGTATAAGAATCGCGGTCGGAAGAGGTGTGTGCGGAACGGCGGTGGCCGAGGATAAAACTCAGCTTGTAAAAAATGTTCACGAGTTTCCCGGACATATTGCCTGTGACAGCGCGTCCAACTCGGAGATAGTAGTCCCTATCCACAAAGACGGTAAAGTCTGGGGAGTACTTGACATAGACAGTCCGAGTCTTGCAAGATTTGATGAAGAAGATAAGGCCGGTCTTGAACTATTTGTTAAGACTTTGGAAGAAGTAACAATGCTGGAAGATTTAGGAGAGTAGTATGTTTTGTACAAATTGCGGAACAAAGATTGATGATAATGCGAAGTTTTGCACAAATTGCGGTGTGAAGATAGAAAGCGTTTCGCCCTATACGGTAAGCGTTAAGCCGGGGGAGATCCCGACCTTGCAGGAGTCTGCACAGACCGCCGAATCTTCATACGAGCAGCAGGTAGCCCAAGCCTCGGGAAACATAAGCAGCGGCGCGCAGGCACATCATAAGAAAACAAATATCGGTCTTATTATAGGACTTGCAGTAGGTATTCCGGTGACGTTATTGATTCTTTTGGTGGCTGTTTCCATCGGAGGTATTGCCAAGTATCTTCAGAAAGTAGAGGAAATGGAGAACAGCCAACACGCCATAGAAGAATACGAAGATCCCGATCCAAACGGAGTTCTTGAAAGCCTTGACAGAAGGACCGCAAGGAGAACTCTCCTTATCTATATGGTGGGAACCGATCTTGAAAGCCCGGATGAGGATGAATACGAAGACTCTGACGACGAGTATTACGGTGGCGCCGCTACCGAGGATATATGCGAGATCTGTGATGCATATCTTCCCGATAATGTAAATGTCGTAATTGAATGTGGCGGAGCGAATGACTGGGTACATCCCGATGTACCGGACGGGAAGGTATCGAGATTTATGGTTGAAGATCATAAGATCACTATGCTTCAAAATCTCGGTAAAACCACAATGAATCGCCCCGGAGATCTTGCGGACTTTATTTCCTTCGGAGAGGAATACTTCCCCGCTGAGAACTATACCCTTGTACTTTGGGGACACGGCGGCGGAATCCCTGCAGGTTTCGGAAATGACCAGCTTGGCGACTATTATGAAGTTCTTGAAGATTTCGAGATAAGAGACGAGCTTGAAAACGCGGGAGTAAAGTTTGATGCGGTAATCTTTGACTGCTGCAATATGTGTACTCTTGAGATGGCAAGAGCCCTTGACGGCTACGCCGATTATATGGTGGGAGCCGAGAGCTACGTTAACGGTATAGGAATCTACTATACGGATTGGCTTGAGTCTTTAAACGGTGATGTAAGATCATTTTGCGAAAAGATCGTCAAAGACTATATGAAGGACTCCAACAATAACGGTATGGTGGCGTCGATGTCCGTCATTCGTCTTGATATGATGGATGAAGTTTATCAGGCATACATCGATTACCTCACAGAGGCTAAAGACATGATGGATGCCGGAGACTATATTTCCTATTATCAGGCAAGGGGAAATTGCGGCTACTACGAGACCAACGATTCTGTGGACCTGATCACGCTTGCGACCAGTTATAAGAATGACTATTCAACGGAGCTGATAAATGCGGTAGTAAATTCCGTTGTTTATACAGAGAGTGACTTTTCTTACGGCCACGGACTTATGGCGTACAGCCCTTACGAGTCCTACGATCTTTACGAATACGGAAGAGAATCCTTCGAGCGCCTTAACTTCGACAGCGCTATTACAGATTTCTACGATTCATTTATGTCAAGAAGACTCGCTTACCTTGGCGAGGACGATATTAAGGAGTATGCCGGAGACTGGTATATTCCGGATTACGAGGACGAGACCGATTATTCCGCTTCCGAGAACTATGAGATCGAATTGATCGAGGGCGATAGTTACCACAGCGTTGAGATATCGGATACCCTCTGGGATAATATAATGAGCGTTTCATTGTCCGTATTTGTAGAGGAGTGTGATACCAGATATTTTGACCTCGGAAGGGACTATACCTGGAGGATCGATGACAATGACAGATTCGCTCTTTTGGATCCGGAAAAGTGGTTCTACGTAAACGGTGAACAGGTAACCTACTACGGCACATCCTTCTACGAGGACTATGACACAGGCGAGTGGACCCAGATGGGTATGATCCCTGCGCTTATTAACGGCGAGGAATGCGCTCTCTATCTTTATAATGACAATGAGAATCCCGACGGCGAGGTCTGGGGATACAGCCATTACAATTTCGAGACCGATGTCGAAGAGGATGATTTCGAGTTTGTCGAGGATGATGACGATATACAGATTGTCCGCTTCTACTGTGATGAAAACTTTAATTACGAGTATGTTCTCGCGGATGAAGTTGTCAAAGGAAAAGATTTAAAGATTGAGTATAAGGAGATAAATCTCGACGATTATTCAACCTTTGGTTACTACAATTTTGAGGATATTTTCGGGGATACTTACTACAGCGATTCAGCATACCTTGGCCTTGCGGGAATCCTCGATTAAACTTTATTTAAAACTTATAACAGCGGCTCCGCGCAGGGCCGCTGTTTGTTTTGTATCAAAGAAATATACCGGAAAAAACTAGAATTTGTCTTTATGGGTCAGGGCGTAGTAGAAGATGTATTGCTGCATGATCCCGGCGTATTTTCCGTAGGAGGGGAAGGGATTTACGCCATCGTATTCCTTTTCAATCACCTTTGAGATCCAGGTATCTACGGGGGCAGCTTCCGTAAGGGCGTAGGCGAAAAGGCAGATACAGTTTGAAACCTTGTCACCAACGCCTTTTATTTCTTTCAGCTTTTCGAAGGTCTCCTCATAGGAAGCGCCGTAGAGGGAATTAAGGTCAATTTCCCCGGATAAAACTTTTTCTACGGCATCAAGAATATAAGGTACGCGGTACCCTAGTTTACAACTTTTGAGCTCTTCTTCTGTGGCACCTTCCATATCTTTTGCGGAAGGGAAAAGATATATTTTCTCTTTCCCGGTATCAAGGGATTTTCCGTACTTTTCACAGATAAGTCTGACGGATTCCTTAATTGCGGGGATGGCTTTTCTTTGAGAGATTATAAATGTTATAAGCATCTCAAAAGGGTCCTGTCTCAGAATGCGAAGACCGACACCGTTTTCGCAGCTTTTTGACAGAAAGATATCTTTTTCGGGAACCAGGCTTCTTATCTTTTTATAAGATGTGCCGAGGTCGAAATAGTTTTTCCAGACTTTTTCAAAGGCTTCTTTTGCTGGTATTTCTCCGCTTTCGTCAAAACAGCTTATTTCATAGCTTCCGGCGCCGTTTTTTTGGAGCTTTACAGGATTTATATAAAGAACCTGATCCCCGGTGACAAAACGGTATTCACCGTCTGAAATCTCAGCAATCCTGAAGGCTTGTCCGCTGTCTGCGATCTTTTTAAGGTCAAGGTCGTCTTCTATATTAATGATCATTGGTCTGATGTCACTTTCCTACTTGATTTAAAACTTCATTTACGCAATAATATTAAATATATTATTATGCCTAAATTCAGATTTAACAAGGGGTAAATCGAAAGCGATGAGTAAAGTATATATTTGCGACGACGACAAACTCGTTCTTATGATGGTCGAAAGGATTCTCAGCAAGGTACATGAAGTTAAGAAGGCCATGACCATAGATGAACTTATTAAGCTTGTGGCGGACGACAAACCGGATCTTATACTTCTTGATTTCCAGATGCCGGGATCTAACGGACTCGACGGAATAAAGAGGCTTAAAGAAGGAAACTACTTTGCAGACGTTCCGGTAATAATGGTTACGGGAGAAAGAGATTCCGAACTGGAGATAAAGTGCCTTAACGAAGGCGTTGAAGATTTTGTACATAAGCCTTTTGTACCGGACGTACTTCTTACAAGAGTTCAGATGGTCCTCGACAGAAAGGCTTCCGAGAAGGATATGCAGAGCAAGATGGCAGAGGTCATCGATCGCTCGAACCATGATCCGATGACGGAGCTATTTAACCGTTTTTACGCGGAAAGCGTTATTGACGAAAAACTGGCAAATGGCGAAAACGGCGCCTTTGCGATGATAGACCTTGATAATTTTAAATATCTTAACGATACCTACGGACACGTAATCGGCGATGAAGCTATTTGCGAAATTGCAAGGCTTCTTGAAGCGTCTGTCTCGGGAAAGGGCTTTGTCTTCAGGCTTGGCGGAGACGAGTTCGGACTATTCATAGACAGCACCGACAGAGGCAGAGTCGAAAAGGTAGTTGTGGATGTATTCGGAGAGTACAATGTAGAGGCTGTAAAGAAGGATTATCTTTCCAACTCATCCCTTTCCGTCGGAATAGCCATCTCTCCTGAGGACGGCGAGAGCTACGCGGCGCTGTATGCCGCAGCCGACAAGGCTTTGTACTGCGCCAAGAGAAACGGAAAGAACGGATACTGCTTCTACTCCGTAGACTTTACGGATACATCGGATTGCAGAGCCGAGGTTGTCAATATCGAGCAGCTTCAAAAACTTATCGAGGACCGCAAGGAAATTCGCGAGCAGACCGGTATCTACAAAGTTGATTACAGAGAGTTTCAGAGAATATATAACTACATCGAAAGATGCGTAGAGCGTACCCATCAAAAGGCGAAGCTTGTTATGGTTACTCTATCTGTTGCCGATGAGACGATTGAAGGCGGCAAAGAAGAGCTTATGAAGATGGTGGACAAGGCGATAGCAACTTCTCTTCGAAGAAATGATGTGGGAACCCGCTACAGCTCTTCTCAGTTCCTCCTTGTGCTTATCGACGTAGATTCAATAAGCCTTGAAAATGTTATTGAGAACAGAATAAAAGATCATTACGAAGAACTTACCGGAAGACGTGGCGATGAGCTTGTCTTTGAGATAATGGATATCAAGAAATAAAAGGGGATTTTATGGAGAAGGCGTTCAAGCTTGAGTTTAAAAACAAAAAAGTCGGAAGCCTGTATCTCAACAACTGCGGATGTTCCAGAACGGAACCTCTTCACAGCTTCGGCCCCGCCTCTAAGCCGCATTTTCTCATTCACTATGTCATCGGCGGAAAGGGAGTTTTTAAATTCCGCGGAAAAGAGTACCATCTCGAAAAGGGCTACGGCTTTTTGATCAATCCCGGCGAGCTTGCTTTTTATCAGGCCAGCGAGAGTGACCCCTGGTCCTATATCTGGGTTGGATTCGGAGGGAGCGAGGCGGAAAACTACTTAAAAAAGATGGGACTTTCCGGTAACCATCCGATCTTTTCCTGCCCGAAGTCTGAGGAGCTTTATGGTGTCGTTAAAGATATGATGGAACATAACACCGTCGGAATGGCTAATGAACTTAGAAGAAACGGGCTTCTGGGAGTGTTTTTGTCAATAATCGCGGACAGTGAAAATGTTGAGATCCGTGAAGAAAAAGACAAGAACAAAAGTAATGACTACATTGAGAAGGCCGTTGATTATATCCAGAACAACTATTATAACCCCATAAAGGTTACGGATGTGGCGAATTTTGTCTGTGTCAACAGAAGCTACCTTTATACCCTGTTTTTGAACGTTCTCGGGATGAGCCCTCAGCAGTTCCTTACCACATTCAGACTTACAAAGGCAAGAGAACTTCTCGAGTCCACGGATTATTCCATAGAGAGTATCGCCCTAAGCTGCGGTTACAGTGACGCCCAGGTCTTTACCAAGGCTTTTCATCAGATGAAAGGTATCACGCCTTCGGCTTATCGCAAGGAGAGCAGGCACGAAAGTTCGTCCCAGCAGCTTGTTGAGGTGGAGAACCTGATCTCGGAACTTTTAAAATAAAAATATAACATTTTGACAAACCATACAAACAAAAGTGTATGGTTTGTTTTGATTTTTTAAGCTACTATTGGTGCATAAGAAGCCGCTTATTTAATGGGAGGAATCAAAATGACAAATATCAAAGAAACAGTTCTTGCTAAATTTGCTGAAGTTTTTGGGGACAATAACGGAGCCGATGTATATTTTGCTCCGGGCAGAGTAAACCTTATCGGGGAGCATACGGACTACAACGGAGGACATGTCTTCCCCTGCGCTCTTACCATCGGAACATACGGTGTTGCAAGAAAAAGAGCGGATAAAATGTGTCATTTTTACTCCATGAATTTTGAAAACCTTGGCGTTATAGATGTGGATCTTTCAAATAAGATAGAGCCTGACAAGGCCCTTGACTGGGTTAACTATCCTCTCGGCGTTGTCTGGGCTTTCGGCGAAAAGGGAATGAAGGCAGAAAGCGGATTTGACCTTCTTTTATACGGAAATATACCCAACGGTTCGGGACTTTCCTCATCGGCTTCCGTAGAGGTCCTTACCGGATTTATCCTGAGAGACCTTTTCGGTTTTGATGTTACCAATCAGGACCTTGCCCTTATCGGACAGTATTCCGAGAACAAGTTCAACGGTGTAAACTGCGGTATCATGGATCAGTTCGCCATCGCTATGGGCAAGAAGGACCACGCTATATTCCTCGATACTTCAAACCTTCAGTTCGAGTACGCTCCCCTTAAACTTGAGGGGGCAAAGATCGTCATCGCCTGCTCCAATAAAAAGAGAGGACTCGGAGATTCCAAGTACAACGAAAGAAGAGCCGAGTGCGAGGATGCTCTTGCAAGCTTAAAGACAATGGTGGATATAAAGAGCCTCGGAGATCTTGATGAGGCTACTTACGAGAAGCTCTCTCCCGTTATAAAGGATGGAACGAAATGCCGCAGAGCCCGTCATGCTGTATACGAAAACCAGCGTACGATAGAGGCGGTCAGAGCTCTTAAGCTTGGAAATATCAAGGCTTTCGGACAGCTTATGAATGAGTCTCATAAATCTCTTAGAGACGACTATGAGGTTACCGGAAAAGAGCTTGACACACTGGTTGATGCGGCATGGCAGGTGCCCGGTGTCATCGGTTCTAGAATGACCGGCGCCGGATTTGGCGGATGCACGGTTTCTATTGTCCGCGAGGATGCTATAGACACATTTATCAGTCAGGTAGGCGAGACCTATGAAAAGACCATCGGTTACAAGGCAGACTTCTATGTGGTTGAGATAGGCGACGGCCCCTGCAAGCTGTAACGGAGGGTTGAAAGATGATCCAAAAATATATCAGAAAACTGGTCTCTTACGGAGTTAAGACAGGTCTTGTACCAAGAGAAGATATTATTTTTACAACCAATAAGCTTTTGGAGCTCTTTAAATTAGAAGACCTTACCGAAGAAGCGGAGAATATGTCCGCGGGAGAGCTGGAGATATCCGAGGAGGATATTAAGAGCGGAAAGGCTCTCAGCGAGCTTCTCGGTAAGATGCTGGATTACGCGTGCGAAAACGGCCTGATCGAGGATAATACGACCACCTACCGAGATCTTTTCGATACAAAGATCATGTCGATGCTTATGCCCAGGCCCAGCGAAGTCATAAACAGATTTGAAGAGATCTATAAAAAGGAAGGCCCCGAGGCCGCTACCGATTATTACTATAAGCTTAGCTGCGATTCCGATTACATCCGCCGCTACCGTATTTCAAAGGATGTAAAGTGGGTTACGAGTACGGATTACGGAGATCTTGATATTACGATCAACCTTTCCAAGCCCGAGAAGGACCCCAAGGCTATTGCGGCAGCCAAGAACGCAAAGCAGTCGGGCTATCCCAAGTGCCTTCTTTGCAGGGAGAATGAAGGTTATGCCGGAAGGGTCAATCATCCCGCCCGCCAAAACCACCGCATAATCCCCGTTACGATCAATTGCAGCGCCTGGGGATTTCAGTACAGCCCTTATGTTTATTACAACGAGCATTGCATCGTCTTCAACTCTCAGCATGTGCCCATGAAGATTGAACATGCGACATTTTGCAAGCTCTTTGATTTTGTAAAGCAGTTCCCCCATTACTTTGTGGGATCGAATGCGGATCTGCCCATCGTAGGCGGATCAATCCTCTCCCATGATCATTTTCAGGGAGGACATTATGAGTTTGCCATGGCGAAGGCTCCGGTTGAAAAGACTTTCAAGATCGGAGGCTACGAGGACGTTGAGACAGGTATCGTAAAATGGCCTATGTCCGTAATAAGGCTTTCCGGCAAGGACGTTAACAGAATAATCGTTCTTGCGGACAAGATCCTTGCGGCCTGGAGAAACTACACCGACGAGGAGTGCTTTATCTTTGCCGAGACGGACGGTGAGCCCCACAACACGATCACACCAATCGCAAGAAAACGCGGAAGTAAGTTCGAGCTTGATCTTGTGCTCAGAAACAATATTACGACAGAGGAACACCCCCTCGGAGTATTCCATCCACATGCGAAGCTCCACCATATCAAGAAGGAGAATATCGGACTTATAGAGGTAATGGGACTTGCGGTTCTTCCCGCAAGACTTAAGACCGAGATGGCTGATTTAAAGAAAGCCATCCTTTCCGGTGCCGATATCCGAAATGATGAGGTTCTTTCAAAGCATGCCGACTGGGTGGATGAATTTAAACCTAAGTACAAAAAGATTGATGAGTCGAATATCGACAAGATCTTTGAAGACGAAATAGGACGCGTGTTTATGCAGGTTCTGGAAGATGCGGGAGTCTACAAGCGCGACGAAAAGGGACGTGCGGGATTCGAAAGATTCATCGCAAGTCTGTAAAATTAGATTTCTTCCATATTATATTTTCAAACCATCATTTAAAAAGCTACCGGGAGTTAGTCCAGGTAGCTTTTTAAGTCTGTAATAAGGGATTTTCCGGTCAGAAGGTTCATCTTTTCCACATCTTCGATAAGATCGTTTATCTTTTCGGTCATTCCCTGTTTTTTATAGTAGGAAGCAAGTCTTCTGTAAGCGGAGGGAGCGTCAGAGCCGATGCTTATCTCGTACTCCATGATCCTGACCGCCTCTTTTTTCAACCCCTTTTCCCAAAGGTAGTCGTTCCATTTTTGAAGTATCTGAATCAGCATCGTAAAACGGTTGTCGCAATCGGACAGATAGGGAAGATTGGCAACCCCGTACTTCATTTTAAGGTCTGTATTGGTCAGTCCGGTAAGGTTGATGATCTTTTCTTTTGAAAGATCAGTAAGGTCCTTTATAAAGGAGGCAACCTGCTCATCGTCACTTAGGACATCAACGGGAAGCCTTGAAAAGTCGATGGCAACGTACTCTACGTCATCGAGGCTTTTCCTGCGGACATTGTTGGCCTCCGCCTCCCTTGCCCAGAATTTCTTGTCGGCGTTTTGATCTTTGTTGCGGGCGCGTCTGATGGCAAACTGCAGCACACCGATAAACATTATGAAGCTTAAAAGTATAGGAAATTGGAATCTCATATATTTTGGTCTGTTTTTGTAACACTTGCGCGGGGGACTGCCGTAGAGTATAATTTGGTCAGTGGGCCTTGCCCGCATTTATTTAAAAGGCGGTTTATCTATGTTTAACATGCAAAATAAAAAGAACAAAAAAATCATGGCCGGCATCATTGTAGCTGTGCTCGTTGTAGCCATGGTCGTACCAATGATTTTAGCATACTCACTGTAAAGATTCAATTGAAATGAAGGCTGCTAAAGATATACTAAAGTACAATCGTCAGGTCATAATGACCGGGTATATAGCGCTTAAGGGAACGGCGATCCTTGCCCGGGAGTTTAAGGATAAAATAGATGAAAGATATCCTGTCTGGCTCTCGAGAGAAGCTTCGCGCTTTGGCGAGGGAAAGGATTCGGAGGATTTCGATAAGGCAAGGGAAATCCTTTTGGCCCATACCCGCGATATGGGGAGCGAGTGCGGCGAAGACGCTTTTTTAACGGAAGTATCTAAGGGCGGATTTCTAACGGGGCTCTACGAGATGGCCGCAATGTGCTCTGCCGGATTTGAGCTCGACCTAAGGAGCGTTCCAATAAGGCAGGAAACCGTTGAGATATGCGAGCTTTTGGAGGTCAATCCCTACCACCTCTACGGAGAAAAGTGCTTTATAGCCATAGTTCCGGAGGGCGGAAGCGCTCTCGAAAAGCTTAAAGCCGCGGGGATAAGCGCCCGCCTTGTGGGACATACCACGGACAAAAAGGCTCATATCCTTTTTAATGACGGAACCGAGAGCCACCTTAACCGCCCGGAGCCCGATGAACTTGAAAGACTTGGTTTATTAAGAGATTAATACCGCAAAAGCGGGTTAAAATATAAGGAAACGAGGATGAAAACATGAAAATGGAAGAAGAGTTACTTGCAATTATTGAAAAGAACAGTCGCATTGACTTAAAAGAACTGGCGATCATCCTCGGAGTCGCGGAAATTGATGTGGTGAACGCCCTTCAAAAGCTTGAAGAGGATGGTGTTGTCTGCGGATATCACACAATGATCAACTGGGAAAAGACCTCTATCGAGAAGGTTACCGCCCTTATCGAGGTGCGCGTTACCCCTCAGAGAGGACAGGGATTTGACAATATTGCGGAGAGAATCTACAAGTATCCCGAAGTACAGAGCGTATATCTTATATCCGGCGGTTATGACCTTCTTGTTACTCTTGAAGGCAAGACCCTTCGCGAGGTTTCCACATTCGTATCCGACAAGCTTTCAACTTTGGATACCGTACTTAGTACCGCTACCCACTTTATCCTTAGAAAGTATAAGGACCACGGTACTATACTCAACGAAAAAACCGAAGATGAAAGGGAGATTGTGACGCCATGAGAAATCCAGTATCAGATGCAATCGTCGGAATCAAACCTTCCGGCATAAGAAAATTTTTTGACATCGTCACGGAGATGAACGATAAAGATGTTATCTCCCTTGGCGTGGGAGAGCCTGATTTTGAGACTCCCTGGCATATCCGCGATATGGGTATCTACTCTCTTGAAAAGGGAAAGACCCACTACACCGGAAATACCGGACTTATCGAGCTTAGAAAAGAGATCTGCAATTATATCAAAAGAACTCAGGGCGTTTGCTATGACGCCGTTTCCGAGACGTTAGTAACCGTCGGCGGAAGCGAAGCCATAGACATCGGGATCAGAGCAATGTGTAACCCGGGGGATGAGGTTATAATCCCTCAGCCCAGCTACGTTTCCTACGAGCCTTGTGCAATTCTGGCAGGTGCAAAGCCTGTTATCATCGACCTTAAGGAGGAAAATGAATTCCGCCTTACCGCCGAGGAGCTTAAAGCCGCTATCACCGACAAGACAAAGATCCTTATCCTGCCCTTTCCCAACAATCCTACGGGAGCAATCATGGAAAAGGCGGATCTTGAGGCGATCCGCGATGTCATCATCGAAAATGATATATACGTTATGAGCGATGAGATCTACGCCGAGCTGACATACAAAGATAAGCACGTATCAATTGTATCCCTGCCCGGAATGAAGGAGAGAACGATCCTTATCAACGGCTTTTCAAAGGCATACGCTATGACCGGTTGGAGACTTGGATATGCCTGCGGTCCCGCCGAGATCATAAAGCAGATGACCAAGATCCATCAATACTGCATTATGTGCGCTCCCACAACAAGCCAGTATGCCGCTGTTGAGGCTTTAAAGAACGGCGACAGCGACGTTGCGGAGATGAGAACGGCCTACAATCAGCGCAGACGTTTCCTTATAAATGCCTTCAGGGAGATGAACATCAAGTGCTTCGAGCCCTTCGGAGCCTTCTATATCTTCCCCTGTATCAAGGAATTCGGAATGACAAGCGAAGAGTTTGCTCAAAGATTCTTAGCTGAGGAGAAGGTAGCTGCCGTACCCGGAACAGCATTCGGAAACAGCGGAGAAGGTTTCCTTCGTATTTCTTATGCATATTCCATAGACAAATTGCGCGAAGCAATGAAACGATTTGCCAGATTTGCCGAAAAATTAAGAGCAGAACAGGCCAAATAGTACAATTTCTGATAATATTGAACAAATCTTTTGCAAAACAGGGGGTATATTTCTACCCCCTGTTGATTGTTTTAGGGATATATTTGATAGTAAGATATAAAACGATGGTTTGATAACTAATCAGCTATAATTGGAGGAAAAAATGGACAGTAAAGAACTAACTACCTGTGCCGAGAAAGGACCTATCACCGACGAGCTTTTGACAAAGATCAATGCTTATTGGAGAGCAGCCAACTATTTATCGGCATGCCAGCTCTACTTGCTGGATAACCCTTTGCTTAAGAGACCCTTAAAGCAGGAAGACATTAAAAAGAAGATCGTAGGTCACTGGGGAACCGTTCCCGGACAGAACTTCGTTTATGCACATTTAAACCGTGTAATCAAGAGATATGACCTTGATATGATCCTTTTATCAGGACCCGGACACGGCGGAAACTTCTTCGTAGCTAACACCTACATGGAAGGTTCTTATTCAGAGATTTACCCCAACATCAGTGAGGACGAGGAAGGACTCCAGAAGCTCTTCAAGCAGTTCTCATTCCCCGGCGGAGTTCCCAGCCACTGCGCTCCCGAGACTCCCGGTTCCATCAACGAGGGTGGTGAGCTTGGATATTCCGTTGCTCATGCTTTCGGTGCTGTATTTGACAACCCTGATCTTATTGCTACTGTTACCGTAGGTGACGGTGAGGCCGAGACCGGACCTCTCGCTACTTCATGGCAGTCCAATAAGTTCTTAAATCCTATTACCGACGGTGCGGTTCTTCCTATCCTTCACCTTAACGGATACAAGATCGCTAACCCCACTCTCCTTGCACGTATCTCTCACGAAGAGCTTCAGAAGTACTTTGAGGGTATGGGATGGGAGCCTCATTTCGTAGAGGGATCCGAGCCCATGGATATGCATAAGAAGATGGCAGAAGCTCTTGATGACTGTATCGAAAAGATTCAGGCAATCCAGAAGCATGCCCGCGAGACCGGCGATACCACAAGACCCGTATGGCCTATGATCGTTCTCAGAAGCCCTAAGGGATGGACCGGCCCCGACTATGTAAACGGTGACAAGGTTGAGGACTACTGGAGAGCTCACCAGGTTCCCGTTATGATGGACAAGCCCGATCACCTCGAGGTCCTTGAAAAGTGGCTTCGTTCCTACAAGCCCGAAGAGCTCTTTACCGAGGACGGTAAGCTCATCCCCGAGCTCAAGGAACTTGCTCCTAAGGGAAATGCAAGACTTGGCGCTAACCCTCATGCAAACGGCGGACTCTTACTCAGAGACCTTCGTATGCCCGATTTCCGTAAGTATGCATTTGACGTACAGGAGCCCGGCATGAAGGACGGTCAGGATATGACCGAGCTTGGAAACTTTGTTCGCGATATCCTCGCTCTCAACAAGGATTCAAGAAACTTCCGCGTATTCGGACCCGATGAGACCAACTCCAACCGTCTCAATGCTATCTTCAGCATTACCAATCGTGTTTGGAACGCTGCTACAGTTGATTACGATGACGCTCTTAACGCTGACGGACGCGTTATGGACTCAATGCTTTCAGAGCATATGTGCGAAGGCTGGCTCGAAGGATACCTTCTTACCGGTCGTCACGGATTCTTTGCAAGCTACGAAGCTTTCATCCGTATCATCGACTCAATGGTAGCTCAGCACGCTAAGTGGCTTAAGGTTTGCAACCAGCTTCCCTGGAGAGAAGAGATCGCATCCCTTAACCTTATCCTTGCTTCAAACGTATGGCAGCAGGACCACAACGGATTCACTCACCAGGATCCCGGATTTATGGACCACATCGCAAACAAGAAGGCAGACGTTGTACGTCTCTACCTTCCCCCCGATGCAAACTGCTTACTCAGCACATTTGACCACTGCGTACGCAGCCGCAACTATGTAAACGTTATCGTTGCAAGTAAGCATCCCAGACCTCAGTGGCTTACCATGGAGCAGGCTGTTAAGCACTGCACACAGGGTATCAGCATCTGGGATTGGGCATCAAACGATCAGGGACAGGAGCCCGATATCGTATTTGCCTGCGCAGGTGAAACTCCTACTCTTGAGGCACTCGCAGCAGTATCAATCCTTAACGAGGAGCTTCCTGAGGTTAAGATCCGTTTCATCAACGTAGTTGACCTCTTCAAGTTACAGCCTGCAAATGAGCATCCTCACGGACTTACCGATGCAGAGTACGATATGCTCTTTACAACTGACAAGCCGGTAATCTTCAACTTCCACGGATATCCGACTTTGATCCACGAGCTTACCTATCGTCGTCACAATAACCGTCACGTACATGTTCGCGGTTATCGTGAGGAAGGTACCATCACTACTCCTTTCGATATGAGAGTACAGAATGATATCGACCGTTTCCACTTGGTACAGCTTGCTCTTCTTCACCTTCCTAATCTTGGAAACAGAGGCGCATACCTCTACCAGAAGATGAGCGACAAACTCGTTGAGCATAAGCAGTACATCCACGAAGTAGGCCTTGACCTTCCTGAGGTTGCTGACTGGAAGTGGCATAAATAATAAAGCTTATACAGATAAGTATTTTAACCCGGGGCGTTTGCTCCGGGTTAATTTTATGGGTGAGATATGATAAAATAAGTCAATAAAGAACTTAAATAGAGTCTTGAATAAAAATCGCTGAAGTGGTAGTATTTACAATGATTTCTGAAATTTTTATATCAAAGGAGTAATAAAAATGGCAGTTTCAAAGAATAAATACAGTGAGAAATACAAGAAAACATATCACATGCCTCCTGTAGTTACTTACGACTGGGTTAAAAAGGATACTATTACAAAGGCTCCCATATGGTGCAGCGTTGATCTTCGTGACGGCAACCAGGCTCTTATCGATCCTATGAGCCTTGAGCAAAAGCTTGAATTCTTTGAACTGCTTGTTGATATCGGTTTTAAGGAAATCGAGGTCGGATTCCCTGCTTCCTCCGATACCGAATATGAATTTATCCGTACTCTTATCGAGAAGGATATGATCCCCGATGATGTCACCATCCAGGTTCTTACTCAGGCAAGAGAACATATCATCAAAAAGACCTTCGAAGCGGTAAAGGGTGCTCCGAAAGCCGTAGTCCACCTTTACAACTCAACCTCCGTTGAGCAAAGAGAACAGGTATTTAAAAAGGATAAGGCCGAGATTAAGCGTATTGCAGTAGAGGGAGCGAAGCTTTTAAAGAAACTTGCGGATGAGACAGAAGGAAACTTTATGTTTGAGTACAGTCCCGAAAGCTTCTCACAGACAGAGCCCGAGTACGCTTTAGAGGTTTGCAATGCAGTTATTGGTGTCTGGAAGCCTACGAAGGACAAGAAGGTCATCATCAATCTTCCTTCAACGGTTCAGGTGGCAATGCCTCACGTTTTTGCCTGCCAGATCGAGTATATGAGCAAGAACCTTAAGAACAGGGAAAACGTCATCCTCTCCGTTCACCCCCACAACGACCGCGGGACGGGCGTCGGAGATGCGGAACTTGGCGTACTTGCGGGAGCTGACAGGGTAGAGGGTACTCTTTTCGGAAACGGAGAGAGAACCGGAAACGTTGATATCGTTACTCTTGCCAACAACATGATGACTCACGGCGTTGACAGCGGTCTTGATTTTTCAAATATTATGGAGATCCGCGAAAAGTACGAGAGCTTTACCAATCTTCGCGTACACGAGAGAACTCCCTACGCCGGAGACCTTGTATTTACCGCATTTTCCGGCTCTCATCAGGATGCCATCAGCAAGGGAATGGCATGGCGCCAGGAGGGCAAGACCGGAAAGCGTTGGGATATTCCTTATCTTCCCATCGACCCTTCGGATGTGGGAAGAGAATACGAGTCGGATGTTATCCGTATCAATTCTACATCAGGCAAGGGCGGCGTAGCCTTCGTACTTAAGAATCAGTTTGGATTCTCCCTTCCCAAGGCGATGCAGGAAGAGGTCGGATACCTTATTAAGGGCGTTTCAGACAGACGTCACCAGGAGCTTTTGCCCAAGGAGATTTTACAGATTTTTGAGGAGCATTATATTACTCCCAAGGCGGTATTTGCTATCCCTGAGTGCCATTTCAAGCAGGAAAAGGGAATCGTGGCAAATGTTAAGGTTGAGATATCCGGAGTAGAAAGAGAAATCGTTGCCGCCGGAAACGGAAGACTTGACGCGGTAAGCAACGCTATCAAAAATCTCTTTGGAATTGATTACGAGCTTTCCGTTTATGAAGAGCATGCGATCTCAAGAAGCTCAAGCTCGAGGGCTGCGGCTTATGTGGGAATCATGCAGAACGGAAAAATGTACTGGGGCGTAGGTGTTGATGAGGATATCATCAAAGCTTCAATTGCCGCTCTTTCAAGCGCTGTAAACAGGCTTGCGGCCGAACAGCACATCACCCAGGGTCGGGAAGAGAGAATCATCCAGATCATCAGCTACATCCAGTCCCATTACAAGGATGTGACCCTTGATAATCTTGTCGGAGAGTTCCACCTCTCAAAGCCCTATCTTTCCAAGTTTATCCGCGAAAAGTCAGGACAGACCTTCCAGGATCTTGTTAAGAGCGAGCGTATGAAGAGGGCGAAGAATCTTCTTCACGGTACTTCGATGAGCGTGGAGAGTATTGCGGCGGAAGTCGGTTACGAGAATGTGGAGAATTTCAACAGACTCTTTAAAAAGACACTTGGACAGACTCCCCTTCAGTACAGAAAGAATTCTTAACGGGCAAAAAATGTGAGTTTTTTGTGAAAGACTTTATTTTTAATATAAAATAGGGTAAAATACTGATTTGCACGGGCATTCCCGTGCAAATCTTTCTTTTTAAAGGAGAATCTTTCAATGTCAGCTATAGAAAACGAGAATCAGCAGGCTGATAAAGTCGTTACTAAATACGACCTTAAGAAGCAAAAGCGTGCTGAGGCTAAGAAAAAGGATGAAAGAAATCTTATGATCTGGAAGGCTGTAGGTATTATCGCCGCTGCCGCCGTTTTGGGATTTATTCTTTCTTTCCCTGTAAGAAATATCATTAACCTTAAGAAGACTGTAGTTACCGTTGACGGTGAGAAGATCGGAACCGTAGAGTTCGATTATATGTACAACACCGTTAAGAACAACTATTTTAACAACTACGGAAGCTATCTTTCTTACTACGGACTTACCGCAGACAGCGACCCAGCTACCGTTCAGTATTCCGAAAAGCTTACTTTCAAGGATTACTTTGAACAGCTCACCGTAGACCAGATTAAACAGAACGTTGCTCTCGGAAGAGAGGCGGCAGCCGCCGGATTTACCTTCGATGCCGATGAAGGATGGAACGAATTCCTCGAGAGCGCCCAGGAAGCTGCCAATAGCGCAAACACAAACGTTGCCGACCTTTTAAAGACAAGATACGGTGCATACGCTACCAAGAACAGACTTAAGCCCATCGTAAAGAAGTCATTAATGCTCTCTGAGTACTATGAGTCCGTTTACGATTCAAAGCTCCCTACAGATGAGGAGATAGAAACCTACTATAACGAAAATAGCGCTACTTACGATTCCGTAGACTACTATTTAACTACTGTTAACGCTACTCTTCCCACTGAGCCTACTGAGCTCGCCGACGAGGGAGCTGCGGTAGCCGAGGACGGAAGCTATACCCCCAATGATGCCGAAAAGCAGGCAGCTATGGATGCTGCTAAGCCCGAGGCAGACAAGGCCGCTGAGACCGTTATGGAAGACGGAGAGCTTCATACAGGCGAGCTTTCTTCCGATACCCTCTACAGCATCAGAGAGTGGCTTTTTGACGATGCGAGAGTAGAAGGTGATACCACCGTTATCGACAATACTATTTCAAGCCTCTACTATGTTGTAGGCTTCAAGGCACGCTACCGCTCTGAGGTACCTACCGTAAATATCCGCGCGATCGTTACCGATTCCGACAACGGTACCGAGATCCTTACCGAGTGGGAAGCAAGCGACAAGACAGAAGAGAGCTTCATCTCCCTTGCAGAGAGGTATTCTCTTGATTCCGCGGAAGGCGGACTTTACGAGAACCAGAATCCCGCTACCTACGAGGGCGAGATCAAGGACTGGATTTTCAGCGACGAGAGAAAGACCGGAGATGTTTCCAGCTTCTATGTAGGTGAAGCATACACCTATGTTGTTTACTATCTTGAACAGGCAGAGCCCGTTTGGAAGCTCAGCGTAAGAGATGCCATTATGAATACCCGCATGACCGAGTACTTAGATGCCGCGGTAGAGGGTATGGAAGTAACCGGAAACCTTAATTATTTAAAGGTTGAAGCTGAGGAAGAGGCTGAAGAAGCTACAGAGGCAACTGAGACAGAAGAAACTACAGAAGCTACCGAGGCTGAAGAGTCTACAGAGGCTACTGAATCCGAGGAGACTACAGAATCTACCGAGGAGACCGGTGCAGGTAATTGATATTACCGGCGATAAGCTTTAGTGATTTGACGATGCCGGAAAGTTAATTTATAATTTTTAGGGGCAGGCCATGTGCCTGCCCTGTTTTTCTTCAAAGGAAGCTTTTACGTTCCCTTGAAGCAAAGTGCAGCTTAGGTTACGGCAGATGGATTTGGAATGGAAGTATTAAAATGAAGTCAGTTGGAAGAATGTCACAGCAGGAAAAAGTCGAATATATGCAGACGGAAAGGATACCGGTCTTAGTCGGAAAGATGTCAGTGCCGACTATTATCAGTATGCTCATCACCGCGCTGTACAATATGGCGGATACCTTTTTTGTGGGAAGGATAAGCACACAGGCTACCGCCGCTGTCGGTCTTGTATTTTCTGTAATGGCTGTAATACAGGCTCTTGGCTTTTACCACGGCCACGGATCCGGAAATTATATATCGAGGAAGCTCGGCGCCGGTGAGTTTGACGCCGCAAAGAAGATGGCGTCTACCGGTTTCTTTTATGCTTTTGCAACGGGTATTGTTGTTACGACGTTGGGACTGATATTTTTAAAGCCTCTTGCAATCCTGCTCGGGTCCACGGAAACGATCCTGCCCTATACGACCGATTATCTACGGATAATCCTTATCGGCGCCCCCTTTACGATGAGCAGCTTTGTAGTAAACAACCAGCTTAGATTCCAGGGAAGCGCTACATACGCTATGGTTGGAATCTGCTCCGGCGCGATTCTTAACGTGGGACTTGATCCTTTGTTTATCTTTGTATTTAAACTTGGCGTAGCGGGAGCGGCTCTCTCTACTGTCATCAGCCAGATAACTTCGCTTACGATACTTTTGTTTATGACCCGAAAGGGCGGAAATTTAAGGATCAGCTTTAAGGAACTTCACTTTGGATGGTATTATATCGCGGAAATCTTTAAAGGCGGATTCCCGTCTCTTGTAAGGCAGGCCTTGGGAAGTGTTTCCACGGTTCTTTTGAACCGCGCTGCGGGTAAGTACGGTGCGCCGGTGTCTGATGCGGCTATAGCGGCTATGTCGGTTGTGAACAGATATCTGATGTTTTGCTACTCGGCACTTATCGGATTCGGACAGGGATTTCAGCCCGTCTGCGGCATGAATTACGGCGGAAAAAGATTTGACAGAGTAAGGGAGGCATTTTGGTTCTGCGTACGGATCGCATTTTTCGTACTTTTGGGAATATCTGCTGTAAGCTTTATCTTTGCAAAGCCTATTGTAACAATATTCCGGCGTGAGGATCTTGATGTTATAAGGATCGGGACCGTAGCCTTAAGGTATCAGATCGTTGTCTTCCCGCTAAGCAGCTTTGTTGTATTTTCGAATATGCTCCTTCAGTCCGTGGGAAAGACCTTCAGAGCCTCGGTTTTGTCCGGAGCCAGACAGGGGCTTTTCCTTATCCCGATCGTCCTTACTCTCCCGTGCATCTTGGGACTTCGCGGAGTACAGATGTCCCAAATGGTAGCGGATATCTGCGCCTTTTTACTTACAGTACCTTTAACTTTCGGATTTTTAAAAGAGATGAAAAATGAACAGACTAAACTTGGATAAGCGCAAGGCTCTTGTGCTTGATATAGACGGAACTCTTACTAATTCTAAAAAAGAGATCACACCTAAGACCGCCCGGGCCCTTAAAAAGATAATGGATATGGGACACGCTGTGATACTTGCCTCCGGAAGACCTACTCCCGGAATGAAAAGATATGAAGCAGAGCTGGAGCTTGCGAGGTACGGCGGATACCTTCTTTCCTTTAACGGGGCGAGGGTCTGGGACTGCGCGGCTAAGGAAGTAATCTACCAAAAGACTCTTCCCGGAGATATTCCCGCCGAGATTTACGAATTTGCAAAGGAAAAAGAAGCGGGGATCATCTCCTATTATCTTAAAGGAAATGAAAACGAGGTTAAAAAGCAGGGAGGATATCTCTCGTCAAAAGGCATAGACCCTGATGGAGACTACGTCATTTCGGCTTTTGAACCCGATGAGTACGTGCTCTTGGAAGCGCGTATCAACAATATGAATGTTATCACAGTTTACGATTTTAAGTCTTTTATAGACTATCCCGTAAACAAGGTGCTTATAACTGCCCCGGGTCAGCTGGCGGCAGGATATGAAAAAGAGCTTGTTGCAAGATACAAAGATTCTCTTTCTATTTATCGCTCCGAGGAATTCTTCCTTGAAGTGATGCCCAAAAACGTCAGCAAAGCGGATACGCTTGATGCCATGCTTGAAAAGATTGGCGTAAAATGGGAGAATACCATATGCTGCGGAGACGGATTCAACGATATTTCTATGATCAAATATGCCGCGGTAGGTGTTGCCATGGCCAACGCCAAAGACGAAGTTAAAAAAGCCGCAGACTTTATCACACTCTCAAACGATGAGGACGGTCTTGTGACGGTTATCGATAAGTTTATATTAGGTTCAGCCGGCAATTAAAACTTGCAGGCCGGAATGTAATACAGGAATTTTTGATGGAAAAAAATCAGGTTAAAATTACTATACCCGAAAAGGCAAATTTCATAATCAAAACTCTTTCGGACGCGGGCTTTGAGGCTTATGTGGTAGGAGGGTGCGTAAGAGACTCCATCCTCGGAAGAAATCCGCAGGACTGGGATATTACTACATCTGCGGCGCCTCTAAAGGTTAAAGAACTTTTTAGGCGCACGGTAGACACGGGGCTGCAGCACGGAACGGTCACAGTTATGCTCGGTGAGGAAGGCTTCGAGGTGACAACCTACCGTCTTGACGGAGTCTACGAGGACGGAAGACATCCGAAGGAAGTGACTTTTACGGCATGTCTTGAAGAGGATCTTAAGAGACGTGATTTTACCATAAATGCCATGGCTTATAATGACGAGGCGGGACTGGTGGACCTCTTTGACGGCCTCGGCGATATTGACCGAAAAGTCATCCGCTGTGTCGGAGACCCGATGGAGCGATTTTCAGAAGATGCTTTAAGGATGCTCAGAGCGGTGCGATTCGCGGCTCAGCTTGGATACGAGATTGACATAAAGACGCAGGAAGCTATTAAAAAACTATCCGGAAATCTCGAAAAGATAAGCGCCGAGAGAATCCACACAGAGCTTATAAAACTGCTTGTTTCGGACAACCCCGGAGAGCTTATTAAGGCTTACGAAACCGGGATGACTAAGGTTTTTTTGCCGGAGTTTGACGAGGCGATGAAGACGCCACAAAGGCATATTCACCACTGCTACGGAGTAGGAGAGCATATAATAAAAAGTATTGAGAATGTGCGCCCGGATCCCGTCCTGCGACTGGCGATGCTGTTACATGATATCGGAAAAAGCAGGACTCTTACCACAGATGCCGACGGAACTACTCATTTTCACGGGCACCCGGCTATCAGTGCGGATATGGCGGGAAAGATTTTACGGCGCCTTAAGATGGACAACGCCACAATCTCGAAGGTAACGGCTTTTGTAAGATACCACGACTACGGGTACAGTCTTCAGCCCGATGAAAAGCTCGTCAGAAAAGCTCTTTGCAAAATAGGAAGAGAGAATTTTCCGCTGCTTCTTGAGGTAAAGGAAGCGGATATTCTTGCCCAAAGCGATTTTAAGCGAGAAGAGAAACTTGAAAATATCAGGCAGTGGGATAAAATATATAAAGGGATACTTGAAAGAGGCGAATGCGTCTCTGTAAAAGAACTGAAGATAAACGGAAACGATTTAAAAGACCTTGGAGTTAAGCCGGGGCCCGCTATGGGCGAGATTCTCGACAAGCTCTTACAGGAAGTCCTGGATGAGCCATCGAAGAATACGCCGGAGTACCTTAAAAAGCGGGTTATGGAGCTGATTTCGGAGAAATAAGTGATAAGAAAAAAGCTGATGGGGAAAACTGAATATTCAGGGAAGAAGGCGGCAGCAGTTATTTTTACCGGTCTTTTGCTGACCGGGCTTTTAACGGGATGTGGAATGCTCTCTACGGATGACATTCCATCACCCGTAGTGGGAGATGAGACGAAGAATGAACTCCCCGTGGTATACGGGCCGGGCAGTTACGATTCCGCGGATACTCCTATCCTTGTAAAAAAGGATGAGGAGAAAATGACGTTAACTTTTTTCAATCTTGATGTTGAGAAAAGCTATACTCTTGAATACGACGGAACGACCTGCTTTTACGACCGTCACGGAAGTACGGTATCAATAAGCCAGATAAATCCCGGGGATATTGTTGACGTAAAGTTTATCAAGGATAAGAAGCATTTAACCGAGATGAAACTATCGCCTTCGGCCTGGACAGTAGCCGAAACGGACAGATATGCCATTGACGATGTCAAGAGAGAAGTAACCATCGGCGAAGATGTGTACAAGATAAGCAAGGATGCCGTCTACTTTTCGGACGGAAATCGAATCGCCGAGCAGGATATAATCCCTACGGACAAGCTGACATTCCAGGGAATCGGAAACAAGGTCTACAGCTTAAAGGTTGAGAAGGGACACGGATACTTGCGTCTTACCGGTCATCAGGGATTTATTGACGGCTGGATCGAAATCGGATACTCCGTGATCCAGAAGGTGACGGAGGATATGCTGATAACCGTTCCCGAGGGCAAGTATCAGGTTAAGATAAGCGGTTCCGGAACAGTTGCCGAAAAGAGCGTTGTTATAAATCGTAACAGTGAGTCGTCCCTCGATTTTTCAGATGTGGAATTTGCTAAGCCAAAGACGGGAAAGATTCTTTTCTCCTTAAATCCCGCAAGCGCCAAGCTCTACGTTGACGGAGAGCAGACAAACGTGTCCGAGGCGGTTGAACTCTCTTACGGCTTGCACCAGCTTATCTGCAAGGCAGAGGGCTACACTACCATCACGCAGTACCTTAATGTCGGCCAGCCCACGGCCGGAATAGACATTACCCTTGAAAAGTCAGAGACCGATGATAAAGATGAGGATTCGACCTCATCTGCGTCGGGCACGGGCTCTGCGACCCAAAACTCGCAAAGTACGGGTTCATCCGATAATACCTCATCCGGCAACGCTTCGACAGACAGTACTTCATCAGGCAGCACTTCGTCAGGCAGTACTTCATCCGGGGTGGCCACGGATAATACAGTCTCCGAAAGTACATCTGCCCCTTCGGATGCGCAGACAACGTCTACATACTACAAAGTATACATAGATTCCCCCACGGGAGCTGAGATTTACCTTGACGGTTCTTACGTCGGAATCAGCCCCTGCAGCTTTAAAAAAGCCGAGGGATTACATGTTTTGACTTTGAGCAAAGCGGGTTATTTTACCCGAAGTTATACCATTTCTGTCGACGGTGATGATAAAGATGTATCATTTTCTTTCGCAGATTTGGTAAAAGAGCCATAAAAAAGGCAAAAAAAGGCTGAAAATATGCACGTTTTTGCTGTATTTCCTTGACAAAACGGCAGAAAGTAAGTATATATAAAGAGTAGCTTTTATTTGCTACCAAATAATCTCATAATTCAGGAGGAAATTTAAACATGAACAAGACTGAGTTTGTTGCAGCTGTTGCTGAGGAAGCTAAGCTTTCAAAGAAGGATGCACAGGAAGCAGTTAACGCTTTCATCACCGTTGTTACTAAGGCTCTTAAGAAGAATGACAAGGTTCAGCTCGTTGGCTTCGGTACTTTCGAAGTTGCTAAGAGAGCAGCTAGAACCGGAAGAAACCCTCAGACCGGTAAGGAGATGAAGATCAAGGCTTCTAAGGCTCCTAAGTTCAAGGCTGGTAAGGCTCTTAAGGACGCTGTAAACTAATTAGTTTATCGTTTTAGAATTTTTAGGCGCACCCGTTTGGATGCGCCTGTTTTTTGCTCAGGAGATTATGGGAGGATTTTATGAGATTAGACAAATATCTGAAGGTATCAAGACTTATTAAGAGAAGAACGATAGCCAACGAAGCCTGCGATACCGGAAGAGTTATGATAAACGATAAGGTTGCGAAGGCATCTACCGACGTAAAAGTAGGGGATGTCATCACCATTTCCTTCGGTAACAAGGAGGTTAAGGTAGAGGTACTTGATGTAGCCGAGACCGTGAAGAAGGATGAAGCGAAGGAATTGTTTAAATATATAGGTTAATACTGTTGACGCACCCGTTACATAAGGGGTAAAATTTATGTAAACATGTGTTTTTAAGGAAGGATCCCCGATATGGCAAGAACAGCAATGTCGAGAAGAAGAAAACATAATAGTTTTATGGGTTTTGTACTCGTGGCTATGGTTGTATTTCTTATTTCTGTAATAATCTTTGTACAGGGAAGAAATGTTAAGAGCAGGATAGCCGCATACGATACGCAGGAAGTCTCTCTCAATGAGCAGCTTGCTGATGAAGAGCAGCGCGGAAAAGAGATTGATGAGTACGAGATCGAGTCTCAAACAAAAGGTTTCGCCGCCGATAAGGCCCGCGAGTCTCTTGGACTGGTTCAGGAGGGAGAGATCATCTTCCGCAAAAACCACTGATTTAAAATGGATAACGAGTTAATGAAAAAGGCGGCCTCTTTTACGGAGGCCAAAAATCTGATATCTGTCGGTGATGCTATCGTTGCCGGAATTTCTGGAGGGGCGGACTCGGTTTGCCTCTTATTTTTGTTATGTGAATTAAGAAAAGAAATGGACCTGAAGCTTTTTGCCGTACATGTAAACCACGGAATCCGCGAAAACGCTTCAAGGGATGCCACCTACGTAAGACAGCTTTGCGAAAAGTGGGATGTGCCCTTTTATTTGTACGAAAAGGACATACCTTCGCTTTCTAAAGAACTGGGTCTGTCCGAGGAGGAAACGGGCAGGCGCGTTAGGTACGAAGCTTTTGAAGAGACGGCGCAAAGGGTAAAAAATGAGCTTTCGGCCGTTTCTGATTTTGGACCTTCAGGAAAAGAGCGAGAAGTAAAGATTGCGGTTGCTCATAATATGAACGACAATGCGGAGACGGTACTTTTTAATCTTTTCAGGGGAAGTGCTCTGAAAGGACTTACCGGGATTCCGGTATCAAGGGAAGGAAAATTTCGGATTGTTCGCCCCCTTCTTTGCCTTGAGCGATCTGAAATCGAAGAGATTCTTAAGTGCTTTGGTTTAGAGTATGTAACGGATGAAACCAATGAAGAGAATATATACTCAAGAAACAGAATAAGGCATGACATCTTGCCTGTTGCCGAAGAAATCGCCCCCGGGGCTGTAAGGAGAATCCTTTCTTCATCGCAGATTCTTGCTGAGACCGATGACTTTCTTGAAACTGAAGAAAAAGAGGCTTTTGAGAGGTGTGCATCCCTCCGGGGCGGGAATGTAAAAACTTCTGCGGAGGCGGAATCTGCCGTGGAAGTGATCCTAGATTGCGGTAAGCTCTCCTGCTGCCACATCGCTATCCAAAAAAGAGTCCTGCACAGAGCATTGCGGATAGTTACGTCCGGAGGCAGGGACATTGGGGCGCTGCAGATAGAACAGCTCCTCGATCTCTTGTTAAGAGAGGGAAACAGAAAGCTTGACCTTGCAAGAGGCGTAGCCGCCAAAAGAGAATATGACAAAATTGTTATATTGAGCAAGGAAGGCGGTTTCGCCGGGGATGAGTCTGAGAAAGAAATAAGCGGAAAGCTTATATCAAAGATCATACCCGGGGAAAACTTTAATCTGAATTTAGAAGATTTTAAGAAAACCGCAGGCGCAAACAAGTATACGAAATTGTTTGATTGTGATAAAATAGATGGGCCGTTTGAACTCAGAAAGCGCAAAACGGGGGATTATATCGCCGTTAAGCGCTCCGATGGGACATACGGAAAAAAGAGCCTTAAGCAGTATATGATCGATGCAAAGATCCCACCCTCCGAGAGGGATCTGATACCGGTTGTAGCCGCTTATGATAAATGCATTTGGCTTGTGGGCTATCGCACAAGCGATGACCTTTTTATAGATGAAAACACAAAAACAATATTAAGTTTAACATACGAGAGGTAAATAAAATGGCTGATTATCATATTGAAGTTATGATACCCGAAGACGAAGTAGATAGAAGGATCAAGGAAATCGGAGAGCAGATCACAAAGGACTATGCGGGAAAGCAGGTGCACCTTATCTGCGTTCTTAAGGGAGGAAGCTTCTTCCTCTGCGAGCTTGCAAAGAGGATCAATCTTGATGTATCTCTTGATTTTATGTCAGTATCCAGCTATGGCGGAGATACAAAATCCAGCGGCGTTGTAAAGATTGTTAAGGACCTGGATGAATCCATAAAGGATAAGGAGGTTCTTATCGTAGAGGATATAGTAGACAGCGGAAGAACCCTGAGCTATCTTCTTTCTATGATGAAAGACAGAAAGCCCGCTTCTTTAAAGCTCTGCACCCTTCTTGACAAGCCCAGCCGCAGAGTTATGGATGTCAAGGTGGATTATACCGGATTTGAGATCCCCGATGAATTTGTTGTGGGATACGGTCTTGATTATGACCAGAAATACAGAAATTTACCTTATATCGGAGTAGTTAAATTCGACTGATCCGATTATCGTAAAAATGACTAGAGACGGAGGACAAATTTTTGGACAACAACAGAAGGGGTTTTAGAGGCTATCTGATCTTTATGTTTGTGGTTGTTGCATTTGTTGTAGTGCTCAACATACTCAGATATAACTCTTCTCCCTATACTTACGATCAGTTTATTGCAGATATGGACGGAGGCAAGACAACTGAGATCACTATCGTCCCCGATGAGGGATCGGGAGCAGGATACGTATCGGTAGGCTTTGAAGCCGGATCAAACAAGAGACTTTATGTTACATCCGCTTCCGAAATTGAAAAGGTCATCAGAGACAAAGGCTATGACCCTATCGTAAAAGACAGTTTTTGGACGCACTGGACCTTTAACGTACTTATTCCCCTCGCCGTTATAGTAGTAGCGGTAATCTTTATGTTTATTATGCTCTTCGCGGGTTCGGCGGGAGCAGGAGCCGGCGGAGGCAACTCCAAGATGATGAATTTTGGAAAGAGCCACGCCGAAGTTATCAGAGACAGCAAGGTCAGATTTGAAAATGTTGCCGGCCTTCATGAGGAAAAAGAGGAACTTAAGGAAATTGTAGATTTCCTTAAAGATCCCGGTAAATTCACAGCTCTCGGTGCAAGGATTCCCAAGGGTGTGCTCCTTGAGGGCAGCCCCGGAACAGGTAAAACCCTTCTTGCAAAGGCTGTAGCCGGAGAAGCGGGAGTTCCTTTCTTCAGTATTTCAGGTTCGGATTTCGTCGAGATGTTTGTCGGAGTCGGAGCCTCGAGAGTAAGAGACCTTTTTGAAACTGCCAAAAAGGAATCCCCCTGCATCATCTTTATCGACGAGATCGATGCTGTGGCAAGGCGCCGCGGAACCGGTATGGGCGGCGGCCATGACGAACGTGAACAGACCCTTAACCAGATGCTGGTTGAGATGGACGGATTTGAAAACAACGAAGGAATCATCGTTATGGCGGCTACAAACCGCGTTGATATCCTCGACCCCGCGATTCTTAGACCCGGACGCTTCGACCGTAAGGTTGTTGTCGGAAGACCTGACGTTAAGGGCAGAGAAGAGATTCTTAGAGTACATTCTGCGGGAAAACCCTTAGGAGATGATGTCGATATCGAACAGATTGCAAGGACCACAGCAGGCTTTACAGGCGCCGATCTCGAGAACCTTTTAAATGAGTCGGCTATCAGGGCTGCCAGAGAAAACAGAGCCTTTATCTCCATGGAAGATGTCAGAAAATCCTTTATCAAGGTTGGTATCGGTACCGAGAAAAAGAGTCGCCTTGTGTCTGAAAAAGAAAAGAAGATCACGGCTTACCATGAGGCGGGCCACGCTATTCTTTTCCACGTCCTCCCCGATGTCGGACCTGTATTTACCGTATCGATAATTCCTACCGGTCCCGGTGCGGGCGGATATACAATGCCTCTTCCCGAAAAGGACGATATGTATCTTACAAAGAGCAAGATGCTTCAGGATATTCAGGTGTCTCTGGGCGGAAGAATAGCAGAAGAGATCATCTTCGGTGATATAACAACGGGCGCTTCGAGCGACATCAAGAAGGCAACCAAGGTGGCAAGAATGATGGTGACCCGCTTCGGAATGAGCGAAAACATCGGTGTTATCTGCTACGAAGACGACGACGATGAAGTATTTATCGGACGCGACCTTGCCCACGCCAAGAGCCACAGTGAAGAAGTTGCAAGCGAGATAGACAAAGAAGTGAAGTCCATCATCGACGATTGCTACAAAAAAGCCAAGGATATTATCCTTAAGCATGAAAATGTGCTTCACAAGTGTGCCGAGCTTCTTCTTGAGAAAGAGAGAATCTCCCGCGAGGAGTTCGAAGCACTCTTTGAATTGTAAAAGTTGCACAAAATTTCAAGGGGGATGTTGTGAAATTTGTGTAAAGTGAGACTTACTTTCAATATAGGCATATGGTAATATACTGATTGTACCCCAATACATTAGTTTTTTTGCTATACCCCCAAGAAATACCTTCTCTAGAAAAGGACAGCTTCCCCGGCTGTCCTTTTCGCTTGCTATTAACAGTATTTTTTTGTAAAATAAATGCATGGTCACTATAGCTTTCTGATAAGAAGGGTGTAAGACATATATGGATCTGGAAAAGCGTAACAGAATACTATATTTTGAAAAATATATTAACACGATGCGCCCTGTTTTCAATACGAGAGCATTATTCAGCGATACATCCGCCGAGTATGTTTCTCCTGCGGAACCGGACGCTTTTTCTACGGTCAAAATACGATTTCGGACCGCGAAAAACAACGTGGATTATGTATGCCTTGTCTGGCATGGCAATAAATATCTGATGACAAAGGTTGAAACGGCGGTTCACTTTGACTATTACGAGGTTGAAGTGCTCTTAAAGGATGAAAAGTTCTCTTACTACTTCGAAATTACTTCCGGCAACCTTGTCTGCTACTATGATATGAGGGGCTGTACAAGGGATATCAACGAATATTACAACTTCGGAATAATCCCCGGATTCTCTACGCCGAAGTGGGCAAAGGGTGCGGTGATGTACCAGATTTACGTTGACCGCTTTTGTAACGGCGACAAAACAAATGATGTTCTGTCCGGGGAGTATTGCTACATAGGCGAGCCCGTAATAAGGGTTGAGGATTGGGATAAAGATCCGGCGACTATGGATGTAAGATGCTTCTACGGAGGCGACCTTCAGGGCGTCCTTGATAAACTTGACTATATTGCGGGGCTTGGGGTAGAGGCTATTTACTTTAATCCCCTCTTCGTATCTCCTTCCAACCATAAATACGACATTCAGGATTACGACCACATCGATCCTCATTTTGGAAAGATCGTGGACGATGACGGAGAGCTTCTTCCCCCCGGATCGAAGGAAAACAGACTTTCAACCAGATATATCACCCGTGTTACAAGCTTTAATAACCTTACGGAGAGCGATAAGCTTTTTGCAAAGGTTGTTCAAGAGGCCCATAAAAGGGGCATGAAGGTAATCCTTGATGGTGTGTTTAACCATTGCGGATCCTTTAACAAGTGGATGGACAGAGAACGGATCTACGAGAATGCACAGGGATATGAAAAAGGAGCCTTTGTAAGCGCGGACAGCCCTTACAGACAGTATTTTGATTTCTCCGATGACCGCAGGTGGCCCTACAATCCCACGTACGACGGCTGGTGGGGACATGACACTCTTCCCAAGCTCAATTACGAGGGCTCAAAGCAGCTCTATGATTATATTTTAAATATTGGTAAAAAGTGGGTTTCCGCGCCTTTTAATGCGGACGGCTGGAGACTTGACGTTGCGGCGGATCTCGGACATTCGCCGGAGTTTAACCACAGATTCTGGCAGGACTTCCGAAAGGCTGTTAAATCGGCAAATCCCGATGCTATAATCCTCGCGGAGCATTACGGCACCACAAGGGACTGGTTACAGGGCAATGAATGGGACACCGTAATGAACTATGATGCGTTTATGGAGCCCGTAACCTGGTTTTTGACCGGTATGGAAAAGCATAGCGATGACTTCAGAGAAAACCTTTTGGGAAATGCCGAGAGCTTCTGGGGTGCTATGGTACACCACACGTCCAGCTTTTCAATGCCTTCTTGGCAAGTGGCGATGAATGAGCTCTCAAACCATGACCATTCCAGGTTCCTTACAAGAACCAACCATAGGGTCGGACGTACAAATACTCTCGGACCGAGGGCGGCGGAGGAAGGCATAAACAAGGCGGTGATGAGAGAAGCGGTTGTGATCCAGATGACCTGGCCCGGCGCTCCCACCATCTACTACGGAGATGAAGCGGGCGTTTGCGGATTCACAGATCCCGACAACAGGCGAACATACCCCTGGGGACGTGAAGACCTTCAGATGATACAGTTTCACAGAGATATCATCGCTCTCAGAAAAAAGTATCCCGAGCTCAGAAACGGTTCAATAAAGAAACTGGGAAGCGATTATAATTTCATCGCTTACGGAAGATTTACCAGGGATGAGCAGTGCATTATCCTTATCAACAACAATAACCATGAAGTTGAAAAGGAGATAACTGCCTGGGAAGTGGGTACTCACAGAACGGGAAACATGAAAGTGATATTTCAGTCCACTGATGAGGGATACTCTTTGAAAGAGACTCTGTACCCCCTTAAAACGGGCATCTTAAAGATCAGGCTTCCCAAGACAAGCGCTACGGTTTTAAAATTTGAGAAGTTAATCTAAAAACTATTTGCAATTATGATTTTACTATGGTAAAATCTGTGATTGAAATGCTGGTGTGGCGGAATAGGTAGACGCAAGGGACTTAAAATCCCTCGGGAGCAATCCCGTGCCGGTTCAAGTCCGGCCACCAGCAGTTCCCAAATCCTCGGTATAGAGGGTTTGGGTTTTTTTTTGCTCTTTTTTCAAACTCTTAAGAAATATTAAGAAAAGCAACTGCCCATTTTGTTGACCTGAAATTTTCATTATGAGATAATTTGACTTATGTAAAATAGCGAAAAAATCGCGATATGAAGGAACTTATGATGAGAAAAAAGATTTTTGCCGCAGTACTTGCACTGATGCTTATACTGGGGCTTGTCTCATGCGCTGCGGAGGATGATCTCCCGGAATTTAGCGGAACCCCCATCTCCGGCGCATCAAAACCGACCGAACAATCAGATATCAGTTCCGTTGTTGAGGGCTCTGTTATCATTGACAGGCCTGTTATTAACGGAAAGAAACAAAGCTACCTTACCGGAGAGTGGAAGAATGAGGATGTAGTAAACAGACGTCCTATGGCTGTTATGATCCCCAACACAAAGGCAGGTCTTCCGCAGTACGGAATCTCCAAAGCCAGCGTCATCTTTGAAGCTCCCATGGAGTGGCTTTCTTGTACAAGATTAATGGGCGTTTTCGAGGATTACGACAACTTGGATCATATCGGCCCCTTAAGAAGTGCAAGACACTACTTCGTTCATGAAGCTATATCACTGGATGCGATATTTTGTAACTGGGGGCTTGCGGTACAGTTCGCGGCGCCTCTTATCAACTCCGACAGAGTGGACAATATTTCGGCATCCGTGCTTGGAATCGACAGCCCCTCCGATGAAGCTTTTGCAAGGGACGAAAAGCGAAAGGCAGCAGGATATGCTACCGAGTACACGGGTATTATGACTATCGACGGATACGAGGCGGCTGTAGCCAGACACGGATACAGAACAAATTACCGTGAGGATTTCACGCCTACATTTACTTTTGCCCAGGACGGTACGGTATCAAGCTACAGTGAATTCAATAATGCTACGAGGATCGCTCCGGGCGGGTTTGAGAACGGTGTGGGAGGATACGGACACGGACTCCCTTACTTTATCTACGATTCATCCGACCATCTCTACCACAGATATCAGTTCGGAGAGCCTCATAAGGACGAGATGAACGGTGAAGAGCTTACCTGTAGAAACGTTATCTTTATGCTGACCAAGGGAAATTATTTCGATGATGTCAGCGGATACCTTAATTTTGAAATGACAGGTAATGCACCCGCGTACATATTTACAGAAGGGAAGGTTATTCCGGGATACTGGCTTAGAGGTAACGAAGACTCGGAGCCCTTCAAATTCTATGATTCAAACAGGCAAGAGGTTGTATTGAATCAGGGAAAAACCTGGATTTGTCTTATTTGGGATACATACCAGGATAACATCGCATACGAATAACTTTACGGGAGTTTCCAACTATATGGTGACTCCCATTTTTTTATGTTATAATAAATAGTCAGGTCGGACAAATGCCTTTTTACGCGTAAAGCGAGAAGGGAGCGGGTATGAATATCAGGTTGTATAATGCAAGAATTCTTACTATGGAAGTCGGGGAAGAAATCTTCCGTGGTGAGGTCTGGATTAAAAACGAAAACATCGCTTACGTGGGTACAAACAGCGATATTGCCGAGGCCGGACCGGCCATACCCCATATAAAGTGGGATTTTGAGATAGACTGCGGCGATAATTTACTGATGCCCGGTCTGAAAAATGCCCACACCCACTCCGCTATGACTTTTCTTCGGTCATACGCGGATGACCTGCCGCTAAACGAGTGGCTTAATACAAAGGTTTTTCCATACGAAGCGAAGCTTTCGTCCGGAGATATTTACGAGCTTACGAGACTTGCTGTAATGGAATATGTGACCAGCGGAGTCACATCCATCTTTGATATGTACTTAAATCCAGACGCCATAGCGGAAAGCTGCCGTGATACCGGTATGAGATGCGTGCTTTGCGGAAATGTAAACGACCACACTTCTTCGCCGGAAAAGATGGCGGATGAGTTCGAAAGGCTAAATGAGTTTAACCCTCTTATCAGCTACAGACTCGGAATGCATGCGGAGTACACCTGCTCTAAGAGCCTGCTTGATAAGATTGCCGAAGTTGTTCAAAAATATAAAGCACCTTTTTACTGTCATATGAGCGAGACTGCAGCAGAGGTTGAAAGCTGTAAGGAAAGATACGGTAAAACTCCGGGACTGTTACTGAATGAACTGGGAATGTTTGACTTTGGAGGAGGTATTTTCCACGGTGTTCATATGACGGATGAGGAAATGGATATCCTTAAGGATGCGAACGTTTCCGTCATCACAAATCCGGGATCGAACCTTAAACTGGCAAGCGGCATAGCCCCCGTCAGCAAAATGATCAAAAAAGGATTTAATGTTGCTATAGGAACAGACGGCCCTGCCAGCAACAACGCTCTTGATATGTTCAGAGAAATGTATCTTGTTGCGACTTTGGCCAAGATAAGGGACAACGATGCCGTGTCTGTGGATGCGGGAAAAGTTCTTGCCATGGCAACTATCGGAGGCGCTAAGGCTATGGGACTTGATGCCGCAGATACCCTTACCGCGGGTAAACTTGCGGATATAATTCTTCTTGATATGGCTAAGCCCAATATGCAGCCGGAAAACAATATCGTCAAAAATATTGTCTACAGCGCAGGAAAGAGCAATGTGCTTATGACGATGGTCGGAGGAAAGATCCTCTACCAGAACGGCTCTTACAACATCGGTGAGAGGCCGGAAGTAATATATGAAAACTGCAACAAAATTGCTGAGAGGATTCTTGGATAAATGAAACTTGTATCATGGAATGTTAACGGACTCAGAGCGGTTATGGGAAAAGGATTCATGGAATCTTTTAACGCTTTGGATGCGGATATATTTTGCCTTCAGGAGACAAAACTCTCCGAGGGACAGATCGAGCTCGATCTCCCCGGATATGAGCAGTACTGGAACTATGCCGAAAAGAAGGGCTATAGCGGTACTGCCGTATTTACAAGAATAAAACCGCTTTCCGTTACCTGTGGAATCGGAATCCCGGAGCATGACCATGAAGGAAGAGTTATTACTCTGGAGTTTAAGGACTTCTACTTTATAACAGTTTATGTGCCGAATTCGCAGAGAGAGCTTACGAGACTTGATTACAGACAAAAGTGGGAGGAAGACTTCAGGGATTATGTACTCAGGCTCGAGAGTAAAAAGCCTGTGATCTACTGCGGCGATCTTAATGTTGCCCATAAAGAGATCGATCTTAAGAACCCTTCCTCAAACCACCACAACGCCGGATTTACCGACGAAGAGAGAAACTGCTTTACAAAGACCTTGGAAAGCGGCTATATAGACACATTCAGATATTTTTACCCTGATAAGGAGGGAATCTATTCCTGGTGGTCATATATGTTCCATGCCAGAGAGAAAAACGCAGGCTGGCGTATAGACTACTTCGTTGCATCAAAAAAGCTTGAGAAAAAGCTTAAAGATGCCAAGATTCACTGCGATATTATGGGTTCGGATCATTGTCCCGTTGAGCTGGACATGGATCTGTAGATTTTTAAAGACGAAAAGGTAAGAGATGGATCAGGACAGAGAAAACCGCTTGGAAGAAGAAATGGAAGCGGAATTAGAGCGCGCTATGCAGCTCCGTGAAAGAATGGAGGAGCTCTACGCGGACACATTTGAAAGACTTTGTAACCGTAAAAATCCCGCGAATATGAAAAAGCTTGATAAGAAGATTAATTCCACGGGAAATGTTGTAAAGAACGCGTACTACGGATATCAATATTCGGATCTTTATCCGAGAATACTGGCTATGAAGGCCTCAATATCCCTTCAGCCCCCCGCTCAGCGAAGAAAAAGCGAGGAGGAGATGGACAGGCTTATTAATATCGTTGCTCAAAAGGACTGGGAAATACTGGCCCTTACCAGAAGCGACGACGCAATAGAAAGCTATCTGGATTTTTTACAGGACCCTCAAAACCGTCATATTATCACAAAGGCTATTCCCGTTGAGGACAAGTTCAAGAAGTTTTATGACCGAAAGATAAAGGCTCAGATAATGGGTCTTGTTCAGACTGACCCTACGGCAGAGTACGTCGAGACAAGAGCTATGGTAAGGTCCTTCCACCTTCATGTTGGCCCCACCAACTCCGGCAAAACCTACGAAGCGATCACAAAGCTTAAGGATGCTCAAAAGGGCGTTTATCTATCGCCCCTCAGACTTCTTGCCCTCGAGGTTTACGATACATTAAACGATGCAGGAACCCCTACCTCGATGAAGACCGGAGAGGAGCATATCACGGTTGAAGACAGCAGAGTTATATCCCAGACCGTGGAAACTCTTAATCTTGACGAGGATTACGATATCGCCGTTATTGACGAATGTCAGATGATAGCCGATCCCGAAAGAGGAGCCGCCTGGTCGAGAGCAATCCTCGGCGTTAAAGCGAAAGAAGTTTACCTTCTTTCCAGCGATAATGTTACGGAACTTCTCACAGAGATCATCGAGACCTGTGGCGATACCTATGATATCACAAGACATGAAAGAAAGACCGGGCTTGTGGTAGAGGATGCCCCTTTTGTACTTTCCGACAGCAACCGCGTTACAAGAAACCAGATCCGCCCCGGAGACTGCTATATACTTTTCTCGAAAAAACGTGTGCTTGATCTTGCGGCGCGTTTTGAGATGATGGGAGTAAAGGCCAGCGTTATCTACGGAAAGCTCCCTCCCGAGACCCGTAAATCCGAGGTTAGAAGGTTCGCAACCGGTGAGACAAAGATTGTTATATCGACGGATGCTATCGGAATGGGAATAAATCTGCCCATACAGCGTATTATTTTCGCGGAAAGCTGGAAGTTTGACGGACAGCAAAGAAGAGACCTCAAGGCAGATGAGATACTTCAGATAGCCGGAAGAGCCGGAAGATTCGGAAAATATGACATTGGTTATGTGACTACGACGGATCCCGAGTTTTTGCCCGTTCTGAAAAATACGATCGGAAAGCCCCTTCCTCAGATCAAATCCGCTATTTTAGGATTCCCGAGGATGCTGGTAAATCTTGATGCAACATTAAGCGAGATCCTTACCGTATGGTTCGGAATCCGACCTCAAAAGCCCTACGAAAAGATGAAGATCGACAGGATGCTGACTCTTTATCATACCCTGAAGGACCAAAGCCTTGACTTTGACCTTATATACGGAGATACGGACAACAAAAAGGATGTCATCTACGATATGATCTCCTGTCCTATAGATGACGGCAATCCGAGAGTGCTCGCGCAGTGGGTTCACTACTGCCTTACCTATGCGGCAGACGTATCTTTGGAAAAGCCTTCATACCCGAGAGGAAATAACGATCTCGAGAGACTTGAGACCTATTATAAGCTCCTTGAGCTATATCATCTTTTCTCTGTACATATGGGAAAGATTATGGATGAAGATTGGCTTATGGAGGAGAAAAAGAGTACTGAGCTTGCCATAGAAGATTACCTCAGCGGAAATAAAAACAAATTTATAAAACGCTGCAAGGATTGCGGAAGACAGCTCCCTGTTGGACACGGATTCGAAAGATGCGACAGCTGCAGAAAGACATTTGAGGCGATGCGGGGTATACCCGGAGCCAGACTGCGGGAAGCGGCCAAAGGATCGCGTTCACGGTCCAAAGGACGCTCCGGCAGAAGAAGATAGGCAATCACTTAAGCATTTTGGAAGCTTCTTCGGCTACTACACCGCACATTTCCAGCAAACGCTTGTGGTTTTTATCAACAAACGAATAATTTTTCTCCTTGCAGGCAAACTCCAGATCCTTCGCCATAGCCGAAAGGTCTGTGGCACCGATGGTCATAGAGTTTGACTTTAAGGAATGAACCAGGACTTCGTAATTTGCGAAGTCCTTTTTATTATACATTTCTTCGATGGAAGCGATCTTCTCCGGTAAGGACTCGGCATAGAGCTTTAAAGCGTCATGGTAGAAGTCCTCGAGATCGCCGCAGTACCTGAGACCGGTAGATTTGTCTATAACGGAAGAATTGTAGGCATTGTGGCGCTTTTGGTGTTCAAGCTCGCTCTCGTGGATATAGATTATCTTATCCGCGGGAAGGTAAGCTTTAAGCATCGAAGATAAATGCTTAACATCCATCGGTTTGCTAAGGTAGTCCGTAAATCCGTTGTTTAAGTACATTTCCCTTGCGCCGACGATGGCGTTGGCAGTAAGGGCAATCACGGGAGTCTCTGTGTTGAGGTTGCCCGCAAGGTTTTTGGCCGCGGATAAAGTTTCGATTCCGTCCATATCCGGCATCATATGGTCTAAGAGGATGATGTCGTATTTATGTTTAACGATGAGCTTTAACATCTCATAGCCGCTGTAGCAGCTTGTAACCTTGGCTTTGGTGGTCTCGATGAGTCCGGCTGCAACCTTCAGGTTCATATCATTGTCATCGACGATAAGAATATTCGCGGATGGACAGACAAATGAAGTATCCTGCGCATCTTCGTCGTAACCGTCATTTGGATGATAATCCTCCAGGTTACCGATTGGATCGGGATCGATAATCTTTTGAGGGATGGTCACGATGAACTCGCTGCCCACTCCATAAGCACTGTTGCACTCGATATTTCCGTCCATAAGATTTACGAGATTGCCCGTGATAGCGAGGCCGAGACCGCTTCCTTCGATGGATTTGTTTCTTACAAAATCAAGTCTTTCAAACTGTAAAAACAGCTTGTTGCGATCCTCGTCTTTTATGCCGATTCCGGTATCCTTAACGCATATTTCAAGGTTCGAATCTCCCGCGGAATCTTTCTTTACCGTAACCGCAAAAGTAACAGAGCCCTTATGGGTATACTTAACAGCGTTGTTGAGAAGATTGATCATAATCTCACGTATTCTCTTTGAGTCACCGCGAAGGACCTTAGGCATATCCGGATCGATCTCAAGATTCAGCCTGAGCCCTTTTTCGTCGGCTTTAACCTTTATCATAGAGACTACGGATTGGAGAAGTTCGCGGATGTCGTAATCTTCCTTGATGATCTCCATCTTACCCTGTTCGATCTTTGAGAAATCAAGGATATCATTGATGATCTCCAAAAGGGTCTGGCTGGCGGATTTTATATTCTCTGAGTATTCTCTGATGCTCTCGCTTGAGTTTTCCCGAAGGATCAGCTCGTTCATACCCATGATGGCGTTGATGGGAGTGCGGATCTCGTGGGACATATTCGCGAGGAAGGTGGATTTTGCACGGTTCGATTCCGTAGCCTCAAGGGTCTGAGCCTGGAGCTGCTTGAGGTTTGTAATCTCCTGACAAACGGCGCAAAACAGTATTCCCAAAAGTCCGATTGCGGCAAAGATTCCGTCGTTGTTGTGAATCGGAAGGTTTAAATAAACGATCTCAATAAGAGCAAAGAGGATCAGTATCAGGAAACCAACGAAGATAGTCAGATAGTCCCTGTTCTTTTTATAGATGACGTCGAAGAAAAGCACCCCGGAGCAGACAAGGATGATGATGGCAAGCAAAACATTCATCATCCACATAGTATCGTAGAAAAACATAGATGATGAAAACTGCAGGCTTGTGAATATTATAAAACCTATAAGAAGTATAGTGTTGAGAGTGTTGTATATCCACTGATAGCGGCGCTTTTGTATAAGATTGATATAGCTGATAAAGGGGAAGGGCAACAGCATAACAATAAGATACTCGACAACGCCGTCCACATTGTAGTTGAAGAAAAGGAAGGGATAGGCAAAGTTGTCCAGTATGAACCAAAAGCCCGCGGCAAGTACTCCGACACTCAGGTACATCAAAGGAAAACTCTTTTTAGAGTAGATCCTGTAGATCACGGAAGCGACAGAGATTATCAGTCCGAATATGACAAGGGAAAAGGCTATCAAAAGTATAAATTCATTGTCCACAAGGATTATACGGAGAAATCCCTGCATATTGCCCCAGTAGCAGGCGCTTAGAATGCCGTTGTAGTAATGGGCATCGGAGCGGTAAAGATACAGGGTCTTTCCGGCATCTTCGGGGTGCACCTTGATGGGAAGCCACATACCTTTAACATTCTCTCCGGGCATAGTAGACTGTGTAAGCTTTTGATCGAAAACCTTATCTCCGCCGATATATACGATAAGATCGAGACCGGTACGGATAAAAAGATAATCGTCCGCCTGGATTTCTTCCGGGAGAACGGTATAAAGGGCGACTGCTTCGCCGATCTTTGAGGAAACCTGACCGGGAGCCACAAAGCTTTCGGTTGTTCCAAGGCCGGTATCCCAGTTCCATGTTCCGCGATATTCCACGCATCTGGGGTGAAAATATGAAGGAGCCTGTTTGATAAACTGGCCGTAAACATAAATTCCTATGATCATCAAAATCAGTATAAGGACAGTATATTGGATGATCATATACCAAATAGTGTTTGCCTTGGTATTTTTAGGTTTGCTGATATCTGATGAATTAAAGTGAAGCATTGTCAGGCCTTTCTTCGTATTGAATAAGTTCGCCGACGAATCGGGGAGGACATGCAGCTTTTATTTTGATTCCTTCCGAAACGTATTCTTCTTCTATGATCGCGCCGCAGCTGTGAAGACTGCTTAAAAGATCGCCCTTATTGTAGGGCAGCAAAGCCTTGATTATCTTTTGCGAACCGTATGTCAGCTCATTGATCTTTTCAAGAAGCTCTTTTATTCCGCTCCCTGTCTTGGTTGAAATGTAGATCGTGTTTTCGTTGGCAATAACAGGTCGCAGACTGTCCTCGGGAAGAAGGTCCGATTTATTCATAACATAAAGCCTCGGAACATCCCCTGCATCCAGCTCTTTTAAGGTATTCTCGGTGACTGTTTTGTGCTGCCTGTGGTAGGGGTCGGCGCTGTCAAGTACGATGAGAAGAAGATCTGCGTACTTTGTCTCTTCCAATGTGGATCTGAAGGCCTTAACGAGTCCGTGGGGCAGATTCTCGATAAATCCGACTGTGTCCGAAAGTAAAAAGTCCTTTTTGGAAGGAGTATAGATCCTGCGGATAGAAGTATCCAAGGTTGCAAACAGCATATCCTTCTCAAACACTTTTTTCTCAGCTGCCCTATCTTCGCCGGAAGGAGCGTTGTCCTCGCTGAGAGAAAGAAGACAGTTCATAAGGGAAGACTTTCCCGCGTTTGTATATCCCACAAGGGCTACTGAAGGTAAAAATCCCTTTTCACGGCCCTTTCTCTGTAAGGTTCTTGTTTTATCGATAGTTTCAAGCTCTTTTGAAAGCTCATGTAACCGATGGTTTATCTGACGCCTGTCCAGCTCGAGCTGAGTTTCTCCGATACCCTTTGAGGAGCGTCTTCCGCCGCCTCCGGATCCGCCGCTGCTTCCGCCCTGACGCCCTAAGTGCTGCCACATACCGGTAAGTCTCGGGAGCATAAAATGCAGATATGCCGACTCAACCTGAAGCTTGGCTTCCCTTGTTCGGGCACGCCTTGAAAAGATCTCCAGGATAAGATTTGTTCTGTCCCAGATAACAGCTCCTGTGATCTCCCCGAGTTTTTTCATCTGAACGGGAGAAAGGTTTCCTTCAAAGATGCAATATTCGGCTTCAGCCTCGCGGCAAAGATCCGCAAGCTCCGTGCATTTACCTTTTCCGAGGTATGTGCCTGCTTCCGGATGCTCTAAGGCCTGGGTAAGAGTAGCGGCAACTTCTAAGTCACAGGCCTCGATAAGAGATTTCATCTCTGCCATGGAGTGGTCGAAGTCGGCGGAATTTCGAAAAGTTTCCGCAGTTTCAAGGCCTACAAGTATAGCTTTTTGAATTTCGGGTTTTTCGCTTACGATCTCAGTCAAAATACTAATTCCTTTAATGTGATTAAACGTTCGGTAAATCTAATCTATTATACTTTGACAAGAGGCGATAATACAAGAGTTTCTCGCTAAAGAAACTTGAAAATAAAGGCATATTAAAGTATAATTTTTTTTGCCCGCAGTAGGCCCCCGCCCGAGCGGTACATTGATAATTATTTGCAAACGGAGGACAAATAAATGGTTGCATGGAATAACATGGATACACTTGCTTCTTTTAAAAAGCTTCAGTCCGTTAAGAGCGTTAAGCTTCAGGAAGTTATGGCAGGAGAAAGCGGAAAGGAGCGCGTTAAGAATTACAGCGTTCCCATGGCTGAAGGGATGACCTACAACTACGCCGCAAAAGCTGTCGATGACGATATTATCGCCGTACTTAAGGAACTTGCCGATGAGGCTCAGCTTGCCGAAAAGTTCGAAGAGCTTTATAACGGCGCTGTGATCAACACCGGTGAAAAGAGAATGGTTCTCCACCATATGACAAGAGGACAGCTTGGAAAGGCTGTAAATGCTGACGGTGGCGACAAGAGAGAGTTCTATCTCGGAGAGCAGAAAAAGATCGCCGATTTTGCCAACAAGGTTCATAACGGCGAGATCGTTAACGCGGCGGGAGAAAAGTTCACTACCGTTGTACAGATCGGTATCGGCGGAAGCGACTTAGGCCCCAGAGCTATGTACCTTGCTCTTGAAAACTGGGCTAAGAAAAACGGCTGCTTCAAGATGGAAGCTAAATTTATCAGCAATGTAGACCCCGATGATGCGGCAGCAGTCCTTGCATCTGTTGATGTTGCTCATTCAATCTTTATTTTGGTATCAAAGTCAGGTACTACTCTTGAGACCCTTACCAACGAGTCCTTCGTTAAGGATGCTTTAAAGAAGGCGGGACTTGACGCTTCAAAGCATATGATCGCCGTTACCAGCGAGACATCACCCCTTGCAAAGAGCTCAGATTATCTTCAGGCTTTCTTTATGGATGATTATATCGGCGGAAGATTCTCCTCTACCTCAGGTGTAGGTGGAGCAATCCTTTCCCTTGCTTTCGGACCCGATGTATTCGCAAGATTCTTAAACGGTGCCGCTGAGCAGGATAAGCTTTGCGCAAACAAGGATCTTTTAAAGAACCCCGCTATGCTCGATGCCCTTATCGGAGTATATGAAAGAAACGTGCTCGGATATCCTTCAACTGCTGTCCTTCCTTATTCACAGGCCCTTTCAAGATTCCCTGCTCACCTTCAGCAGCTTGATATGGAGTCAAACGGAAAGAGCGTAAATCGTTTTGGCGAGCCCGTTTCATATGTGACCGGTCCCGTTATCTTCGGTGAGCCCGGAACCAACGGACAGCACTCCTTCTACCAGCTCCTTCACCAGGGAACAAGCATCGTGCCTCTTCAGTTTATCGGTTTTAAAAACAGCCAGATCGGAACCGACGTAGACATCCAGGGATCTACCAGCCAGCAGAAGCTTTGCGCTAACGTTGCTGCACAGATCGTTGCTTTCGCCTGCGGAAAGAAAGATGAGAATAATAACAAGAATTTCGAGGGCGGAAGACCTTCAAGCATCATCATCGGCGATAAGCTTACTCCCGAAGCATTGGGTGCATTACTTGCACACTTTGAGAACAAGGTTATGTTCCAGGGATTTGTTTGGAACATCAACAGCTTCGACCAGGAAGGCGTTCAGCTCGGTAAGGTCCTTGCAAAGAAGGTTCTTGCACACGAGACAGAGGGTGCTCTTAAGGAGTACTCCGACCTTTTAAACATCTAAAATGGTGCTGACTTAAATTAGCATTATTTGGGCATTAAATGATGTTTAATGAGTTTAACCGAATATAAGAGATAAACTATAATTACAGCGGCTTAAGGCGATGACCTTTGGCCACTGTATTTTGTTTTAAAGAAAAACTCCCAAGGGAGCAAATTACAAAGATTTGGAAGGAATTCGTTATGGACAGACCTGTAGTGATAACCGATAAAGCGGCAAGATTTGACAGTTTCAAAAACGGCGAGGTTCTTGCGGGCAAGAAAAAGGGACGTCTCCCTGCCATGGGATGGAACAGCTGGAACGCTTTCGGGAGCGGAAATACAGAGGCGCTTACCAAGGATATGGCTGACAAGATCGTAGAGCTGGGTCTTGATAAGTTAGGATATAAATACGTTGTTTTGGACGACGGATGCTATAAGCCCGAAAGAGCCTACGGCCTTCTTTCAAACGAGGAAGTAAAATTCCCTTCAGGATTTAAGGCTCTTGCTGATTACATTCACGGAAAAGGCCTTAAGTTCGGTATGTACAACGATATCGGAACAAACCTTTGCGCCGGCGCTGCTGTAGGAACCTGTGGACATGAGACCGTTGATGCAAAGACATATTTTGATTGGGACGTTGACTTTATCAAAGTTGATAATTGCTACTACCTTTGGGACAACGCAACCTTCTCAAATGCAGAGAATGCGAAATATACCTATGCCCCCAATATTAAGGGCGCGGTAGTTTCCGGGGAAGGCCTTGAAGTAGAATTTACCGCCGCAGATATGGAGCTTACCGGAAAAGGCGGCATTAAAAAGAGTGCGGAAGAGATAACCGGCGAAAATTTTGAATACATCACAAATATCGGAACCTTCGACGGAACGGGCCCGGACCATTCGCCCGTAGGAGCCATGAGTTCAGAGGCAGTGCTTAACGTTTATGTCCCTGTATCCGGCGAATATGAACTTTTTGTTGAGTATGCAACAGGAAAAGAACCGGGGATCGGAAGCTGGCTCCAGGTAGCCAATGGTTATGGTGAGAAAGCAACGGTAGTTTACGACGATTTCCTTGAAGAAACCGCAGATACCATGAGCTTTAAGGTATCACAGCCCATTAAGGTTAAGCTTAACGAGGGTGAAAATGTAATCAGACTCATGAACCACAGAAGACAGGAAAACACCTTGGCTTCTTACGCTGCCCTTCACGAAGGATTTATGAAGGCTGACCCCGAGAGAGACATAGTTCTTTCTATTTGCGAATGGGGTAAGACTCAGCCTCAGAACTGGGGATACAAGGTAGGAGATTCTTGGAGGATCTTAAACGACATCACCTTCCAGGTAGGCTCCGATGGAGATCCCGGAAAGGGAGCATGGGCCAGCGACTATACCACAAGCGTATGCGCTCAGTACAACAAAGCCGTTATCATGGATGAGTTCGCAGGCCTTTATAAGGGATGGAACGATCCTGATATGCTGATGATCGGAATGAATGGACTTGATATGACCATGTGCCGTACTCATATGACCATGTGGTGTCTTATGAATTCTCCTCTCATGCTTGGACTCGATCTTAGAAAAGCAACCAAAGGTGATGAAATCTATGAGATCATTTCAAATGAAGACGTCATTGCTTTGAATCAGGATGCTCTCGGAATTCAGGCAAAGAGAGTTTATACCACCTTTGAAGAGCGCGACTGCTGGAACGATAACTGTGAGGATGTATGCCGCCCGGATAAATGCTACATCAGGGATAACGACAGAGTGGATGTTCTTGCAAAACCTCTTAAGAACGGTAATTTCGCTATATCCTTCATTAACCTCAGCGATACCGAAAGAGTAAAGCCCGTAACCGTTGATAAGTACAGGATCCTTTCATACTTAGGCGATAAGGTCATCAACAGAGAAGAGATCAGGAAGGCAAACGCTGTGGAGGTTTACAATGTTTGGACCAAGAAGCGTACCCACCTTAAAGGCGAGGAATTCTCTGTTTCAAACATTCCTCCTCATGACAATGTTACACTTATTGTTACTCCCATAGAGGAATAGTGCGAAAAGCAAAAGCTATGACGGAAGCAAATGAGTTTATAACCGTTGGTGAATTTGCGGATTTGCTGACGGGACTGGATATGAAAAACGCAAGAGATAAAGGATTTATTGAGGCCGCGGATGAACTTAATTGGGGAGAGCCGATTGAGAGAAGAAGCGCCGCGAGGATCCTTCACGAATACATGAAAAAGGAACTTGGGATACAGGATCTACCCGATATCTCTTCTGCCGAAGAACTAAAAGACCTTTACGATTGCAGAATTTGCGTAAATCATATCGCGCAAGTCTATTTAAGATGTATAATGGATGGGGTTACGATAGAAGGCATCTCCGAAAAGCCCTTTAAGATCTTTGACGGCAAGGGACATTTGCTCAAGGCTGAAGCGGAAGAGATCAAGGGACGCCTTGGATGACACAGGGGGACGGGGTTGGGGGTTCATTTTCAGACAATATTAAAACTATACTGAAAATGAACCCCCAACCCCGTCCCCCTGTGTCATTTTTACCTCTCGGTTCCGAGGGGTGTGCGTCCGTCGTCATCCGGGGTATACTCGCTCCAGATTCCGTCTCTAAAGGAAAAACTGTATATTGAGAACCGCTCAAGGGCCGAGCCGTCGGGAATTACATATGCCAGTTTGTCCTTCTTTAAATATTTCTGGTACTTTAAAAGATTGGTAAACTCGGGATAGCTTATGAGCGCATACACGATCCTGTTGTTTTCATCATCAAGGAGCGCGTATTCATATACATTGTCATATCCGTCAGTTGCAATATACGCGGGATAGTTGTACATTTCGGTATCGTACATAATCTTTTCGGTATGATAATCGCTGTCTTCGTAGTAAGTATCAAAAGTTGTACATGTTATTTCGGAGAGACGCTTAACCTCTTTTTCAAACTCGACCTCGTCATAAGTTGCCGTCAGAAAAACATAACCATCGGTGTCAAAAAGCCCGGTCTTAAGCGAGGAATCGTAATCAACATCCAAGGCATTGTCTGTGCTATCGGGGAAGATGAAAAAGCCCGAATCAAGGTCAGAATTGTACTCCGAAAGCAGATATTCTTTATCGTAGTTTTCCGCTCCGGAAATATTTTTGAAAGGCGTTGCCATTTCCATTGCACCAAGTCCGAATAAAAGAGCACCGATCAAAACAAAGCGTAAACTGATAACGATAAGTATAATTACGATAATCCTTGTAGCGATCACAAATCCTCTTTTTTTAACAAGCTTGGACAAAACACCGTTTGCATATAAAGTAGTAATAGCCATAGCAACAAGGGCAACAAATGAAAGAAATATTGCCAGAGCCCTGATTAGGTTTGGCTCGTAGTTAAAACACTGCAATCCGATTGCCGCGGTCATAAGCCCTACGCCGATCAAGCTGATAACTCTGACCCATTTAAAAAGCCTGCTCTTTTCGGCATCTGCGTAATCCGCCATTTTTACTGCTACATCTTTTATCTCTTCATTCATATTTTTGCGTTCTCCTTCTATGAGCTCGCGAACATCCACGTCATAGAAGTCGGCTATTTCGGTAATAAGAGAAATATCGGGCATATTTGTACCGGTCTCCCAGCGGGAAACAGTTCTGCTGCTTACGTGAAAATGTTCGGCTAATTGCTCCTGGGTTATTCCTTTTTCGTTTCTGAGTGTCTTAAGGAATAAACCTATCTTTTTTTGATTCATAAATAAAACTCCTTTTGTAAAATCTGCCGGCGATTTATGTTTTCATCATAAAGCATTAGGGATATTATACCACGACATAAAGCGAGAATACGACTATTTAAGGCACCGGACATAAAACGGGAGCCAAAAAAAGCGGTTTTTTGATATACAGTGACATTTAAAAAGTAGCAATAATCGGAGCCGGAGCAGTTGGCTGCTACATGCTCTGGGGACTTTCAAAGAAGGAAAATATAGAGCTTTCGGTAATCGCAAGCAGAGAGCGTAAAGAAAGATTTGAAAAGGAAGGGTTTTACATAAACGATCAGAGTTACAAACCGGTAATCAAGACTCCGGCTGAGGCTCATGGCGCGGATCTTTTTGAAGGGACGGGACTACACTATCGCGAGACAGATGTAATACTTCCTGAAATCTGGAGCAAATACAGGCTTAACGTTGGCAATAACCAGGCCCGGGCTATGCTGGGGGTCGGAGTTGGCGCATATAGCGACAGTGAGCACGTCGCAGCGATCAGGGAAGGCCTGATAAGTGAACTTGAGAAGATCGCAAAAGCAAAGGGTATCGATCTATCTTCATTACTTCCAAGAAGAACTCATTTGCTCTTCAATCCGTTTAGCGCTCTTAGTTGCGGCTAGCCCGTCCTGACTGGTTTCCTTCAGGCAGGGAGGTAATAATCTTCCGATCCGGTTCATGGAATCGATTACTTCATCCGGCTCGATAGCGCTTCTTACCCCGGCAAGGGCCATCTGTGAATATACTACCGCATTTACTGCGCCGGAAACATTGCGCTTTATGCAAGGAACCTCTACCAGCCCGGCAACAGGGTCGCAAGTCAGTCCTAGCATATTTTTTAGTGTAAGAGCAACTGCGTGCACAATCTCTTCGTTGCTGCCGCCTTCAAGATAGGCCAATGCACCGGCTGCCATAGCGCTGGCAGAGCCTATTTCGGCCTGACAACCGCCCTCGGCGCCGGATATGCTTGCACTTGCCGCTATTACTTCGCCGATTCCGCCTTGCGACATATCCGATCTTAACTGCTCCGGCGGTATGTGAGCTGGATGGACCGACCATTACCGGTCCGATTATATCAAAAAGGTTCATTGTGACCTCCAAAACACAAAAAGAGCTGTGATCCACAGCTCCTTTGCTTAATGATTTCCTGACCTATTGTAACAGCTTGTAGTCTTTTTTGCAAACTCTGTCTTTTACTGAGAGGTGATGGGAGTCGAAGAATCAAGGAATTCCTGAAACCCAGTAAAATAAGGAGATTGACCACGTTCGCTCTTCCATGTAACACCCATGGTTACACCCTGAAATTTAAAAGTGAAGTTAGTGAAGTGCGCAATGAAGTATGGTGAAGTAACGAGTGAAGTATAGTGAAGTATCAAGTGAAGTGCAGTGAAGTTTTTGTTTACAACTTCACTGTTTTTTATTATAATTCACGTATAGACAGCTATGGAGGACGAGGAAATGCGCATTGAAGAACTGTTTCCGGAGTATGGTTTAGAGGATAAAACAATAGAATATAAAGGAATAATAAAGGAAGGAAAAAGCGATGATGGAAAAAACCTAGAAATAGGCTGGCTTAAAACCATAGTTGCTTTTGCTAATACCGATGGCGGCAAACTATTGATCGGTGTTGAAGATAACACCCATAAAATAGTTGCATTGGATAAGAAGACTGCAGATAAAACCATTTTAATGATACATAGACAAGTTAAGGATCGCATTCAGCCGGATATTCCGTATGACATAAAGGGAATCAATGTAAAGACGGGCGAGGAATCACGGTATATCATAGAAGTTGATATAAAAAAGAGTAAGAATCTGCCGGTTACTTTGCATGCAGATGGCCTGATGGGAATATATGTAAGAAATTTTGGCCGTACAGACATCGCTTCACCGGAGCAGATAAAAGACCTTATTCTGCTGAGCGATAATGTGCCCTTTGATACAGCCAAGACGGATATAATCTATGATGAAAAAAAGTATAAAAAGCTTCATCTGGTTGCAGAAGAAAGAAAATCAAAAATATCCGTTAAGGAATTGATATCCAAAGGAGCAATCATGGACGATAAGCATGTTTCCAAGGGTATGGAGTTGTTTGCTGATGATTATGACGGGTTAAGAACAAAAGTCGTAGCAACTGTCTGGCCCGGATTAACGAAAGGCGGTTCAATAGTTACAGCTTCAGAAGAGTACACCGGAAATCTGTTGTCAGTCCTGGAAAAAACAATAAGTTTTATAACTGCACATTCTGCAAATGGTTTCAAAAAGATAGAAACACAGACGGTGCCGTATGTATCATATCCTTTGCGTGCTGTGACTGAGGGAGTAGTAAATGCTATCGGTCATAGGAACTATTATATGTTTGGAACCCAGGTAGAAATAAATATTTTTCCTGATCGCCTTGAGATAACATCGCCGGGAGCACTTCTTGGAGTTAGAAATCTATATAAAGAAAAAAATATAGCATCTATCATTCCTCGCAGAAGGAATGAGGTTATATGCAATATACTTGAAATGTGTAAATACATGGAGAAAAAAGGATCCGGATTTGATTTTATAGAAGAAGACTATAAAAAGGCCGGTGATGAATTTGCGCCATTCATCACAGCAGATTCCTATTCGTTTACATTAACCCTACCGGATCTGACGTTTGAAAAAGGCGTGATAGATATAGCTGCCGAGGCACCCAATGTTTACGTGGAAGAAATGCTGGAAGGAAAGAATGATCTGAAAATCCTTTCATACTGCTACAACGATAAACGTACTGTTAAAGATATTGCTACTTATGTGGGAGTTACACCATCAACATTCTTTAGAAGTAAAGTCATAGGAAGGCTCGTGGAAAGCGGATACTTATCAGAGATAGAAAACTCACCGGCTAATCTGTATACATCGAATAGGGATAAAGTGAAATTGATGATATGAATAAACTAAGTGTAGGAAAAAATCGAGATAGAAAAGATAATGGAACTTAGAAAGTTGAACGTAAATGACATAGAAGCGCAATGGCGATATACGAGTGCTTTGCCTATAGACGAAAATGGCCTTACTAATCCTTATAATGGTGTTTCCTTACAGGAATACAAAGAGAAGGTATTTCCTGAGCTGATGTCCCATGAACATCCTGTAAACATGCCTGACTGGTTTGTCCCGGAAACATATTATTATCTCTGGGATGGAGATTGCTTAGTTGGTGAATTCAGAATCCGTCATTATTTAACAGAAGCACTTAGAAATGGTGCAGGACATATCGGGTATAGTATAGCAAAAGAGTACCGGGGAAAGAGATATGGTACTGAAGGGCTGAAACTTACAATCCAAATAGCAAAAGGCATTATTCATGAAGACGAGATATATCTACGCGTAAACAAGGATAATATTGCTTCACAGAAGGTTATGCAAAACAACGGTGCATATCAGGTAGGAGAAGATGATGAACATTATTTTATGCGAATAGCGAAATGATGTTGGCATTGCGGGAGGCTTTTTTGAAGAATACTTGTAGGGTGGAGTAATGGATTATGGAGAAAATAACAGTTGATGATGGAAAGGCTTTTGATTTCGGAAAGACTTCAAAAGCATATGCGAAGTACAGGGACATTTATCCGGAAGAAGTTTTTGTGAAATTACACGAGATAGGAGTGGGAACAAATGGGCTGGTAAAGAAGATAAATGGAAATTGGACAGGGGCATCATCTGCAATTCAGGACCTGAAGACACATTATTTTGAAGATCCTCATATGGATACAATGGTAGTAGAACTCCCGTTTACAAGAGAAACCTGGCATGGACGGATGATGGCAAGTCGTGGGGTGATGGCTTCAATGAATGATGAACAAATTGAGTTATTTGATGCCGAACACAGAAAGATGCTTCAAGAGAAGTACCCGGAGAACTTTACAATCAAACATAAAGTGTTTCTGACATGGTATTACTTGTAAAAGAAAGAGAAGGATATACTAGACTTGACATTATATGTTGGCTTTAAGGGAAATGGAAATTCCTCAAATAAAATAGTAAGCAATCTTATAGGTGAAAAACTATATCTGACAAATTCGTATGCCGGTATATGTAAGGACATCGAGGATATCAGTAATACATATGATCTAGACAATATGTAATGACCTCCGATTTGTAGCAACGTGGATTTACCTGTATACTAAAGTTGCAAACACTAAGGTAACAGGAATTACCGCATACAAATGGAGGTCACGAAATGAATTATAACACAATCTACGTAGGAATG
>JAFUFI010000016.1 GCA_017469945.1 Lachnospiraceae bacterium | reverse complement strand
GATTGAATTGCCCGAATTGCAACGGACCTCTTAAGATGATAAAAGAGGGGACATTTTATTGCGAAAATTGCGATTCTGCTTACATGGCTGATTACGACAAGGATGATGTGGAAATTCAGAAAATGAAGCTTGAGAATGAGCTGCGTAAACAGCAGCTTGGGCGGGAGCAAAGCAAATCGGAGGAACGGTCTCGTAAAGCGAAGGAGCAGTTTAGAATCAAACTGATCGTGATAGCAATCGTATCTGTTATCGCACTTATAATTGTAGTGCCAACGGTTATTGTGACTCTCAAATCACAAAAGGAGGCAGTGGAAAACTACAGGCAGGAACAAATTGACAGAGAGGCCCGTCAGGAGGCTGAAAAAGCGGAGCGAGAGGAGAAACGCAGACAGGAAGAGGAAGCAAAGGCTGCGGCTGATGAGGCTGAGCGACAGGCAAAACTTGCAACGTACAGGCTTTCTACGGATGAGATTATATCTGACGAATTCTTTGTAGAAAATGCCAATCTGGCGATTGAGGGACAGTTATGGGACAACACCGACCTTTTTTGGACCAATTGGACCTGGGGAGAAGATCCGGAGTATATAACCAGTTATTTTCTTGTCGCAAAGGATGAGAATAACAAAAGACAAAATATGTTGCTCAGCATCTATAAGATCAGCTGGGACAAGGTGTACGAGGATCACACGGATAGCTATGTGATGTATGATGGAGCTTGTTTGTACAATATATCAAGAAATGAAGATGGAACAATCTTGTCTGATTATGCGCCGGGCGAGATGTCTTATCATGATGAGATGATTTCGAATCAATTTTTAAGTGGATATTCGGATTATGACGATCTCATCCGTCAGGAAATATACGGCAATGCAGACTATGATTACGTAGAATTCTCTATGCCGGGACACGAAAATTGACGCATGGACAAAAATGACACCCCGGGACGGAGTTGGGGTGTCAAAAATGGTACTTGGAAAATGACCCCCGGGGACGAGGATGGGTGTCAAAAATTGCCCCCGGGGCCTAAAGATGGTTATTTAAAATGGGAAATGAAAATGGGACATGGATCATGTATGGCGTGGAGTGGGATGACCCCGAATGCCTGCATACCGTCGATGAAGCAATTGAATACATAAACAAGATAGGTTTTTTGCCCCTATTTAAAAATGAAATTCCGGGATTTTCACTTGAAGAGAGAACCGTGCCGCAGTTTTGGTGGTCGGGTGATGTCGAAAGGGACCCCTGGGAGTGGCGCGAGATCATTGCGCGCCGCGGTGAGGTGGCATATGGTAAATTTTTCGACAAGAAGGCCGGATTTATCTCAAAAAAATGGCTTCCGTATTTTGCAAATTTTCGCAGAGACGGATACGATTTTGATGCTCTCTGGGAGGATGGAAAGGCTTCTGCAAGGCAGAAAAAGATTATGGACCTTTTCGAAGACGAAGCGCCTTTTCAGGAGCTTTTTTCTAATGAATTAAAGGGAAAGGCGGGCTTCGGAAAAGGCGGAGAAAAAGGCTTTGACGGAACGATTACGGGGCTTCAGATGCAGCTTTATCTTTGTGTGAAAGATTTTCGCCAAAGAAGGAACAAAAAGGGAGAAAGCTACGGCTGGCCTATCGCGGTATATACAACGCCCGAAAGCCTTTGGGGATATTCACATGTGACTTCTGCATACAAAGAAAAGCCTGAAGAATCTTTCCGTCGTATAGAGGAGCATATAATGGATGTGTACCCGATTGCTACAAACAAGCAGATCAAAAAGATCATTAAATAATTATTTGCAAAACCGGTATGCCATCTTACTGGTTGAGCCTGAAATGAACCGGAATTCCGTTTCTGTACTCGAGAACCGGTTCGCCCTGAATTAAGGGGAGAAAATAGTTAAGTGCATCGATTGAAACATTGTTTCCCTCGGAAGTGATCCACTTTTGAGGGAATTTCTTTTCTTTATTTGCGACTTTTTCGATTTCTGTATCTACAATCTCGACTCTGTAAGGGTTGTTGCTGATTCGCTTGAAGGTCATCATCACACCGCTTTTTCCCTGATCAATTGCCGCTGTAACGGCTGCGCGTCCGACACGCTCCGCCTCTTCCAAGTCGGTAAGAGAGGCGATGTGGCTTGAGCATCTTTGCATTACGTTGAGTTCGATTGAACGGACCTTGCAGCCTAAATGTTCTTTGGTGAAATTCTCCAGCATTTTTCCGATTCCGGCGTTTTGAGTATGACCGAAAGCGTCTTTTTTATCGTCATAATCAGCGCCGGGGAATCTTATTCCCTCGGAAACAGCAACCAAAACTGCTTTGTATCTTGCAAGGCAGGCCTTGACATCTTCTAAGTATTTTTCTTTGGTAAACTGTCCTTCGGGAAGGTAAATAAGGTGGGGCGCGGGCTCACCATTGGCACGCAGCACGCAGGAAGAAGCTGTTAGCCAACCTGCATCGCGGCCCATAATTTCAACGATTGTGACGGACTGTACGGAATAAACACGGCTGTCTCTGATGATCTCCTGGAGAGAAGTTGCGACGTATTTTGCCGCGGATCCGAAGCCGGGAGTATGGTCAGTCTCGGGCAGGTCGTTGTCGATTGTTTTGGGGACACCGACTACTTTGATATCGATTGTTTTTTCCTTGAAATATGCATCAAGCTTCATAACGGTATCCATGGAATCGTTACCGCCGATGTAGAAAAATGCCTTGATATTGTGCTCTTCGAATGTTTCCAGAATCTTTAGATAATCAGATTCATCTTCTTTGTAATCCTTAAGTTTAAAGCGGCATGAACCGAGAATTGTAGAAGGCGTGGTCATAAGAAGCTGTTTGTCATGCTCATCCATCAGGATGCTTCTGAGATTGACAAGTCTGTCATTTAATATTCCCTCAATTCCGTTCTCTGCGCCGTAGATTTCATCAACTGCAGGATTTGTTGATGCCTCTGAAAAAACACCTGCCAAAGAGGAATTAATAGCTGCTGTAGGACCGCCGGACTGGGCGATTGCAATATTGTACATTTTTTCATCTCCTATTTTGGGTCTATTCTATGAGCAGTTTTTTTGCTCCTTATATTCACCAAGGAGCGATTATATCAAAAAAATTCATGAATGTACAACTCCCTTTCAGAATGACACCCCAACCCCGTCCCCGGGGGTCATATTTTCTCGGGGGCAAAATGAACCCCCAACCCCGTCCCGGGGGTTCAAAAATGGGTGTGAAAGGTGATAATATATAGATATTAATAAAAGCAGAAAGGCTTACAGGAAGATGAACAAAGATAATATGGAGTATCAAAACCCGGTTAATCGCGGCTTTTTCCCGGATCCGTCCGTTGTCAGAGTCGGTGATGACTATTACATGGTTAACTCGACGTTTCAGTATTTCCCGGCGATTGTCATCAGCCATTCCACTGATATGGTCCACTGGGAAATAATCGGACACGCCATAACGGATCCGAAGGATCTTGATCTTGGGGACATCAAGGATTCGCATGGTATCTGGGCTCCGGATATTGAGTACCTTGACGGAAAGTTTGTAATTATGGCGACGCTGCGACTAAACGGCGATGGAAAGCGCGGCAACAATGTGCTCAGGCGTCAGCTGGTTGTAACTGCCGAGAAAGCAGAGGGACCGTACAGCAAACCTGCGTGGATTGAGGTTGACAGTATTGATCCTTCTTTATTTGTGGACGACGACGGAAAGCGCTATATGGCGATCAGTCCGGGCGTAAATCTTGTGCCCCTTAGCGAAGACTGCACAAAGGCACTTGGGGAACCTGTGGAAATCTGGCCGGGAACCGGTGAAAGATGTCCCGAGGGACCCCATGTTTTAAAGCGAGGAGAGTATTACTATGCAATCCTTGCAGAGGGCGGTACAGGCTACGGACACGGAGTCAATGTTGCAAGGTCAAAGAATCTTTTCGGGCCGTACGAACCCTCGCCGTACAATCCTGTCCTTAGACAGTTTGACCCTGAGGCGCCCCTTCAAAGATGCGGACACGGAAAACTGATCGAGGATCAAAACGGGGACTGGTGGATTTTCTATCTTTGCGGCAGGCCTAACCGGGGAAACTATACAACCATCGGGAGAGAGACGGCGCTGGAGCCGGTGCGCTGGCTTGATGACGGCTGGTTTGTTGTTAATGAAGGCAAGGGGCCGAGCCTTACAAACAAGGCGCCGAATCTGCCGAAGATGCAGCTTAAAGATAACAAAAAGGATGATTTTGACTCAGATAAGCTCGGGCTTTATTGGGAGTTTGTTCGTACGCCTGCTAGGGGAAGTTTTTCTCTTACCGAGAGACCGGGGTGGTTTAGAATCTGGACGCAGGACGGACAGCTTTTTGAAATCCGCGCAAAAAATACATTGCTTCGAAGAGAGCAGGAGCTTTGCTATACTGCGGAGACTAAGCTGGATTTTTATCCGGAAAGAAACGGGGAGCAAGCCGGAATTACCTGCTATTACAGTACCGCAACTTATGCTCGTTTTTCGCTTTGTTTTGAGGAGGGCAGGAAGCTTTGGCTTGTTATTAACAGAAATCACGGGGAGGAGCTTGTGGCTGAGGTTTCGGATATTCCGCAGACAGCCGTTTACTTAAAGGTAGAAGTCGAGCACTTGACGAGGCGGTTTTATTATAGTTTTGATGCAGTAGGATGGACTCTCGCCGGAGTTCTTGAGAACTGTGTGTATCTTTGCGATGAGGGAGTCCCGGACGACCCGAAGCGTCATACCGGCACGCTTGTCGGAATATACGCGAACAACGGGGGATGCGGAAGCCGTATTCCCGCGGATTTTGATTATTTCGAAATGTTTTGATGAGAAAGGGCGCCGAATCAGGCGTCCTTTTTGCGATAGTTCTTGGAAAATTGGTAAAATCTTCATAATTTGTTCGATTTACAAATGCGAACAAACGTTCTATACTCATACGTACAAAAGGGAAGGTGCGCGTATGAGAGCGGAGCTTAAAACGGTTGATGTCATCTGCCAGCACTCCAGAGACGGGACGATTTATCCCTTGAAAGTGCGGGTACTTGATGATGACGGTGAGTTTCAAACCTATACAATTAAAGATTTCAGGGATCAGTCCCACAGGGGAACAAGGCAGTTGCCGGACGGAGTGTATGTTACCGACAACACGCTAGTTTACGAGTGCCATGTTATCGTTTTTGGCAGGCAAAAGATGATTAGGCTATACTACGAACCCTCTGGGACAATATGGAAAATGACTGCGATATGATCAGATGACCGGGCGCAAAAATTAGATAAGCGGCCGGTCATGTGGTATAATTAAGGTTGTTTGATTTTGTGCACCCCAAAATGACACAGGGGGACGGGGTTGGGGGTTCATTTTAGGAGAGATATATGGAAACCTGGTATTACGAAGTTGTAAGCATAGAGGGGGATTATGCGAATCTCCGCCGAACGGATATCGAATCCGACGATCTTAAACTGGTTGCGAGAGCGCTGCTTCCACCGGAAATTGTTGAGGGCAGCAGGCTTAAATATGAGATGATGCAGTACGAAATATATGAGTAAGGGGGTGGGGGGTCATTTTGGAGGGAAGATGATCTTATATCATACGAGCGATAGGGAAATAGTAAAACCGGACATATATAGAGGCAGGAAAAATGCGGACTTTGGCCCGGGTTTTTATTTGACGCCGGATAAGGAGTTTACGTACCGCTGGGCAAGGAAAAACGCCGTGGTAAACATCTATGAGTTTGACGACGAAGGTCTGGATGTACACAGCTTTAAGCGGGATCTGGACTGGTTTAACTATATCTTTAACAACCGAAGGGCAAAGGACGGACTTAGCGCGGATGTGATTATCGGGCCGATTGCCAATGATACAATTTTTGATACTCTCGGAATTTTGAGCAGCGGTTTTTTAAGCCCGGAAACGGCGCTGGAGTTACTAAACGTTGGTCCGGAATATACGCAATTTGCAATTAAGTCGGAGAAAGCGGCGGAGAGGCTGCGGTTTATAAAGTCCGAACACATCGAAAGACTTGACGATGCCGCTCTTAAAAAGGAGCAGGAAGCTTTTCAGGAAGAATTTGCGAAAAAGATTGAAATGATCATGGAATAAAAATAAGCGGTCATGTGATGCGGCTCAGGAGGTTTGAAATAAACAGAGCCTGAAAAATATAAGTTAAAGTGAAACCAATATGGACGAAAAGCAAAAGAAACATAAAAAAATACTTATTATCATCCTTTCTGTTATCGGATCGGTAGTCTTAACTGCCGGACTTTTAATAGCAATTCCGAACATCATCCGAGTAAGAAATAAGGCATTGGAAAATGGGAGAATTCCCGGCGGATTAGGCAGCGTATTTGACATCTACGACCCTTCAAAGGTAAGCGATACCTATCTTGTCGGGACAGATTACTTTACCGGAGATTTTCTCGAAATGGCACCAACGGTTATTGTAAAGGTGCGGCGCGACAAACAATTAGAAGCAGAGTTTGAACGCTACTTAACCAATGGTGAAAGATATAGCGACACTTTGCTTTTTAAACTGACAGATGAACAATATAAAGATATCGAGAAGAACATCGACCTTAAAAAACTCTACAGCTTAGATCCGAAGGAGCTTGATCCGAAGGATGTATGCGACGGAGGCTCGAGCTGGCTCTTTATTTACGACAAGGATGGAGGAGTATATAAGCGCTGCGGTGGCTTTTGTCCTACCAACAAGGACTTTAACGCTATGTGCTATGCTATAGGCAGAAATCTTCCTCAGGAATTTCTTGATTATTGCGACAGATATAAAACTGCCTGGCAGAGAGAGCAGGATTTTCATCCCTATATCTTGAGCCTCCCCGAATACGATGCCAAGTACGGAGTATTCCTTGATTACGATGGGGATTTAAGTGAGCTTTCAGAGTATGATTATCTTGTTATAGATGCACAGTACCATACGGCAGAGGAAATAGACGCGCTTAAAAGAGCACGTTACGGCAATTGCATATACAGCTATATAGACATTGGTTCGATCGAGAATTTCAGAGATTACTACGACAGGTTTGAGGACCTGGCGCTGGGTGATTACGAGAATTGGGAAGAAGAAAAATGGGTTGATGTTTCCGATGAAAGATGGCAGAAATTTATTCTCGAGGAGCTTGCGCCGGCGCTTTTGGAAAAGGGCGTAGACGGTTTCTTTGTTGATAACTGTGATGTTTATTACAATTATCCTACGGATGAAATCTTAGAGGGCCTTGCGAATATAATGAAGGGCCTAAGAAGAATGGGTGTCAGCGTAGTTATAAACGGCGGTGATGCATTCCTTAACGCCTATACGGAAAAGCTCGGCCCCTGGACGGATGTAATTACCGGAATCAACCAGGAATGTGTTTACACAAGGATCGACTGGGATGAAGATACGCTTGGCCCTGCTGAAGATGAAGATAAAGAGTATTTTACCGAGTTTATAGAAAAATATGGCGATCAGGGGGCGTATATTTTTGTTATCGAATATGCTGAGGATACGCCAAAGAACGAGGAGCTTCGCGAGGATATCACAAAGTATTGCAGGGAGCATAACTACCTGTATTACATCTCAGACTCTATAAACCTCGACTGAAAAATGACACAGCAACCCCGTCCCCGGGGGTCAAAAAATGACACAGGGGGACGGGGTTGGGGGGTCAAAAAAGGAGGCAGGATGGGCGGGAAGTATGATGATATAATAGAACATCCGCATTACAGGTCAAAGAAACGGCCGCATATGAGTATGATAAACCGGGCGGCGCAGTTTTCGCCTTTCGCGGCTCTTGTCGGGTATGATGAGGCTGTGGCGGAGACGGGGAGGCTTACGGACGAGAGAATAAATCTTGATGAGAGTGTGATAGAAGAGATTAACCGAAGGTTAGCTGAGATTGAAAGAAGGCTCCCGACCGATCCGCCCTACGTTACGATAACTTACTTTGCGGAGGATGCTTTCAAAGAGGGAGGAAGCTATCTTCAGATGACCGGAAAGGTCAAAAAGATGGATATGTTTGGAAGAACGCTTACGATGGATGACGGACAGATTCTCAGAGTGGATGATATATTCGATATAGAGTTTATGGACGGATAAATACGTTTGACGAAACGCAAAACGGTAAATGAGGAGGCAGCAGTTATGGCAGGATTCTATTCCGCGAATGTTGCGGACGGCATCAAGGAAGCAATTGCAAAAGAGAAGAAGGACATGAAGGTTTTTAATGTGATGCTTCTCGGAAAAACAGGTGTCGGAAAAAGCACGCTTATAAACAATCTTTTCAGCGAGCGCATAGCGCAGACAGGAATCGGCAAGCCGGTTACGCAGGATATCAGACTTTACAAAAAGGAAGGCTTTCCACTTCAGGTATACGACACACCGGGCTTCGAACTCGGCGGGGACAATGCCCTCGGAAAGCTCCTTGATGAGATCGGCGACGAGATCAGAAGGGGATATAAAAGCTTTGACATAGAGCAGAGCATCCACTGTATCCTTTACTGCGTCAGCGCCACATCGCACCGCTTTGAGGATGTGGAAGAGAATTTCATAAGAAAGTTTTTGGACCTCAATAAGGATTCACAGATTCCGGTTATCGTAGTTCTGACGCAGTCTATTTCCAAAAAGGACGCAGAAGAATTGAAGAAGCATATCGACAGTCTGAATATGGGCATCACACAGGTGGTACCCGTACTTGCCGAGGATTATGAGATCGATGAAAATACCGTAATAAAGGCCCACGGTCTTGATAAACTTGCGGACTTTATCTACGAGGTTATTCCGGAGGCTGTAAAGAACACATACGTTGCGGTTCAAAAGGCAAGCATATCCCTTAAAGTAAAAAGAAGCCAGGCAATCGTCATTGCAGCAGCAGCGGCAGCTGCGGCGACAGGTGCGGTCCCGATCCCGGTTGCAGACTCTTTTGTACTTGTGCCGGAACAGATTGCGATGATCGCATCAATAACCAATGTCTTCGGACTGTCTCTCGAAAAATCTACGATAGCCGCGATCGTCAGCGGAACCCTTGGAACAGCGGGAACGACTATCGCGGGTAAAACGGTTGTATCCGGGATCCTTAAGCTGATACCCGGAGCAGGGTCTGTAGTAGGCGGGGCTATCTCGGGAAGCGTTGCGGCGGCACTTACTGCGGCTCTCGGTGAGGCGTATATTGCGCTGATGGTTTCAATACTTAAGGGAACAATAAAGATCGGCGACCTCAGTACGGAAAAAGGCCGAAAGATGATCGCGGATCTGTTTAAGAACAAGCTGAAATTAAAGCGCGATAATAAGGGAAAGCTCCTTGACGAAAAGGATAATGATTTCGGCGAAAATAAAGATATAAAAGAAGGACAAAGAAATGGCAACAAAGAAGATTAATTACAAAAAATACACGGACTTTATAGTTGAAAAAACAACTACTTTACTCGGCATCGACTCCCCCACGGGATACACCGAAGAAGCCGCTGCCTGGGTAAAAAAGGAATTTGAAAAGCTCGGATTTAAAGCACAGATCACAAATAAGGGCGGCGTTATCGTAGACCTTACCGGAAAGAACAAAAAGGACGGACTTTTGCTGGAGGCGCATACCGATACCTTAGGCGGTATGGTTAAGACAATAAAGGGCGACGGCCGTCTTACTCTTACAAATTTAGGCGGTATGAACCCCAATAATGCTGAGGGCGAGAACGTCAGAGTAGTAACCAAATTTGACGGAATCTACGAGGGAACATTCCAGTTTGTAAATGCTTCGATACATGTAAACGGGGAGTACAATGACACAAAGCGTTCATGGGATACCTGCGAGGTCGTTCTCGACGAAGATGTAAAGAGCAAGGAGGATGTACAAAAACTCGGAATATCCGTTGGTGATATTGTTTGTTTCGAACCCAGAGTCAGAGTTACGAAGTCGGGTTATATCAAGTCAAGATTCCTTGACGACAAACTCAGCGTGGGAATTCTTCTGGGCCTGGCAAAATACATTTCTGACAACAAGATCACACCTAAGCGCGCCCTTTACGCGCATATTACAGTCTTCGAGGAAGTAGGACACGGCGGATGCGGAAATGTACCCGATGGTTGTACCGAAGCAATCTCTGTTGATATGGGCTGCGTCGGTGAAGGCCTTACCTGCACCGAAAGACAGGTGTCTATCTGCGCGAAGGACAGCGGAGGACCTTACAGCTATCCCGTTGTTAAGGGACTTGTGGAAGCCGCTAAAAAGATCGGCGCTGATTATGCGGTAGATATTTATCCTCATTACGGAAGCGACGTTGAGGCAACCTTGGGCGCCGGAAACGACTTAAAGCACGGACTTATCGGAGCGGGTGTATACGCATCCCACGGATACGAGAGAAGCCATAAAGACGGCGCGGAAAATGTTTTAAAACTCCTTTGCGAGTATGCTTTAAATTAATGGATCATATTTATGTAGCAATCGATCTGAAGTCTTTCTACGCCTCTGTTGAGTGCGTGGAAAGAAAACTGGATCCGCTTAATGCCAACCTTGTTGTGGCGGACAATTCAAGGACTGAAAAGACGATCTGTCTGGCGGTTTCTCCGGGGCTTAAATCCTACGGCATCCCGGGAAGAGCCCGCCTCTTTGAAGTTACGTCAAAACTTCGGGATGTCAACGCGGAGCGAAAATACAAGGCTCCGGGAAGGCAGTTTTCGGGAAAGAGCATTTTTGCAAGCGAGCTGAAAGAAGACCCTGCTCTTGAAGTTGATTTTGTCTGTGCAACGCCGAGGATGGCGCTGTATATGAAGTACAGCACAAATATCTACAAGATCTATCTTAAGTATGTGGCGCCGGAGGATATTCTTGTATATTCCTGCGACGAGGTTTTTATAGATGTAACGAGCTATCTTTCGATGTACCATTGCACGGCGCATGAACTTGCTCTAAAGATGGTCAGGGATGTTCTTACGCAAACGGGAATCACGGCAACCGCCGGAATCGGAACCAATCTTTTCCTTGCGAAGATCGCGATGGATATAGTTGCAAAAAAGATGCCCGCGGATGCGGATGGTGTACGTATCGCCGAGCTGGACGAGAAAAGCTTTCGGGAAAAGCTCTGGGACCACAAACCGATCACTGATTTTTGGCGGGTAGGCGCAGGTACGGCAAGGCGTCTTGCAAAGCTTGGACTTTTTACAATGGGAGATGTGGCGCAGTATTCCGAGAGCTGTGAGGATGTTTTGTACAAGACCTTCGGAGTAAACGCAGAGCTGCTCATTGACCATGCCTGGGGCTGGGAACCCTGCACGATTGGGGATGCCAAGAGCTTTAAGCCCCAAACCAATTCCCTAAGCCAGGGACAGGTTATGACGAGACCCTACGAATACAAAGAAGCGGGAATCATAGTAAGAGAAATGGCGGAGCTTTTAAGCCTTGATCTTGTGCGCAAGGGGATGGTCACGGATCAGATAGTTCTAACCATAGGTTACGAGTCGGTAAAGGATGCAAAGAGCCTTGGTTCGTTTGAAGGCGAGCTTACCCTTGACAGGTATGGTCGTATTACTCCGAAACATGCTCACGGGACGTATAATCTTGATATTAAGACATCATCCACAAAGCTGATAAGAGAAGCGGCGGGCAGCCTCTACGAGAGGATCATGGACAAAGATCTTTGTATGCGCCGCTTAAGTATCGCGGCTTGCAATATCATCCCCGAGAGCGAAGCAAAAGATGAGGAGGAGTACGAACAGCTCAGCCTTTTTACCGATTTCGAAAAGGAACAGGAAGAGAGGCGAAAGCGGGAGGTTTTCCTCGAAAAAGAAAAGAATCTTCAAAAGGCATCTCTGGAAGTCAAGCAAAAATACGGAAAGAATGCCATCATAAAGGGAATGAATCTCCTTGACGGAGCGACCACGATCACAAGAAACGCCCAGATAGGGGGACACAAAGCGTAATCTGTGCTATAATTAACCCTATAACAAAATCAGGAAGAGTTTTATGAGTTTTATTAAAGGCAAGTCTAAAGAAGAAATCAGAAAGAGCGCGAAGAGGATAGCGCTTGATACTGTATGTGACATAATCGGAAGCGTTTTATATGCAATGGGTCTTTATACCTTTGTGAAGATGGCAAATTTCTCTCCCGGAGGTATCTCGGGTATCGCGCTGATACTCAACTACCTTTGGAAGCTGCCCGTCGGAGTTATGACCCTTATCATGAATATCCCGCTTGTAATAGCAAGCTACAAGATAGTAGGCGGAAGATTCCTTGCAAAGACTGCAAAAACTATGATAATCACAACGGTTTTTCTGGATCTTATCTTTCCGCTGTTGCCGCTTTATACCGGCAACAGAATGATGGCTGCTCTTTATTCCGGACTTTGTATGGGAGCCGGAATGGCATTTTTCTATATGCGCGGAAGCAGCTCGGGAGGAATGGATTTTCTCTCGATGATCATCAAGGTAAGACACCCGCATATATCGCTGGGTATTGTTACGGCTGTAACGGACTTTTTGGTAATACTTGTCGGATGGCCCGTGTTTAAGGATGCGGACGCGGTGCTTTACGGTCTTATCTGTTCATTTTCCGCTTCGATCGTTATCGACCGCGTACTTTACGGTCTCGGCGCGGGTAAGCTGGTTATAGTTATTACGAACAATACCGATGCTCTTACGGAGAAGATCAGTGAACTCACGGACAGGGGATCGACAATAATAAGAGCAATCGGAAGTTATACAAAAGAGGACAGAGATGTGATACTTTGCGCATGCTCCAAATCCCAGACCTATATGATCACGAACGCGGCACACGAGGTGGATCCCGGCGCATTTGTGATGGTGACGGAGACAAGCGAAGTATTCGGTGAGGGCTTTAAAGAATATAAGAAATAGTGTTTCACAGGAGGAAAAGGGTATGGAAAAAGAAAAAAACGGCGACAGCCAGTCAGCTTTTGAGTATGCAATCTATGTGATAATCGGCAGCTATTTTAAAAAGACATCCTGCATCAGCCCGCTTTTGGAGAAGACTCTGAAGGTAAAGTTCCTTGAGCAAAAACAGGATAAACAGGCATCTCTTGAAGAAAGTGTCATTGGTTATGCCGAGAAAAAACTTTTAAAGGCCGTACCCGCAGATGTTTTTAAGGGGGAAGCCAAGGTTCAGCTTGGAGTTAAAAATACGGAAAACAAGCCTGAGGTCAGATTCGTTACGGACAAGTATATGCTTCGCGTATTTGGGGTCTATAAGGGGAAGGGCACAGAGCTTGAATATAAGCTTTTAAGCAAGAAGGAGAAATAGTTTTAATGGAAAAATTTTCAAAACTTCCTTATGAGCGCATAGAGCTCGATAAGATGAAGGCGGATTATGCCGACCTTATAAAGCGCCTTAAGGAAGCAAAAAGCGGCGAAGAGCAGTGGAAGGTTCATCAGGATTATTACAAGATCCAGGGACATATTTCCACGCAGCACACGATAGCCCATATTCGTCACGACATCGATACTACCGACGAATTTTACGACAAGGAAAACGAGTACTACGATTCATTCGATCCCGAGTGGGAAAACTGCATGAACGAGTACAATAAAGTTCTCTTTAATTCTCCCTACAGACCTTTCCTTGAGGAGAAAATGGGAAAAGTTGCCTTCAAGAATATGGAACTTTCCCTCAAGTCTTTCGATGAGAAACTCATCCCTCTTATGCAGGAGGAAAATGAGCTCGTAAGCAAGTATACTAAGCTTATTGCAACCGCAAAGATCGAGTTCGAAGGAGAGACATACAACCTTAGTCTGATGACCAAGTTTACGACATCAAAGGACAGAGATGTTCGTAAGCGCGCAGTTAAAGCGATGAGCGACTATTTCCTTACCGTTACGGACGAGATCGACGATCTTTACGACAAGATGGTGAAGAACCGTACAAAGCAGGCGCAGATGCTCGGCTTTGAAAACTATATTCCTCTCGGATATATGAGGATGCAGAGAAACAGCTACGGACAGGCAGAAGTTGAGAACTTCCGCAAGCAGGTCAAGGAAGCTTTTGTTCCTTTTGTTTCGGATATTCACGAGACAAGAAGAAAGCGCATCGGCGTAGACAAGCTTAAATTCTACGATAACGGCGTTTACTTTACAAACGGAAATCCCGCTCCCACAGGTACTCCCGAGGAGATCCTTAAAGCCGGACAGGATATGTACAGAGAGCTCTCTCCCGAGACTGCGGAGTTTATTGATTTTATGATGGATCATGAGCTCTTTGACGTACTCGGAAGAAAGACCAAGCGCCAGGGCGGTTATATGACATTCCTTCAGGATTACAAGGCGCCCTTCATCTTTGCAAACTTTAACGGAACCAGCGGAGACGTTGACGTTATCACACACGAATGCGGACACGCTTTCCAGGGCTTTATAAACAGAGACGACGAGATTACAGAGCATAACGATATCACAATGGAAACCGCAGAGATCCACTCTATGTCGATGGAATACTTTACCTACGGATGGATGAAGAACTTCTTCGGAGACCGCAAGGATGATTACCTTACGATGCATCTCGAGGATTCCATAATCTTCGTTCCCTACGGATGTATGGTAGACGAGTTCCAGCACATCGTTTATGCAAACCCCGATATGACTCCCGCAGAGCGCAAGGCTACGTGGAAAAAGCTTGAGGAGACCTATCGTCCTCACCTTGATTTCGACGGAGATCCTTTCTTCGGAGAGGGCGGATTCTGGCAGAGACAGAGCCATATTTTCCAGAGTCCTTTCTACTACATCGACTATGTTCTTGCCAGCGTTTGCGCTATGCAGTTCAAGGTTAAGATGGATGAGGACTACAGAGGAGCGTTTAGTAAGTATTTAGAGCTTTGCAAACTCTCTGCAAGAGATTTTTACGAGCCTATGCTTGCAAAGGTAGGTTTAAACAGCCCCTTCAAAGACGGATGTATCGAGGAACTTGTTGATAAGCTTAAGAAAAAAGTTTAACGGAGACATTCAATGCTGCGACAGAATATAAGTGATTCACGTATAAGCTCGCTCCTAAGTAATGTTGAAAAAGTAATAATCGGAAAACCGGAGATTACCGAATTGGTACTCACGGCGCTTCTTGCCGGCGGGCATGTCCTTATTGAGGATGTGCCCGGTGTCGGCAAAACCCAGCTCGCTGCAGCTATGGCAGTTTCCTGCGGAGGCGAGTTTGGGCGTATACAGATGACGCCGGATATAATGCCATCGGATATCACCGGTTTTTCTTTTATAAGACAGGGAAGCAGTGAAGTGGAATTCAGAAAAGGGGCGGTATTTTGCAACTTTCTTTTGGCGGATGAGATAAACCGTTCCTCGCCTAAGTCACAGTCCGCGCTTTTGGAGGCAATGGAAGAGCTTCGCGTTACTATAGACGGAAAGAGCTACGACCTTCCGAAGCCTTTTATGGTCCTTGCTACGCAAAACCCCGTCGAGACTTACGGAACATATTCTCTCCCGGAAGCCCAGATGGACAGATTTGTTATGAAACTAAACATCGGTTATCCGGCTGCGGAAGATGAACTCCGGATCATCCGAAAGGGAAGAGAAAACGACGCGAAGAGCCTATCGCCTGTTATAGAACCAATGGATATTCTCACGATGCGTGCCGAGGCGGATAAAGTCTCGGTATCCGTAAATGCGGAAAAATATATTCTTGCGATTGTTACCGCTACTCGCCGAAACGAGGGAATAAAACTGGGAATCAGCCCCAGAGGAAGCATAGCGATGATGCGCTGTGCAAAGGCTTATGCTTATATTTCCGGAAGAGACTACGTCCTCCCCGATGATATAAAGTTTTTGGCACCATATGTATTCGGCCACAGACTGATGCTTTCACCGAGGGGAAAGTCTGAGTGGGGTGACGGATTTGCGGCTGTCAGGGATATCGTCAGCTCGGTGGAGGTCCCGATTTGAGAAAAAAAGACCGGGCATCAAAAAAAGAAGATAAAGCAGGCGGCCTTAGACCGAGGCGTAAAAACGATTACTTCAGATTTGCGGACGGCACCCTTAGTTCCGCGGTATTTGTACTTCTTTTTGCGCTTTTTTGCAGTGCAAGGGTCGGGTATTTTTTGCTTATCGCTCTATTTGCGGCGCCCGGAGTTTCTGTACTTCTGGCTTTTATAAGTTCAAGATTTTCTGAGGTAAGTCTCTCTAAATCAAAAGATACAAACAATCTTCTTGCCGAGAAGGGTGAAAAAGTATTGATGGATATGACTGTTAAAAACAGAAGCATCCTTCCGACTTCTTTGATCCGTATCGGTATTCTTGATTCTCCTTCGCTTGAAGCTAATGAAAAAGAGATAAATATTTCGGTAATGTCGATGAGGGATAAGATTATCCCTTTGACTTTTTATGCCGGTTTGGCCGGAGGGACAAAAGCGGGAATAAAAGAGGCTGTCTGCGAGGACTTTTTCGGGATAGCAAGATTTCCTGTAAAGGTTCATGACTGCGTGCAGATTTGCGGAGTCGGGCCTTCGATACCGGAAATCTCGGCGAAAGATCCTGTTCTCGAGGAAACGATGAAAACCGCACTTGACGAGGGCTTTGATGAAACGATAGACGAAGTCAGCGCTACTTTTGCCGGATTTCCCGGATATGATTACAGAAAGTACGAACCCGGAGATCCTCTTAAAAGGATCAATTATAAGCTCTCCGCCAAGGTAAGGCAGCTGATGGTAAGGCTTGACGAAAGACCGGTAACGAGCGGAGTACTTATGATACTTGACGCGGCAAAGCCGGCAAGCGGCGACGAAAATCCTATTATTCCCGGAGCAGTTCAAAGTATGCTTGAAACCTCTTTGGGTATGATTAGAACGATGCTCTCAAGAAATTTCAGCGTATGCGTAAACTGGACATCTTACGATAATAATTCAAACAGCCTTGAAATCCGTTCGGAGAAAGATCTTGCATCTCTGCGCACGGCTTTATCCTTTTTTATGCCGATCGAGACCGAAAGAAGGGTTCCGGACAATTTACAGGGGGGAAGTTCGGTAATATGTTTTACCTTGAAGGATGATGCAGAACTGTATGCGGAACTTGAAAAGAAAATCGGAAGCGCCGGATCTGTGTGCATTTTTAACGCTGTAACCGGAGAAGGGAGGGTGCTGTGAATCTGATTAAAAGAGCAGGAGCCGCCCTCCGCCTTGATGTTTTTTCGAGAAAATCTTCAATAATAAAAATGGACGAGGTGGCTTCTTTTATTCTTGCGATGGCTCTTTGCGTAACGAGTATGTCTCTTTACGGGGAGAGTATTCCCGAGATGACCGGTAAGTGCTTTCTTATCGGGATATTTACTCTTGTTATGTGCGCCTTTGTAAACAGAAACAGATTTATCGGGGCTTTTGTTACGATAGTATACTTGGCTGTATACTTCGCCGGCATGATGAATATTATAACCATCGGTGAAAGAGACACCGGCGTATATTTTTGGCAGTGGCTGGTCAGCGGAGGCAGCGCCGGAACTCTTGAAATTGAGGTCGGCAGCGATGGTATGCTGAGGCTCGGAATGTATTTGGCCGTAACGCTCTTTTTTGTAATAACTATCTACTATTTTTCTGTGGCCAATTACAGATTTGGATATATCACCCTCGTCTCTTTATTGCCCTTTGTCTTGTACGCAAAGGTTACGGAGGAAGTAGAAAACAGATATCTTGTTTTAGTTGTCTTGGTAAGTATGCTTTTGCACGTTGTCTGTGCAAGAAAAGTCAGCCCTACGAGAGCCGAGATAAAAGAGGCAAAAAGAAAAAGCTCTCTTTTTCACCGCGTAGAACCTGTTCATGGTAACGACTGGAATATAAAAATAAGGGGACAGTGGGTATATATGGCGCAGATTGCTGTTGCAGTAATACTCGTTGTTGCGCTTGCGGCGCTTGTTCCAAAGGATCCGAGGGCTAAGTACTACGACAAATTTGAGGATATGTTCCTTGGTGGAAATACCGATACGGAGGTAGGCGAGAGCTTTTCGAATCTTTCGGAGTTTTCGGGAAACGCGGATAATTTCAGCTCGGGTACTAACCGAAGGTTATATACTGTTGTAGGGGACGGAGATGTTTATTTAAAGCGACAGGTTTTCGATGTTTACGACTTTGAAAAAGACAGATGGTACTCTCTTGACGGAGCGGTAAACGAGACGGATTTCGATGCGTATTTCAGGGATAAGAAGCTCCTTTCCATAAGCGGGATTACCGAACTTATAAAGGCTGTAAATGAGATTGATAAAGGCTTTGCGGCAAGGTACGGGCTGGAAGAAGTGGCGGAAGGGAATACGATCCCGGACGTTCCGACAAATTATGTCATAACGGCGCAAAACTTTTCTGCAGCCTATTATCTTTCGGCAGACAGACTCAGCGATGTAAAGCCGGAGAGCGGAGATGCCTATATTACGGATGCGGGAACGATGTTCAGAAAGGAATCGCTGCATGCACAGGACCATTCCTACACCATATCCGTATTTAACAAAGGACCGGCTTTTACAACCTTCAGAGTAAGAGGAGGATTAGATCTTGCGGCTAAAGACGAGGTGAAGATGCTGGATGAGGCGGAGAAAATCCTTGTTGAAGAGTCGTTAAGGCGAAGCGAAATAGCAGGAAAGTCCGGTAAAAACCTTTCGGAAGAGGAAAATGAGGAACTGGCAAGACTTCTTAGGAACATCCGCGTTTGCCAGGCTTTCAGAGAAGACTTAAACAGTGCGGTAATATACAGCTCGAAAGTTTCTTCGGCGCAGGGAGAAATACCGGAAAACATCGCGGCCTTGGCGCGGGAAACGACAGCAGATTGCAAGAATGATTACGAAAAGGCCGAGGCTCTTGAAAAGTATTTTAGAGAGAACGGATTCTTGTATGATTTAAAATACAGAGCACCGGATAACAGCCCGGGATATTTCCTTTTTGAAGGTAAGACGGGAACCTGCTCGGACTATGCATCGGCTTTTGTATTATTGGCAAGAAGCGCAGGACTTATGACGAGGTATGTTGAGGGCTTTGTGCCCGAGGGAGAGTTCGGGGATCTTTACAGGGTAATAACCGAGGCGGATTCGCATGCATACGCGGAAGTATTTATCGAAAATGTGGGATGGATGAGCTTTGATCCTACCGCGGGAGTCAGAAACGTCGGAGGAAACAGTTTCTTCAGCTTACTTCAAAAGCTAAAAGTTGACGTCGGACTGCTTCAGGTAATCGGCGGATTTGCAATACTTATCGCGGGAATAATCTTTTTTGCAAGGCTTGTGATCCCGTTTTTATCCGAAGCGATATTCAGGCTTTTGCTCATTTTTGCAAAGCCGGAAAAAGCGCTGTTAAGCTCCTATAAAAGGCTCATAAAAAAGATGAAAAAAAGCGGAAAGGCGCCGGGACTGACGCCAAGAGAGATGGAAAAGATGGCGTCGGATGCGGAGATTGATATATCGGATTACACCTGTAACGTGGAAAGATTTTGCTATGCGGGCAAAGAGATTAAAATCGGAAGACGCGGAATCATGCGGGGGTATGTAAATGGCTGTAAGGCCATAAGAAAATCTCAGCGAGGACCTAGAAAAGGGTAAAAAAGGATGGTATAAAAGGGGAGGAAATATCAGAAAATAAAAACCGGGCCCTGCCTTAATATGGCAGAGCCCGATTTTGTACCCCCAATAATAGAATTATTTCTCAAATTTCCACTCGAGCATCTCGTATCCTTCTCCCGCGAAGGTGAAGAATACTGAGTGTTTTCCGGTAACTTCGGCAGTTAAATCAGCCTTAACTTCAACAAAGTCAGCGCCGGGATTTTCTACCGGGATGTAAGCTACAGCGTGTGAATTGGGATAATCGATTGACACGCGGATAGCGCCCTTTCCCTCGCCGCGAACCTTTACGGCAACGGTCTTAGCGGATTCGCTTCCAAAATCAGCGCCGGTTACGCTGATCCAGCTTCCGTCATGTATATCTGTAACGATCATATCGCCGGAGCCGTATTTAACAGCAGTCTCGCCGTACTGGGTTGTCTTGATACCCGAAGCGTTTGCAAGGGTAACAGCCTTTACAGTCTCGTAAGGATTTAAGGTGCCGATCTGCTCTACGCCGAGCCTTGTTCCGGTAGAAGCAGCAGGCTCACCCTTTTCGTTAAACTTGACAACATCGATATTTGTGCTGCGGTAGCCGCCGTTCATATCCATCTTTTCCTCGAGGATTCTTGAGTGGTAGGCGATGTACCACTGTCCGTTAAATTCGAACATGCAGTGGTGGTTGTTTCCGCCACGTCCGAAGAAATGCTCAGGGTTTGCAAGTACAGGATTGGCGGGAACAAAGGGTCCCATGGGCTTATCGGACTTCATAGTAACGATCTCGCCCATACGATAGCCCTTTTCTTCCATAGCTTCCTTTGTCATACTGAAGTTGGAGCAATATGAATAATAGTAGGTTCCGCCTATCTTATTGATTCCCGAATCCTCGAAGAGATACTCAACGTTTTCAATCGGAATAGGATCTCCGTCAAGGCTGATCATATCGTCGGCAAGCTTTGCTACGCGGGCGGTTCCGGGATTTGCAGCCATCTCGGGAGTAGGTACTCCGCCTCCGAAGTAGATATAAGCCTTTCCGTCATCGTCCATAAGTACGGCGGGATCAAAGAGCCATGCCACTTCCGCGCAGGTAGGAGTCTGTCTTGAGATAAGGGGGCCGCCGATCGGATCTGTGAAAGGTCCGTAGGGAGTATCTCCTTCAAGAACAGCGATTCCGTTTCCGTTGTTTGCAAAATATAAGAAGAACTTGTCCTTGCCGTTTATATTTTTGTAAGCGGCAGCGGGAGCCCAGGAATTTGCGCCCCAGGTAGCCTGTCCTTTATCTGATGCGGCGTAAACTGTTCCATGGTCAGTCCAGTTAACAAGGTCTGCGGATGAGATAACATTGATAGTATAAATGTTAGAATAATTGTTTTCCTTAAGGCTTCCGTCCGCCTCATACATCGGATCGTCACCTGTCATATAAAGGTAAACCCTTCCGTCGTAAACAAGAGCGTAGGGGTCTGCGCCGAAGCGCTGGGTCATAACGGGGTTATGGTCTGTCAGAGGCTTTACGGCCTTTGCAAGTTCAATGTTTTTGAAGATTTCTTCCATTTCTTCTATTCCTTTCTCAGGTTTGGTTTCTTGGTTTTCGGAACTGATTTCCGTATCATTTTCAGTAATACCATCGGTTAAGTCTGCTCCTGCTGTTTTGTCCGCACCTTTTGCGCACCCTGTAATCAACAGGCAGGCAAGACCCAAAGCTAAAAAAGCTCCGGAACAAAGTATTAAATTTTTGCTGATTCGTTGTCTAATCATATTGCGATTATAAGGGGAGGGCACCACATGCTACCACACACAATTTGCTCCGATTTCCCCAAAATTTGCTCTCAGATACATCGCAATATTTTACAAATCGGTAGCAAAATCAGATAAGAAGTTTTTGATATTTCCTCCTATTATAAAAATGTAAGAGAATAATTCTCTTGTCAGAGAAGATGAAAGAATATGTATTTGGGTTAATAAGTATTTGAGGTTTCAGAAAGGGGTATTATGTTAAGACAAACAAGAGTTGAAAACGGCGAAGTACGCGGACTTCCGGGAACAAACCCGAGGATTACGGTTTATAAAGGAATTCCCTTTGCAGCTCCGCCCGTCGGTGAAAACAGATGGCGTGCGCCTCAGCCCGCTAAGGACTGGGAAGGCGTGCTTGAGGCTTATAAATTCGGACCGATATCCGTCCAGGATACTCCTGGACTCGGAGACGATATCTACTGTCGCGACTGGCATGTTGATCCCGAAATTCCTATGGGCGAGGACTGTCTTTACTTAAATGTATGGACTCCCGCGAAAAAGACTGATGAAAAGCTTCCCGTACTTGTCTGGTATTTTGGTGGCGGATTTCAGTGGGGATATACCGCGGAGATGGAGTTTGACGGAGAACAGCTCGCGAAGCGCGGAATTATCGTTGTCAGTGTAAACTACAGACTTCAGCTTTTCGGATTCTTGGCTCATCCCGAGATTACAAAAGAATCTCCCGATGCACCTGCCAACTTCGGACTCCTCGACCAAAAGGCAGGACTCGAATGGGTTTATAGAAATATCGCAGCCTTCGGAGGTGACCCTGAGCGCATTACGATCATGGGCCAGTCAGCGGGCGGTGCCAGCGTAATGCACCAGTTTACACATGAAGCAAACTTTGACAAGATTAAGGGAGCCATCGTTTTAAGCGGAATGATCCGCCATCCCGAAGAGGAGTCCGATATCTTCAAGCCCCTAAATCTTGAAAAGGCCGAAGAAAAGGGCGAGGACTTCTTTAAGTTTGCGGGAATAAAAAGCCTCGAAGAAGCAAGAAAGATGGATGCTTTCGAGCTTAGGGCAAAGTACGGTGCCTACGCGGCAGAGCATCAAAGAATGTTCCCTATAAACGACGGAAAGTTCTGCGATGAAGACCCTATAATCAAGATTGCAAAGGGAAGAAGTGCCAACGCTCCCATCATCTCCGGAAATACAAGCGATGAGTTTACAATGGACGGCAAGAGCGTCGTTGAGATGAGCGTAAAATCCACATTCCTTGACGCAAAGAAGGCAAACCCCTCGCAAAACTACTATTATTACAGATTTGATCCAGATATCCCCGGCTGGGACCACCCGGGTACTTTCCACTCCGTAGATCTTTGGTTTTTCTTTGAGACTTTGGGAAAATGCTGGAGACCTTTCGAGGGAAGACATTTTGACCTTGCCCGTCAGATGGCGGATATGGTGGCGAATTTCGTTAAGACTTCGAATCCCAACGGAATCGGAACTACAGGTCAGCCACTTCCTCTTTGGAAGCCTTATACAGAAGATGACAAGTCTGAGATGGTATTTGATGGACGTGGCGCTGTTCCCGGAAAAGAAGGCGGTATCCGCCTTGGTATGACCGGCAAGAAACAGGCGGTCAATCCTTATCTTCCTTCCTGGGAGTATGTACCCGATGGTGAGCCATATGTATTCGGAGACAGAGTGTATGTATACGGATCTCACGACCTCTACGACGGCGAGACTTTCTGCCTTGGTGATTACGTTTGCTGGTCGGCTCCCGTTTCTGACCTTGGCAACTGGCATTACGAAGGCATCATCTATCCCAAGACTGCCGATCCTTTCAACAAAGACGGACATATGTGCCTCTACGCTCCTGATGTAACCGCCTGTTCTGATGGAAAGTATTATCTTTACTATGTCCTTGATAAGGTAAATGTTGTATCTGTAGCAGTCAGCGACAAGCCCGCAGGACCCTTTGAGTTTTACGGATATGTTCATTACAAAGACGGAACAAAGCTTGGAGACAGGCGCACTTCCGAAGACGGCTCGGCAGCAGCAAACGGGGAAGAATTTAAGAGCGGTATGAAGATGCTAAATGACGAGCCGCAGTTCGATCCCGGTGTAATAACCGAAGGTGAGCGCACATATCTCTATACCGGATTTGCGGGACACGGAGATAAATCAAGACACGGCGCTATGATGACCGTACTTGGTCCCGATATGCTTACCATCGAAGAAGAGCCCATCTTTGTTTGTCCCGGCGATGAATACAGCAAGGGAACCGGATTTGAGGGACATGCTTTCTTCGAAGCTCCTTCTATCAGAAAGAAAGGCGCCACATATTACTTTGTTTACTCCTCGGAAGTTATGCACGAGCTTTGCTACGCAACTTCTGACAGCCCTGCAGGACCTTTTACATACGGCGGCGTACTTGTTTCAAACTGTGACCTTGGAATAGACTCCTACAAACCGGCGGATATGGCTATGGCCTACGGCGGAAATAACCACGGAAGTATGATAGAGATCGGAAACGACTGGTATATCTTCTATCATCGTCAGACCAACAATACCTGGTTCTCGCGTCAGGTTTGCGCCGAAAAGCTCAGCTTCAAGGAAGACGGCATCCATGTAAATCAGGCGGAGATCACCTCCTGCGGCTTAAACGGAGCGCCTCTTTGCGATATCGGAGAGTACCCGACTTATATCGTTTGCAACCTCTTTAACGATAAGCACGCCCGCTACGTTGAAGGCGACGCGCCTGCGGTTGTACAGGAGGGCGGCGACGGAACGCCGAACCTTGGTTATATCAAGCAGCTAACCGATGGTTCCACTGCCGGATTTAAGTATTTTAATCTCAAAAATGCAACGGGCCTTTGCGTAAAGACCCGCGGTTACTTTAACGGAACTATTGAGGTAAGGACAAAGTGGGACGGAGATGTGATCGGCTCTATGCCTATAGACGGAACAAATATCTGGACCGACCGGGTTTGCCATTTTGAAGCTTTGACGGGAACCTATCCTCTTTATATCACATTTAAGGGAAGCGGAACCTGCAGCATGAAGTCCTTTGAATTATTACACGATTAAAAGAATATGTATTTTGGGGGTACAAAATCGGGCTCTGCCGTATTAAGGCAGGGCCCGGTTTTTATTTTGCGGTATTTATAACAATAAAGGGGGTTTTTGGAATCTTACGAATCTTAAGAATGTGTTCGATTTACATACGCGAACAAATGTTCTATAATGTTTTTAGAATGAGGTTATAGGTACCATACTCATTTAAATATTTGTGGAGGGATTTTAAACCGGTTTAATTAAGTATTTTTAAGTGACAGACATTAAAAGAGAATATCAGGATAGTGTTTTTACGAATATGTTTGGAAGAGAGGATAAAGAGTATCTTCTGGAGCTGTATAAGGCGCTTCATCCTGATGATAAAAGCATTCAAAAGGATGATATTAATCTTGTTACGATAGAGAACGTTATAGCAAATGATATTTACAATGACCTAGGTTTTATTGCCAGAGAGAAGCTGGTGATTTTGCTTGAGGCTCAAAGTACGTGGAGCCCTAATATCATAGCAAGGATGTTCATTTATCTTGCGAGAACATATCGTGACTATATTTTCAACAACAGAAAGCTTAAATCAAAGCTTTACAGTAGGAGCAAGATTGACCTTCCGAGCCCGGAACTATATGTAATCTATACCGGGTATAGGGAAGATAAACCGAAGTTTTTATCGTTAAAAGAGGAGTTCTTTGCGGATTGTGCTTTTGGACTTGATCTTAAAGCAAAAGTCATATACGCTGACGACGAAAGAAGAGATATTATCGGTCAGTATATTACGTTCTGTATGGTTGTAAAAGAGCAGCTTTTGTTGCATAATGATAAAAAGAAGGCGTTAGAGGAAGCTATTCGAATATGTATAGAAAATGGCGACCTTGCCCGTTACCTTACCGAACACAGGAAGGAGGTAGAGGACGTTATGTTTACTTTACTTACCCAAG
>JAFUFI010000005.1 GCA_017469945.1 Lachnospiraceae bacterium | reverse complement strand
CTCCTTAATGAATTTACACATTTTCATGTGCATGGATTCATTATAGAGGATTGCACTCAGAGCGGAAAACACTGCTCTGAATTATCGGAAACATGTGCTCCGATTTTTCGGAAAGTATGCACTATTTAAACGGAATATCCACTTAAGACATGTTAAATTGTAATAAACCCGTAAATGATATATATGAATATTCTGGCCTCCGTTGAGCCATCTGTCCGGACTCGTAGAGCCACACTTCCGTTATATTCGGAGCCACGATTCCGATAAATTCGGAGCCAGTGTCTCCAGTTTATATATATCCTTTATACTGTATTTATACGCTTATTGGCGTAAATACATATAAAGGAGGTCATGACCATGACCAAGTACCGTGAAATCCTCAGGCTTGCAGCCTTGGGATTCAGCGAAAGAAACATTGCGCTCAGCTGCAGTGTTTCCAGAAACACGGTCGCAAGAGTCACAAAAGCGGCGAGAGAAAAAGATATATCCTGGCCACTTGATGATTCCCAGACCGATAAAGCTTTGGAAACAGTATTGTTTCCTAAAGATTCATCCAAAGAAAAGACCGACCGCCCTATGCCGGACTTTGCTTACATCCGCAAGGAACTGCTCCGGAACGGTGTATCAAAGAAACTTCTTTGGACCGAATACTGTGAGATGTGCCGTATGGATGGCAAGGAACCGCTCATGTATTCACAGTTCTGCTACTATATCCAGCAGGATGAGCAAAAACGTCGTGCCACCATGCATATCCCCAGAAAGCCGGGCGAGCAGGTGGAAGTCGACTGGGCCGGCGATCCCGCCCACATCATAGATCCTGATACCGGTGAGGTAACCGATGCATGGGTCTTTGTAGGCGCTTTTTCTTACAGCCAGTACGCTTATGCTGAGGCTTTCATAAATGAAAAGCAAAAATCCTGGATCACCGCAAACATACATATGCTTGAATTCTTTGGCGGTGTTCCACGGATAATAGTTCCAGATAACTGCACTACAGCGGTTAACCACAGCCAAAGCGACTGGTATACCCCAAAACTCAATACTGTCTACCATGAGATGGCGGAACACTATGGTGTTGCCATTATACCGGCAAGAGTCCGAAAGCCAAAGGACAAACCCGGTGCCGAAGGAAATGTCGGCAACATCTCTACATGGATCACGGCAGCCCTGCGTAATGAGCAATTCTTCTCATTGTCTGAACTCAATCAGGCAATCCGCAAGAAACTTGACGCATACAATGCCCATGATTTTCAGAAAAAAGAAGGTAGCAGGCTGAGTCTTTTTCTTGGGGAAGAAAAGCCATTACTGGCACCATTACCTGCTACCCGCTTCGAAATGTGCGAATGGAGAGAATCCACCGTACAGTTCAATTATCACATCGCAGTAGACAAGATGTACTACTCCGTGCCTCATCAGTATATCAAAGATAAGGTCGATGTGCGAGTAACAGACTCAACCATTGAGGTTTTTTATCATAACGATCGTATAGCTTCACATAAGAGAATCTATGGGCGTCCGGGTCAGTATTCCACGGTCACGGCACATATGCCGGAAGACCACCAGAAATATCTGGAGTGGAACGGCGACAGATTCCGCAGGTGGGCTGAAACGATCGGTATAAACACTGCTAAAGTCATAAACGGTCTTCTTACCTCCGGCAGGGTTGAGCAGCAATCATACAGAGCCTGTATGGGATTGTTTAAACTTGCTGAAAAGCATACGCCTCAAAAGCTTGAAAAGGCGTGTGAAAAAGCTCTTCAGTACAGTTCGTCACCCAGCTACAAGAGTGTCAACAACATAATCGTTAATCTACGTCAGGATGTATCAGCATCTGATACTCCCGCAGAGAAGAAAACGAACAGCTACGGCATCACAAGAGGTGCCGGATACTATGGAGGTAACCGTAAATGATAAATTCAAGTACCAAAAACAAACTTATAGAAATGCATCTGTCCGCTATGGCTGATGCTTTTGTACTGCAGGAGGCTGATCCTTCAATGAAGGAAGTAAGCTTCGAAGACAGGTTTGGCATGCTCGTAGATGCCGAATATACTACCCGGAAAAACAACCGCTACAAGAGGCTTGTAAAAAAAGCTGAACTCGAACAGCCCGATGCGAGCATAGCCGGTATCGACTATCACTCCGGCAGGAAACTCAATCGTGAACTGATCAACCGTCTTGCCACCTGTGATTATATCTCGGATTTCCGGAACATCTTTATCACAGGTGCTACCGGGAGTGGAAAAACATACCTTGCTTGTGCCTTTGGTATGTCAGCATGTAAAAGGTATTACTCAACCAAGTTCGTCCGCATGCCGGATATGTTGATCGAGTTACAGGAGGCACGCGAGAATGGGACATTTGCAAAAGTCATAACCAAGTATACCAAGCCCGTTCTTCTCATCATCGATGAATGGCTTCTCATAAAGCTCAATGATGCTGAGATAAGAAACACATTTGAGGTCATCAGCAAGAGAAGGAAACACTCCTCCACCATCTTTTGTTCTCAGTTTCTTGAAGAGGGCTGGTATGAGCAGCTCGGTGGCGAAGGCACTCTAGCTGATGCCATAATGGATAGGATCTCTTATGATTCATACAAGATCAACATCGTTAGCATTGATCCATCCAAAGATATCTCAATGAGAGAGGTCTATGGTTTGGACCCGGCAGAAGCACAGTAACAATAACAAAGTGGTGGCTCTACCTGTTCGGACAAGTGGCTCTCGCCACACCGGACAGGCGGCTCCGCCGCACGAGAATATTCAATATAATCAACTAGATTTCCCAATAAACCTTTACGGCGGAACAAAGCTTGTATCCGATAAGCTTTTTATCGCGGCCAATGCATACGCCGGAAGCCGAGGATCGGTTATTCCTTTCTTCCAAGACAAGATTGACTGCGGAATCAAAGAGCTTCCTATTACCGATTATCGTATGACTCGTTTTTGAATCAGCCTTGAGCAGGGTGTTGAACTTGTAATTAAAGCTCTTAAGGAAGCGACCGGCGGAGAGACTTTTATCTCCAAGATTCCTTCTTTCAAGATTACAGATTTTGCGGAAGCGATGCTCCCCGGATGCGAGAAGCCTGAGGTCGGTATCCGCAAAGGCGAAAAGCTTCATGAGATCATGGTTACCGTTGAGGACCCTTTGACAACATATGAGTACGAGAAGCACTTCATCGTATACCCTCAGATGACCTGGAACAATCGCCAGGGTGTAGCTCCCGGAGGAAAGAAAGTTCCCGAGGGATTCTCCTACAGCTTGGATAACAATACCTGGTGGCTTACGGTTGAAGAGATCAGAGAGTTGCTTAAAGAAATGAAATAATGGATTGATATTGAAAACTCACCTGACGGTGAGTTTTCGTGTATAATAAGGGTATGTATATTGTTATTTTAGGTTCTATGCTTAAGAAGAGAGGCCTTCGGCTGGAAGCCTGTTTGGAACGTTGATTCCGCGATAAGGGAGACTGTCTGTCGCATGGTACAAAGCCTGGAACGAAGGGGAGAATATGAGGGAGTTTACTGAAGGACAGGTGAGGGAGTTTTTTAAGTGATAATGAGATGGATTATTCTTTGAGTCATGGGAAAACTGAACGAATCTATAGTAAAGTGTTTTCTGACGTGTGTTCTTTTATAAAGACGAATATACCGTAACATAAGACGTGAATTTAATATGATAGATTTATTTAGCTATGGTTACAATTATAAAGATGATTATCCGATGCCCCGTGAGGAATATGAAAATATCTTGCATATGGCCAATAAATACCTGAATCATGTACTCTATCAGACATTATTGTATCTTGAAGATCAGTTAAGCGAGAGTGATAATCAAGAAGAGACGTTCAAATGGGTATTTCCGGTGTTTTTTGTAAACCGATTTGGAAAAGAGTGGATAATACATCGTATAAATTCAATAAAAGATGTTATTAGATCACGTATATTTATACCGTTGGATAAACCGGTTGATCAATTCATCCTGTACTATGTTATAGATAACTTTGTCGAGGATTTCAGGGAGCCTTTTAGAAAGTTGAACCGAAATATCGATGAAGCTTTAATAGAGTTTTATTACACGTATTGTACTAAGGACAAAACAATAAAAGAATGGGGCTTGTCAAGAAAAGTGTGTAAGTTCATTCCTCCGACCCTTTCCGCAGCTTAGTGCGGTATAGTGTGCTGACCGATATTCCGGTCATTGCAGCGACCTGGTTGTAGGAGTTAGTTTCAAGAAGATAGAGTGCATGTTCTAGCTGCTCTTGTTTGTATTTCTTAGGACGACCACCATAGTGGCCTGAAATACGGCGACCTTCTTGGGTTCGTTCCACAATCATGTCACGTTCGAATTCTGCGAAGGCAAGCAGAATGCTTCGGATTAGCTTGCCGGTTGGTGAACTGTCCATAAGTCCCATGTTGAGCACATGGACGTTAATTCCATGGCTGAGCAATTCTTCAATAAAACTGATGCCTTGTGATGCAGATCTGGCTAGTCGATCCAGTTTTGTAATCATAAGCGTGTCCCCAGGCTCTAGGGCTTTACGAAGCTCATTTAGTTGGGGGCGATCTAGCGTAGCACCGGTAAATGAATCAGAGAACACAATCTTGGCACCGGCGGCTTTTAAGAGCTCTTCCTGAGCCTCCAATGAGTTACCTTCTCGTTCTTGAATCTTGGTGCTGACGCGTGCGTATCCACATATCATTTTTGCTCCTTTTTCGTGAACATAAGTTACGACAAGGCTGAAAGCCTTGATATTTGGTTTTCAAGGTACTGTAGTCAAAACTTATAAGTTATGACTACTCGAATTTTTCGTAGTATTCGATGCGCTCTCCGAGGTCATCGATAAGAATTAACTGGTTTCGAATGATTGGCCAGTTACGGTAAGCTTTATCTTGCCACTTATCATAGAGTTCAAGAACTCTTAAATAGAGTACCTTGAGAACAGCGGTTTCATCCGGAAAGGTTCCTTTCTTGGTAACCTTTCGAAAACTTGAATTGATGCTTTCTATGGTATTTGTGGTGTACATAACACGACGAATCGCATCGGTGTAATTGTAGAGTTGCTCAACGTGTTTCCAGTTACTATCCCAAACCTTGATGGCGCCGGGATATTCAGTCCAACGTTCCTTGAATTTCTCAAACTCAAGGAGAGCAACCTTTTTATTTGGTGCTTGATATATCAGCTTTAAATTTGCGGTGAACTCCTTGTAATGCTTGGATGGTATATATTTGATGGAGTTACGAACCAGATGAACAATGCAACGTTGAACGACAGCTTTTGGAAAGATGGTTTTTGCGCCTTCTTCAAGACCTGGAAGGCCGTCCATGGAGATGAAGGCAACATCTTCAACGCCGCGCCGTTTTAGTTCATCAAAGATTTGTAACCATTGATGTTTGTTTTCGGATTCATCAATCCAAAGACCAAGGATGTCCTTACGACCATCTAAGTCGTAAGCAACAATGCAGTATACAGCATGTTTCTTGGTTTCATAATCCGTGCGAATGCTGACGTAAAGACAGTCGTCGAACATGAAGGTGTACATCTTCTTAAGAGCGCGCTCCTGCCATTTGGTCATTTCCTCAATCACACTATCTGTGATGATGGAAATCTGCTGAGGTGAAAGACGGAAACCATAGATGTCATCGATGATATCTGCGATATCGCGTTGACTCATACCTTTGCCGTACATGGCCAGAACCTTCTGTTCAAGACCGCTGATGTCAGTTTTTCGTTTTGGAACAAGTACTGGTTCAAATGTACCGTCGCGGTCTCGAGGCGACTTGATTGGAATCTCGCCAACGGAAGATTTGAGCGTTTTCTTAGTAGATCCATTGCGGCGATTGGTAGTTTCTTTTGGTTGATGATCATTGGCATCATATCCAAGATGAGCAGTAAGCTCGCCTTGGAGCATGCTTTCAAAGATTGGTCCGAAGATGGATTTCAGCCCGTTTTCAACATCTTCAACTGTTTTGGGCTGAAGTTGCTTCACGAATTGTTCTGCAAAGAGTTCTTCTGGAGTCTTTTCGTGTTTGGCCATAAGTGTAATTCCTTCCATAAATGTGTCCTTTCATAAATCATAATCATAAGATTGTCATAAGTAAAAGGTTTTGGAAGAACTTACACACTTAATTTTACACTCCCAAAGAATGTGTTAATAGGCTAACTCAGGTATATTTGTGTCATAAGGATGACAAAGTGGAAGAAGGCATGAATCCCTTTTCTTCGATTTATTATGTTTGTTGTGAAATGCTATTATCTGAGGGAGACTTGGTTTTTGATGATTTAGATTTTTTGCCTGATTTCCTTGATGAGGAAGTAAGATTATATATAGCCGGAGGTGGGAACAAGGAAGGATTTGAGAGTAATCTGTGGATAGACTTGTACAAGTATACTGATTGTATGCATGATGTCGTCTTAGAGAAATTTATTGAGTGTCAAAAACAATTTGACAATGTGAATATAGATTCGGTTTTATCGGAGGAAGCGTTACTTTATAATATATATAAGTCATTACTATCGGTTCAGGAAAACTGTGTATATAGAGGCAAGAGTGAAAACGTAATTTCAGATGGGATTAGAGATCGGCTTAAAATGCTTTATAATGTTTCAGACCAGTCTAGATGTGGTGTTTCAAATTCCGGTAATGATGCGGGCGAAGTGGACTTGAAAATAGACAATAATGGAATTACTGTGACGATAATTGAAGCTGTTGTGCTTAGAGGTTTATTTCGCAAAAACCTGTCGGAGCATATATACAAACTACTATATAAGTATGATGTAATTGGCTGCAAATCTCTTTATCTACTGATATATTATAAGGGAAAGAATTTGAGAAACTTTTGGGAGAGTTTTCTCGTGTTTATAAGCCGGGATTATAGTTATCCCTACGAGTATATTGGATATGAAGAATTAGATAATCTGAATCATACAGAATCGCGTGCTCTAAAGGTAATGCTTAGAAGAGAAGGAAGGGAGACAAACTTGTATTGTATTGCTGCGACTTTGAGATGATATGCTTATTTGCATCAATACATTAAAGGATAGAAAGACCAGCCTTGATGAACTTCCGCAGATTTGGGATATCTTTATCGGAAATATGTCTATTATCGGACCGCGCCCCGCTCTTTGGAATCAGGATGTCCTGACCGCTGAGAGGGATAAGTATAATGCTAATGACGTAAAGCCGGGCCTTACCGGCTTGGCGCAGATAAACGGAAGGGATGAACTCGAGATTCCGGATAAAGCTAAGCTGGATGGGGAGTATGTTGAGAGGATCAGTTTTCCTTTTGATGTAAAGTGCTTTATCGGAACTATTTTCTCTGTTGCTAAGAGCGAGGGGGTTGTTGAGGGAGGAACCGGGGAGATGAAGAAGAGAGGAGAAAAATGATAGATATTATAAAAACATGTGTCCCTATTATAGTTGGAGCCCTGATAGCAATAATACCGAATGCAATAGAGAGATACTCAACCCGTGTTATTGAAACAAAAAAAGCGAATCTGGCCCGTAAGCAGGAATTATATACCAAGCTTATATTTCAATTGGAGACAGTCCTGAATAAGCCTGATTCAGAGTATAACAGGAACGAATTAAGAAATTGCATTAATAATATAAGTATTATTGGAAGCATTGGAGTAGTGAATGCTTTGAAGAAATACTTGGATTCATGGGGAAATGCAGGTGAGGATCAGAACAAAAAATATAATGCTTTATTGAGAGAAATACGTCGGGATATATGTATTGATAAGAAGAAGGAGAGGAGATACCCTGAAATAGGGATGATAAATATTGACCTGGCATCACATGAAATAAATCAAACTAAATACGCATTGCCAAATCTATATAATAAGTTTTCAAGCGTGTATTGTATAATGAATAATTTCGTTTTGGATGAATATTTGGAGAAACTGAAACTATGAATAAACAGGTTAGTCTCGTTCTCAACAAACTTAAGATCGTTGGTTTTTCACTGTATTTCATCATCCTGTTTGGTGAACGACTTGCTGCTGTGATATATAGTGTAAATTACGGCGAGGAGTATGCGCTGACATCCGGAAATTTATTTAATTACATTGCTTATGCTGTTACTGTGGTAAGTTTAATTGCGGGACTGGTACTTTTTATCAGACCGCTGATTGAGATGTGTCGTGCTTTGCTCTCAAAAAAAGAGGAATATCCCTTTGAAACTAAGAATAAGCGTCTTATTATAGCTGTTTCGGTTCTGCTGTTTGGTGGAATGATGCATACGGGACTGACTATTCCGGGAATTCAGTTTACGGCATATGGATTTTTGATCGCTGCAATGATAGTAAGATGTATAGAATCAATATTATCTGGGCAGAGCAAGTTTGTATCAATTGTTTCGGTTATTTATCTGACATTGTTTTCCATGACTATTCCGGTTTGTTATATTTCTTTTATGGATATGCCTAAAAGGGCAATCTTCTTTGCGGTAGAGTTTGTCGCGGTCTTTGTTCTTGTTCCGATATTTGGAAAGTTATTATATAATTATATGCAGACAGGGAAGGCGAACTTAGAGATCTTTTATCCGGCGGTTATGCTGTTACTTTCTGGAGCTGTGGTGTTCCTAAAGTGGGAAGAAGAGATCAATTGGTTTGTTCTTATATTTGTAGTTTTGACGGTGGTATTCTATTTGTCATTTGGTATGGTGGCAAAGTTTAAAGCGTTAAAAGGCTAGAGGATTAACCTATGCATAGAATGTACGAAAATAAAAAAAATGATATATTTATGTTACAGGTAAGGTTATTCCGTTTAGCACAGTTAAAATGGGGTGTTTCAGCGGAAGAATGTGACATAATATTTGAAAAATATGATGTTAACTCGTATATAGAAACATGTTATGAGGAGTACCATGTTCAAGGGGATGATGCGAATCTCTTGGACATTGAATCTTATATTGAGAATAGGAAGGCATTAAATGATTCTAAAAAATGATACAAAACTTTATCATGGTAGCTATATAGAAGTACCAAATCCTGATTTGGATAAGTGTGCTGATGGCAAAGATTTTGGGAAAGGTTTTTATCTTACAACGGATATTAAGCAAGCTGAAAGATTCGTGAAATCTTCTGTGGGAAAAGCTATAAAGAATGGTGTTCAGATAGAAGATGCTAACAGAGGCTTTGTATCTGAATTTGTATTTTCCGCTGGAAAAGATTTGAAAATACATGAGTTTACCGATGCGGATGTAGAGTGGCTTCATTGTGTTGCTGCTCACAGAAAAAAAGAATTGTTTCCTAAAGAGATCCGTAAGTGGGAAGCCTATGATGTTATAACCGGAAAAATAGCAAATGACAATACGAATCAGGTTATAACGGCATATATTAATGGCCTTTACGGACAGGCTGGGACAGAAAGAGCCGATTCCACGGCAATCAGTCTTCTTATGCCTGAAAAACTAACGGATCAGATATGCCTACGAACCAAGAAGGCATTAAAGGCGATTGGATTTGTGAAAGCTGATGAATACAGAATCGTGTAGAGGAAGCCTATTATGAGTAAATATGAATATACGATGGAACTACTTGCTGCTATGGCGTCGATAAATATCGCAAGAGAAAAGAAGATATCCAGAACAAAGGCATTTTCAAAATTTATTAAATCTGAAACAGGGAAAATGCTTTTTGATGAATCTACAGATATGTGGATGAATGGTCCTGATTATATAGCTGATGAGTACAGACGCGAGATGAAGGCAAAGAAACTGGGGAATGGGAGCGCAGATTAACATGTGATTATATAATTTGTGACGCTACAGAAATTAATACAAGAGGATGACATAAGAAGGGTAGATTAAGTAGTGCTAACAGCGAAACCAACAGAAAAACTTACCGGTGTTACGATAGAAGGCTCATATGATGACTTGTATGAACTTGTGGAAAGCATATACAGAATGTCGGGGCTGGAAGATGATTATGCGGATTTGTATTGGAGCGTAAAGAATCGTCTGCTTGGTGTTTGTTATGATCTTAGACATGCATATATGGGAGACAGAGAAATTATTGTTTCTGATAATGAGGAATGGGAAACAATGAAAGGTATCCGGAATTTTCCTAAGAAGCAGGTTAGATATGCGGTTAACATTCTTTTTCCAGAAGCTGTTTTTGTGGCGATATCCGTTCAGGAAATGTTTGTTTTTTCGAGACGTTATTATGGAAATCATAAAACTGCACACGATGGTGGAACTAAACCATATACATGCAGGTACTCAGAGTATCTGAAGGACAAGGCGAATATAGAAATGCTTTCCGGGGCAATACTGAGTGCTTTAGCTGATGTGATTACCGAAGATGAGCTTGAGATGATTATGAAGCCTCTTGATAGAGGGTATAGTGACTGTTTCATGAAGTATGCTGTGCAGTATTTGGATAAGTGTAATATCGAGTATTTAAAGACGCCAATAGAGAAACGTAAAGATAAGCTTAGAAACATTACCAAGAGGCTAATAAAGCAGCCGGATGCGTATAGGAATATGAAAAGAGGCTTAGAATATGCGGCATTAAAATACGGATGCAGTATCCATGAATTGCATGATCCGGATCTGGAATATCCGGAAGAGGTTGAGTGGTAAATGGCGTAGGGGGATAAGCTATGCATAGAATGTATGAGAATAAGGACTTGGTTGTTTTCTGGAATTCTGAGAAGTGTTATCATGCGAAACGTTGCGTGACGGGGAGTCCAAAGACGTTTGATATTAACAGAAAGCCTTGGATTGATGTGAAGATAGCGGATAATGCTGAGATTTGGCAGACGGTATCTGCTTGTCCTTCGGGGGCGCTGAAGGTTCTTTATCGCCATGAGATTGATGTAGTCTTTGATTGTGATAACCATCGGAGCGTTGCATTTGATGGGGACAAGAAGGTTGGTGAGTGCGATTATCGAGATAACGGCGATTCTTGGGTAATCTATCATACTGAGGTTGATCCTAATTATGGTGGTAAGGGTATTGCTAAGCGCCTAGTATACAAGGTAATCGAGGCTGCGGAGAAGAGAAAAACTGCTATTGATGCGACTTGCTCCTACGCTGTAAAAGTCCTTAATTCTTAAGAATTATTATAATACTTGACTTTTGTGTCGGAAATGTTGATAATGATATCAACAGAGTTGCCCAGTCATTTGCATTGGGGACCAGGTCGAGGCACTAGGCTCGGCCTTTTTATTTTTGGAGGAAATGATGGAATTAAAACGCCCATCTACGGTTATATAAAACGGAGTTAAAATGAGATACATACTTGAAAATGACTTAATAAAGGCAGAATTTGATTCATTTGGAGCGGAGCTTAAGTCCGTTATTGATAAAAAGACGGGACGCGAGTACATTTGGTGCGGAGATCCGGCCGTCTGGGGAAGGACTGCTCCTGTGCTCTTTCCTTTTGTAGGAGCCTGCAATGGTAAAAAATATACATTCGAGGGCAAGGACTACCCTATGACCTCCCACGGATTTGCCCGGGATAAGGAGCATGAGGTAGTAAGTAAAAGCGACAATCAGATTACGTTTTCGCTTAAGGATAGCGATGAAACCTATGAAATATACCCATTTCACTTTGAATTTATAAACACATATAAACTGGAAGGCAGTACTGTTACTGTAGAGTGGAAGATTGTAAATCCGGGCCAGGACAGAGAAGACCAAAACCTCTACTTCTCGTTAGGTGCTCATCCGGCTTTTGTGTGTCCTATAAACGGAGAAGCAAATAAAGCGGGATACAGGATTTTCTTTAAGGGGTTAAACGCGATTCATCATCACGGAAATCTCACAGGGACATGTACCCATGAAGACCGCGTTCTTACTTTGGAGAACAACCGCGCGGTGATTACGCCGGAATTCTTCGACAGGACGACTTACATCGTAGAGGGCAAGCAGACGGGTGAGGTAGGGCTTGAGACGCCTGATGGAAAAAGATTTGTAACCGTTTCTTTCGATACACCTCTTTTTGCCGTATGGTCTCCCGAGCGCAAGAACGCGCCTTTTATCTGTATCGAGCCCTGGTACGGCAGAGCAGATTATGACGATTTTACGGGGGATCTTCCTGAACGCGAGTATGGCAATACTCTGGGGAAAGGGGAAGTATTTGATAAAAGCTACAAGATTACTTTTGGAAATGTTGAGAACTAGACATAGAATCATGCAAAGACCTTAATTCTTAAGACATGTTAAATTGTAATAAACTCGTAAATGATATATAATTACGTTGTTTGGAGCCCACCTATGGGATAGGTGGGCTCTTATACGAAACCTAATTGTAATGATTTAAGTCTAAAGGAAACAGGCTATAGAGAACAAGGTGTAAATCGGAGGATACATGAAAACAGCTCTTATTACAGGAATTACCGGACAGGACGGCTCGTACCTTTCCGAGTTTTTATTGGAAAAAGGATATGATGTACACGGAATAATCCGCCGCTCTTCGGTGGATTATAGAGAAAGAATTGCTCATTTGGAGGGTAACCCAAATTTCCATCTTCATTACGGCGACCTTAGCGACTCTATGAGCATCCTTAAAGTCGTAAGCAGCGTTCGCCCTGACGAAATATATAATCTTGCGGCCCAGAGCCACGTACAGGTCAGCTTCGATGTACCCGAGTTTACTGCCGATGTAGATGCGGTGGGGGTGCTTCGCATACTCGAAGCTGTAAGGATCTGCGGCCTTTCAGACACATGCCGCATTTATCAGGCTTCGACTTCGGAGCTCTACGGTAAAGTAGAGGCTGTGCCCCAGTCGGAGGATACTCCTTTTCACCCGTACTCTCCCTACGCCGTTGCGAAGCAGTACGGCTTTTGGATTACAAAGGAGTACCGCGAGGCCTACAATATGTTCGCGTGCTCCGGTATCCTTTTTAACCATGAATCTGAGCGAAGGGGCGAGACTTTTGTTACGAGAAAGATTACTCTTGCCGCAGCCCGAATTGCGCAGGGTAAGCAGGATAAGCTCTATCTTGGAAACCTTTCATCCCTCCGGGACTGGGGTTACGCTAAAGACTACGTCGAGTGCATGTGGCTTATCCTTCAAAATGATAAGCCCGATGACTTTGTCATCGCAACCGGAGTTCAGCACACCGTCCGCGAGTTTGCAACCCTTGCTTTCCACTACGCCGGAATCGAACTTGATTGGCAGGGAGAGGGCGCCGAGGAAAAGGGTGTCGATAAAAAGACGGGCAAGGTTCTTGTTGAGGTATCTCCCGATTTCTACCGTCCCACAGATGTTGTAAATCTTCTCGGAGATCCGACGAAAGCTAAGACTAATCTTGGATGGAATCCGACCAAGACTTCATTTGAAGAGCTTGTTAGAATCATGGTTGATCATGATATGAAAAAGGTAGCGGTAGAGAGAGCCGAAGAGAGTATTAAGACTAATCTCGCCGAGTATCTTGAAAAGGGTATCGTAAAGTAGGAAGGTTTAATAGTGAATATTATTTTGCTGTCCGGCGGCTCGGGCAAGCGCCTTTGGCCGCTTTCCAACGATATAAGAAGTAAGCAGTTTATCAAGATCTTTCGAAGTACCGATGGGTATGAATCCATGCTCCAAAGGATGTATCACGGGATCCGCCACGTTGATCCTGCGGCAAAGCTTACTATCGCAACCTCCGGAAGTCAGGTATCGACGATCCATAACCAGATCGGCGAGGATGTAAATACCTCCGTGGAGCCCTGCAGGAGAGACACTTTCCCTGCGATAGCCCTTGCAAGCGTTTATTTAAACGAAATCTGCGGCGTAGGGCTTGATGAGCCGGTCGTGGTTTGTCCTGTTGACCCTTACGTAGACGATGAGTACTTTAAAGCTCTGTCGGAGCTGTCAGACCTTGCTGCTAAGGGTGATGCAAATCTTACTCTTATGGGTATCGAGCCGACATATCCAAGCGCGAAGTACGGATATATTATTCCTGATTCTAAGGATAAAATTAGCGCTGTTACCGAGTTTAAGGAAAAGCCGGATGAAAAGACTGCCGCTTCTTACATCGAAAGGGGAGCCCTTTGGAATGGCGGCGTTTTCGCTTATAAACTGGGATATGTTTTAGCGAAAGCTCATGAGCTGATTGATTTTACTGATTATAAGGACTTTTTTGAAAAGTACGATAAGGCTACAAAGATCAGTTTTGATTTTGCCGTTGCCGAAAAGGAAAAGAGTATAAACGTAATGCGTTTTTCCGGAACCTGGAAGGACCTCGGTACCTGGAATACTTTAGCCGAGGCTATGGAGGAAAATATCATCGGCGAAGGCGTCCTTGGAGGTGGCTGCGAAAATGTGCATATCATCAACGAGCTTGATATGCCTGTTCTTGTTATGGGTCTCAAAGATGCTGTCGTAAGCGCTTCTCCCGAGGGAATCCTTGTTTCCGATAAACATGAGTCAAGCTATATAAAGCCCTACGTCGACGAGTTTACAAATCCCGTAATGTTTGCGGAAAAGAGCTGGGGAAGCTACCGCGTTATCGATGTTGAGAGCGATTCGATGACCTTAAAGGTTACTCTTAATCCGGGGCACCGTATGAATTACCACAGCCATTTAAGGCGCCGCGAGAGCTGGAATATTATCGAGGGCAGCGGAAGGGTAATCGTTGACGGAACTACGAAAAATGTTGGTCCCGGGGACAGTTTGGAGATCGGCATCGGGCAAAAGCACACCATCATCGCCGATACGCGGATCAAACTTATCGAAGTTCAGTACGGCAAGGATATAGACGTTAAAGATAAGATTAAATATGATTTCCCGGAGTGATTTCCGGGATTCCGGATATGAATAAGATCAGGAATAAAATTAGGAATTAGATCAGGAATAAGCCCGGAAAGATTTTGAAAAAATAGGAATAAAACAGAAACATGATGGAAAAAAACGCAAAAATCTACGTTGCCGGCCACAGAGGAATGGTGGGCAGCGCAATAGTTAGAGAGCTTGAAAAGCAGGGATATACAAATATAATCACAAGAACTCACAAAGAGCTTGACCTTACAAGGCAGGATGCGGTTGAAAAGTTTTTCGAAGAGGAAAAGCCTGAGTACGTATTTCTTGCCGCAGCTAAGGTTGGCGGGATAATGGGAAACGCCACCGCAAAGGCCGATTTTATGTATGAAAATATGATCCTCGAGATGAATGTAATCCACTCAGCCTGGAAGAACGGATGCAAGAAGCTGGAGTTTTTAGGATCTTCCTGCATCTACCCCAGGATGGCGCCTCAGCCGATGCCCGAGAGCTGTCTCCTTACAAGCTCTCTTGAGCAGACAAACGAGGCATACGCTCTTGCAAAGATCAGCGGCCTCAAGTACTGCGAGTACTTAAACGGCCAGTACGGAACGGATTATATTTCCGTAATGCCGACAAATCTTTACGGTCCCAACGACAATTATCATCCGGAGCATAGCCACGTTCTCCCCGCGCTTATCAGAAGATTCCACGAAGCGAAAGTGGCCGGATTGCCGACGGTTACCTGCTGGGGAGATGGTTCGCCCCTTAGAGAGTTTTTGTATGTAGACGATCTTGCGAACCTTTGCGTATTCCTTATGAACAACTACAGCGGAGACGAGACTGTAAATGCAGGAACCGGGAAAGAACTTACTATTAAGGAATTGACAGAGCTTGTCGCAAAGGTAGTCGGTTATGAAGGAGAGATCCTTTGGGATCCTTCAAAGCCAAACGGCACTCCCAGAAAGCTCCTTGACGTCAGCAAGGCTACGAAGCTCGGCTGGACCTACAAGACGGAGCTTGAGGACGGAATAAAGCTTGCTTACGAGGATTTTCTAAATAATCCCATGAGAGCGGAGAGATAGTTTTGATTAAGAATTGTTAAGAATATGGAAGCCCCTGTATCGTTGAATACAGGGGCTTTATATGTTATAATTCGAAGTAATTATGGGTAAAAATTTATATTCAAATGACAACATAACTGAATACGGAGATGACCTTGAAGGCTTCGAGGAAGTTCCGGGATACTTCGAGATGACAAGGGAGATGGATCTTAGCGGAAAGATCCCTGAAGAAACCTACTCTGAAGAGACTTTGGCGGATGATGAATTTTCCGGGGAAGAGTTTGGTGAGAAGTCCTTTGCTGAGGAAACTGAGTATGAGGGAGGCTCAGAATTAGAAGATCTCAGGTACACCGAGGAGGAAGTAAAAGCGAGCGCTTCTTATGAGGAGGAAGAATACGCCGAGGAGATTCCGGAAGATGAGTTCGAAGAGTACGGCGATGTTGAAGCTTACGAGGAATCCAATTCATACGAAGCAGCGACCTACGAAGAGGAGTCTCAGTACGAGGGTGAAATAACCTACGAAGAGGAACCCGTAGCGTATGAAGAAGAGGCGGCTTATGCTGAAGAGCCTCAATACGAAGAAATTCCGGAAGTGACTTACGAGGATGATACGGTATACGCAGAAGAGCCTCAGTACGAAGAGGAGATTCAATACGCAGACGAGCCTCAGTACGAAGAGGAAGAATCTCTCGATGACGACTTCGATTTCGAGGATGATTTCAACAGAGGTTACGAGAGCACTGCATCTGCGAGAGGCTATAACGGAGCTCACGGCGCAGATAACCGTTGGAATAACCCTAATAAAGCTGGCGGCAATGTAAACGCCGGCAATGCCCACTATGAGAGGCTTAAAGCAAACGGCCGTCCCAACAGATTTGAATCGATTGACAATGATGGAGTCGAACCTATGGGCGGAGCAGGTGGTCTTTCAGCGGTTTCTAAGATGATGATCGCTTTGGCAGCAGCCGTTGTTGTGCTCATCATTGTAACCGTTGGCGCGCTTTTTGCAACGGGCAATAATATTTTCTCCACAAAGTCAAAGGCCGGAAACGGCATCGTTAAAAACGCAGAGCTTATGGGAGCCGGAGCTTCAATATCCGGATTAGACGGAATAGGCCTCTCCGGACTTGATAAAGCGTACCTTTTAAAGGTTAGCGAGATTGAGGGCAAGGAAGCTGCGGCGGCCGAAGCTGCAAGGCTCGAGGAGCTTGCCAAAGAAGAGGCTGAGAAAAAAGCCTACGAAGAAGCCGAGCTCAGCAAGCAGGTTGAAGTTAAAATCGAACCTGTTTCAATTTTAAAGGACTTAAAGATTAAATTCCTGAATTCCAAGACAGGAAAGCTTATAGCAAATGTTCCCTTCAAGATAGAAGTTGTCTATCCCGACGGAAAGAAAAAGACCTGGGAGGATGGCGACAAGGACGGAATCATCTACTACAGCGATCTTGCAAAGGGAAATTATAAAGTACACGCCATCGCTCTTGACGGCGAGGATTACAAGTATTACACCCTTCCTTCGGATAAAACCTGCGAGGTAAAGGGCGAAATCGCATACAAGGCAATCGATGTTGCCGATGAGATTCTGGACGCTTCCCAGGTAGACGAGGGAGCCGAGGATACGGCAAGAGACGGCGCCGATACAGGCGGAACCGCCGAAGTCGTAAGCCCGGTACTTAAGGATACCGTAGCTTACGTTGCAAGCGGAACGATCACCGTCTACGACAAGATAGATAAGACAAAGATACCTTTTACTCTGCCTACAGTTGCTTCCCTTAATGCAGCTAGTAGCAGACAGCTGATGACGATCTACCGGACGGCGGATACAAATCAGCCCACCGACCCTTCAAGCAGTACGACAGATCCCGGAACAACGACTGATCCCGGAACTACAACCGATCCGGGTACAACGACTGATCCCGGAACTACAACCGATCCCGGTACAACTCCTGATCCGAGTGCGGGTATAGATCCCGGAACAGGTACAGACCCCGGAACAGGTACAGACCCCGGCCAGCAGAATCCACCTGCTGAACCTGCATCTATTTCAGTTTCTCCGGAATCTGTTTCGATTACCGCCGGATCCAGCACAACCGCTACTGTTACTCTAAACAACTTCCCTACAGGAGCAAGCGTAAGCCCCACAAGTAGTGACCCAGGAGTAGCTGTAGCTACACTCAACGGAAATACACTGACAATCGAAGGAAAAGCAGCGGGTAGTGCAACGATTACTTTGAGTAGCGAAGGTGTTACGCCAAAGACTGTTTCCGTCACCGTCACCCCCGCCGCGGCCGTCAACTTTGACAAGCCCTCGGGCAATGTCTATATTAAGCAGGCGATTACCGCGAAGGTGGTTCCTACTGCCGTTACTTTGGGCGAGATTTCGGTCGCTTCCTCAAATACGGGAATCGCAACCGTATCGGGAATCGCTGCGGACGGAACAGTTACCATTACAGGCGTTGCTGCAGGTACAACGACGATCAACGCGGTTGTCTCTGCAAATCCTACAATCGCGGCATCGTTTACCGTTACCGTCAAGGATTACACTGAGTTTTACGCTCAGCCCCTTATGCTCGATCCTCAAACTCCGGTTTATATTAAGACTGCTGACGGAAAATATGTTGCCGCAACCAATGGTGATTACGACAAGTATACCGAGTTTTATACTTCGAGAACCTCCTACACCGGTTGGCAGACCATAAACAGCGCAAAATACTACTATACTGCTGAAGGAAAGCCTGTTACCGGAATGCAGGTAATAAGCGGTATCTCATACAACTTCGACGATAAGGGTGTTATGATCTCCAGCGGATCCGCCGCAGCAAGCGGAACGATCTGCATCGACGTATCCAAGTGGAACGGCGATATCGATTGGAAGAAAGTTAAGGCTGCCGGAGTCAACTATGCGATCATACGTATCGGTTACAGAGGATCCACAAAGGGCGGACTTATCGACGACGCGAAGTTCAAGGCAAATATGTCCGGAGCAATTGCCGCCGGAATTCAGGTCGGAGCTTACTTTGTAACCCAGGCGGTCAATGAAGTAGAGGCAGTCGAGGAGGCATCCGCCGCCATAAGCAGGCTTTCCGGATACAGCTTATCTCTTCCCGTTTACCTAGACGTTGAGTCCAGCGGCGGAAGAGGCGATGCGATCGACAAGGCAACCCGTACCGCAGTCTGCAAGACCTTCTGCCAGACAATGCAGAACTCGGGCTACAAGGCCGGAATCTACGCAAACAAGAGCTGGATGACGAACAAGATAGATATGTCTCAGCTTGGCGGATACAGCATCTGGGTTGCCCAGTACTATAAAGAATGTACCTACGGCGGAAGCTACAATATGTGGCAGTACACTGACAAGGGTTCCGTCGACGGAATAAAAGGAAATGTTGACTTAAGCAAGTTCCATTAAAGGACTTAAAAAGGAGAAAAAATGCGTACTTATTTAGTAACCGGAGGAGCCGGATTTATCGGTTCCAACTACATCCACTATATGTTCAAGAAATACGGAGATGATATCCGTATCATCAACGTTGATGCCCTTACTTACGCGGGCAACCTCGAGAACCTTAAGGACATCGAGAACAGACCTAATTACACATTCGTAAAGGCAAATATCTGCGACAAGGAAGCCATCGCAAAGATCTTTGCTGAGAACGACATCGACAGAGTTGTTCATTTCGCAGCAGAGAGCCACGTTGACAGAAGCATTAAGAATCCCGAAGTTTTCGTTCAGACCAATGTTCTCGGAACCGCAGTTATGCTTAACTGCGCTAAGGCTTCATGGGAGCTTCCCGATGGTTCCTTCAAAGAGGGCAAGAAGTTCCTCCATGTTTCAACTGACGAGGTTTACGGATCTCTTCCCGACGATGAGAACGCCTTCTTCTACGAGACCACCCCTTACGATCCCCACAGCCCTTACTCAGCATCAAAGGCAAGCTCCGACATGCTTGTAAAGGCATATATGGATACATACAAGTTCCCTGCGAACATCACCAACTGCTCCAACAACTACGGACCTTACCAGTTCCCTGAGAAGCTTATTCCCCTTATCATCAACAATGCGCTTCAGGGCAAGAAGCTTCCCGTATACGGCGACGGTAAGAATGTCCGCGACTGGCTCTATGTAGAGGATCACGCAAAGGCAATCGATATGGTTCAGGAGAAGGGCAAGCTCTTCGAGACCTACAACATCGGTGGCCATAACGAGAAGCAGAACATCGAGATCATTAACATTATCCTTGAGACCCTTCAGGAGATGCTTCCCGATTCCGATCCCCGCAAGGCTCACATCAATCAGGACCTCATCACTTACGTCGAGGACAGAAAGGGTCACGATCGCCGCTACGCAATCGCTCCTGATAAAATCAAGCGCGACCTTGGCTGGGAGCCCGAGACCTACTTCAAAGAGGGCATCAAGAAGACTATTTGCTGGTTCTTCGAACACGAGGACTGGATGAAGAATGTAACTTCCGGCGATTATCAGAAGTATTACGAAGATATGTATTCTAATCGTTAGTTTAAGTAAGGGATTTCGGATATTAAGTGTGTTTGCGGTACAAGTCGGGAGCGCAAGCGTAATGTCTGAGCATAAAACGGTCCCGACGTAATTGTTCGAGCAGCTCGCCATGATGAGGCGAGCGTCGCGAGTTAAAGTCGGGCGTTTTTGTACTTTGCGAAGACGATGAAGCGTTAAGCGCGGAGACTTAGCAAACATACTTGATATCCGGAAGCCCGTATTAAAGAAAGGCTATGTACATGAAAGGAATAATTCTAGCAGGCGGAAGCGGAACTCGTCTTTATCCGCTCACCAAAGCAATCTCAAAGCAGATCATGCCCGTTTACGACAAGCCCATGATCTACTACCCCTTATCAACCCTTATGCTTGCGGGCATCAGAGAAGTATTAATCATCTCCACCCCCCGCGACCTTCCCGTTTTCAAGGAACTCTTCGGAGACGGAAGCCAGCTTGGAATGAGGTTTGAATACGCGATCCAGGAGACCCCCAGAGGACTTGCGGACGCATTTATTGTAGGAAAAGACTTCATCGGAAGCGATGCTGTAGCCCTTGTCCTCGGAGATAACATCTTCTACGGTCAGAGCTTTTCTAAGGTACTTAAAGAAGCTGCAAACCGCGTTGAAACAAAGGGCGGCGCTACAATCTTCGGATACTACGTAAGAGACCCCAGAGAGTACGGCGTAGTAGAGTTTGACGAAAACGGAAAGGCTCTTTCAATCGAGGAAAAGCCTGCAAACCCTAAGTCAAATTACGCTGTTCCCGGACTTTACTTCTATGACAATAAAGTCGTTGATATCGCGGCAAACGTTAAGCCCAGCGCTCGCGGTGAGATTGAGATTACAACAGTAAACAATACTTATCTTGAGGCGGGAACTCTTTCAGTTGAGACCCTCGGAAGAGGATTCGCATGGCTCGATACCGGAAACCACGATATGCTCCTTGCGGCCGCTGACTTCGTATCTTCGATTCAAAAACGCCAGGGACTCTACGTTTCCTGCATCGAAGAGATCGCTTACAAGAGAGGCTTTATCGATAAAGAGCAGCTCCTTAAGCTCGCCGAGCCCCTCCTTAAAACAGAGTATGGCAAATATCTTGTAGAGGTAGCTAATGGACTCTAAATTAAAGAGGCTGACTGTAATAGGATCCCTCGGACTGATCGCCCTTATCGCGCTGATCGTTCTTTACGCAAACGGAAGCTTTAATAAGCCTCAAAGCGGAAAGAATACGCAAGCTCAAAGCGCCGTCGCTGCTTCTGAAGGCGGAAACGGAGCAAATAACAGCGCTGCGACGGGAGAGGTTTCGTCCAACCCCGGAAGCGAAGTAAGCGCCGCAGCAAGCGGTCAGGTCGGCAACGACCTCAAGGGATTCCTTACAGACAACACATTCTTTGATAAAGAGAATAATGAATTTTTAGAGAGCTTGTTTGATATGTCGAAAAGGATCTCAATCCTTACGACAAGCGTCGAGAGAGACCTTAGAGTACAGGTCGTTGACGCGGCGGGCGAGCTTGTAAGCGGGGAGAGCTTTGCCATAAAGCTAACCGATGAAAACGGCGAAAGCTCCCAGCTTAAAGATCTTGACAAGGACGGGATCATCTACGCGGGATCCTTAAGCCCCGGCAACTACGAGGTAAGGCTTCTACCCATCGGTGATTACAAAGTCCCTGTCAACTCAACTACTGTCCGTGTAAAAGAGAGGGTTGAGTACATATATATCAGCGATATTTCGCATTTGATCAAAACTGAAGCCGAAATCGATGCCGCAGCCGAGGACAGCGCGGAGGCTGACGCCGAAAGTACTGCCGACAAGACCGAGATGGTTAAGCTGCAGTTTGGCGGAACAAGAAGAAAGGCAGGAATCGATGTTTCCAAGTACCAGGGGGATATCGACTGGGAAAAGGTTGCCGCCGCCGGAGTTCAGTTTGTTATAATTAGAGCCGGTTACCGCGGATCCGTTACCGGCGCATTGGTTGAGGATCCATATTTTGAACAGAACATAAAGGGCGCACTTGCCGCCGGGCTTGAGGTCGGAGTTTATTTCTTCACTCAGGCTGTAACCGAGGCCGAGGCAGTAGAAGAAGCGTCAGCGGTTGTTTCTATGGTTTCCGATTACGAGCTTAAGCTTCCGATCTATATCGATTCGGAGGGCGCGGGCGGAAACGGAAGAGCCGACGGACTAAATAAAGAGACAAGAACACTTGTCTGCGAAGCCTTTTGTCAGACCGCCAAAAACGCGGGCTACAATTCAGGCGTATACGCAAGCCGCAACTGGCTTTACAACAACCTTGATATGAGCCGCCTTGAGAAGTTTGAGGTTTGGGACGCCGAGTATGTCAGCGTTCCGAAGTACACAGGCTACTATACAATGTGGCAGCATTCTTCAAAGGGTAAGGTTGACGGAATCCAGGGCAATGTTGACCTTGATATATACTATTATTAGTTTTGGTTTGAAATAAACTGAGAATTATTCAGTAAATAAAGAGGATAGAAAATGGGAAAACTTATTGTTACAGATACTAAGATCGAGGGACTTAAAGTCATCATCCCTCAGGTATTTGGCGACGAGAGAGGATATTTTGTAGAAAGCTATAATGCCAATGATATGAAGGCCGCGGGCATTGACCGCGTCTTCGTACAGGACAATCAGTCCGCTTCAAAGGGTGGTGTTTTAAGAGGACTTCACTTCCAGATCGAGCACCCTCAGGCGAAGCTTGTAAGGGTTATAAAGGGAGAGGTTTTTGACGTTGCAGTTGACCTCCGCAAGGGCTCAAAGACCTACGGACAGTGGCACGGAGAGCTTCTTTCCGCCGAGAATTTCAAGCAGTTTTTCATCCCCGAAGGCTTTGCACACGGCTTTTATGTAGTAAGCGATTATGCCGAATTTTGCTATAAGGTAACGGATTTCTATCATCCCGGAGACGAGGGCGGAATCATGTACAACGATCCCGATATCGGAGTTGAATGGCCTTTTGTTCCCGGTGTAGAACTTACCCTGTCAGAGCGTGATACAAAATGGGGTGGAATTAAGGATTTAGATTAATGGCTAACTTAAAAAACAATAAGTTAAATATATTTTCAGAGGGCTTCCGCAACAGGAAGCTTATCTGGAAGCTTGCTAAGAATGATTTTAAAAAGCGCTACGCGGGTTCTTATCTGGGCGTTGTCTGGGGCATGGTCCAGCCGCTCGTTACGGTAGTGCTTTATTTTCTTGTCTTCGGACTCATCTTCCCGAGCCAGCGTTCAAGCGGTTCCGAGGTGCCTTTTGTACTCTTCCTTACGGCGGGACTTGTTCCCTGGTTTTTCTTTAACGAAGGCCTAACAACGGGTACAAACGGTCTTATCGAGTACAATTATCTCGTAAAAAAGGTTGTGTTTAATATCAGTATTTTGCCTATAATAAGGGCGGTTGCGGCGATATTTACCCATCTTTTCTTTATCGTAGTCCTCCTTATTATGGCTTCGATCTACGGGTATTATCCAAGCTTTTACAGCTTGCAGGTTTTTTACTACAGCCTTTGTATTTTTGTACTGATACTGGGGATCAGCTATGCGACCAGTGCGGTCTGCGTATTTTTCAGAGACCTTACTCAGCTGATCACGATCATCCTGCAGGTTTTAATGTGGGGTACGCCGATTATGTGGGATCTTGCGTCCTTCGGAAATGAGACGGTAAAGAAGGTGCTGATGATCAATCCCCTTGTTTATATAATAAACGGATACAGGGAGTCGGTATACGGCAAGGTCTGGTTCTTTGAACACGGCTGGTATACGCTGTACTTTTGGTGCTTCGCGGCTCTTCTTTTGTTCCTTGGAACAAGGATTTTTAAGAGACTCAGGGTGCATTTCTCGGATGTTTTATAAGAAATTACGCATCTTAGGATCAATATAAAACTGCGGGTTAAGACCTTAGCCACAAGATTACGATTGGATAAAATATGGATAACGATTTTGCCATCCGTCTAAAGGATGTTAAAAAAGTATATAAGCTCTACAACAGGCCCAAGGACAGGCTTTTTGACGCCTTCGGACTTCTTCGCGGGAAGAAAAAGCCGGCCCTTAACTATGCCCTTAAGGGTGTCGACCTTGAGATCAAAAAGGGTGAAACGGTCGGAATTATAGGAACCAATGGTTCGGGTAAATCGACCATACTTAAGATCATTACCGGTGTTCTTTATCAGACTTCGGGAGAGGTTGATATAAACGGAAGAATCTCTGCTCTTCTTGAACTGGGAGCCGGATTTAATATGGAGTACACCGGTGTTGAGAATGTATATCTTAACGCTACGATGATGGGATTTTCGGACGAGGAGATTGAGAAAAAGCTTCCTGAGATCCTTGAATTTGCAGATATCGGAGACTATGTATATCAGCCCGTAAAGACCTACTCAAGCGGTATGTTCGTGCGACTTGCTTTTGCGGTGGCGATAAACATTGACCCGGAGATCTTGATCGTCGACGAGGCGCTTTCTGTCGGAGACGTATTCTTCCAGGCAAAGTGCTACGCGAAGTTCGAGGAGTTTAAGAGAAAGGGAAAGACCATCGTTTTTGTAAGCCACGATCTTTCAAGTATCTCAAAGTACTGCGACAGAGTATATCTCCTTAACAAGGGAAATCTCTTAGGCGAGGGCTCTCCGAAGGAGATGATAGACCTCTATAAGAGAGTACTTGTGGGTCTCTATGACGCTGACGGCGAGGACGAAGGCCAAGGTAAGGCAGGTACAGGTGAAGGCGCAGGAAGCGGGGGCGCCGGGGGAAAAGAAGGCGAAAATTCCTCTGCCGATGGTGCATCCAAGCCTGCTTCTATGATGAATCCCGATACTCTCGAGTACGGAACCCGCCAGGCGCTTATTACCGACGCCTATATTACGGACGAGGGCGGACGCCGTACCTCTACCATCATCAAGGGATCCGAATTTACGATCCATATGCATATAAAGTTTGAGGACCATGTCGCGGGACCAATCTTTGCCTTTACGGTTAAGGATGTGCGCGGTACTGAGATTACGGGTACAAACTCAATGTACGAAAAGGCTTATACAGGCTGTGGTGAAAAGGGCGAGGAGATGGATGTTACCTTTACCCAGACTATGTCTCTTCAGGGAGGCAATTACCTTTTGTCCCTTGGATGCACCGGCTTTTCCGGCGCGGACTTCGAGGTATACCACAGGCTCTACGATTGCCTCGATATAACCGTTGTCTCCGATAAAGACACCGTTGGTTACTACGATATGTTCTCGAAGGTTGAAGTTACGAAAAATTAACTGATAATAAGGATAACCCGAATGGAAAACGAAACAATCGGAAAAATAAAACTTGATTACACTCATTACGCGGGAAGCGACCTATACTGCGACGGGGAGGTCGAGGGAGAAATCCTTGAGAAAGTAAAGAAAAGGCCCGCTGCCGCAAGCTACGCAGACGTTATTGAAAAGCACACAAACTGGCCTTTTTTATATCATCTATCTCCCATCAGGGAAAACATCGTAAGCTGGCTTCCAATAAGCTCTTTAGATAAGGTCCTTGAGGTGGGAAGCGGATGCGGAGCGATCACAGGCGCCCTCGCCGCAAAGGCGGGAAGCGTTGACTGCGTAGACCTTTCAAGACAGCGTAGCCTTATAAATGCATATCGCCATGAAAATTGCGATAATGTAACGATCCACGTAGGAAACTTCCAGGATATCGAGCCGGATCTTTCTACGGATTATTCGCTGATCTGTCTCATCGGTGTGTTCGAGTACGGACAGGCTTATATCGGCGGTGACAATCCCTATGAGACATTTTTAAACATCTTAAAAAAGCATCTTGCCCCCGGCGGCAGGATCGTTATCGCGATTGAGAATAAGTTTGGACTCAAGTATTTTGCGGGTTGTAAAGAAGACCATGTAGGAAAGTTCTTCGAGGGGATCGAGGATTACCCCGGGGATTCTCCCGCGAGAACCTTTACTGAAAACGGTCTTTTAAAGATCGCCGAAAAGTGCGGATTTTCAAAGGATCAGTGCACTATGTACTATCCGTATCCCGATTATAAATTTATGAATACGCTTTTTTCAAAAAAGCGTCTGCCCGAAGAGGGTGAGCTTAAGGATAATCTCCGCAATTTCGACCGCGACAGGCTCCTTTTGTTTAACGAAAAATTAGCGTTTGATAATATTTTACGGGAGGGGCAGTTCCCGCTCTTTTCCAATTCCTATATGCTTGTTCTCGGAAAAGATACGGATACGGTTTACGTCCGCTATTCCAACGACAGAAAGCCTGAGAGCAGTATAGCTACCGAGATACGAGAGGCCCGCATGGGCATAGCCGGTGGCGAGGCAATAAAGACGGTTACAAAGAGAGCTCTTTGCAGCGAGGCGAAGGAGCATATAAAAAAGATTGCAGAAAACTACGAGCTTCTTAAAAAACGCTACGAGGGAAGCAAGCTTAATATCTGTCCTTGCGAGCTTTCTCTTGACGAAAAGGAGATTTCTTTTCCCTTCCTTACGGGAAGACGCTTAGAAGAGCTTCTGGATGAAAGACTTTTAAAGAAAGATTTTACAGGTTTTAAAGCTCTGCTTAAAGAGTTCTACGAGAGGATCGGATACGGCGCCGGCGTAACAGATATGGATCTTATTTTCTCCAATGTAATTGTTGACGGAGAGAAATGGACTGCCATCGATTACGAGTGGGTCGTAAAAGATGATAAGCCCGCCGGAGAGATCGCCTATAGAGCTCTTTATTGCTACGAACTTGAAAACGGCTCACGAAATATAGAGGACAAGATTGACGCTCTGGAGATCTTTGGAATCAGCGCCACAAAGGCTGAGGAGATTAAAAGAACTGAGAGTACTTTCCAAAAGGAGGTAACCGGCGGTTACAGATCCCTTGGGGAGATAAGAGAGTCAATCGGAAATGAAATAGTTGATATTTCGAAAAACGGAACAGCCGAGATTACAAAGGGCGGAAAGCTCCAGGTTTATTACGATTTCGGAGACGGTTTTTCTGAAAGTAATTCATACTTCGCCGAGAGAGACGGAGAGGGATTTAGCGTTGAACTTAAGAGCGGAGTTAAGACTTTACGACTAGACCCTTGCGATTATCCTTGTGTTGTGAGCATCAGACAGATGTCCGTCGGGGAGAAGCAGCTTAATGTTTCTTCGGTTAAGATGATATCCAATGGTGCTAAAGCAGGCGAAGGAATCTTTGTATTTGGAAGCGCAGACCCGGGTATTACTATTAAATTGGGAAGCACCGATATGCACGAAGGAAACACCCTCAAAGTTGTCTTTGATATCAGCCCCATATCCGAGAACATCGCCGCTGCGGTTTTAGCGGAAAGCGCTGATGCGGGACTGGGCTCAAAGATCAAAAGAAAACTCAGCGGATTTTAACCTATATTTGTAAAATCAGGTGGAATAAACGGTTTGGGAATAAAGAGTATCATTAAAAAAGGCCGTGAATCGGCCGCAAGAACATATATAAAGCTCTTTCGAAGGGACCTCTCATCTAAGGGTGAGAAGGTCTCTTCGAATTCTTTTTTTAAGGAATGCATAGAAAAGTACGACAGGGAACTTGAGGATTGGAAGGACCCTTACGGATACTTTTTAAGAAACGATGAGTGGGAAAGGCGTGCCTCTAAGATGCAGGCAGGCGAAAGCTGTGAAGAGCCCGCGAAAGGCAGATCGGAGAAAAAAGGCGGCAATTTTGATGAGACGCCGATTAGTTTTGGCGGGCATGAATACGCTCTGCTTATTTCGGAAAAAGCCGTTCCCTCTGCCGGCTGGAAGGAAGCGGTAAGAGAAGCGCTGGAAAAAAAATCCTGCACAGCTCCTTTTATCATCTACGGCGATGAGGATGAATTAAGCGGCGGAAAGAGGCTGAAACCTTTCTTTAAACCTGACTTTTCACCGGAGCTTTTGGAGCAGTTTAACTATCTCGGTGAGATGGTCCTTGTAAGAAAGGATTTACTCGAAAAAGTCTGCCCGAATTTTAGCTATGCTGATGCCCCTTCTTCTGGGGATATCGCTGATATTGTACGGGGACTTACGCTTGGCTATAATCGCCCGGATGCGGCCACAGCAGGCGGCGAAAGCGATTTAGGCAAGGATTCCTGCACGGGGCCGGCGTTTGACTCAGGCCTGCTCCATGCCCATCTTTATAAGAATGTGCTTCACATTCCGCATATTTTAAGCCACAGAGTTTTGGGCTCGGCGGAGGAAGATGTAGCAGCTTGCATAGGAACTCATGTTGAATGTTCGGTGGCCTGCTCTGAGAGGCAGGCGGATGTTCAAACTGCAGATATATTAGAAAACCAAGACCTCGAGTCCTTCCCCACGGTTTCTGTCATCATCCCCACAAAGGACCATCCGGAGGTTTTAAAAACCTGCGTATCTTCTCTCAGAGAAAGATCAGAATATCCAATGGATAGACTTGAAATCATCGTAGTTGATAACGGAAGCGAAGAAGCAAAGAAGGCTGAATATGAGAAAATGGCCTCTTTGTACGGATATAAGTATATCTACGATCCAAAGCCTTTTAATTTCTCGTATATGAACAATGTAGGAGCAAAGGCTGCAAGTGGAGAGCTTCTCCTTCTTTTAAACGACGACACGGAGATCATAGAAGGAAAATGGCTCTCTAAGATGGCTGCCTACGCGGTAAGAGATGAAGTGGGCGCGGTGGGAGCCAAGCTCCTTTATGCAAATACAAATAAGATCCAGCATGTCGGCGTTACAAACCTTGCCGTCGGACCGTCCCATAAATTACTTGCCCTTGAAGACTCCGAAAACTATTATTTCGGCCGCAACACGCTTGATTACAATATGCTCTGCGTTACCGCGGCCTGCCTCCTTGTTTCAAAGAAAAAGTTCGATGAAGTAGGCGGTCTGTCCGAGGATTTAAAGGTTGCTTATAACGACATTGATTTTTGCTTCAAGCTTTTTGAACATGGCTACAGGAGCGTTCAGTGTAACGGGGCTGTGCTATACCATTATGAATCTTTAACCCGCGGTATGGATGAAGGAAATGAAGAAAAGTACCATCGTCTTCTTGCGGAGAAGGAAAAGCTCTACAGCGCTCATCCCTGGGCAAAGGGCTTCGATCCTTTTTATAATCCGAATCTTATCGACAATTCATCGGACTACCTGCCCGCTACAAAGGACTGCACGACAAACACCGGCAGCTTTTCAAAGCTTCTTGCAAAGGATGAGCCTGTTTTAAAGGACAACTTTATGGTGAGAGCAAGGCTGGATCGCGTACAGCTCCAGCTTCGAAATACGGAAGATGCCGAGGACTTTATCTGGATTGATGGCTGGGCGTATGTAAGAGGATGCGATAACCGAAGGTTCGAAAAGAGTCTGGTACTTGAAAATACAAAAACCCGCCGCTACGAACTTTTCTCCACTTACAGAAAAGATATTTTAGCGGCCTTCCCCGGTGAGGATCATATAGAACTTTCCGGCTTTTATTTCCGCCTTCCCGTCAAGGAACTTGAAGGAAAGAGCTGGAGGGCCGGGATCGTTATGACCGATATTGTAACAGGAAAGCGGCTTTATAAGGATTTAAAAAGGGAGATCAAAGCTTAGTTTACGGGGTAAAAGGAGAGCAGGTTATGGAGGAATTACAGGGCGTCCACTACGACGCGTTTATAAGTTACAGACATAGCGAACTTGATAGTTTTGTTGCGGAAAAACTCCACAAAAAGCTGGAGGCTTTTAAGCTGCCCGCGTCCGTTAAAAACAAGGCAAAAAGCGGAAAGACGAAGATAAATCGTATCTTCAGAGATGTGGATGAACTGCCCCTTTCAGATAATCTCTCCGATCCTATAAACAATGCACTTGCAAACTCTGATTTTCTCATCACAATCTGCACGCCGCGCTACCCGCAGTCAAGATGGTGTTTAAAGGAAATAGAGACATTTTTGCAGACTCACGACAGGGAGCATATTCTTGTTGTCCTTGCTGAGGATGAGCCGTTTAATTCTTTCCCGGAGATCCTTACCTACGAGCAGGTAGAGACGAAGGATGAAAACGGCAATATCAGATTTGAGAAAAAGCAGATAGAGCCCCTTGCCGCTGATACAAGAGGGGAGAATAAAAAAGAGATTTTAAAGGCGATGGATACGGCGGTTTTAAAGCTTTGCGCCGCTATCTTCGGGATGAATTACGACGACCTTCGTCAGCGCCACAGAGAGCAAAAGATAAAAAAGATGGCGACGGTCTTTGGAAGCATCGGAGCCGCTGTCCTTTTGTTTGCTGTATTTGCTACGGTTATGCTGATCCGTATAAGCCGCCAGAATGCGCTGATCTCCGAGCAGTACGCTCAGCTAAACGATAAATATGCCGGCGCTATGGCGCAGGTAGCGGATACTCTCCTTGGATGCGGAAGGCGGAAGGATGCGGCCTATGTTGTAAGAGATGTATTGCCGGATAAGGAAGAGGGCTACAATGCGGGTGCGCTGAAAAGGCTGTATGAATCTTTGAACATATATAGTGTCGGAGACGCTTACTATCCCGCCTGCAGCTATGATGTACCCGAGATGCCATGGGAGTATAAGGTTTCCTTCGACAATAAGTACGTGCTAATAAATGAAGGCACTGAGGCTTATGTCTTTGACCGTGACGGCGCACAGGTTAATTTTTTGCCTGGTGACCCCGAGGACGCGGGAAACATATTTGATGCTGATTTTTGCGGAAGCAGCGGAGTGATAACTGTCCTTGACGGCGAGGCCGAGTACCGCCGGGTACTTGGGGATGAGGTCAAATCTATCGATACATCAACTTCAATATCTTTTATCTCGCCCTCTGAGGACGGGCAGATCACACTGCTCTACGGCGAAGATGTTTTATACGGAGTAAATGAATCCGGTGAGATTGCTTACGAGATAAATGTGAGCGAGGTCTTTGAGGAATCCTATCTTGATATGATGTCTGCGGACTTTGATGACGGAAGGTTTATCGCGGTATTTATGGATTATTCCGGCAAAATTGACATTTTGATGGCGGAGGAAGCAAGCGGAAAGGTTATCGTCTCCTTCACAAAAGAATCACCGATGGATATTTGTGCGATCCTTGACGGGGACAATATCATCTTCGCTATGCCGGGAATGGGAAACTTTAATGATTCTACGAGAATCTATTCCATTGATACCCTGACGGGCGAAACTCTCTGGATCAGGGATGTGCCTTCATTTTTGGCAGTTGATATCTGCGTTTCCGACAATATGGTATTTGTCTACGACAGGTATATAATGCTTGTCCTTGATAAGAAGCAGGGCGGCGTAAAGAATTATTACAATACCGATAAGGCGATAATAGAGTTTTGGCCGGATGAAGAGGAGGACTACGCGTATTACGTTTCCCAGGAAGGCAAGGTCTATTTCTGCAATGAAACTTATACAAGCGAGTGGAATGAGAATTTCTTTTCACTGATACCGACGGAATTCTTGCTTGGTGCGCTTTATCAAAATGGAGACCTTTACTACTGGTTTGACAAGGCGAGTTATATTACAAGATATTCCAAGGAGGAGACTGCGGCGGAAAAGATAGAAAACGGCGATGAATATGAAGTGAAGTTCTTTTACGAAAAAGATGCGAGCGAGGCCATAGAGTCGGCTGATAATCTGTCATGGAGCCTTAAAAATGCGGATACTGCCTTTTATTCGGATGATGATAAATATATCGTCGCCCAGTATTCAAACAAGACGACCAAGATAATCGACGCCGAGAGCTTTGAGGTAAAAAAGAATCTGCCGATTTCGGATTCGATGCTCTCAAGCCTTACGTATTATGAAAAGCTTGGCGGATATGTGCTTACAGCTTCGGTTTATTCGTATATTCTGGACAATGATTTTAATGTGATAAGCCGCACATATTCCATAGCCGCTCAGGAGGGGGACTGTTTGATCGTTCGCGCGCCGGATTCGCAAACTTACAGCGTGCCCATAGTTTCCTACGGGGAGCTTATTGAAAAAGCCGACGAATATCTTGGAGATTACGAGCCGCCTGCTGATGTTAAGGACAAATACGAGATCAGATAAATGGCGCATTTAAGCCTGTTATACTAAATCTGATGAATTCTGTATTTGAACTTTTACCGAGTCTTATTTTGTGTTAAAATATATTACGCGCCGTAAGGATGATATGAAAAATAGGAGGAAAAACCATGGGATACAAGGAAGAATACAATTATTGGATTAATGATGATTATTTTGATCAGGCTACCAAGGATGAGCTTCTTTCAATTAAGGACAATGAAACTGAGATAGAGGAAAGGTTCTACAAGGAACTTGAGTTTGGTACCGGCGGACTTCGCGGAGTTATCGGAGCCGGCACAAATCGTATGAATATATACACTGTTCGTAAGGCTACCCAGGGTCTTGCAAATTATATTTTAAAGAATGGTGACCCCAAGAAGGGTGTTGCAATTTCTTGCGACAACCGTCGTATGAGCCCCGAGTTTTCGAAGGAGACTGCTCTTTGCCTTGCCGCTAACGGAATCAAGGCATACATCTTTGACTCTCTTCGTCCCACTCCCGAGCTTTCCTTCGCATTAAGAGAGCTTGGATGCACAGCGGGTGTTATGGTCACCGCCAGCCACAATCCCCCCGAGTACAACGGATACAAGGTTTACTGGGAGGATGGCGCGCAGATTACCGCACCCATCGACAAGGATATTATTTCCGAAGTTAAGTCTATTACCGATTACCATACCGTTAAGACTATGGATATCGAAGCCGCTAAGGCAGCAGGCCTCTACGAAGTCATCGGAAAAGAGATCGATGACAAGTACATGGAAGCTTTAAAGAAGCAGATCATCCATCCCGAGGTGATTAAGGCTGTAGCTAAGGATATCAAGATTGTCTACACTCCTCTTTGCGGAACCGGAAATCTTCCCGTTCAGCGCATCTTAAAGGAGCTTGGATTTGAAAATGTATACGTAGTTGAGGAGCAGAAGGGTCCCGATCCCGAGTTTACAACTCTCGAGTATCCTAACCCCGAGGATCCCAAGGCATTTACCTACGCTCTTCGCCTTGCAAAGGAGAAGGATGCGGATATCGTACTTGCTACCGATCCCGATGCAGACCGTCTCGGCGTTTACGCTAAGGATTCAAAGACCGGCGAGTATGTATCATTTACCGGAAATATGTCCGGTATGCTTATCGCGGAGTATATCTTAAGAGAGCGCACCGCTACAGGCACAATGCCCGCAAACCCCGCTCTTGTTACAACTATCGTTACAACAAATATGACAAAGCCCATCTCTGCCGCTTACAATGTAAAGCTTATCGAGGTTCTTACCGGATTTAAGTTTATCGGCGAGCAGATCAAGTGGTTTGAGCAGAATCACACCTACAACTACGCATTCGGACTCGAGGAGTCTTACGGATGCCTCGTAGGAACTCACGCAAGGGACAAGGACGCAATCGTTGCCGTTATGGCTCTTTGCGAGGTTGCTTCCTTCTGCAAGAACCAGGGCAAGACTCTTTGGGATATGATGATCGATGTATACGAGAAGTACGGCTACTACAAGGAAACTCAGTACACCATCACAATGAAGGGAATCGACGGAGCAAAGCAGATCGCCGACACAATGGAGAAGCTCCGCAACAATCCTCCCAAGGCATTCGGAGACCTTAAGGTATTGAAGTTCAGAGACTACGAGAAGGATGTTATCCTTGATATGGAGACCGGCGAGAAGACTACAACCGGACTTCCTAAGTCAAATGTTCTCTATTTCGAGCTTCCCGATGACAACTGGTGCTGCGCAAGACCTTCCGGAACCGAGCCCAAGATCAAGTTCTATATGGGTGTTAAGGGAACCAGTCTTGAAGACGCGCAGGCCCGCGTTGAGAAGCTTACCGCAGACTTAAAGGCGGTGCTGTAAGCGCAGCGGTACTAATCTCAAACTTCGCTGATGCTCGTTTTCGATAAGTGCCGGCCTCAGACACATTGCCGGATTACACACAAATCTTGCCGCAGCGACTGAACTGGGCGGTTTGCCGCAAAGAGCAGAATATGAAGGCTTATGCAAATAAGCGCACATATATATATATATATTAAAGATAGTAAAAGCACATAAAAGCAAATAAAAAGCACATAAAAGCATAAGGCATCAGGCGCTTGCCCGATTCTTATGCTTTTATTTAAGGCAATAGACATGTAGGGAAGAGAAAATTCGAAAATCGCATGCCGGGAAGCACCGCGGCGGGCATGCGGAAATAGCAAAAAGCCTGAAGTACATGCTACCTTGGCTTGCAGTAGGCATGCGAGGGCATGGAAAACCGCTAACTGCATGCTCGAAAGCGGCAAGACAGGCATGCGGGAGTAAGGAAAATCGCCGGCTGCATGCATAAAGGCGATGGAAGAAGCATGTGAAACGTAAAAAACCGGGAAGCTACATGCTTTGAAGTAGAGTGGTGAGCATGCGAAAGCAAGCAAAAAGCAAAATAGCATGTTCCGGAATCGAATCTCTAGCATGCGGAAGTAGCAAAAAGCCTGAAGTACATGCTGTCTTGGCTTACAGCAGGCATGCGAGGGCATGGAAAACCGCTAACTGCATGCTCGAAAGCGGCAAGACAGGCATGCGGAAATAGAAAAGTTTGAAATAATACACATGGATAAAAAATACACATGGATAAATCAAATTTCAAGAAGAAAAACAAAATACAGAAGGCCCTAACCATCCTCAAGGAGAAGGGACCCGTAGAGCTTGGAAGAAAAGTGCAAAGAAAGCTTGCGGCTCCCTGGAAGTATCATAAGTGGTTTGTAGCGCAGAGGGCGACGGCAGAGACCCTATCCGCTCAGAGGCAGCAGACGTTTGCCTACGAGCCCAAGATTAGTATCCTTGTGCCGACCTACCGTACTCCTATTCCGATGCTTAAGGAGATGATTGAGTCAGTCAGGACCCAGTCCTACGAGAACTGGGAGCTCTGTATTGCGGATGGAAGTGTAGGCGCGCGGATTAACGCTGACGGCAGCGTAGAGAGCTCCGTCGGCGCGGCAGGAAATAGCTCCTCAGGAAACAATAGCGCAAGTGCCGTGCAAAGAAGCTCAGCCGACGACTCAGGAAACGGCGCCGCAGTAGCGAGCAGCAAACAAGAGAGCTCAGCTGGCGCGGCTCCGGTTTCTCCTCTTGAAAAAGTCCTGTCCGAGTACCATGAAAAAGACCCCAGGATTGTATACAAGGTCCTTGATAAAAACGGCGGAATCTCTTACAACACAAACTACGCCTTCGAGCTGGCGACGGGAGATTTCATCGCCCTTTTGGACCATGACGACATCATCGAGCCCGACGCTCTTTTCGAGGTTGTAAAAAAGCTTCAAAATAAAGAGACAAAGATTGTTTATACGGACGAAGATAAGGTTTCAAACAATTTGAAGCACTTTATGGATCCCAATCTGAAGCCTGATTTTTCAATTGATCTTTTTAGAAGCCACAATTATATTACGCATTTTTACGTTGTGAGCGCGGACATCTACCGTGAGGTTGGCGGAGAAGATTCGAAGTACGACGGAGCTCAGGATTATGAGTTTATGTTCCGCTGTATCGAGAAAGCTCTGAATGACGCGGGCTGTAGCTTTGCAGAGGGAAATATTGATTTCGGAGCAGACAAGGCACGAAGCGTGATCGCCCATGTGCCGAGAGTACTTTACCACTGGCGCCTTGCAAAGGGCTCGACCGCCGAGAATCCCGAGAGCAAGATGTACGCATATGAATCGGGAAGGGCCGCGGTAGAGGAACACTTAAAGCGCATGCAAATCCCGGCAAAGGTTGAGATGACGGATATGTGGGGCATGTACCATGCAAAGTATGAGGTGATTGGTAACCCCCTCGTATCAATAATTATCCCAAGCAAAGACCATACGGACGATCTCGACAATTGCATCCGTTCTATCGTAAAGAAGAGCGCATACAAAAATATCGAGTTTATAATCGCTGAGAACAATTCAGAGAGCGAAGAAACCTTTGGTTACTACGAGAAGATTACCGAAGAGCTTCCAAATGTAAAAGTAGTTAAGTGGGAGAAGGAGTTTAACTACGCCGCAATCAACAACTTCGCCGCAAAAAAGGCGCGGGGAGAATACTTCCTTTTCCTTAATAATGATACGGAACTTATCACAGAGACTGCCATAAGTGAGATGCTTGCTATAGCTGAAAGGAAGGACGTCGGTATAGTAGGGGCGAAGCTTCTTTACCCGGACGATACGGTCCAGCATGCCGGAATACTTCTGGGCTTCGGAGGCTACGCGCAGCATGCATTCGTCGGAATAGGACGAAGCGAGTTCGGATTTATGGTAAGGGCAAGGATCAATTGCAATTACAACGCCGTAACCGGAGCCTGCCTTATGATTTCTAAAGATGACTTTGAGGCAGTCAGCGGATTCAGCGAGGATTTCCCTGTTGCGGGAAATGATGTAGACCTTTGCCTTAAGGTAAGAAAACTGGAAAAACTTGTTGTTTACAATGCCTTTTCGGAGTGGTATCATTACGAATCAAAGTCGAGGGGCTACGAGGATACCCCCGAAAAGAAAGAAAGATTTGAGCGCGAAGTGGGGCACTTTAGACAGGTTTGGAGTGAAAAACTTGCAAAGACCGATGAGTACTATAATCCAAACTTCGATATGAACGCCGGACCGTACGAACTGTAGTATATGAGTACTAAAACCAACATAAACAAGACCATAAATTACATAAAGAAAAATGGCCTGAAAGCCACGTTTTTCGAGGTGACGGAGAGGATTACGAGGAAGAAAGAATGCTATATTCCTCACCACCCTTCGGATGATGATCTTGGGGCTCAAAGAAGAGAGAGCAGACTTTTTGATTACAAGCCTCTTATCAGTGTTGTTGTGCCTTTGTACAAGTCTGAAAAGAGATACCTTGAGGCCCTTATCTACTCTGTAGCAGGGCAGTCCTACGAAAACTGGGAGCTTATTCTTGCAGACGGATCGGGAGAGAGAGGCGAGCTCGGAAGATTTATCGCATCTCTGCCCGTACCGCGGGAAAAGATCAGGTACGCGGATCTTGGCGGAAATTTCGGAATTTCGGGAAACAGCAATAAGGGAATCGACCTGGCCTGCGGTGATTACATTGCGCTTTTAGACCATGATGATCTTCTTGAAAGAGATGCCTTTTTTGAGATTGTAAACAGGCTTAACAGGTCTTTAAAAAACAAAGGAAGGTTTACGCTTCCCGATGTCATCTATACGGATGAGGACAGATGCGGCGAGTGCAATTGCCGGTTTTGGGGACCTGTAAGAAAGCCGGATTATAACCCTGAATACCTTCTTTCCAACAACTATATATGCCATCTTGTTGTTATGAAGACGGAGGTTCTTAAGAAATTAAGATTCAGGGAAGAGTTTAACGGAGCCCAGGACCATGATCTTCTCCTTCGGGCAGCCGCGGAGAGAAGAAGCTTTCTTCACATTCCGAAGATCCTTTACCACTGGAGAGTTTTTTCCGGCTCAACTTCCGGAAATACTGCCGGAAAGCTTTATGCGTACGAGGCGGGTAAGAAGGCTGCGGCCGAATCGATATCTTTTATTATGCCGGGAGCGCAGAGCGTAAGCGCCTACCGTACAAAGCATGTTGGCGTGTACGGATTTGATTTTGAGAGCGATCCGATGGTTACGCCCTCATTTTTCGAGTACTCCGAAATGAAAAATGACGCGGAAAGCTCGAAAGAAAGCATAAGAGATAGCGCAAAAGAGAGCGCTAAAGCTAAGATCGGTGCCTTGGGCGGACTTGTTGTTAAGGGCGCGCCGGAGGGACGTATTTTGTCCGGACCCTTTAAGGGAATGAGCGCGGCGGCCGGCGGCGAAGGAAACGGGCGCTTTATCATGCAGGAGTGCGATGAACTCGACATCAGAAATATCCGTCTTTGCAAGGAAGCATACCCTATTTTTAAGCGAATTGTCGGGGTTTCTTATGAAGATTTTCCTTTGAGCTTCAAGGCGGATCTTGCGGCCGGAGACGAAGCAAAATTTAAGAAGATTCATGAATGGGAGAGGATTTTTGACTACGAAATCCTTCCCGGAGATACGGATTACCAAAAGCTCAGCCGAGAACTTTCAAAGGCCCTTAAAGATGCGGGTTACAGGCTTGTGTTTATGCCTGCCTGGGAGACTGTGGTAAGGTGATCCGGGGTATGTATGAATAATTGAACAATCCTTAAGAAAACTTAAGTTGAAGCAAGGGTGCGGTAGCCTTATAATCGATGATGTAAGGCTCTGCGCCTGTTTTTATTTATATAAAGCCTAAAAGGAGTAATCAAAAATGGCCAATAGGAAAAAGTCCGGTGCCAAGTCCGGAAAGATTGTGATCTTTGTGATCGAGTTTTTAGTGATCGCAGTACTTCTCTTTGTACTTATCAAGTTCGTAATCCCTGCTACAAGGACTACCGAGAGCGGCGGACTTAACGTAGTAAAGATCGATGAGACAAAGCCCGAGGAGATCGGTATTTCTCAGGAAGTACAGAAGATGAGCGAGGACGGCGGTACAATGAGCGAGTATTTAAACATTGCTCTTTTCGGTATCGACTCTACAAGTACAAGCGTATCTTCTCTTGAAAAGGGATTCAGAAGCGACTGTATCATGATCTGCAGTATCAACCAGACCACCGGAGATATCAAGCTCTGCAGCGTTTATCGTGACACCTACTTAAATACCGGTAAGGACACCTACCAGAAGTGTAATGCAGCATACGCTCTCGGCGGAGGAAACGCCGCAGTGAGCATGTTAAACTCTAACCTTGATCTTGATATTACAAACTGGATGGCTGTAAGCTATCGCGGACTTGCGGATGCCATCGACAGCCTCGGCGGAATCTACCTTGATGTTGACGAAGCTGAGATCGGCCATTTAAATGCATATCAGAGTGCTATTGCCGATGTTCTCAAGGAGGAGTACATTCCCCTTTCAGAGACCGGCTACCAGAAAGTAAACGGTCTTCAGGCCGCTGCATACTGCCGTATCAGATATACAGCCGGCGATGACTTCAAGAGAGCCGAGCGTCAGAGAGAGGTTCTCCAGGCTATCATCAATACCGCCAAGGGAGCAAACTCCGACAAGCTCGTAGAGACCTTCAATAAGGTTTCCGGAAGCGTACTTACTTCAATCGACGGCGACACGCTTCTTTCAATGGTTAAGAATATCGCCAAGTACAAGGTTGTCGACGAGGGCGGATTCCCCGACGAGAGTATGAGAACAACCGGAACCATCGGTGCAAAGGGAAGCTGCGTAATTCCTACCAGCCTTTCAAGCAACGCGATCTGGCTTCACAAGTTCCTCTTTGGAGATGAGAACTACGTTCCTTCAGAGACGCTTGAGGCTTATTCATCGGTTATTTACTCCGATACTTCAAAATATGTTGGATACTAAAGCGGGAGAGCTTTGGTAAACTTGGGGTGAAATGTATAAAAGAAGTTTAAACGGTTGGATTAAGCATATAGATTTTACATTACTGGACATAGTCGCCATTCAGGCGGCTTATGTCCTGGCCTTTCTCCTCAGATTCAGAGTTTTGGCGCTTCCTTACCAAAACGACTACTATTTGAGCGGAGCGAAGGTCATACTTGTAATTCATCTTATATTGTCTGCATTTACAGGGGAGTACAGTGGCGTAATAAGGCGTACTTTTTGGAAGGAGACGCGTTATTCGTTTCTGCACTCCACAATCGTATTTATAGGTCTTAACGTATACCTGGTTGCAGTTAAGTGGACGGAAGCGTACTCCCGTATTTTCCTATACATGTTCTGGATCATAATGTTTTTCGCATTATGGTTTTCAAGGACAGTCTTAAAGCGCATCGTCAGAAAGCGTATGCTTACCAGCAAGAACCGCTCTGTGCTTATCGTTATTACGAAAAAGCAGTATGCAGAGGAGATCGTTAAGAGATTTAAGAAGGACAGATATCATGATTTTGCTCTTTCCGGAATAGTTTTTGAAGACTGCGACGGAACCGGGGAATTTGTTATGGATATCCCCGTTATCTGCTCTTATGACGGTTTCTACGAGTACGCAAGAAAAAATATCGTCGACGAGGTATTTATCTCCGACAATAACTTGGAGAGGGCCGAAGAGTACGCCGAGGAGCTTAAGAAAATGGGTATCACGATCCATTACCGCCTCCTCAACAACGACTCGGATAACCGCATGATCGAAAACTGCGGCGGCTTCCCTGTTCTTACGGTCGGTATGAATATCAAGACTGGACCGATGCTGATGGTAAAGCGCATTTCCGATATAGTCGGCAGTATTATCGGACTTATCATCACGGGAATATGTTTCCTGATCTTTGCTCCGATAATTTTTATTCAGTCTCCCGGACCTATTTTTTACAAGCAGACAAGAATAGGCAAAAACGGCAGACGTTTTAAGATGTACAAATTCCGCTCGATGTATCCCAACGCCGACGAGATAAAGCAGGCGCTTATGGCAAACAACGAGATGGACGGAAATATGTTCAAGTTAAAGAATGATCCCAGGATCATTCCCATCGGACACTTTATCAGAAAGCATTCCATTGACGAGCTTCCGCAGTTTTGGAATGTATTTAAGGGGGATATGAGCCTTGTGGGAACAAGACCGCCAACACTCGATGAATTCGAGAAATACGCCGTTCACCATAAGGCACGCCTCGGATTTGCTCCCGGACTTACCGGACTTTGGCAGGTCAGCGGAAGAAATGAGATAAACGACTTTGAACAGGTTGTTGAGCTCGATACGAAATATATTATGGAGTGGTCGCTTCTTTTGGATATCAGGATCATCCTTAAGACTGTAAAGATTGTGCTTACGGGCAGAGGAGCGAGCTAAAGATATGGCAGAGGTATTAATTTCTATAGTCAATTTCAAAACTTCAAAGAAAACAATAGCGGCTATAGGATCGATCCTCGCCAATACGCCCTGGGAGGACTCCTACGAGATCGGAATCGTGGACAATTCCGAGGACGAGGCTGAAGCCGAGCGCCTTCGGGAGTTTGTAAGAAAATGCGACAATGTCAGCCTTTATGTGGCGGATTACAATCTTGGATTCGGCGCCGGAAACAATATGGCCTTTACGAAGTTTGCCGATAGGGATACAAAGTATTTTGTGATCATAAATCCCGATATTGTTTTTAAAAACAACTGTCTCGGCGTACTTAAGGCTTTCCTTGAAAAGCATCAGGAGTTTTCCTGCGCCGTACCGAAGCTTCTTACCCCGGAGGGCGAGATCTTAAAGGCGTACAGGAGACAACCGACGGTTACGGACATGTTCCTCCGCCGCTTTACGCCACACCTTTTCAAAAAACGCGCCGCTTATCATACTATGCAGGATATGGACTACTCGAAGCCATTTAAGGTCCCTTTTGCCCAGGGTTCTTTCCTGATGGTTAGGGCAGATGTCTATGAGGAGCTTGGGGGATTTGATGAGGACTTCTTCCTTTATATGGAGGATGCGGATCTTTGCAGGAGACTTTGGGCAAAAGGCGCGGTTTGCTACGTGCCTACGGCCAAAGCGGTTCATGAATGGGAACGCGGATCCGGCAAGAATATAAAGCTTTTCTTGCTTCATTTGAAATCTATGGTAAAATACTTCCGTAAATGGAATGACAGAAATATTAATTTAAACTGATTAAGGAGGCTATTCGTATGTGCGGAATAGTTGGATATGTTGGAAGAAAACAGGCAGCACCTATTGTGCTGGACGGTCTTTCAAAACTTGAATACAGAGGATATGATTCAGCGGGAATCGCTATTCGCGACGGTGATAAGCCGGCAGAGGTTGTTAAGGAAGTCGGCAAATTAAAGAATCTTATCGACAAAACTGATGAAGGAAAGGCTGTAAAGGGTAACTGCGGTATCGGTCATACCCGCTGGGCTACTCACGGAGCTCCCTCTAAGACTAATGCCCATCCCCACGTTTCCGGAAATTGTACCGGATCCGCTTCGGGAACCGTAGAGAGCGAAGTTGTCGGTGTACATAACGGTATTATCGAAAACTACGCAGAGCTTAAGGATAAGCTCTCCCGCCACGGATATCAGTTCTATTCACAGACAGATACCGAGGTACTTATCAAGCTTGTTGATTATTATTACAAGAAGTACAAAATGGGACCCATCGACGCTATCGCAAAGACTCTTGTGCGCGTTCGCGGTTCCTACGCTCTTGAAGTAATGTTCACGGATCATCCCGGCGAAATTTACGTTGCAAGAAAAGACAGCCCGATGATCATCGGCCTCGGCGAGGGCGAAACCTTTATCGCTTCCGATGTTCCCGCTATCTTAAAGCACACAAGAAGCGTTTACTATATCGGAAACCTTGAGATGGCTAAGATTTCCGCAGGCAGCGCAGTATTTTATAACCTTGACGGCGACGAGATCCAAAAGGAAGCAGTAGAGATCAAGTTCTCTGCGGAAGCTGCCGAAAAGGGCGGATATGAGCACTTTATGATGAAGGAGATCCATGAACAGCCCAAGGTTGTTATGGATACCTTAAGTAAGTATATCAATGACGGAAAGATCGACCTTTCCGAGACCGGACTTTCAGAGGACGATTTAAAGAACATCTCCCAGATTTACATTGTTGCCTGCGGAAGCGCTTGGCACGTTGGAATGGAGGCTCAGTACGTTATCGAGGATATCGCCGATGTTCCTGTCAGATGTGAGCTTGCTTCAGAGTTCAGATACCGCAAGATGAGCCTTGATAAGAATGCTCTTGTTATCGTTATTTCCCAGTCCGGTGAGACTGCGGATTCCCTTGCTGCTCTTCGTATGGCTAAGGACAAGGGACTTAAGACTCTTGCAATCGTCAATGTTGTCGGAAGCTCTATCGCAAGAGAATCGGATCATGTAATGTACACCCTTGCGGGCCCTGAGATTTCCGTAGCTACTACAAAGGCGTACAGCTGCCAGCTTGTCTGCGGATTTATACTTGCTCTTGCCCTCGGACAGGCGAGAGAAAAGATTGATGCTGAAAAGTTTACTTATTATATAGAAGAACTTATGACGATCCCTTCAAAGATCGAGAAATGCCTTGAGGATAAGGAACGTATCCAATGGTTCGCATCCAAGTATGCTAACGCAAAGGATATCTTCTTTATCGGAAGATCAATCGACTACGCCATCAGCCTTGAGGGATCCCTTAAGATGAAGGAGATCAGCTATATCCACTCAGAGGCGTATGCTGCGGGAGAACTTAAGCACGGAACAATCTCCCTTATCGAGGAGGGTACCCTTGTTATCGGATCTCTTACCCAGTCAGATCTTTACGAGAAGACTATCTCAAATATGGTTGAGTGTAAGAGCCGCGGAGCGTACCTGATGGGCGTTACCGAAAACGGAAAGTATGATGTTGAGGATGTGGTTGACTTTGTTGTTTATATTCCCAAGGTTGATGACCACTTCATCGGAAGCGTTGCGATCATTCCTCTTCAGCTTCTCGGATATTACACTTCCGTTGCAAAGGGACTTGATGTTGATAAGCCCAGAAACCTTGCAAAATCCGTTACGGTTGAATAAAATTTTGCTTTTTATAAATTAAACAGAATTTCATCACAATTTCTTCACAAATTAGACCTATACTTCTACTTGTAAGGTCAGTAAAGAGATTATTTAAAGCCCTGCGGTGACCTGCTGCGGGGCTTTTTTTAGAAAGAAGAGGCGATAGAAATGGACAACAACTATTACTATAACGGAGACAATTACAAGGCTCCCGAAAGCGGAAGCGAAAAGAAAAAAGGAAAGAATACTTTAGGAAAGGTGGCCGCCGCAGGTGCTATGGGACTTGCCTTCGGAGTATTCGGAGGGCTTGGATTTTTCGCGGTACAAAAGACAACGGGGATGGTTTCTTCCGGCAGCGCTTCGACAGATGTGGCACAGGCTGTGATTGAGGAAAGCGCGGCGGGTTCTGAAAGCACCGGGTCATCCGAGAATGGAACCGCAAGTCAGAACGCCGTTTTAAATACGATCACAAACAGCGCAGGACTTACGGGAAGCGGCGATGTATCCGAAGTTGCGGAAGCTTTAATGCCCGCAATGGTTTCAATCAAAAAGGAATATACCTACACCTACGGAAATGATATTTACAGCTATTACTTCGGAGGCGGAGCCCAGTCATCAAGCGTTGCGGAGGCCAGCGGATCCGGATTTATCATTGCTCAGACAGATACGGAGTACCTTATCGTTTCCAACAACCATGTAGTTGAAGATCCCCTTTCCCTTGAGGTTACTTTTGTAGACGGAAGTACGGCGTCAGCTTATATAAAGGGCCGCGACGCATCGATGGATGTAGCCGTTATCGCGGTTCAAAAGACAGATGTTGAGGACTCCACAAAAGATGCCATCAGGATCGTAGCCATCGGTGACAGCGAGAATGTCAAGCTCGGCGAGCAGGTAGTAGCCATCGGAAACGCACTCGGATACGGCCAGTCCGTTACAACCGGTATTGTCAGCGCCGTTAACAGAGAGCTTACAATGGACGACGGAAGTACGGGAACCTACATCCAGACCGATGCGGCAATCAACCCCGGAAACTCGGGCGGAGCTCTTATCAATATGTCCGGAGAGGTTATCGGTATCAACTCAAGTAAGATCGGCGGTACCGCTATCGAGGGCATGGGATATGCTATTCCCATCAGCTCTGTAACGGATATCATCTCGGATATGATGGTTCAGCAGACACGCATTCCTATTGACGAAAGCGAGATGGGATATATCGGAATCAGCCTTCAGGAGATTACAGACACCCTTTCACAGCGTTTCGGAATTCCCGTAGGAATCTACGTTGTTGAGGTTTCCGAGGACGGCGGGGCAAAGGCAGCAGGCCTTCTTACCGGAGATGTTATCACAAAGTTTGACGGAGAAAAGATCAGCTCATACGACGATCTTCAGAATATCCTTAAGTACTACAAAGCCGGAACGACCGTAAAGATCACCTACGCGCGCCAGGAAAACGGCCAGTACGTAGAGCATACCGTTGATCTTACCCTCGGAAACAAGCCGAGCAAAAACAACTGATTTGACAAATCAGTTAATAAATTGTAATATAATCCGTAACAAATTTGTAACAATGTAATTTTTTGTTAAGGTATTATTTATGAAAGAATCGATCAGGTCGGTTTTGTCAAAGCTGCTTATCCCCGCCGTTTTGGGACTTGTGCTGGGTGTGCTTTATTTTGACAAAGCCGATTCGACCGCTTTTGCAGGAAACAGAGGAACTATCGACAATATAACGGGCGGAGTTGCCCTTGTACTCGATCCTGTGGGCGGAAGTGCGGTGGATGTGATCAATGCCACCGCCAAAGAATTAAATATAGAGCTCGGAAAAGAAGATGAAGAGGAAGCCTTCTTCAGCGACCTTGTTATGGCCAATGTGCATCAGTTCATGAATGTGCGCGAGGCACCCGATGTTACGGCTGATCGTCTCGGACTTATGTACAAGGACTGCGGCGGACATATCGTCGAGCAGGTCGAGGGCTGGACAAAGGTTCAGTCCGGAAATGTTGTCGGCTGGTGCAATAATGATTATCTTCTTTTCGGAGAGGAAGCCGCCAATCTGGCGCACAGCGTTGGAATAACTTACGCCACAGTAAACGCCGATACCGTAAGGATCCGCGATGCAATGGACGATGAGGCGAATGTCATCTGCCTTGCTCCCAAGGGAGAGATCTACGAAGTAGTCGGAGATACGGACGGCGAGTGGATAAATGTTGACTACGAGGGAAATGACGGATTCGTTAAATCCTGCTATGTTGATATCACATTCCAGATTGACCACGGTGAGACAAATGATGAGATAAAGGCCCGTGAGCTTGCGGAGCTTGAGGCAAAGAGGCATGTAAACTACGGCGAGTATACAACTGATGCCGATACAAAGCTTCTTTTGGCTGCCCTTATTCAGTGCGAGGCGGGCGGCGAGCCCTACGAGGGACAGGTTGCGGTCGGTGCGGTAGTTATGAACCGCGTACGAAGCGGCGCATATCCCGATACCATCCACGGCGTAATCTACGCTTCCGGACAGTTTACCCCCGCTCTTAACGGTAAGGTAAACGCGGTATATGAATCCGGTCGCATCAAGCAAAGCTGTATCGATGCGGCACAGGAAGCACTTGACGGAGTTTCAAACGTCGGAGACATGACGCACTTCAGGCGTAACGACGGCCGTGACGGACTCGTGATCGGACATCACGTGTTCTACTAAAAATTTAATTAATTGTCAGGAAAAGTTGTTGACAAGGCATTTGCGAGCATCTATAATATTCGAGTATGCGCGTAAGTGTCTTGTTTTATTGTGCGTAAATCTAGAGAAAGGAAAGGTAAATGAAATGCCAACATTTAACCAGTTAGTAAGAAAGGGACGTCAGACCTCAGTTAAGAAGTCAACAGCACCCGCTCTTCAGAAGAGCTTTAACTCTCTTCACAAGAAGGCCGTAGATGCATCTTCTCCTCAGAAGCGTGGCGTATGCACCGCAGTTAAGACTGCAACCCCTAAGAAGCCTAACTCAGCTCTTCGTAAGATTGCCAGAGTTCGTCTTTCAAACGGAATCGAAGTTACTTCATACATTCCCGGCGAAGGTCACAATCTTCAGGAGCACAGTGTTGTACTTATCCGCGGCGGCCGTGTTAAGGACCTTCCCGGTACCAGATATCACATTATCCGTGGTACTCTTGATACCGCAGGTGTTGCTAACCGTAAGCAGGCGCGTTCAAAGTATGGCGCTAAGAGACCTAAGGACAAGAAGTAATTTAAAATATCTTGTATCTTAGGAAAGTAGTTTTCGGTAAATAACTAAACGTAACTAAGAAAAGTGTTGGATTTTTGCTATTTATCTTTCAGTAATAAATACTGCAAAGCCGCACGTACACTTGGGGAAACACATGTGAGTACCGATGAGTTAACATTATTTTGTTAAGGAGGGAAGTACCGTGCCTAGAAAAGGACATATTGCAAAAAGAGATGTTTTAGCAGATCCTCTTTACAACGACAAGGTAGTTACCAAGCTTATCAACAACATCATGCTTGATGGTAAGAAGGGCGTAGCTCAGAAGATCGTTTACGGAGCATTTGCAAAGGTAGAAGAGAAGACCGGTCGTCCTGCACTTGAGGTTTTCGGAGAGGCTATGAACAACATCATGCCTTCTCTTGAGTGTAAGGCTAGAAGAATCGGTGGAGCTACCTATCAGGTTCCTCTTGAGGTTAAGCCTGAGAGACGTCAGACTCTTGGCCTTAGATGGCTTACCATGTTCTCACGTAAGCGTGGAGAGAAGACAATGGTAGACAAGCTGGCTAACGAGATCCTTGATGCTGCTGCCAATACCGGCGGCGCTGTAAAGCGTAAGGAAGATATGCACAAGATGGCCGAAGCAAACAAAGCATTTGCTCACTATCGTTTCTAATTTGTTTTGTGCATTAACTGACATTGATTATTTATTTGACTATTTAGTAAGGAGAAAACCATGGCTGGAAGAGAATATCCTCTTGAGAGAACCAGAAATATCGGTATCATGGCGCACATCGATGCAGGTAAAACAACCCTGACCGAGCGTATTCTTTATTATACCGGTGTTAACTATAAGATCGGTGATACTCACGAAGGTACAGCTACCATGGACTGGATGGCTCAGGAGCAGGAGCGTGGTATTACCATCACTTCCGCTGCTACCACTTGTCACTGGACAATGGAAAAAGAGACCAAGCCCATGCCCGGAGCCTTGGAGCATCGTATCAACATTATCGATACTCCCGGCCACGTAGACTTCACCGTAGAGGTAGAAAGATCACTCCGCGTACTTGACGGCGCTGTCGGCGTCTTCTGCGCAAAGGGTGGTGTTGAGCCTCAGTCTGAGAACGTATGGCGTCAGGCTGACACCTATAACGTTCCCCGTATGGCATTTATTAATAAGATGGATATCCTTGGCGCTAACTTCTATGGCGCTGTAGACCAGATCCGTACCCGTTTAGGAAAGAACGCAGTTGTTCTTGAGCTTCCTATCGGTAAGGAAGATGAGTTTAAGGGTATTATCGATCTTTTCGAAATGAAGGCATATATCTACAACGACGATAAGGGTGACAACATCACCGTTACCGACGACCTCGGAGATATGGCCGACCAGGCAGCTGAGTACCGCGAGAAGCTGGTAGAGAGCTGCTGCGAGCTCGATGACGAGCTTATGATGATGTATCTTGAGGGTGAAGAGCCTTCAGTAGAGCAGATGAAGAAGGCACTTCGTGAGGCTACATGTACTTGCCGTGCCGTACCCGTTTGCTGCGGATCCGCATACAGAAACAAGGGCGTTCAGAAGCTTCTTGACGCTATCCTTGAGTATATGCCCGCTCCTACCGACGTTCCTAACATCAAGGGCTTCGATCCCGAAGATCCCGATAAGGTTATGGACAAGGAAAGAAAGAGCTCCGATGACGAGCCTTTCGCAGCTCTTGCATTCAAGATCATGACCGATCCTTTCGTAGGAAAACTAGCATACATTCGTGTATATTCAGGTACTCTTAACGCAGGTTCTTACGTTCTTAACTCTACAAAGGGTAAGAAAGAGCGTGCAGGACGTATCGTGCAGATGCACGCTAACAAGCGTCAGGAGATCGACAAGGTATACTCCGGTGATATCGCAGCCGTTGTAGGCTTCAAGGATACCACTACCGGTGATACCATCTGCGACGAGCAGCATCCCATCGTACTTGAGTCTATGGAGTTCCCCGAGCCCGTTATCGAGCTTGCTATCGAGCCCAAGACCAAGGATGCACAGGGCAAGATGGGCGAAGCTCTTGCAAAGCTTGCTGAAGAAGATCCTACCTTCCGTCAGCACACTGACCAGGAGACCGGTCAGACCATTATCGCAGGTATGGGTGAGCTTCACCTTGAGATCATCGTTGACAGACTTCTCCGTGAGTTTAAGGTAGAAGCTAACGTTGGTGCTCCTCAGGTTGCTTACAAGGAAGCATTCACCAAGGCTGTTGATATTGATTCCAAGTACGCTAAGCAGTCCGGTGGACGTGGACAGTACGGACATTGTAAGGTACACTTCGAGCCCATGGAAGCAAACTGCGAGAAGTTTGACTTCGATCCTAAGGCTAACATCCTTATCAATGATCCTCCTACACTCCTCTTTGAGTCAACCGTTGTCGGCGGATCTATTCCTAAGGAGTACATCCCTGCAGTCGGAGAAGGTATCCAGGAAGCTGCTCAGGCAGGTATCCTCGGCGGATTCCCCGTACTCGGTGTACACGCTAACGTATACGACGGATCATACCATGAAGTCGACTCTTCAGAAATGGCATTCCACATTGCCGGATCTATGGCATTTAAGGAAGCAATGCAGAAGGCAGCTCCTGTTCTTCTCGAGCCCATCATGAAGGTTGAAGTTACTATGCCCGAGGAGTACATGGGAGACGTTATCGGCGACCTTAACTCTCGTCGTGGACAGGTTAACAGCATGGATGATATTGGCGGCGGTAAGATCGTTAGAGCATTCGTTCCTCTTGCAGAGATGTTCGGATACTCAACCGACCTTCGTTCCAAGACCCAGGGTCGTGGAAACTACTCAATGTTCTTCGAAAAGTACGAGCCCGTTCCTAAGAATGTTCAGGAGAAGGTTCTCTCTGCGAAGGCAGGAAAGTAATTGTTAAACAATTATTTCTTTAAAATTGAGTTGTTTGATCAATAAACACTTGAAATCGGCTAAATTCTTTAATATAATTGAATTTAGCCGACAGTAAGCGCCGTAAGCGCAATTTGCACTGCGGCCGGAAAATATATAACCTTAAAATTTATTATGAAAAGGAGTTTTAAGAAATGGCTAAAGAGAAATTTGAAAGAACTAAAGCCCACTGCAACATTGGTACCATCGGCCACGTTGACCATGGTAAAACTACCTTAACCGCAGCTATCACCAAGGTTCTCGCTGAGAGAGTTCCCGGAAATGCAAAGGTTGATTTTGAGAACATCGACAAGGCTCCCGAAGAGAGAGCACGTGGTATAACAATCTCTACCGCACACGTTGAGTATCAGACCGAGAAGCGTCACTATGCACACGTTGACTGCCCCGGCCACTCTGACTACGTTAAGAACATGATCACCGGAGCAGCTCAGATGGATGGTGCTATCCTCGTTGTAGCAGCTACCGACGGTGTTATGGCTCAGACCAAGGAGCACATCCTTCTTTCCAGACAGGTAGGCGTTCCTTACATCGTAGTATTCATGAACAAGTGCGACATGGTAGACGATGAAGAGCTTCTTGAGCTCGTAGAGATGGAAATCACCGAGCAGCTTGAAGAGTACGGATTTACCGGATGCCCTATCATCAAGGGTTCAGCTCTTAAGGCTCTTGAGGATCCTAACGGACCTTGGGGAGACAAGATCATGGAGCTCATGAGCACTGTTGACTCTTACATTCCTGATCCTCAGAGAGATACTGATAAGCCTTTCCTTATGCCTGTTGAGGACGTATTCACCATCACCGGACGTGGTACTGTTGCTACCGGACGTGTAGAGCGTGGTACTCTTCACCTTAACGATCCCGTTGAGATCGTTGGTATCAAGGAAGAGAAGGGAACTTCCGTTATCACCGGTATCGAGATGTTCCGTAAGCTCCTTGACGAGGCACAGGCTGGTGATAACATCGGAGCACTCCTTCGTGGTATCAACAGAACCGACATCGAGCGTGGTCAGGTTGTAGCTAAGCCCGGCACCGTTACTTGCCACAAGAAGTTTACCGCTCAGGTATACGTTCTTAACAAGGACGAAGGTGGACGTCACACTCCTTTCTTCAACAACTATCGTCCTCAGTTCTACTTCAGAACAACTGACGTTACCGGCGTTTGCGAGCTTCCTGCAGGCACCGAGATGTGTATGCCCGGAGACAACATCGAGATGACCATCGAGCTCATCCATCCCATCGCTATGGAGCAGGGACTTACCTTCGCTATCCGTGAGGGTGGACGTACTGTAGGTTCAGGACGTGTTGCTTCCATCATCGAATAGTCGCGAGTAACGAGAAGCGAACTCAAATGAAATAATAAAAAGCTCAGATCAAGCTTGCTTGAATCTGAGCTTTTTTTATTTCATGAAGTGTCGCGGCGACAGACGCGGCACGAGGAAAAGCGCAGCTTTTTCGAGTTCGCGCAAAAAAGCATTTAGCGAATGCCCGCGACCGAGGAAATGCGTAGCATTTTTGAGGGCGCTTAGCTCAGTGTTCCGACAAGCGGCGACAGACGCGGCACGAGGAAAAGCGCAGCATTTTTGAGGGCGCTTAGATAATGGAAAAGCATGTGAATCGAGCTAAACGTTCAAAAAACATGTTCCTTGCGTAGTCAGACGGCATGCGGAATCTAAGCTTGTGGTGCTCCGCATGCTTTTAGGTAAGGCACTTAGCATGCGGATGCCAGCATATTAAACAGACGCGTGCTTTTGACTAGGATGGAAAGCATGCGGTGGCAGCAAAATGCCTGAAACTCATGCCGCCGAGGCATGCAGTAGGCATGCGGGGATGTAACTTGTGTCATACCGCATGCTTTGAGGTAAAATAGCGAACATGCGGGGATGAAGCCTGTGGCTCCCGCGCATGCAAAAAATACTATGGGCCGGTAAAAAAATAAAAAAACAAGTTGACTCTCCCCTTGGGGAACCCCTTAAGGTTAGGTTATAATAAGAAAAGGAGGTCCCCGATATGGACAAAAAGATGACATCAGGTGAAATTGCAAAAGCAGCAGGAGTATCACAGAAGGCGGTACGTTTGTACGATGAGAAGGGTCTTTTAAAACCTGCGGATTACTCGGAGGGAAACTACAGACTTTATGATGAGGCTTCACTTCAGATTCTTGAAAAGATTGTAGCCTTAAAGCAGATCGGTTTTTCTCTTGAGGAGATAAGGGATAATCTTGTTGCGGGTGATGCGGTGGATATCGAGGAGGCGCTTCGTATCCAGTTAAAGAATATGGAGGAGAAGCGCTATCAGATTCAGAAGGTTATAGACGCCATAAATCGTACTTTTGACAGAAAAGATGATAACAAGCTTGACTGGGATGACGTGGCCTTAATGGTTCAGAACATCAGTCTTGACCAGAAAGCGGACGAGCGACACTGGAACGCCCTTAAGCACACTGCCGCCGAGGAGGACTGGTATGAGAAAATCTTCAGATCTTTGAATATAAAGGAAAATGAGAAAGTTCTCGATCTTGGCTGCGGATTCGCTAAGCTTTGGAGAAATAACTGGTCTGTGATTCCTAAAGGAACTAAAGTCTTCGGCGTAGATGTGCACGGAAGCTGGGAAGATAACTTTGCCGGATTTATTGATGAAAACAAGGATTCACTTCCGGAAGGTGTTGAGATTTCCCTTGATTTTAATGATCTCGAGGAGGAGAAATCCTGGGATAAGATAAATGCGGATCAAAAGTACAGCCTTATTGTGGCGCACTATATTGATTACCAGCTTAAGAATCCGGAAGCGCTTGTGGAGAGGGCTTCAAAGGTTCTTGATGAAAATGGAATCTTTTCATTTAATGGCGGAAATATCAGCAATTGGAATTATTTCTTTAAAGATGTTCTTGAGGAAATAGGAGTAAAAACGGATTTCATAGACGCTAAAATAGCCGATCAGACTGCGAAAAACAAGGCTATGAGAGAAATGCTCGAGAGACATTTCGGAAAAGTAGAGCCAGTGAAATTAACTAACCGTTGGCACTATGATTCGGCTGATGATCTGTTCGACAAGATGATAGAATATTTACCGGATAATACTAAGCTTTTTGAGGCTAAGTACGAAAAGATCAAGTCAGTATTTGCACAGAGGATTTCCGATAAGGGCGAGATTGTTGTAGAACTTGAATCTCAGTTCTGGCATTGTTGCTATTAAGTTTTGAACCTATTGTGATATAATAAAGCGAGAAAATTGCTATAGGCAGGTGCAAAGAGAACCGGATGAAGATCGGCGTTATTTCTGATATACACAGCAATATAATAGCTTTTAAGGAGTGTGTAAAGTATCTTGAAAAGGAAGGGTGCGATGAGTATCTTTTTTTGGGAGATTACGTTTCGGATACGCCGTATGCAAGGGAGACTCTGGACTATTTATATGAATTTATGAATAGTCACACCTGCCTTTTTTTACGGGGCAATCGCGAGGAGTATATGCTTGACCAGCGAAAAGCCCTTAAGGATGGTATGGATGAAAGGAAGTGGAGTTACAATTCCGCCAGCGGCAATCTGCTTTTCACATATGAACAATTAGCGGAGAAAGATCTTGATTTCTTTGATTCTCTGCCTATTACCTTTAAGTACGCAAAGCCCGGTTATCCGGAGATCAGATGCTGCCACGGCTCCCCGGAAAGCAGCAGGGAGCTGATTCAGCTAAGAAGCGAAAAGGCGCGATATTGGCTGGACCACATAGAAGAGGATTACTTGCTCTGCGCCCATACCCATTTTCCGGGGCGATACGAGTATAACGGAAAGTACTATTTCAACACGGGCTGCGTAGGAATATCCATTGGTGATGCCGGATTTGCGCAGTGTATGATACTTATGGATGAGGTTTTAGACGGAAAAGTTGTCTGGAAGCCTGAGTTTCTACGTATTCCTTACGATAACAAAAAGGTGGTGGCTGATATATATTCCAGTGGCCTAATTGATAAAGCTCCCTGGTTTATAAACAGTAATATCCAGATCCTTTTAACCGGCGTCGATAATAGCGCGCGGCTCGTTGAGGAAGCAATCCGCCTTTCCGACGAAGCAGGAGAATATGACGTTTGGCCCAACATCAAAGAAAAATACTTTGAACTTGCCGCAGAGCGTATCGGCGTCCCCGACTACCGAAAATGATACAGGGGGACGGGGTGGTGGTTCATCTAGTCACCTGCTGTATATTTGACGCCGACTGTAGAACCGAGTAAGTGTAAGATTTAAAGGAGTATATAGTTTTTTATTAAATAGGAGTAATATGAAAGATTGGGTAAAAAAGAATACTGATATAATCGTATATATTTCTTTGATGGTTTCTGTCTATGTTGTATTTAGCATAGCAAAAGCAGGAAGGGTGGGAGATGATCTGTGGTTTGCGGAAAAAGCTTCTACCATTCCCTTTGGCCGGTACATTAAGGAAAGATACCTTCTTTGGTCTTCACGTGTTCTGATTGAGGCTCTGCAATATTTTCTTGTAAAACATATACTTTTATGGAAAATACTAACTTCCTTTGTATATGCAGGAGGAGTGTTTTTGCTGTCTCGTTTGATAGAGAATTTATACGGTAAAAAGCTGTCCTTTATTATACATGCCTTTTTTGTTTTCTCTTTGTATGCATTCAGAAAAGAAATGTTTTATGGAGCAGGATGGGTATCAACTACCGTTAATTATGTATGGACCGCTTCTGCTATTATTCTTGTTATATATCTGATGAATAAGCTTGTGATCAAGGGAAAAATAAGTATTCTTGAATCATTGATCAGTGTTATATCTCTTTTATACTGCGTATGTCAGGAGATTTCTTGTCCTATCGCATTGGTATTTATTCTTTTAAACATTTTTAGGTATTATAAAAAGTATAAAAGAATAAACGGATTCTTTTTTGTACTGTTATTTATTGATTTTCTTGGTTTTTTGAATATATTCCTGTGTCCCGGAAATGACCTTAGAATGGCGCAGGAGACTGCCACGTGGTTCCCGGGTTTTGAAAACCTGACCTTGTTTAATAAGATTGAACTCGGATTTTCTTCCACAATGCAGAATCTCAACAGGCCTCTTGATCCATTTGGCTTTTTATTCTGGGGATTTATATTCTTGGCCGCAGTAATCTGTATAAAGAGCGGTATGGGTAAAATAATAGGTGCGGTGCCGATCGTTATTAATATCATTTTTCTCTTTGTCAGGTTTGATAATCTGAAGATCCCGCCCCTTGAGTTTAATGCGAATGATCCGTTTATATGTACGGGAACAAATCCGAGTTTGGCTGATCCTAAGAGCCTTTGGCCGGATGTTCTGTTCTTGGTTCAGCTCATTTGCGTTATCATTGTTTTAGTCTTGATCCTAAGCAAAGAAAAGGCTATTTTATGGATCGTGATTCTTGTCCTAGGAACGGGATTAATGTCAAGAATAGTCATGGGATTTTCGCCGACTGTTTGGGTGTCAGGGATCAGAACGTTTTTTACGCTATATTTGACGCTTGCTTTTGCTTTGGCAATACTTTCCGTAAAGGTATATCAGAAAAACAGATTCGCTTTGCTGTTTTCGCTCCCCTTTGTCATTTACGGAATAATAACAAATATAATATGATTTTTCTGAAAAGGGAAAAAATGACACAGGGGGACGGGGTTGGGGGTTCATTCAGCGAATTGCAAAGGAGAGATTGACAACATGGGAGAAAGAGTGGAGATTGTAAGTGACTTTTACAGCCGGTATAGGGAGGAGGAACGCCTGATAGGGAGCAGACAGGGACAGTTGGAGTATCGGCTGACTATGGATTATATCCACAGGTATCTGAAACCGGGTATGCAGGTGCTGGATATCGGCGCCGGAACCGGCAGATACTCCAAGGCTCTTGCAGAGGAAGGCTATGAAGTGAAGGCCGTTGAACTGGTAGAATCCAACTATAATATATTAGCAAATAAGGCAGAGAATCTCCGGAATATGGAGGCTATCCGGGGAGATGCTTTAGACCTTGGCAGATTTGCTGATGAGACATTTGATATTACACTGCTATTTGGCCCTATGTATCATCTGTACAGCCCTGAGGACCAGCATAGAGCCATAAACGAGGCTATCCGTGTGACGAAACGGGGCGGCGTGCTTTTGGTAGCATTTCTCTCGGTACATGCCATTATGGTGACCAATTATCTATATCAATGGGAAAGCTTTACTCATGGCTATCAGGAAAACTTTGATGAAGAAGGCAAGGTGCGTCATTTCCCGGAGCAGCTGTTTACCGGGTTTGACATTGTGGAATTCGAAGAACTATTTAGTGAAAAGCCTGTAGAGCATCTGACCACCGTGGCAGTTGATAATGTGCTGGAAGTGGCGGAAAGACGTCCGGATTTTAGTCTTGACGATGAGAACTTCGAGATGTTCTACAATTATCAAAAACAGATTTGCGAGAAACGTGAGATGCTGGGTTCGTCCAGCCACCTGCTGTATATATGCCGGCGCAGGTGTAACTCCTGAATCGCACGATACCGCCCTTAATGCAATGAAGGCAATCCGGATTAAGGTTACCGGACAGGGTAGTGAGGCGTGGAGATGACAGAGGGATTAAGCTTATATGCTTAAAGGAGAATGAAAACATGAAGATTAAACAGATCATAAACAGTCTGCTTGAAACAGACCTTTACAAGTTTTCAATGGGTCAGGCAATCTACCATCAGTTTCCGGGATACAAAACAACCTGGTCATTCAAGTGCAGAAATAAGGATGTTAAGTTTACGGAAGGGATGGTAGAAGAGATCAAGGAACAGATAAGGGCTTACTGCGGGCTTCGTTTTACCGAAGATGAACTTGCTTACCTTGATAATATCAAGTGGCTCAAGGGCTCTTATGTGGACTTTTTAAGACTTTGGCAACCCAGATACGAAGATTTCGAGATCGGTACCGATGCCGAGTGTGGACTTACTATCGAGACAAAGGGGACTTGGCTCAATACCTCCATGTATGAGATTCCTACTCTTGCTATTGTAAATGAAGTATACTTCAAAATGCAGTATGATTATGACGAACTTCTTCAGAGCTTCAAGGAAAGGCTTGATGCCAAGTACGACGCGCTTCGTACAGGAAAGTTGTATGCCGGGATATTTTCCGAGTTCGGACTTCGCAGGCGTTTGTCCGAAGAAGCGCAGGAACTTGCCGTTGAAAAGTTCAGTCATCTGAATGAAACTCTTCACTGCGCAAGTACCTTTGTGGGCACATCCAATGTATACCTTGCAAAGAAGTTTGACCTTACTCCGGTGGGAACAATGGCACACGAGTGGATCATGTGTGTAGGCCAAGGCAATCACAAGCACAATCCCGCATATTCCAACTGGTATGCCCTCGATGCCTGGGTAAAGGAGTACGGGGTTCTTAACGGCACAGCGCTTACTGATGCTATTACTACTGATTGTTTCCTTAAGGATTTCCAGCTTACATATGCTACTTTATTCAGCGGGGTCCGTCATGATTCCGGCGATCCGATTGAATGGGGAGATAAGATGATAAAGCACTATGAGAGCCTTGGAATCGATCCACGGACAAAGACGCTTCTTTTCTCCGACAGCCTGGATTTTGAAAGGGCGGATAAGATATACAGATACTTTACGGGCAGAGCAAAGGTTGCTTTCGGAATCGGAACCTACCTTTCCAACGACACCAGCGCCCCTGCTCTTAATATTGTAATGAAGACAACTGCTTGTAACGGACAGGATGTGGCAAAAATCTCTGACATTTCCGGAAAGGGAATGTGTAAGAATCCGGAGTATGTTGAGTATCTGCAAAGATGCATTGATTGGAGGATGAAGTATGAACGCTAAGAACACAGTTGACAGTATCGTAGAACAGATAAGAAACTGGTTTGATAAAAATGGTCCGAAAGCGAGCGCTGTACTCGGAATATCCGGAGGTAAGGACTCGTCGGTAACTGCAGCGCTTCTTGTAAAGGCGCTAGGCAAAGACAGAGTGATCGGAGTCCTCATGCCTAACGGAGAGCAGAGTGATATTGAAGATTCCTATATGGTCTGCAAACTGCTTGATATAAAGCATTATGTGGTTAATATCGCCGATGCGGTAAAGGGACTGGAAGACAGGTTAGGAGCGCTGATGCCTTTATCGAAAGACGCCATTATCAATATACCTCCCAGGGTAAGAATGACCACTCTTTATGCTATAGCCCAGTCTTTACCAAACGGCGGCAGAGTCATCAACACCTGCAACCGGTCTGAAAACTATGTCGGCTATTCAACAAAGTTTGGAGATGCGGCCGGTGACTTCTCCGTTCTTGGAAATTTCCTTGTAAGAGAAGTTCTTGCCATAGGTGATGAACTTGGGCTCCCCGGGGAACTTGTACACAAGGCGCCATCTGATGGGCTTTGTGGAAAGACTGATGAGGATAACCTTGGGTTTACTTACGATTTCCTCGATTCATATATTTCCGGTGAGCAGGTTTCTGACATGAAAGCGGTAGAAGAGATTGAAAGAAGGCACAGGCTCAATCTCCATAAAGAAGAGCTGATGCCTACCGTAAAGAAATGACCCGGGGGGACGGAGTTGGGGGTTCATTTTCAGAAAAGTTTGATTGAATTCTGACTATGACACAGCAACTCCGTCCCGGGGGGTCATTTTATACGTCATATTTTTTGAGCAGCATATCCAGGGCTTCGCGAAGGAGGATTGCTTCGCCGATGTCCTCGCGCTTGCTGAGCTTGTTGAGGCGCTTAAGCTGGTCCTGTGTAAAGTGAGCGGTCTTGGGGATCATTTTCTCTTCCTTTGCCATTGCAACCTTGTTGCGTCCACCGATCTTTGCGCGGTATAAAGCGCCGTCAGCTTTTCTTATAAGCTCTGCACAGCGGTTGGCGTCCTCGAAAGCGGTTGCCATACCGATGGTCATAGTCATAACGGATTTATCCGGAAGCGTCACATTGAAATTCTTACGCATCTCTTCCAAACGAAGGAAGATATCTTCGCGTTCTTCACATCCTTTGAAAATAACTCCAAATTCATCGCCGCCGATGCGGAAAACTTTAGATCCTTTGCCGGTCATAGAAGCTATGTATTTACCTGATTCTATGAGGACTCTGTCTCCTTCAGCCGTGCTAAATTCTTTGTTTACACGGGCAAAATTGTCGAGATCTACCAAAGCTATGACAACGGTTTCGCCGTTTTCCTCGGCGTCGCTCTCCAAAATCGAAGTAATAGCTTCGTCAAAAGCGTCGCCTACGGGGAAGCCCAGGGTCTCATTGACGCTTGGGTGCTTTGAAGTATCGAGCTTCTTGTGGTCTTCAGGTGTGATGGGGTGGGATACAGCTTCGTTTTTCTTTGGCATAGTGGGCCTCCTTTGTGATTAAACCTAATGCGCTTAAGCGATATTACTTCAGAAATAATATCAAGTTATATTACATAAATAACATATACAAAATAATATGTCAAATATAATATGCAAAAATATTTTTGACACCCCGGGACGGGGTTGGGGGTTCATTGTCAGAAAAGTTTAATTAAATTCTGACTTTGACACAGCAACTCCGTCCCCGGGGGTCAAAAGGGGATGGAATTTTGGGGGAAGTTTGGTAGAATAAGGTTGTAGCTTTTTGATGGCGGAGAGGTAGAAAAATGGAACAGGGTAAGCTTTATATTAAAGAGATGAGGCCGGGGATATTTTTACTTGATGAGGATCATGAGTCTACGGGGTATCTTGTTGTGGGCAGCGAAAGGGCTCTGCTGATTGATACCATGAACGGGCATGTGAACCTTAAAAAAGAAGTTGAAAAACTGACGGACAAGCCCGTAGACGTCATCAATACCCATGGACACCCGGACCATGTGCACGGAAATATTTATTTTGAAGAAGTGTATATTCATCCGGGAGATCTAAAACTTGCGGAAGAGTTTAATCATGAGCCGGAATTTATAGATTTTTGCCGGGAAAAGGAGAAGGAAGATCCCGATTACGCGAAGATTGTACAGATGCGTAGGGAGAAGGATAGTATTCCTTATCTTTCAAAGTTCAAGTTTGTAAAAGAGGGAGATGAATTCGACCTTGGAGGAAGACATCTGAAAATCTATGAGAATCCGGGGCATACTCCGGGCCAGATTGTGCTTCTTCTGCCGGAAGAGAGGATCCTTTTTACCGGCGACAGTGTAAACCACCATCTTTGGGCAATGTTTCCGGATTGTCCTCCTATGAGCGAGATAGTTGAAAATCTTGACAGGATCATGTTCCTCGAAAACGAGGCCGATCTGATTTTGCATGGTCATGCTCATGACTTTGACGATATTTCGCTGCTTAGATGCATGCGAAACGGGGCACAGGAAATCGTGGAAGGCAAAAATGAATTTGACAGCCCCTACTTTTACTTTGGCGGAGAGGCAAGGCAGCATCCTTTTAAATGCCTCCCCGGCAGGAATTATCAGCAGGAAGATCATGTAATCTGTTATCTTCCCGAGAATGTAACTAAGTAAAAAGCCGCAATTTCTAGATAACTGCGTTTTTGTCGAGCTTTGAGAGATTGTTTTTGTGAATCAGGATAAGAAGGGTCTCGTCCTTTTTAAGAGGAACATCGGGATCGACGAATTCGTTTACGACGCCGTCACGGATTCCTACAACATTAAGTCCGAATTTCTTTCTGAGATTAAGCTCCTTAAGGGATTTGCCGACCCATTTTTCCTTAGGGAGCATCTCGATAAGACAGATGTCATCGCTTACTTCGAAATACTCGAGGAAATTGTTTGTAAGGAGGCTGCGGGCTGTGCGGACACCGCTTTCTTCCTCGGGGAAGATGATTTCATCCGCACCGATCTTTGAAAGGACGGAGCCCATACGGTCATTTCCGGCCTTGGCAACGACCCATTTTACGCCGCTTTCCTTTGCAACCATTGTACACATGATGCTTGCTTCGAGGCTCATACCCATAGCAACAACGGCGCATTCGATATTCGAGATTCCGAGGGCCTTGATGGCTGCGGGGTCTGTAAGATCGGCCTCTATCGCGGAGGTCGCTTTTGACGAGTAAGCCTCTATAACATCTTCATTATTGTCTACAACCATCACATCTGCGCCGGCATCTATCAGCTTGTCAGCTACCGCCTGGCCGAATTTTCCAAGACCAAAAACTACGAATGAATTGTATTTCATGTGAATTCTCCTTTATGCAAATCTTAAATGAGTAAGTATTTTTTCAGCTATCCAACAATATAATGTCCGCTTGAGAATATGATATCGTTTTTATCGGAGCGCCTTGTACTGAAGAAAAGTGCCATGGATATGGGGCCGATTCTTCCGGCGTACATGCCGATCATAACTATGATCCTTCCCGCGGAGTTCAGACTGCCTGTCAGTCCTCTTGAAAGACCTACGGTTCCTGTTGCGCTGAAGATTTCGTAAGCAGCTGAAAGGGCGGGGACGTGGGTTGTCTGAATCAGCGCAATTATCAAAACTACCGTAAGAAGCAGGTTTGACATTACGATTGCGCTTGCTTTTGCAATGAGCTTTTCTGAAACGGAGCGGCTAAAGACTACGGGCTCAGTTCGGTTCCTTATAAAGCTGAAGACATTTAGTAAAACAACAAAAATAGTGACAGTTTTGATTCCGCCGGCTGTACCGACGGGGGAGCCTCCGATAAACATATATATACAGCCCACGAGGCATGTGGAGGGCGTTAGGGCTTCCTGCGGAATTGTAGCGAATCCGGCTGTTCTAAAGGTTACAGACTGGAAAAAGCTTACAAGGATTTTCTGTCCTATGGGAAGATTGCCGATGGTTTCGGGATTGTTCCACTCGAAGAAAAGAACAAGTATTGTTCCGGATATCAGGAAGAAAACCGTAAGGAATAATACAAGTTTGGAATGCTCGCCGAGGCGTAGCCAAAATGCTCTCGGGCTGTATTTATGCTTCAAAGATCGCTTAAAGTTTTCAATAAAATCAAACCAGACAACGTAGCCCAGACCGCCGAGGACGATAAGGGTAATTGTAACGATATTCAGAAAGATATTGGTCTTATAATTAATAAGCGAATTGGGTCCGATCACGTCCATTCCGGCGTTACAGAAAGCGGAAACAGCGTTGAATATTGAAATCCAGAGGCCTTTAAAGAAGCCGAATCTGGGGATGAAAAAGAAAGAGTACAAGACAGCACCTGCGCCTTCGACGATAAGCGTATCTTTAATGACTCTTCTGAGGAATTTGATGAGCCCTGAAATAGAATCAAGATTGTAATAATCCTGAATCAGGAGCCTTGTGCTCAGGGAGAATTTTTTCTTCATAAACATCATGATCATTGAGTAGAGCGTGATGACTCCAAAACCGCCGATCTGTATCAGAAGCAGGATTATAAACTGGCCTGCGAAAGACCAGTGGGAAAATGTGTCGACAACGACAAGCCCGGTCACGCAAATGGATGTCGTTGCGGTAAACAGGGCGGTCATAAAACCGGTATGCTGTCCGCGAGCAGTTGCAAAAGGAAGCAGAAGAAACAGGCAACCGAGGAAAATAGCAGCGAGAAAGCCCAAGGCTATGACCTGGGTTGAGGTGAGTTTGTGTCGTTTCGTTTTAGCTTCATTAAGTACTCTCATTTTTGTCCGCCTTATTTGATAAAATCGCATCTATTATACCATAAAAATGACACAGGGGGACGGGGTTGGGGGGTCATAATCAGAATAATATAGGATAATCAAGGAATTTTCTGACTATGAACCCCCAACCCCGTCCCCCTGTGTCATAATGCATAATTATTAATTTGAAAAATACAGAAATATATTGACATAATAAGAAAAAGATACTATATTTTACAAAGAATTAGTGCAAGGGTGCACCGCACACGGCACTTTTTTTATTGGCTTCTTGCTTTAACAGAGTAAATTGCTAACGCAATAAATACTATGAATAAAGTGGCGGGCTATGTTATTAAATATGCAGAGTATATGCATATATTTAGGAGGAAAAGATGAAAAGATTAACACGAGTGATTTCAATTTTAGGTGTGGCTGCTTTAAGCCTTGGCGTACTTGCAGGATGTGGAAAGAGTGCATCTGACGGCGCAGCGGAAAGTGATACAAGCACAGCGGCAGTATCAGAGGCACAGGCAGATGATGCAGCAAATGAAGCCGTAGCAGATGCAGCTTCTTACGATCTTAGCAACGTAAAGCTTATGAGCGAAGGAAAGCTCAGCGTAGGATGCGAAGTAGGATACCCTCCTTTTGAGGATTTTGCGGAAGACGGAACTACTCCTATCGGATACGACGTTGATATTATTACCGAAGTAGCAAGAAGACTCGGTCTTGAGGTAAACATCATCAATACCGCATGGGACGGAATTTTTGCCGGAATCGACAACAACTACGATCTTGTTTGTTCCGCATGCACCATTACCGCTGAGCGTCAGGAGAGCATGGCTTTTTCAACTCCTTACATTGCAAACTATCAGGCTGTCATCTTAAAGGCAGGAGATACCAAGGAGATCAAGAGCTTTAACGATCTTGACGGTATGACTGTTGCCGTTCAGAAGGAAACTACTTCGGACGAGCTTATCAGCGACTATAAGTCAACCGGAACAATTGATGTTGAAGTAGTTGCAAATGAGAAGATTTTAAGCTGCTTTACCCAGCTTGACAACGGAGAAGTTGATGCAGTACTTGTTGACTCTACTGTAGCCGACGGTTATCTTGCAAAGAACCCAGACAAGTATATCTACGCTTACAAGGATGAGACCGAAGCTGAGGAGTTCGGAATCGCTATGGGTCTTCAGAACACAGCTTTAAAGGAAGCTGTTGACTGGGCTCTTGCAGGTATGGAAGCAGACGGATACATCGCAGAAACTTACGATTACTGGTTCGGAGTTACTGAGTAAGTAAAGATTACTTTTATCAGAAACGCATATTAAGCGAAATCGATTGGATAGAATATGAAGAGTTTTCTTAAAGGATTATTCGATATAAAAAATTGGAAAAAAAGGACAATGATTACGTGGGTGGTTGTACTGATAATCATCGCTGTATGTATTGTTCTGTCCTTTCTTAAGCCGTCGGAAGCGGATATGAAGGCGATGGCTTCGCCCGAGATGCAGGAGATGATAAAGGCTGACGAGAGCAGCTCAAGAAAAAGAGTTACCGTCACTTACAACAGCCTTATAATCGTGAACTACTGCTCGTTTTCAACCTCCGGCGCCAAGGAGATTACAGAAAAGTATGTTGGCTTTGTAGGAAAAGCTTTCCAGGCTGATGAAGGCTTTGGAAAGTTCGCGGGCCAGATGGTAAATTATACTTACCGTATGCTCGGCTGCGGAGAGAATATCCTCCACGGCGCAAAGCTCACGCTCTTTTTGACCACGGCATCGACTCTTATCGGTGTTGTTTTGGGAACGCTCCTTGCTCTCGGAAAGATATCGAAGAATAAGGTGCTGAGCAAGTTTTGCTCGGGATACATCTTTTTCTTTAGGGGAACTCCTCTTATGATCCAGCTTTTTGTGATCTACTATACCCTTCCCGCAGTGTTTGGATTTGCCTGGAGAGACCTTTTTAGCGCGGCCGACAATCAGGCGGTTTACAAGGGTGCATTTATAGCGGCTCTTATCGCGTACGGACTTAACTCCGGAGCCTACTGTGCGGAGATAGTCCGCGCTGCGATCCAGTCGATAGAAAAAGGACAGCACGAAGCGGCCAAGGCTCTCGGACTTTCCTACGGACAGACGATGCGCCTTATCATCATACCTCAGTCAGTCCGCAGAATGGTGCCCCCGGTTTGTAACGAATTCATTATGATGTTAAAGGATGCGTCATTGGTATTCGCGATTTCGCTGATGGATATTACAACGATTTCAAAAAATATCATGACAAGCGAGATCTCATATATCGTTTTCTTGCCCGCCCTTGTGATCTACCTGATAATCACGGCCTTTTTCACATGGATATTTAATGCGATCGAGAAGAAATTCTCGCTCTACGAGTAAGGAGGCAGGCTATGGAAAATTACGAATATATACTTGAAACCGAGCATGTCAGCAAGAATTTCGGTAATCTGGTCGTTTTAAAGGATATAAATCTTAAGGTTAAAAAGGGTGAAGTTATATGTATAATCGGCCCTTCCGGTGCCGGAAAATCAACATATCTGCGCTCTTTAAATCAGCTTGAGAAGATATCCTCGGGAAAGATCTTTATAAAGGGAGACCTTTTTTTGCATCGCGAAAAGGATCGTACTGTTGAAAGAATAGACAAAAAGACTCAGCAAAAGCTTCTTCTTGAGATGGGAATGTGTTTCCAGAGATTCAATCTTTTCCCTCACAAGACTGTGCTTGAAAATGTTTGTCTTGCACCTGTACAGGTTAAGCATGAGGACAAAGAGATCGTTAAGGCAGAAGCGATGGAGCTTCTTAAAAAGGTCGGACTTGCGGAAAAGGCAAACGAGTATCCGAACCGCTTATCCGGCGGTCAGCAGCAGCGCGTCGCTATAGCAAGAGCTCTTGCCATGAAGCCTGAGATCATGCTTTTTGACGAGCCTACATCAGCTCTTGATCCCGAGCTTGTGGGAGATGTACTGCAGGTTATGAAGGATCTTGCAAATGACGGAATGACCATGCTCGTTGTAACCCATGAAATGGGATTTGCAAAAGAGGTGGCGGATAGGGTATTATTTATGGCTGACGGAATCATCGCTGAGGAAGGAAGCCCGGAGAAGATTTTCAACAATCCCGAGAATCCGAGAACTCAGAGTTTCCTCAGGTCAATTCTGAATGTTTAAGGAGTAGTACCCGCGTTATGCGATCGAAACAAATAAGAAGTTCGTTATTACTGGCATTAACAGCAGCAATCTGGGGAGTGGCTTTCGTGGCTCAGACCACGGGAGGAGATGCGGTAGGACCCTTCTCTTTCAACTTTGTCCGCTTTCTTATCGGATCGGCTGTGTTATTGCCGGTAATTTTTCTTTTGGACAAATTGGGATTATCAAAGAAAAAGCCTGCAAACAAAGCTGATCGCAAGAAGCTCTGGATCGGAGGAGGTCTTGTGGGGCTTTCGCTATTTTTTGCCGCAAATGCTCAGCAGGTTGGGATCTATCTCGGGGCTCAGGTTTCCAAGGCGGGATTTCTCACGGCGCTTTATATAATTCTTGTGCCGATTCTTGGATTGTTTTTCAGAAAAAAATGCGGCTGGAATATCTGGCTTGGAGTATTGATAAGCCTTGCCGGAATGTATTTTCTTTGTATGAAAGGCGGATTCTTCCTTCAGTGGATGGATCTTGCGCTTATCGCATCGGCTTTTCTGTTTTCTGTACAGATTCTTTTGATCGATTACTTTAGTCCGGAGATGGATCCGGTAAGGCTCTCCGCAATAGAATTCTTTGTCTGCGGTGTTTTGTCCGTAATTCCCGCCCTTTTTGTTGACGTACCAGCAAGAGGAGGATTCGGAGGCTGGATCATGGACTTTGCGGGATGGAACGCGTGGATACCTATTCTTTACGCCGGCGTCTTTTCAAGCGGAGTTGCTTATACTCTTCAGGTTGTCGCTCAGCCCGGACTTAACCCTACAATCGCATCCCTTATTATGAGCTTTGAGGCCGTTTTCGGTACCATCGCAGGATGGCTTATTCTACATCAGAGCCTCACCGCAAGAGAGATTGTCGGATGCCTTCTTATGTTCGTCGCGATTGTCATCGCACAACTACCACTCTCGAAAGACTGAGCATGCCACAAAAATGACACAGGGGGACGGGGTCAATGTCATTTAGATAAGACTCGCTCCCGGGATTAAATATATAGTTTCTTTAATCAGAGGCAACCAGCCTCTGATTTTTTTGCGTTTTTTTATAAAAAACACTTGACATATCTACTAGAAAATGTTGCCCCCGCCTTAGT
>JAFUFI010000015.1 GCA_017469945.1 Lachnospiraceae bacterium | reverse complement strand
TAACCATTCAATGTAAATTCTTTATATTGAGATTTTCTTCTATTGACACAAGCAGTATAATTATATTGAGTAATGAATGAATGGAATATCAATCTTTTTGTTAATTTATGATTGGTATTCACTCGATACAAAAAACATTTTTTATTACAAGTATAATTATAATCTCTTGCATCCCACCGAACAATTACTTTTTCCTGGCACTCGCCCTTAAAACAGCGTAAAACAGGCCTTCCTACCCTACTTACCTACACAAAACTACCCCGGCTTTTTTGCAAATAACTACCCCTGAGATAGTAGTAAAGGGGTAGGCTCTCATATATTATACATTTATCCATAAAACAAGAACAAAGAAGGAGGTTTTACTTATGAAGATATTTAAAAAAATTTTAGCTTCATTAACGGGCGCTGCTTTTGTAGCGGGTGCAATCTTTACCTTTCCGGTAAATTCTATGGCGGCAGTTACTTTACCGGATATCGATACAAGCAGCGCATGGGCCCAGTATGAGGTCTATGCAAACGCAACAAGTCCATTTGAGCAGCTAGGCAGCGAGAATCGCATCATTCGCTTCGATGCACGTCTTTACGATGGTACAAAAGCCTCACTCGATGATATAACAGTTGATACATCCGCAAAAAAGCTGACCTTATCCGGTCTTGTTACAAAGGGATTTGATATCGACAGCTCTGATTGGACAATAGAATTCGTCGGAACTAATAAGATTTTGGGCAGAATTGCAGTCGACTGCGAATCTGCTACTATTTCCGTGACCCCAAACTCTACCTTATCAGTCGCCACCACTTCTGTGGACGATGACAGTGAGTCCGCGATCTGGGGCAATCTTAATCTGTCTGAAGATACTGTTTCCAGCAAAAGCATAACCGAAAAAGACGGACCATATAACAGCGTATTAGGTCCTGTAATCTTTTCAAACAAAACAAGCAGCACCACCGATGATTCCTCTTCTCCTTCTGATCCGGAATCACCTTCGGATCCCGAAGTCGGCTCACCCGAATACTATATAGCAACCTATAACGAATCTACTCAGAATACTGCCAAGCGTATAAACGAGCTTGCAAAATCTTCCCAAGATCCTGTCACTGTAGAGTTTGCTGAAGGAGACGCTCTCCCTCTTAACATTATGAATGAGATTAAGGCTTCAAATAATGTTACCCTATCCTTTACCTTCACATACGAAAATGTAAATTATATTTGCAAGGTAACTCCCGCAAAAGCAAAGCTTTATGTAAAGGACGAGATTCCCTGGTACGGTCCCCTTTACCTTATGAAGTACTTTGACGTAACAAAGATTTAGCAGTAAACCGTTTTCTCAAATCGCATTCACTCGAAACAAAAAAGTCCTGCGCCCTATTTTAAGGCGCAGGACTTTTATATTGCTTTAATATATTAAATACTAAACCTTTTATCAGCCAAGCTGCTCTGCGATCTTATCGCTCAGATTGTTAACGCAATCGTGGAAGGTGCCTTTCATATTGCATCCTGCGGCGCGGTCATGTCCGCCTCCTCCAAACTGCATAGCTATCTTAGCCACATTAACCTTTTCCGAGGAGCGAAGTGAAACCTTAAACTCCTGGGGGCCAACCTGATACATAAATATCGCAACATCAATTCCGCGGATATTGTTAAGCTGGCTTACGATTCCCTCGTAATCCTTTGGCTTTACGCCGTAGAAATCCGCGGTTCTGGAGTCTACAAGGCTTACTATACATCTCTCGTCCATAAAGCGGACGCTCTCCATCATACATCTACCCATGATCTGGGACTGGAGATAGGTTTTCTCAAAGAAAACTCTCTTTATCAGCTTTGAAAAATCAAAACCGAATTCCATAAGGTCAGCCGCTCTTCTCATAGTATCCGGAGAGGTGCAGGAATACTGGAATACTCCCGTATCCGTAACCATTCCGGCGTAAAGAGCCATAGCGGTGTCTTTATCCATCTTGTCCTTGTCCATATACTTGCAAAGGACTTCCGCCGTAGCGCTGATCTCAGGCTCGACTATATTAATATCTCCGCATCCCTCATTGCTGATATGATGGTCGATATTGATGGTCTTTTTGGCGCTGTCAAAGTATTTCTGTGCTCCGCCGAGTCTGTCGTAATTACAGTCAAGGGCAAAATACACATCATACGGCTCCACATCCGGAAATCCCTGGACGATATCGCTATATCCTACAAGATCCGAAAAGATAGAAGGCGGATATTCAAGATTGACATCCACCTTCGTATCAGGCATAGATCTCATGATATAGTGTCTAAGGGCCAGGCACGAACTTATTGCATCTCCGTCAGGCCTGATATGACCGCTGATACCGATTCTCTTAGCGCCTTCGCACTCTTTTAAAATATCAAAACACTCTGCCATATATCCACTCTCTGTTCAAACAAAATAACCTAATCCTCGGAAATATTTTCGTCGGACTCATCTCCCCGCTCTTTAGCAGCGTTCTCATCTTTTGCGATAACTTCATCGATCTTGTGGGTCATATTGACACCATACTCGATTGACTGGTCCATCACGAAATTAATCTCCGGTGTATTCCTTAAATTAAGTCTGTGGGCCAGTTCGCGTCTTATATAGGGCGCTGCGCTCTTAAGTCCCTTAGCGGTATTGTCTCTGTCCTCTTCGCTTCCGAGAACAGAGATCCAAACCTTACAAGTCTTTAAGTCGGGCGCTACCTGAACGTCCACAACGCTTGTCCAAGGGCTGATGCGCGGGTCTTTAATTTCATCCCTTATGATAACGGAGAGCTCTTTTTGAACCTCTCCGTTAACACGGGTATTTTTAATACTGTTTTTACGCATATTACCTGGGTACCTCTACCATAATGTATGCTTCTACCTGATCGAGTTCCTGTACCTTATCGAATCCGTCAAAGACAAGTCCGCACTCAAATCCGGCCTTAACTTCCTTGACATCATCCTTGAATCTCTTAAGTGAAGCAAGATCACCCTCGAAAATCTGCTCGCCTTCACGGGTAATACGAACCTTACATCCTCTCTGGATCTCACCGTCAAGAACGTAGGAACCGGAAATATTACCGATTGCGGATGCCTTGAAGATCTGGCGGATCTCGGCATGTCCGATAACCTTCTCCTCGAATACGGGATCAAGCATACCCTTCATAGCAAGCTCGATATCTTCGATTGCCTTGTAAATAACATCATAAAGTCTTAAGTCTACGTTCTCTTCCTCAGCAGTTGCCTTTGCGGTAGCATCTGGACGTACATTAAATCCGATGATGATCGCATTTGAAGCGCTTGCAAGCGAAACGTCGGACTCGTTGATAGCACCAACACCACCGTGGATGCACTTAACTACTACTTCGTCATTGGAAAGCTTTGTAAGGGATTCCTTAACTGCCTCAACGGATCCCTGAACATCAGCCTTAACAATGATGTTGAGTTCCTTAAGGTTGCCTTCCTTGATCTTTGAGAAGAGGTCCTCAAGGCTCATGCGACCCTTGATCTCCTCAAGCTTCTTAGCCTTGTTTTCAGCCTTATAGGTCTCTGCAAACTGTCTTGCAGTCTTGTCGTTCTCGTGTGCGAGGAATACCTCACCTGCCTCGGGAACATCGGAAAGTCCGAGGATCTCAACGGGAGTCGAAGGAGTTGCTTCCTTTACGCGGCGTCCCTTATCGTCGATCATAGCTCTTACCTTACCGTAAGCAGCTCCTGCGGAGATAAAGTCTCCAACGTGAAGTGTACCCTTCTGTACAAGTACGGTAGCAACCGGTCCGCGTCCCTTGTCAAGCTCTGCCTCGATAACAAGACCTCTTGCGGTTCTGTCGGGGTTAGCCTTGAGTTCAAGTACGTCAGCGGTAAGAAGGATCATATCAAGGAGATTGTCGATTCCTTCTCCTGTCTTAGCGGAAACAGGGGCAAATACTGTACTTCCGCCCCAGTCCTCTGAAATGAGCTCGTACTCTGAAAGCTCCTGCTTTACTCTGTCGATATTAGCTGAGGGCTTATCGATCTTGTTAACAGCAACGATGATCTCAACGCCTGCTGCCTTTGCATGGTTGATAGCTTCTACGGTCTGAGGCATAACACCGTCATCAGCAGCTACAACGAGGATTGCGATATCTGTAGAGTTCGCACCTCTCATACGCATCGCCGTGAATGCTTCGTGTCCGGGAGTATCGAGGAAAGTGATTGTTCTTCCCTGTACATCAACTGTATACGCACCGATAGCCTGGGTAATACCGCCGGCCTCTTTATCGGTAACCTTTGTCTTTCTGATAGCGTCAAGGAGTGAAGTCTTACCATGGTCAACGTGACCCATAACGCAGACAACGGGAGGTCTGTCCTTGAGAAGGGCTGCATCCTCTTCGTCCTCTTTAAGAAGCTCTTCGATGATATCGACCTTAACTTCATGCTCGCAAAGGATTTCGTACTCCATTGCGATAGTCTCGGCATCCTCAAATGAGAGCTCATCGTTTAAGGTAACCATCTTTCCTGCAAGGAAAAGCTTCTTAACGATGTCAGCGGGACGCTGCTTCATCTTCTCAGCGAGATCTTTGATGGTGATGGTATCGGGAAGGGTGATAACCTTGATAACTTCCTCTACAACTTCAACCTTCTTCTCGGGCTTGATGAATCTTCCTGCGCGCTTAACCTCGTTCTCTTCCTCAAAGGCTATATCCTTGCGTCTGTCTCTGTCTTTGCCCTTGTCTCTTCTTCCTCCGCGGGACTTGTCGCCGCCTTCAGCGGGCGCTGCCTGATTCTGGAAGCCTTTTTGATTCCTATTTTCTCCAAATCCAGCTCCCTGTCTTTCATTAGGTCTGCCATCTCGACCACTATTATTAAAGCCACGGCCAGGGCCTGGATTGCTATTGCCGTTCCTGTTATTCCCCTTAAAGCCTTCCCCTTGCGGCCTGAGAGGTTTTTGACCATCGTTTTTAACTTTGCCATTAACAGCACCTCCTCTGTTGTTTGCAAATCTGTCTGATGCGGGACGATTGCCGGCTCCCTGGCGGTCTGCGCCTCTGCCGGCAGCCTGTGCATCACCGCCATTTACGAATCCCTTCTGAACGTTTTCCTTAATCGGAGCAGTATTTTCCTTAACAGGTGCCTGTGCGATATTTGCTGCAGGAGCAGCTTCCTTTACAGCTGGAGCACTCTCATGAGGCTTCTTAGGCTGGAATCCCTTATTCTCGGGAACCATAGCTACGCTGGGAGTAGGTGAAGGAGGGGTAAGGGGCTTGATCCTTCCCACAGGCTGCTGAGGTCTTGACTGATTATAGCCTCCCTGTCCGCCGGGTCTTCCTCCGCCCTGCTGATTCTGAGGTCTTCCACCGCCGTTTCCGGGACGTGCCTTGTCATTAAGTACAATACTGATTCTCTTTTTCTTGGGCTGTTCCTGAGAAGCCTGCTGGGGCTGAGCCTGCTTTGCCTGAGGCTGGGACTGCTTTGCGGGCGCCTTTTCCTCAGTCTGAGGCTGCTTTGCAGGTGCCTTTTCCTCTGCCTTGTTTTCTGCCTTGGGAGCATTTTCAGTCTTTTCAGGCTTCTTTTCGCTCTTATTATCGGCCTTCTTTTCACTTTCAGCCTTGTCAGATGCCTTAGAAAAATACTTTTTTATTTCTGCTATCTGATCTTCATCGAGTCCGCTTGATGATGTTGTTGCGTTAAAGCCCTTCTGAGCGCACACAGCAAGTACATCTTTGCTTTCTACTCCGAGATCCTTTGCTATTTCATGTATCCTTTTTTTTGCCATATTCAAAACATCCTTTCGATCATTTTTCCATTAAAGTAACAAGTTTTCCGGCAAACCCCGATTCCGTAACGGCGATAGAAGCTCTCGTTTCCTTGCCGATGGCGTGTCCGATGCCCGCCTTTGTTCCCCAGATCTTAATATCGACTCCGTAATATGTACATTTGTCGTTAAAAAGCTTTCTGGTTCCGTCCGAGGCATCTTTTGCCACAATAACAAGTTTAGCCTTACCGCTTCGTATGGCGTCCAAAACCTGATCTTCACCGCTTGTAAGATTTCTTCCTCTGTAGGCGAGGCCCAGCAGGGAAAGAGCTTTTTCTTCATTGTTCAAGATTTTCAAGCTCTCCTTTCAGTTTTAAAACCGTTTCCTCAGGTACGCTTTCCTTAAAAGACCTATCCAGACCTTTTCTCTTGAAAGCGAGATTAAGGCACTCCTCATTTTTACAGATATAAGCGCCTCTTCCGTTTTTCTTTCCGCTTTCGTCGAGTTCGTACACACCTTCGCTGCTTCTTACTATCCGGATCAGTTTATTCTTTTCCTTTTTTTCGCCACAGCCTATACATACTCTGGCAGGAATCTGTTTTGCCATTTATTTCCTCTTACTTTATACTTCGTCAGGATTCTCTTCAGAGTACTCCTCATCGTACTCCTCCTCATCATCATAAAGATAATCTTCATAACGGAATCCGGGAGCATCCTGAGCCTGTGACTCAGACTTGATATCAATCTTATAGTTGGTAAGCTTTGCTGCAAGTCTTGCGTTCTGGCCTTCCTTACCGATGGCAAGTGAAAGCTGATCGTCGGGAACTACAACCTTAGCAGACTTTTCATCAGGATCCGCAAATACCGCTACAACGGTAGCAGGTGAAAGCGCATTCTGAACAAGTCTTCCGGGATCCTCATCCCAGTTAACGATATCGATCTTCTCTCCGCCGAGTTCATCAACGATTGCATTTACTCTCGCGCCGTTCATACCTACGCAGGCACCAACGGGATCAACATTTTCATTGTTGCTCCATACAGCGATCTTGGTACGGCTTCCGGCCTCACGGGCAATGCTCTTTATCTCAACTGTTCCGTCAGCGATCTCGGTAACTTCCTCTTCGAAAAGTCTCTTAACGAGTTCCGGATGAGTGCGGCTTACGTTGATGCGAGGTCCCTTTGTTGAGCTCTTTACATCAAGTACATAAACCTTTACTCTCTGGCCGATACGGAAAGTCTCGCCCTCTGCCATCTCACCTTCAGCGAGGATAGCGTCTGCCTTTCCGAGGTTTAAAGATACGTTCTTTCCGATGATTCTCTGTACGATACCGGTAACAACGTTCTTCTCCTTTTCAAAGTACTGATTGAAGATTACGTTTCTCTCTTCTTCTCTGATCTTCTGAACGATAACCTGCTTAGCGTTCTGTGCAGCGATACGTCCGAATTCCTTGGACTTGATCTCAACATTGATAACGTCTCCGACCTTAGCCTTCTTGGAGATCTTCTTTGCATCCTCGAGGCTGATCTGAGTATTCTTGTCCGCAACGTCAGCGCAGGTTTCAACGACCTCTTTCTCAGCATATACGAGATAATCGCAGGTCTCACGGTCTATCTCAACGTGCACATTCTCGCTTGATCCGAAGTTCTTCTCGCAAGCCTGCATAAGTGAATTCTCGATAGCATCGAGAAGTACGTCGCGGCTAATGCCTTTCTCTCTCTCAAGCAGGTTAAGTGCTTCCATCAGTTCTGTGTTCATAGTTTTTTCTTTTTTCCTCCGTTAAATATATTCAGTTTTTATGTATCCTAAAATAAATTGTCCTAGTGACGCGGGCCTAGCTCGTGAGTGTTCTTCGAGCATCGCTTCTCAGCTATGGGTCCTCGAAGCAGCAGTACTAGTTTCGTGCTTCGTAGTACTCGCACTCAACAAGTGCTGGCCTCGGACACATTGCTCTCAGAACAGCTCACTACGCTCTCCCGCTGTAATTAATAATTTTAATTAGAAGTCAAGTTTCAATCTTATTATAGCTATGTCCTTACGTGAGAATATTTTCTCAACGTCGTCAACAGAAATAACTATGTTATCCTTGTCAAAGGATTTGAGGGTTCCTTCGAAGTCCTTGCAACCGTCTATGGGTTTGTAAAGTTTGATCTCGACTTCTTCACCGATAGAGTACTCTAAGTGGCGATCCTTTTTAAGGGTGCGGCCGAGGCCGGGGCTGGATACTTCCATGATGTAGGCTTCATCTATGAAGTCATCTTTGTCCAGCGCGTCCGAAAGAGCTCTGCTGACGTTCTCGCAATCTTCGATATTAACGCCGCCGTCTTTGTCTATGTATGAACGAAGGTAATAATCGCTTCCTTCTTTTACATACTCGACATCGTAGATCCTGACTCCGTACTGCTCTGCAATAGGGCGAAGGAGCTCTTCTGTCTTTGCTTCATAATCACTGCTTTTACTCATTTAGTCTTCCTTTTTGCCGAAACCCGGCGATTTGGCTTCTGCGCTAAAAAAGAGTGGCTCGCAAGCCACTCTCAATAGTTACCATAATTTACATAACTTATATTACGCTTTAAATATACAAAAGTCAACATAAAATATGGATTTTTTCAGTTTTTTCAAGCCTTTTTACAGATCTTTACTGATTATACTCAGTACCTTTTATATGCTTTCCTCCGATTTTCAGAGCTCCCATTGATACTTTGGCACTTATCTTAGCGCTTTCGATGGTATCGGAATCAATCTCAACGTTTCCGAGGCTGCACTTTGCGGTGATCTTTTTAAAGTCTCCGAAGACCTCTATATTTCCGAGTTCGGAAGTAAACTCTCCTTCCTCGAAGTCGGTATTTTTAAGTTCAATATTACCCATATCGGTATCGGCGTTAATATCTTTTGCCGTAACATCTGTCAGTTCGATGTTACCTGCGTCGGAAGAAATATTGGTATCTCCTACCTTTGAATCGCTGATCTCTACATTGCCGGCATCAGTCTTTATACTTAACTTTTCGGATTTAATATTGTCGAAAATAACATTCCCCGCGTCCCCGTCAATATTAATCTTTTCAAAAGTAAAACCTGAAACCCTCATATCACCTGCGTCAAAATTGGTCTCAAGATCACCGAGCTTTGTTCCTTCGGGAACATAAATAACCATCTGGTATCCGTCCTTAGGGAATCTGAGTCCGGCGTTTCCTATAAAATTAACAGGGAATTTAACTGTTACTTTTAATTTCTCATCCTCAACATTAAAATCAACATTTACATTTTCGGGGAACTTATACATGTATCCAAAATCGTTTCCCTTCTCTATCCTAAGAGAAACCACATCCGAGTTAACCTCTATGTCCTTAAAGCTCTCCAGTTTTCCCTCTACTTCTTCAAATTCTTTATTCATGGCCGCAATATCAAACCTTCCGCTTTTAAATCCGTTAAATCTTCTTCCGATAACCAAAGCGATGACGATTGCGGTTAACGTAAACATTATAACAATTGCTATTGTTTTGAGTGCTTTCATATCCTTACTCCTTATTTAATCTGTATATCAGTTGCCTATCTACTGTTCTTTGTATCTGAGAGCCTTCTTTAAAGGCCTATGTAATACACCGGCTACGGGCCAGATGATCCAGGTAAGTCCCCAGTACATTGTCGTAAAGCTTAAAATAAGATAGAGGCAGGTCATAAAAGGCCAATAGATTGACATGCAAAAGTCTGCGATCGGGCTGATATATTTGTACTCACCCTGTTCCTCAGGCTCGTATGAATACTTGATCGTACCGCTTCCGTTAAGCTTAAGAAGGCTTTCATATCCTCTTGAACGTAAGCTGCTGTATACAACAAGAAGTACTCCGATGCCTACGCAGATAAAGAAGAATGCACCGCCAAGGTCATCAAATGCCGGAATCACATTCGAAATGATAACAGCAGGGATCCAGCTTACTACAAAAAGCAAAATGCCAACGGTTAGTATAAGAGTATGGGTCCTATCGTAAATTGCTTTCTCTTCGGCAACGAACTTTGTGGCATCCATAGAAAGGGTGCATTTTTTCTTTGAATACTTCTTCCAGTTCTCGCCTGCGTTTGCTCCAAGCACGATCATTATCACGCCGGCCGCCACCGTAAGGCATACAAGCAAGAAGTTTATAAAGCTTCCCTTTCCGTTTAAAACGGCTTCTGAAATGATTCCAAGAACGGGGCTCATAACGCAAAGCGCGATTCCGAGACTTATCTTCGTTGATCTTTCCGCGCTTTCTTTAAGAAGATTCTCCGCCTCATCTCTTGCGATAATGATTGCAGGCGCCTCATCCTTAGTAAATCTCTCGGCTTCTGTTTCAGTTTCGTCCCCCGCTTCGTCCCGGCCTACTTCGTCCTCAAGTCCCAAGACTTCCGCAAGTTCGCTTAAGTTACCGAACTCCGAGATAACTGTTCCCACAGCTTCATTTTCTGTCTTTCCTTCGGCAATAAGCTCATTAAACTTATCTTCCATCATCTGCCAAAGTTCATCCTTGGCCTTTTTAACCGACGTTTTGTTGGGAAGATTTGCAAACATAGCGTCAAGATAGTTTTTAATAGTTTCCATTGCTGTTCTCCTCTATAAATCTCTCGATTACTTCCTTGGTAAGGGTCCACTCTTCGCATTTTTCCGAATAATACTTTCTGCCTTCGTCTGTTATGCGGTAATACGTACGTTTTTTCCCCGTTCCTTCCGCTTCGCCGGAATAAGATTCCACATATCCGTTTTTCTCCATTCTTGAAAAAGCGGAGTAAAGAGTTGTCTCCTTGATAATGTACTTACCTTCGGACTTAGTCTTGATCATCTTGGAAATTTCATATCCGTAAGACGGTTCCGAAAGCAGGCAATACAGGATGATCGTGTCATTGCATCCGCGAATAACATCGCTGCTGATCTCTGTCATCGCTTTTCTCTCCTTTCAAGCTGCATATATTTACTTTACCTGTCGTTATAACGTCTATCGTTGCTTCTACTGTCGTTCCAACGACTGTCGTACTACATCTGTCGTAGTAAATATATCACTATGTAACACCTCTGTCAATACTTTTTTTCTGTTCCTCGTTATAAAAAAATACCTACGTCGATTGTCTCGACGTAGGTATCAAGAAGATGCCGCATGCATTACGCACCGTTTAGATATTTTTTAACAGAAAAATATATCACCGATAGTGCCATTGATCTTCTTCTGCATTTCCGGAAAGTCCCTTTTCCCAACCATTATTAGCATGCCAGTAATCAGAAAAATCGTCATATTCACCTGAATTGCTGCTATTACTGTTGTTTCCATAGCTACCGCCGGTATCTTCCTCATAGGTTCCATAGCCGGGGTCATCGTCATAGCTATTGTAATCAGAGTTATTGTTCGAACATGGGTAGTCATCGTCGTCAATGTATGAACTTGAACCACCTGATGATGCGAATAAATCTAAAAGTGAGCTACTACTGCTGATGTAATCCTCTCCATCATTCACCTCAATATATTTTGATCCGGGCTCAACTGATTGCCATTTAAACTCTCCCGCTTTTATATCGTACTTCCACTCCATCGAAAGAAATAATTCGGCTATCGAATATGCCCTATTTGATGTCTCTACTACCCCGAGTTCCTCTTTTATTATTCTTTGAAGAATATCCCGGTATTTATTTGCCTCAACTTTGTCAAGGTAGATATAACCGCCCCTCGAGGTTGCAACTCCATACTTATATAATCTCACCAATTCACAGATAGCGGAAATGCTTCCCTTTTCTGCCGCTTTTTTCAGAAGCGTTATTCCTCCCTCAAAATCAAGATCATAATAATTCTGCTCAGCTATGTCGGGATCAAGCTCCATCTTTTGCTTTGCAACCAAATACATTGCGAGATCGAATCCCTTTTTAACAAGCTTGTCGATCTCTTCTCCTCCCGTTGCAGCCTGATCAGTACGTAGAAGATTAAGAGAATTCTTAAGGTCGTTAAAATCTTCCATGCTGCTCTCTATTTTTTCCAAATGGATCTTGCACTGATCTGAAAACAATCCACCATTGCCATCCTTAAAACACTTCGCAGCGTTTTCCCAGTCCGGATCCGTTCCAAGTCCTCTTTCATAACGAAGTCCAAGAAGAAATGAAGCCTCTCTGGGCAATGCATTCTTTTCAATCTCGTCTTTTAAACCGGCGATCTCATCAGCATTGTAATTATCACAATATTTATCGATCAAAATATGCACGGCTTTTTCTTTAAGAGGACTATAATTAAAATGCTTGCAAAGATCATAGTATATTTCATCTCTGTTTGGCGATGAATCAATTAATTCAAATATATCCTGCTCTTCTTTCAAAATATATTTGTAATCATTACTATCTCTAAAACCTTCAAGACAGTTGAATTTACTTTCCCTAACATTCTTCATCTGTATTATCAGCGTTATCGCCTCGATCAAGCGATTACGCTCTTTTATGTTACAAATGTCTTGCCCCTTGTTGAGTGCCCTGCGAACCAAGGTTCTCGCACAGTATACCAAACTATGCGGATTTACACGGTGGTTACAACTTAGCCATCCGCTTCCCTTAGCTAAAGTCCAATGAATCAACTCCGCTCTGGATGCGTTACAGATTGAAGAACTATCATATAAGTCGTAATCATTATATCTTCCTTGAAACAAAGGGGGAAATTCAGTTAATTCCCCTGTCTCTTCATCGACAATTTCCGGATGAATATTTTCTTTTTTCAATTCTTCTGCTTTTTTCTTTGCCTTTTCCAGTTCCTTTTTCTTTTTATCTAACTGTTCATAAAGGTCGTTAACTACCTTCATTTGCTCATCCGAAGTCATTTTATTTTTGATAACGACTCCGTCGTATAGCGGCTCTTTTTCAATAGCCTCAAGTAGAAACTTTTTGTCGAATCTATATTCTACAAACCATTTTTCAAGCAATAAATCGGGGTCAATCTTTTTAGCAAGCAAAATATAACCAAATAATAGTCCCATAAATCTGCGATCCAAACTAGTAGGAGCGTGTCGAATGCCGATTTTTCCGCTTGGTCTCCGCACCCCAGAAAGTTCAATCAGAAGTTTTAAATATACCAGCCTGTCCTTATCAGTAATTTCCATATCATTAAACAGATCTGATATTAATATAGTACGCCCCTGTGAATCTCCTGCCAGAGTTTCCTTTCTTGGTACAGCAACAAGTTTCTCAACTCCAAACATGGAATAAACAAGAATGCGTAAAGCCTTTTTATCTCCATATCTCGCAGCTAAATGTAGCCATTTACAAGCTATCTCAGGATTTCTATCACAAACAAGTCCCTCAAGCAATACAACTGCATACTCTCGCATGCCGATAGGGCATTCATCCTTAGCCGCTTCAAGAATAAGCTCAGCCCCCTCCATCTGCTTAGTGTATGCATCGGATGCATATAAATATGCGCCTTTTAGACTTTTAGAAAGCTTAGTATCTGTGCTGACTGATTCTGGATCAGATTGAAGCTGCTCTCTCAAATTTCTAAAACAAATCGGTAGATCATCTGCACCGTCATAATCCCACGCATATTCAAGGGGATGATATACATCTCTCTCCTCGATGCGCCCCGTTGGCCAAACCGCCCAAGGCTTTTTAATCTCCAGTTCTTTCATCCTAAAACTCCGTCATAAATACAAGTAACATCCCACGCATTTTCAGGGATTCTGCCATTATCTGTATACTTCCCGTTCTCGTCCGGTCTGTCATCAAAAATAAAATATCCGCTGTTAGCACTAAGCGCCCAGTATGGTATTGCTTTATAATCAGCGGGATTGATTCTTTTTCCGGATAGAATCCTATCATACAAGGAGTTATCAATTATTACTTCATCCATCCTGTCATTCCTCTTTCTGTCTCTCTTTAGTCATATATTATTCTGTTATGCGGATCTGCATTTGCGATATCCTGTGGGCTTTCCCATCTATATCCGCGCGCCGCCAGAGCCTGTTTTTTATGATGCCAATAAACATGGCAAAATCCCATCCCCCTCGGATAATCCTTAAACATTTCCTCAAGTTCTTTTTCAACTTCATCCATTACCTCTTGGGGAATATTGGGATCTCCGTCATAATATTCATCATTCCACATCCAATCATCTCCGCCAATCTCCGGATAATGTTCCGGCGAAAGATACTGACTTTTTTCTATTGCGCTCATAATATTTTTCCTCCGTTCTTATTTATCCTCTTCCAAAAATATCGTTGCATCCGGGAGTAAACTGCATGTAGAAATTATTTTTGTCATCACTGATAAACTTTGTTTTTTCACGAATTTCCCAAATCAACACATATTTAGCCTCATATTCCTTTATTACAGTACAAATCATCTTTGCTTGCTGTATATTAAAAGTGAATGTTACGATAGGATCGGTATAAGCGCGCCAGAATGCTGAAATATCTGCTGAAACAACGATAGTGTCATTGCCATCCTGTATACCTTTTGAAAGCTCGCTGATGAGTTGTGTCCGTGTGATGGGGACAATTCCATAGCCCCCCAAAAAAACGTTTTTATAGCTGAGAAGATTAAACCTTTCACTGTCCATAGAATCTAAAATCACTCCATGTTTGCCTCTTTCTTCTGTAGCAGAAAAATCATGAGAAATACTTACGCCTTCATTGCTTGCAGACATGAATTTTGCGTGAACAGTCAAATTGTCTCCGCCTTTCTCAAAGATCATTTCTGTCTCTCCCGACTTATCTGCTTTCGCTATGATCATTAATAATTCAGAAAGACTCATGTTAGGAATATAGAAGTTATCCCAAGTTTGATCACAGATTTCAACGTCATCCTCGTACAACTCTATGCAAAAATCCGCCAACGTAGCGCTTATCATTCTTAATGCAGTTCTCACATAACCTTCGTTCCGCTCATTATACTTTGGTCCAATTAGTGCAAGCATCACAACTCTCGCATCTTCTCCGACTACGTTTTTCAATATATTCAATCCAGCCAGAAGTTTTTCTGTTTTTAATTTTACTTTCATTAATTTATTGTCCATAACTGTCCCCCTACAATATATAGATTGGTAATTTCCAAATGATACTATTATAGCATTACCAATACCTTGTTTCCAACAGTATTTACAGCAATCAGAGTATCTGTTAAGATACCAGTGTTGTTAAACTAACAGTTTATTTGGAAATCAAGAATTATGAAAATAGCATTTTTTGATATAGACGGAACATTAACTTCAGAAAAAGACGGCTCTGTGCCTGACAGCGCCAAATCGGCCATCCAAAGAGCAAGGCAGGCCGGAAACCTTATGTTTATTAACACCGGGCGTTGCTTTCAAAACGTTGAGGAAAGGTTCAGGGAAGTTGGCTTTGACGGATACGTAAACGGCTGCGGTACGCATATAATGATCGGTAATGAAACGCTTTCTTATGAAAGTCAGCCTGCAGACCGAATTCACGAGCTTATCGATTTATCAAGGAAAATAGATGTCGACACCCTCTATGAGTGCAGATACTACGTTACTTTCGACCCGAAGCATACATTAACCCACCCGGATGCTATAAGGCAGTGCCAAAGGTTTCTTGACAGAAACTACGATATCGCGATGGATATTGACAATCCCGCATTTACCTGTGATAAGTTTGTCATCTGGTATAGAGAAGAATCTCAGCTTAATGAGATAAGAAAGTTTACAGATAAGTACTATGACTGCATAGACAGAGGCGGAACCTTCAGAGAGTTTGTACCCAAAGGTTACAGCAAAGCTACCGGCCTTCAAAAAGTTCTTGACTACTATAATCTCCCCTTGGACTCGGCTTACGCTTTCGGCGACAGCAACAACGACCTTGCTATGCTCTCCTACGTAAAACACAGCGTCGTTATGGGGAATACCGAGTCCCATGAACTAAAAGTAAAAGCCGCCCACCTTGCCGGTAAGGCAAGCGAAGACGGCCTGGCAAAAGCTTTATCCGACCTTGGATTTTTTGAGTAATAGTCCAAGGTCTTTTAAGCTCCAAGATTATTTTCTTTAAGGAAAGATATAAAATCCTTAGCGGGCAGAGGCTTCGAGAAATAAAAGCCCTGGATAAAGTCACATCCCATCTGCCTGAGCGCATCAAAATCTTCCTTTGTCTCTACACCTTCTATAACGAGTTCCTTATTGATGTCCTTCATCATGCGTACGGTATTGTTCATGATAGACTTTCCTGATACCGTATTCATATTATCAACAAGACTTTTATCAATCTTAACAATCTTAAGCGGAAGCTTGGATACTCTCTGTATATTGGAATATCCGACTCCGTAATCGTCAAGCGAGAAGCTGTATCCCTGTTCGGAGAGAATCTTCAGATTCTCGTCCATGATATCTCCGATATTGTCGTATGAAGTCTCGGTTATTTCGAGATTAACCTTATCCGGTCCGACACTGTATTTATTGCGAAGCGCTTCCATCTTGCTGGGGAGTTCTCTCTCGAGGCACTGTGCAACGGAAAGGTTGATCTCTATGTAAGAAAGACCAAGCTTTTCAAGTTCATTCTCTGATGCAAATCTGTGAACCGCATCAAGAACAAAATCACCGATGGGTAGTATAAGTCCTCTTCTTTCCGCCTCGGGTATAAAGTCAGCCGGAGATATCTGTCCGTACCTTTCGTCATCAAGACGAAGTAGCGCCTCTGCAGAAATAAACTTATGATCCCATATTGAATAGATGGGCTGATAATATACCTCAAATTTCTCGTCTCTGATAGCCCTCGTCAGAATATCATTCATATTATTGATGATCTGGAATTCCTTGGTTTTACTGATATTGGAAGCATCAATAAATATCTGGTCTCTGGGCATAAGCTCCGGGAAGTGGTGCCCGAGGTGCTTTATCTCTCTGATATTGTCGAGGCCGTCGGGATATTTTATAGCACAAACCTTCGGATTAAGCTTAGCACCTGTACCCTTTAAATCGTATGTATACTTTTCAACCGTTCCGATAAGAGTAGGAATAGCCTTCTGAGAATCAAAGTCATGTTCATCAATGATAAGATAAATCGATCCGGGATGCTCGAAGAAAAGCTCCGCGTGGAGATGCTCTGCCGCAGCAAGGTCGAGAGCTTTATCAGCGATCAGCCTTATATACTTACGATATCTGTCTTCACCAAGATATGTCTTAACCTCCCTGGCATTGATAAACTTGATTGCAAGAACTTGAACGTTCTGCTTTGTGATCATTATTTTATGCAGTGTATCAAGATATGCTTTCCAGCTTTGAAGCCCTACAACTGAGTCAAGAACCTCATCCGGCCTAAGGACCACAAGTTCAATAAACAAAAGGGAAAGCGCTGAAGCGGCAAGTTCTACAAGATAAGCTCCGTTAAAGAACTGGAAAAGAACAGCGGCATATGTAAGGACATACATGGAAACCAGCGCAAGCCACTTTTTGACATCAAGGAATCGTATACAAAAGATAAGATGTGCAAGTCCAAAAAGCGCGTATACAGAGGCTGTCGCGTAAAATACAGTCATCAAAGGGCCCCTGGTATATCCGCTTTCTGCCGTAACAGTAAAACACTTCTGAGTAAAAGGATTTGAAACAAGCGTTCCCAAAAATACAGCAAAAGGAACACAGACTATGACAAAATGAATCTTCTTTCTGAGAGCGTACCAGGTATTTGTAATCGAGTAGATAAAAAGGAAATACAAAAAGCCCGTCCCATTATGGAACAGGAAATAACTGTATGCAAAGAATTTTGCCAAAGCAAGCTTTGTATCGGGAACGGGTGTTGTTCTGACAAGAAGTTCTAAACCAAGATCCGAAAATGTAGCTATGACAGAAGTAAGAAGTATCCAATTGAAGATCCGGCTGGAACGCCCTTTTGTCATCCCCCTTGCTATAGATGAATATAAGAGGATCAGATAGAGCGGTACGGCCATATAATCAAAATAGAGTATCGATTCCATAGGTAATTCACTTTCTGAATACTATATTCGTTATAATTATAACATAGTATGCAGAAAGATATCCATATGTATAGTTAAGAGTTTCTTAATTTGCTTCGCAACTCTCGCAATCTGCCAAAAAGTATTCGCAAATCGCTGTTGCTTACTAAAACAGCGGATTTCTACGTTGCTTCGCAACTCTCGAAATCCTACATGTATGCGCATATCGCCATTGCTACGCAATTGGCTTTTATGCTTATACATGTGCGGGCATCAAAAAGAGCCGCTTTCTTTCCTGCAAGCAGGAAGAAAGCGGCTCTTATGATTCCCTGTTTTAGTACATCCCACCCATTCCGGCGCCGGCGCCTGCAGGCATTGCGGGTTCGGGTTCTTTGATGGTTGATACAACGCTTTCGGTTGTAAGGAGGGTGCTTGCTACGGAAGTTGCGTTCTGGAGAGCGCTTCTTGTTACCTTTGCGGGATCAAGAATTCCTGCTTCTACCATGTTAACGTACTCTTCCTTAAGAGCATCGAATCCTACACCGGGCTCTGACTCGCGAACCTTGTTTACGATAACGCTGCCTTCAAGACCTGCGTTCTGTGCAATCTTTGTAAGAGGAGCCTCGAGAGCCTTGAGAACGATCTGTGCTCCGGTCTTCTCATCGCCTTCAAGAGTATCAGCAAGAGCGGCAACCTTCTTAGAAGCGTGGATATATGCGCTTCCACCACCGCTGATGATACCTTCCTCAACTGCTGCTCTGGTAGCGGCAAGAGCATCCTCAAGGCGAAGCTTTGCTTCCTTCATCTCAGTCTCGGTAGCTGCACCTACGCGGATAACAGCAACACCGCCTGCGAGTTTTGCAAGGCGCTCCTGGAGCTTTTCTCTGTCGAAGTCTGAAGTAGTCTCTTCGATCTGCTTCTTGATCTGTGCAACACGAGCTGCGATAGCTTCCTTGTCGCCTTCACCGTCAACGATAACTGTATCGTCTTTTCTGACCTTAACTGACTTAGCGCGTCCAAGCTGCTCGATAGTAGCATCCTTAAGCTCAAGTCCGAGTTCAGAGCTGATAACGGTACCGCCGGTAAGGATAGCGATATCTTCGAGCATAGCCTTTCTTCTGTCACCGTATCCGGGAGCCTTAACAGCTACAACATTGAAGGTTCCGCGAAGCTTGTTAACGATAAGGGTTGTAAGAGCCTCACCCTCAACATCCTCGGCGATGATAAGAAGCTTCTTTCCGGACTGAACGATCTGCTCAAGGAGAGGAAGGATCTCCTGTATATTGGAAATCTTCTTGTCTGTAATAAGGATAAGGGGATCTTCAAGATTAGCTTCCATCTTATCCATATCGGTAGCCATATAAGCTGAAATATATCCGCGATCGAACTGCATACCTTCTACAAGGTCAAGCTCGGTCTGCATGGTCTTTGATTCCTCGATGGTGATAACGCCGTCGCCTGAAACTTTCTCCATAGCGTCAGCAACAAGCTGTCCGACTTCCTCGTCACCTGCGGAAATAGCTGCAACACGAGCGATGTGCTTCTTTCCGTCAACAGGCTTAGCCATCTCCTTGATTGCCTCAACAGCACAATCGGTAGCCTTTTTCATACCTTTTCTGAGGATGATGGGGTTAGCTCCTGCAGCAAGGTTCTTCATACCTGCATTGATCATTGCCTGTGCAAGAACGGTAGCTGTTGTAGTACCGTCTCCGGCTACATCATTAGTCTTTGTGGCAACTTCTTTTACAAGCTGAGCTCCCATGTTTTCGAAACCGTCTGCAAGCTCGATCTCTTTTGCGATGGTAACACCGTCGTTGGTAATAAGGGGAGCGCCGTAGCTCTTATCGAGAACAACGTTTCTTCCTTTAGGTCCAAGTGTAACACTAACTGTATCTGCAAGCTGATTAACGCCTGCTTCCAAAGCGGCACGTGCTTCTGCGCCGTACTTAATTTCCTTTGCCATTTTAAGTCATCTCCTTAAAAAATTTTAATTAGTCTTCTACAACAGCAACGATATCGTTCTGTCTTACAACGATATACTCGTCATTGTCAAGCTTAACTTCGGTTCCGGAATACTTGGAGAAGATTACCTTATCTCCTACCTTAACCTGCATAGCAACTTCTTTTCCGTCTACCATTCCTCCGGGGCCTACTGCAATAACTTCAGCCTGCTGAGGTTTCTCTTTATTCTGTCCGGGGAGAACGATTCCTGATTTTGTGGTCTCCTCTGCAACGAGCTGTTTAAGAACAACTCTGTCTCCCAAAGGTACTAACTTCATAATGTTTGCCTCCTTCTTGTTAGCACTCTTTTCTTTTGAGTGCTAATTACTAAAACATAATATAAACCACCCTACAAATTTTGTAAAGTGGTTTATAAGTGTTTTATATTTTTTTTATTATTTTTATCAGCACTTGATCTCAAGATATCCTACAAGTTTGGAGAAATCGTACTCTTCCATGATTCCCTTGTTAGGATCGTAGAACTTTCCGTCATAGGCAACGAGATAATGTCCGAATCTTCCGAGCTTCTCGATCATAAGTGCGCATTTGGGAAGAACAACGCTCTCCGAATCATTCTTGTAAACGATGATATCGGAATGGTCGATTCCGTAGTAGTTGAGGGCAGAGATAAGCTTGCCCATAGTAGCCTGCCACTCCTGACAGTTCATAACACGGCAAACCTCCTCGATGCTGACGCCCGCAAGCATAGCAACGCAGGTCTGTCCGCAAAGTCCGTCTCCGTCCTGAACCTGAATGTCGATACCGTCAATCTTTCTGATGGGATTTTCTACGCTGTAAGGGCTCTCTCCGTCCATAGGTGCAAGAGATCCGTGAACATGCAGAAGCATCTCGTAAGATGTTCCTTCTTTAAGGTCAAGGTTTGCACTGTTTTCAAAGAAAAGCTCGTATCTTCCCTTCTCAAGAGGATTGAGGTCGCAGGGAACAATCTCATTTTCGATTACAAGGTTAGCCTTAAATGCGTCACGCTGCTTAACAACCTCCCAAACGTTAAAAGGGATGTTTACGGCATATCCGCTGTTCTTTTTTTGTAATTCTGCTTCAAATAAGTACCTCATACTTCTTCCTTCCTAAATTTGAGTTCTAAATCTATATAAAATAGTGTAAAAATGATCTCTGATCTAACCTCCGATGCCGAGGATTATTGTGGCAATACGGAAGTACAAAAGCAGTGAAAGCGCGTCCACGATAGTCGTGATAAAAGGACTCGCCATAACCGCAGGGTCAAAGCCGATGCGCTTTGCTCCGATGGGCAAAAGACATCCGACCAGCATCGCAACAAGTACGGCAAAAACAAGAGTAAGACATACGGTAAGAGCAACAAGGAGCCCGACTCTGTCAAAAAGCATAAGCTTTGCAAAATTGGCAACCGCTAGAGAAAGTCCGCAAAATACGGCTACTCTTACTTCCTTCCAGATAACTCTCGGAATATCTCTGTACTCAATCTCTCCTAAGGAGAGTCCGCGGATAATAGTAACCGAAGCCTGTCCGCCGGCATTTCCGCCGGTATCCATCAGCATCGGGATGTAAGCGATAAGCGCAGCATATACGCTGAGCGCCTCTTCAAAGGAACTGATTATCGCTCCGGTAAAAGTTGCCGAAACCATCAGTAAAAGTAACCAAGGGATACGCTTTTTATAGGTCTCAAAAACCGACGTCCTCATATAAGGCTTGTCGGTAGGCACGATAGCTGCCATTTTTTCCATATCCTCTGTGGTTTCTTCCTGGAGGATATCCACAACGTCATCGACCGTGATGATTCCAACGAGCCTGTTCTCGTTGTCAACGACGGGCATGGCGGTAAAGTCGTATTTCTGGAACTGATGCGCAACCTCTTCCTGGTCCATCATCGTCGTAAGAGAGATGACATTTTCATGCATGATGTCACCTATAACATCATCACCGTCCGACAAAAGAAGATATCTTAAAGCAACCGTTCCTATAAGCTTTCTCTGCATATCAAGGACATAACAGATATTGATGGTCTCGGAGTCGATTCCGACTTTTTTAATACGTTCTATAGCCTCGTTGACCGTAAGGTTTTCCTTAAGATCGACATACTCCACAGTCATAATGCTTCCGGCGGAGTCCTCGGGATATCTGAGAAGGTGATTTATGTCTCTCCTCGTCTCGGGACTGGCATTGGCCAAAAGCTTTTTGACAATGTTTGCAGGCATTTCCTCAAGAAGATCGGCAGCATCATCGGCCATCAGGTTATCGATGATGTTGGCGGCATCCTTTTCGGAAAGGGATGTAATGATAAGCTGCTGGTTTTCAACCTCGAAGTATGAAAACACATCAGCGGCTAAATCCTTGGGAAGAATACGGAAACACTTAAGGAGATCCCTCTCGTCCAATTCCTCCAAAATCGCAGCAATATCAGCATCGTTCAGCTCGGAAAGGAGCTGGCGAAGCTTAGTATACTGCTTGGTACTTAGAAGCTCAAGAACTTCATGAGCCTTTTCTAACTCTTCCATAGCAATTCTCCTCTATAAAGTTGGTTACATGTTTAGAATCGAAATGCACATACGGGTCACCGGAAAGTACATTTCGATAAGTACTTCGGGGGACTGACGAGTCGCTGTTTTCAGTTCGTATCATATAACCACCTCCTTTCAGAGAATTCCGGCCTTTATGGGCCGCTATTTAGTTATTTAACCATTTACAACTATTTTAATCTTTCTACGATCTTACATTCGCCAAGCTTTGTGATAAGGCATCTTCCGGCTGTGGCTTCTGTAATCTCTTTTTCTATTATATCCGAAATATCGGACAAAACTCTTAATCTGAATGTAACATCAGCAGCATAATCCGCATCGGAAAGATCGATTTTACTTTTTTCAAGCAGATATCTTACGCTGCTAACATCATTATAATCCAGTATAACCTCAAGGCAAAGGCCTTCGGATACTCTGCCCAGTACGCTGTTTTCAAGAGCGTCCTTTACAGCAGCGCTATAAGCTCTTACAAGCCCCCCCGTTCCGAGAAGCGTGCCTCCGAAATATCTTGTAACAACGGCGCAAACATCCGTTACTCCTTTTCCGGAAAGCACCTCAAGCATCGGCCGCCCTGCTGTACCGGAAGGTTCGCCGTCATCGGAGCATCGGGTAAGTTCTCCGCGGCTTCCTATGATGTACGCGCTGCAATTATGCCTGGCATCCCAATACTTCTTTTTTATCGAAACTATAAATTCCGTGGCTTCTTCCTCGGAGGAAACAGCCTTTAGGGACGCGATAAACCTGGATTTTTTTTCTTCATACTCTCCCGTTCCGCCCTCGAGCAGTACTGTATATTCTTCTGCCATCTGCGCTCTCCGAAAACATTACTGACCCTGCGCAGCCGCGGCTGCAGCCTCCATCTCCCAGATCTGATTCTGAATCTTACTCTGGTAATCGGGATCTGCAAAGAAAGCGTCGTCGTGTACACAGTATACGGAAGTGATGGGTTCGATATAAACATCGTTTCCATTTTCATCCTGTATGATCTGTGTGGATCCCTCTATAAGCTCAGGTTCCTCGGGAAGAGGAAGCTGAACGACTCTTTCCGTCTGGAAAGGACAGCTAGGCGTAGCAATACGGTTGCAGTATGCGCAAACAGTACCTGAGTAATGAAGATTACAATAATCTTCGGGATTTTCACCGGTAGGAACATTGTCCTCAGAGAAAAGCTCCACTCTTGTTGTTCCAAACTGTCTGCAAAGGTCTGTTGCAAGCTTTCCGGATATGGTACAAACTTCTCTTTCAACAATTCCTTCAGGTCTTTCAAATCCTTTATTGGGAAGATCTGCATGTACCCTGGACATTATAGCTTTCCACATCTTCTTTGAGATGTCCTGCTCTCTGTTTGAAGAAGCGGTACTCATCTCGATAGCGTTATCATATCCTGTCCATGTTGCAGCAGTATAGTAAGGTGAATATCCTACAAACCAGAAGTCCTTGTTCTTGGAGGATGTTCCTGTCTTTCCGGCAAGAGTCATTCCGCTGAAGGCTGCCGCCGTACCGGTACCTCTTGTCATAACCTCCCTCATGGCATCTGTCATAAGATAAGCCGTCGTTTCTTTAAATACTCTCTTTTCTACAGGAGCTTCATTGTCGATAATAACATTTCCGTCTGCATCGGTAACCTTTGTATAAAGCTTGGGCTCACAGTAGATACCGCCGTTTGCAAGTGCCGCATATCCCGCATTAAGCTCGTAAGGAGATACACCGTAGGTAAGACCTCCGAGAGCAAGCGTCTGGTTGACATCGGAGAATATCTGTCCGTTAATAACAACACCATCGGTTATTGATGTGAATCCAAGCTGTGAGCAGTAATCATATCCGAGCTGAGGTCCGACTACGGTAAGGTTCTTAACCGCAATAATGTTAAGGGATTGGATTATACCGGTTCTGATAGAACATTCGGTTCCGTACTGTCCGTATCCGGAATACCAGTTTTTAACGGCACGTCCGCCTGTATAGTTAAAAGGCGCATCGTTGTAAGTTGTAGCCAAAGTCTTAAGGCCGGCATCGATTGCGGGCGCAAAGCTTCCAAGTACCTTAAAGGTAGATCCGGGAGAACGGAGCGCTCCTGTAGCTCTGTTAAGAGTACGGCGTCCTTCCTTGGCTCCGCGGCCACCCATCATCGCTACGACATATCCCGTATGAGGATCCTCGATAACCATAGCAACCTGGGGCTGAGCGGTAAGGGAGATAGCCTCAAGGACATTATCCTCAGTCTCAACAATGCCAAGTTCTTCAAGCTTTGCGTTCTTGTAGGCTTCCGCCGCCGCATAGGCAGAATCCTGATCGGCGAAAATAAGGTTAAAGCCCGACTGTCCCATAACCTCCTTGTACCACTTGGTCATCATCTCTTTTGAATAGTTATGCTGCTCTCCGTCCTTGTCGGTAATCGTAAGAGCGTAGTTAAGATACCAGTGTACTTCGCTGGAGTAGTTGTCGGGATTTGCAAACTCCTCGTTCATGATCTTCTGGATCTCGGGATCCATAGTAGTATAGATACGAAGTCCTCCGCTGTTGAGCATACGCTCCGCCTCGGCCTTTTCATTACCCATAGCTATAAGATCGTCCCTGACTTTCTCATAAACAGCATCTGAGAAGTATGAAGAAATTCCGGAGTCAGTCTTTAAAAGCTCGGTATTGTGGAATCCGATTCTCTCGTAAACATCCTTTGTATCCGCTTTGGCCTCGTCATACTCTTCCTGCGTGATCTTTCCGATCTGCAGCATTCTGTTAAGTACCCTTTCCCTTCTCTCGGCGTTTTTATCCGGGTGATAGATGGGGTTGTACTTTGAAGGGTTCTGTGTAACGCAGGCGATTACAACAGCCTCGGAAAGATTTAAGTCTATAGCCGACTTTCCGAAATATCTCTGTGATGCGGACTCGATACCGAGAGTATTCTGACCGCAGTTAACCGCATTCATATATCTTAAAAGGACGTCATCCTTTTCGGTCTTTTTCGTTACTTCGATGGCGAGGTACTGCTCCTGGATCTTACGCTTGATCTTGCGCACCATATTGTCTCCCTCATCCATCCATCCCGTGAAGATGGTGTTCTTAAGGAGCTGCTGCGTGATCGTACTGGCACCCTGGGTTTCCTTACCGCCACTCTTTATAAACTGATAACCGGCACGGAAAATACCTTTAAAGTCAATTCCGTTGTGCTCGTAGAAACGCTCGTCCTCGGCACAGACAAAAGCCAGCTTTGCAGCGTCGCTTATCTCATCCCACTCGACCTCGATACGGTTTGAGTTCATGCTGACATACTGGTCAATCTCATTTCCCGCAGCATCGTAAACGATGGATGCCTGACCGGTAGCAATCATATTAGCGATCTGTATCGTGGGTGTGTTTGCGATTATACTTTTAAAAAGTCCGATTCCTCCGGCTATACCACAAACAATGACAAATGCAATGGCGCCAAGTACAAGCTTTAAGATAAGCTGGCTTATCTTTCGGCTGACCTTGCTGCCGTAAGCATTAATGTCTTTATTAATACTTTTTATTCCTCTTTTACCATAATTCATAATCTGCCTCTGCTATGCATAAATTCAGGATATTTGACAAAAATACATATCCGCATAGATATGAAGATTATACCAAAAAAATAATCAAATGAAAAGCAAAACTTCCTATTGCAAGCTAAGCCCTCAAAGATGTATAATCTATCACATGCAGACACTATATACTCAATTAAAAGTCAATAACGAATATGAGCTTTGCGAGGTTCCCGACGAGGAAGCCAAAGCCGCAATAGAGAAAGCCCTTTTGGAAAACCGCATCTCCTACTTTATTAAGTGGCCAAAATCATCTTTCTTCTCCCGCAAGAAAAGCCTGTGCACAATATGCGTTAACGAATCGGTTATAGAGGAGGCCGAAGGCATAATCACAGCGCTTTGCGAAGAACTCGGATTTCAGGTTCGCTTTCTCATCAAACACTCCTCTGCAGGAGACGACCTTTTTTAGGTTGTAATTATTTCAGAAATCAAAAGCTGCCGCGTTTTTACCACGGCAGCTTTTTTATCGTCTTTTATCAAATGTTGATTTTTTGTAAACAATCCTTACTGCTGTCTTAAAACAGCGATTGCGCCCGGAGGCAGGATTAGCATTCCATTTTCCGTCTTTATGCTCTCCCAGGGATGTATCGTAAGATAGCCGCCCAAGATCAAGGCGTTGCCCTCTGCTATCTTTGCGCCGTTTTCAAGATCAATCTGTCTTTCCTCATCCGAAGAATTAAAAGCCATATAGATTACGCTTCCCTCATATTCCTTTTTTATGACCGCTGTATCGTCAGTAAGGTCCTCTTCCCGAGCAAAAACCTCTCCCCTTGCTATCTCGGGATACCTGTTTCTAAAGTTTAAAGCTCTTCTATAGTAGTTTACGATAGAATCCGGATCGGCAGCCTGCTTATCAAGGGCTTCGAAATTTGACTTTATGGTTTCCGCTCCCTCAGGTCCTTTTGTCATACCGGTCATATCTTCATCCGACCAGTAAAAAGCGATCCTTTTGTTTTCGTCAGAGCTTCCGGAGCTCTTCATTCCGATTTCTTCGCCGTAATACACAAAAGGTGCCCCCTGCATGCTCATTAAAAGTCCGCAGGCTTTTTTCATATCATCGGGATCGTTTTTAAGCGCCCCCGCAACTCTTGCCTGGTCATGATTTGTAATAAAGGGTGCGTCGATATAATCCGGATTCCTGCTTCCGAATTCCTCTTGATATCTGACTAAGGCATTGGCGTAAGAACTCATCTTTCCGGTTCCGCCTGCGGTCTTAATAAGGCGCCCCGAGGAATCCCCCGCATCAAAATTAAAGAAGCTCGGAGTCAAACTCTCGTAGTAGTTTGCAATAGTCACCTCGTCAAGCCACACCTCCGAAACCATATAAAAATCCGGATTTATCTCTTTGCAGGTCTCATAAATGTGGGACAGGACTTCTTCATTAAACTCTCTGTTTCCTTCTTTGAAATGCGCCGCCGCATCAACTCTGAATCCGTCCACTCCCATCTTTGTCCAAAGCTTTGCCACATCGTCAATTTCTTTTACAAGATCGGGATTTTCAAAGTTTAAATCCGGCTGAGTATAGTTAAATACTCCCTCGTAGTACCAGGAATCCGTACCTTCTACCTTGCAATAACCGCTCTTTAACTCTCTAGAAAAATTGTAATATCCGTAGTATGGGCAGTCGCTTTCTACCGGCGCTTCTTTCTCCGGTAGATTCCTTAAGTACTCGCAGGCAGCCTTAAACCAAGGGTGCTCCGAAGACGAATGATTGATAACAAGATCGATGATAACATTTATCCCCCGCGCATGAGCCTCTTTTAAAAGATTCTCAAAATCTTCATTCGTTCCGTACAAAGGATCGATACTGTAGTAATCTGTGGTATCGTATTTATGGTATGAAGGAGAGCTCATAACCGGCATCAGCCAGATTCCGTTAAAGCCCATCTCCTTTATATAATCAAGCTTCTTTGTAACCCCGTTTATGTCCCCGGCTCCGTCTCCGTCGGAATCATAAAAAGAAAGCACAAAGATCTCATAATAGTTTCTGTAATTATCATCTACAGGCTCATAGATTTCACCGATGTCCAGAAATCCCATATCATCAAGAGCGTATTCATAATCGGCAGGGATTTGAACCTTTTCTTTATCTTCTTTCTTTTTCCCACTCGAAAGAAGCGGATCCGTATAATCACCGGCGGTTAGTTCATCCTTTTCGCTTTCCGCAGTCTGCTCCCCGCTGCTTTCTCCGGCTCCTTCGCTTATATCCAAAGCGCCGCTTTTTCCGCACGCTGTAAGCAAAATGGCCGTGACAAAAGTCACGGTCATTAATGCGGTTAATATCAATTTGTTAAGTCTTTTCATAAAATTAACCATTGGTTTTCCTTTATCCTTTTACGGCTCCGCCTGTAATTCCTTCTACATAGAACTTCTGCATTATTACAAAAAGGATTGAGATCGGTATCGCCACAACTACGCCTCCCGCGCAAAAGACTGAGAAATACTGACCGATAAGAGTCTTTTGCAGGATATTGTAAAGTCCGATGGCAACCGTCCAGTTTGTGGGATCCTTAGAGCGGATCATCAGCCTTGCCATTACGAAATCCATCCAGGGTGCAAGGAAGGAATTGATAACGGTATAAACGATCATAGGCCTTGAAAGAGGGATTACGATCCTTGTAAATACTGTAAATTCCGAGGCGCCTTCTATCTTTGCCGACTCTCTTAAGGAAGCCGGTATAGTGTCGAAGAATCCCTTACATATAAGGAAGCCCAGTCCGGATCCCGCGGAGTAAACCACGATAAGTCCCGCAAGGGAATCCGTTAAGTTAAACATCTTAAGTACGAAGTAGATCGCGATCATTGAAAGAACGCCGGGGAACATTCCCAGTATGATGGAAAAGCTCATCAGCCTCTTTCTTGAAGGGAATCTCATACAGCTGAATGCATACGAAACCATAAGCACAAACGCGCTGGATATGATACAGCTGAAGATACCGATTATCATCGAATTCTTAAACCAGGCCGGGAAGTTTGCAACAGTATCCGGATGGAACAAGAGCTTGGAGTAATTGGCAAGCGTCCACTGCTCAGGGAAAAAGCGAGTTGTTCTGATTCCGGGATCCGATGAAAAGGAAGTTACAAATAGCCACAAAATAGGTATAAGCCAAACTACCGCCAAAAAGGCAAGTAATAAATGTCTGAAAATACTTCCGACTGCTCTCTTTGCTTTCATTACTGGAACACCTCCTCATTGTCGCCCTTGATCATTCTGGAGTAAGTAACCAGAGTAAGCGTTGCGCAGATAATAAATACGATTATACCTATAACGGATGCCATGTAATACTGCTTTGTAACAGACTCTGATGTGATCTTAAAGAGCCACGTGATAAGCAGGTCAACGTCCTTGGCATTGGCCGCCGCCAGGCTTCCGTCCGATGTGACGAAGTCGCCTGTAAGAAGGTAAATAACGTTAAAGTTGTTTATATTTCCTATAAAGCTTGTTACAAGAGAAGGGCCTGTAATAAAGAGCATATAGGGCATTGTGATCTTCCAGAAGATCTGGAATTTGTTCGCTCCGTCGATTCTTGCACTTTCAAGCTGATCCGAAGGAATATTCATCAGAATACCCGTTGCGATCAGCATCTGGTAAGGAACGCCGACCCAGATATTTATAAGGATGATCATTACATGGGTAAGACCGCTCGATGTCATAAAGGGTACGTAGCTTGTAGATATCCATCCCAGATTCTGCAAAAAGCTTATAATATGCATTCTCTGGAGAATGCCGTTTACAATACCGTAGTTTCCGAACATCTTACTGATAAGAAGCAAGGTTACAAACTGAGGGATTGCAATAGTGATTACAAAAAGGGTTCTCCACATCTTCTTAAGCTTGGTATCCTGATGATTTATCAGCATTGCAAGAAGGATTCCGCCGATGTATGTGGTAACCGTAGCAAGGGCAGCCCAGATAAGAGTCCAGATAAGGATCTTGGCAAATGCATAACCAAAGGTGCTTCCCTGCTTGTTGGCAAAAAGCGTGATGAAGTTCTTCCATCCCACCCAGCTAAAGAGCTGACTCGGAGGCTGATGCGCCGCATCATAGTTGGTAAATGCGATACATACCATAAAGATTATGGGCAGTATGCACATGAACACAACACCAAGAGCCGGCAGGGAAAGAAGCGTGATATGGAACTTATCGTTTACAAGCTCCCTTAAATCTTCTCTGAAATTATTAAGATGCTTACCTTCCTTTTTAAGAAGCATTGTACGGAAAGCCGCCTTAATATTTGCAATATATATGAAAATGAACGCAGCTATTATAACAATTCCCAGCACACCCATTAAAAGTATGAGCAGTGAGTTGTCGTAATCGTTCACTGTTTTAGACATAGTTAAGGGGTCAAATACCTCTTCTCTCTGGACTGTTCCCAGTGTCGAGAGTTTAGTGATATATGGCCATGAGATTTTAATCGTAAACAATGCAAAACCGGCTTCCAGCGCAGTCACAAGGAGTCCCTTGATAACCTGGCCCCTGCCGATGTATCCCATTCCCATTATAAAAAGAGAAAGTTTTACCCATATGTCGCCCTTCGAAACCGCTGTTCCGAAATCAGCAAAGTATTTTCCGAGTGCTTTAAAAAATCTCTTCATACCTTATGCACCTTTTTAAGAAAGGCCCATATACCCTGAAGATATATGGGCCCGAATTTTTTTATTTAAAGTTTACTGAGGAGCAAGGATTCCTGCTACTGCGTCGTCAAGAGCCTTCTGAACATCATCGGTTCCCTCATAAAGAGTCTGTCCGAGAGTTCCTGCGGGAGTCCAGTAGCTTCCGCCTACTCTCTGAAGATCAGCATATGCTGACTGAGCGCCGAGTGCTGAAAGAGCAGGTGAAGAAATCTGAGATGCCGCATTGATGTTTGCGGGACCTTCCTGAGTGTTGGTACCGATCTTAAGCTGTGCTGCTTCGTTGGTAATGAACTCAGCAAGGAGCATTGACCATCCGATATTGTCGCTGTAAGAGTTAACACCTACAAGCTTGTATCCTGCGAATGAACCCTGCTGAACGGGAGCACCGTTTACATTGAAGGTAGGAAGCTTTACGCAAGCGAGGTTGTCGCCGTAAGCTGCGGTGAAGTCTTCGATTGCCCATGTACCGTCTACATAAGCGATAAGGTCTCCGTCCTTAGCCTGTGCACGAGCGTCTGCATCTCCGATTGAGATAACTGCATCTGATGCGCAGAGATTTGTAACAGCCTGAGCTACTGCAAGTCCGCTTTCATTGTTCCAGTCGCAAACATTGTTTACGCCGTCCTCAGCAAGAGTAGCTACGTTTCCTGCTCCGCTGAAGAATCCATAGAGATACCAGCCGTTTGCAAAGTCCATTCCGCACTTCTTGCCCTGAGCTTCACAAGCTGCTACAAGGTTTTCCCAAGATGAAACATCTTCCTCTGAAAGAAGAGACTTATCATAGATAAGGAAGTAACCGTTGGATGCGGTAAGAGGATATGCATAGCATACTCCGTTTAATGAAGCTGCGTTAACAGCTCCGGCACCGTTAGCTACGATAGGATCGAAGGTGTAGGTTGTTGTTACAGCCTGAAGAGCGCCCGCCTGAACAAGCTCGTTGAGCTGGTCATCAGCAAATACGAATACGTCAGCTGCTGCTTCAACGTCCTTTAAGATCTCATCCTTACAGGTTGACTCTGACTGAGCACCAATGGTGATGTTAAAGTCTACATCGGGATAAGTAGTCTTGAACTCTTCTGCGAGTTCCTTCATAGTGTTCTGATAGCTCTCAAGCTCTGAGCACCAAAGAGTAAGATCAACTGTACCTTCGGTAGCTGCAACGAGGTTTGCGATCGCATCATCAGAACCCTGGTTGATAACAACGTCTGTACCGGTCTGCTCTTCGGTCTTGTCGCCGGTTGTCTGCTCGGTAACAGTGTTGTCTGTGTTCTGAGCGGGAGTTTCTGTCTTAGCTCCGCAAGCTGCAAGAGAAGCAGCCATTGCCGCAGTCATAAGAACTGCAACTAACTTCTTTTTCATAAAATTTTCCTCCTTACACAAAATGTGCATTTGAATCCGCCGATACGCGGATTACTGACTATTTTATGCAGATACCTGATTGCGCAACAAATTGCCCAAACTGCGCAACCGATTGTCTACGTTATAAGATTACCAATTGCGCTTTAGTATGTCAATCAAACAAATTACTTAAGATTAAGGGAATATTTTGTGCACTTTGCACATTTTTGATGTTTTGGAAATCGTTTTTCGGGTCCATTTTATAGAATAAACGCCCAATTAGAATGCGAATCGGTTACACACTCACATCTTTGTGCTTTCTTTCAGATTGATCTCGTACTCGAGAAGAGTCTCTTTGGGAACCTCATCTCCCGCTATCATCGAAAGAAGCACCTGGCAGGCCTTTCTGCCGATTTCCATAGTGTCAAACTTTAAGGATGTGATAGTCACGGGGAAATTGTCGAGGAGCTTACTGTGGTGGCAGGAAGCAACCTTCATTCTCTTAGGGATGCTGATCCCTTTTTCGGCGAGATGATGAACCACCTCGTCGCAGATATAATCGTCCTGGCAAAGAATACAGTCGGTATTTGTTTTAAGAAGCTCTTCTACCGCCTTTGCCACCTGGATCTTATTGGCAAGATTTGTATATATGATACCGTTATCGAGCTTTACGCCGGCATTTTCAAGGCCGTCCTTATACCCGGCAAAGCGTCTGATATTGACCGTCTGGTCCATTCCGCCGCCAAGATATGCCACCTTTTCCACACCCTTTGACAAAAGCAGACTGACAAGTTCTCTGCAGCCGCCGTAATTGTCATGGTCAATTGTAACAAGATCCTTGTCGTCGCTGTTTCCGATAGCCACAAAAGGGATCTCCGTGCTCTTAAGATATTTAACAAAAACGTCATCCTTGTAAAGTCTTGTAAGGATCATACCGTCGACCTTACGGTTGTTTACCATTCTCTCTAAGGGTTTGATATTAGTACCATCCGTTGTTACTATCAAAAGGTCGTAGTCATTTACCTGCGCAACTTCTTCGGCTCCGTGCATACAGGTATGAAAAAAAGGCATGTCTACAAGGTCTTTAACCTCAGGCATGATGATCGCGATATTGTATGTCTTTGACTGTGCCAGGCTTCTGGCCGATGCATTGGGGTAAAAGGATTTTTCGCTGATGTATGCAAGAACACGCTGCCTGGTCTCCTCGCCGATCCTTCCCTTTCCGGATATGGCGCGTGAAACCGTGCTGGCTGAAACGCCAAGCGCTTTGGCGACGTCGTGGATTGTAAGATTTTCTTTTAACTGATCCTTGTTAGAACTTTCCATTTAAAAATACACCTATCAGCGTTTTTACGATATTTGCAACAAGTTGCGCAAATCTGCGCAACCGTTTGCACAAAATCATATTATCATGATTGTACATGAGGTTTCAATTGTGATATTTGTACAATTCTGACTATTGGTTTTGTGCACTACGCTGACAAAAGCCCTTATAAGCAAAAATACTTATAAGAGCTTTTACGCTATAGTTTATTTCCGATAACAAACACTGTCCCCTCTTCTACTCGGAATCTTACATTCATATCCTTGTAGTTCATTCCGTATACTCTTTCGGGATCGTTTTGGTAGGCAGGTCTCGGATCCTGAGAAAGTATCTCCCGAAGCGCCGCCTCATCCTCTTTATAGGAATCGTCCTCAAAGACGACCTCAAGCCTTTTCATATTGGTTTCGTCAGTAAATCCGCCCCGTGCGTCCGGATGCGCCTCTGCGTAAGGAAGGTATGGCTTGATATCAAATATCGGCGTTCCATCCCTAAGGTCTGCTCCCGAAATATGGAGTACAGGACCTTTATCCGTCATCTCTATGCGATCAAGCTTAACGCAGCTCATTCCGATGGGATTTGGCCTGAAGGGAGATCTTGTGGCAAATACTCCCATATAAGTATTGCCTCCCAGCCTCGGGGGGCGTACCATAGCTCTGAACTCTTCGCCTTTAGTATCCTTAACCCCCTCAAATTCCCAGAGAAGCCAGATATAATCGTATCCTTCAAGGCCCTCTACCGCCCTTTTGTCCGAATACTTTCCCTCAAAGACCACGGTTCCCTTAAGCTCATTTGCCAGTCCGCTCTGTCTGGGGAGCCCGAATTTTTCCTTCATCGGGCTGTGCATTTTAGCTATTATCTCAAGTTGCATCTTTAATATTCCTTTTAAGCCCTTCGATGATACGGCCGTACTCCTCCATCAGATCATCGTTATTGAGGATCACATACTGAATATCGTTTTTCTTGATGGCGGCATCCATATCGGTTGCCTTCTTGGACATAGCAATGGCTCCGATATTGAGAGATGAACTCTTGAGCGAATGAACCTTTATGCGGTAGTTCTCATAATCTCCCTTTTCGTAGAATCCCTTAAGCTTCTCGGTAAGGTCGTTATGAAGATACGAGCCGGCTATCTCCATAAACAGTTCGGGATCGTTTCCGCTGTACATAAGCGCCGTATCTATATCAAGGAAGTCTCCGAAATTGTTTCGGATCAGCTTTATCTCTTCGGACTCCTCGGATGTCTTCTTATCGCTTATTGTCTTTTGCGCTTCCGCTATCGCTTCTTCTTTACTCTGGAATTTATTTACACCGAAATATCTGTCCGTTCCGGAAAATATGCTATTTACTTCTACCGTTCCCGGTCTTTCGTCAGCGTACTTTTTCAAAAGTCCCGAGTTGGCATCCTTCTCAAGGAATTTACGGACCATATTCTCAAGAACTTCTCCGCGAAGAGGCTTAGAGATATAATCGTCAAATCCCTCCTTCAAATACTCGTCCTTTACGCCGTAGATTGCATTGGCAGTAAGCATAACAACCGGCGTATCCTTATTGAGTCCCACAGGATCGTTTTTGATCTTGTGAAGAGTTTCAACGCCATCCATCTCAGGCATCATATGGTCCATAAAGATGATATCGTACTTAGTCCTCTCGGCAAGCCTTATAGCCTCGAAACCGTCCGAAGCCATATCGATCTTTATCTTGGTCTTTTTAAGAAGTCCGCAAAATACAACAAGGTTTGTATCTACATCATCAACGGCAAGGACATGTGCCCCGGGCGCCTCAAAGGAGCTTACCCGCATCACGCCGGAGTCGCTGATGTCCGAAGGCTTGTAGGCTCCGATGGGAGTCATATCTTCTATCTGCTGAGGGATTGTGACGGTAAATGTGGATCCTTCCCCGTAAACGCTGGTAACGCCGATCTCACCGCCCATCATATCAACAAGATACTTGCTGATTGACAGTCCCAGTCCCGTTCCCTCGACCTTTTTGTTTCTTCCTTCATCAACTCTCTTAAAGCTTTCAAAGATTCCCGCAAGATCCTCGCTGCGGATACCGATTCCGGTATCGCTGACAGAAATCTTCAGATAAAAAACAGAATCCTTTGTAAAGCCCGTAGTCTTCATCCTTACCGTGCCGTTCGGCGTATACTTGAGGGCATTGCTGAGAAGATTGATAAGGATCTGTCTTATTCTGACAACATCTCCGATATATCCGGAAGGCAAAGTCTCATCAACCTCGAACTTAAGATCGAGATTCTTATCAAATGCCTTAATCGAGATCAGATTATAACATTCGTTAACAAGCACACCGAGCCTGTAGGGGGCCGGATTTAACTCTATCTTACCCGACTCAATCCTCGACAGATCGAGCACATCGTTCACAATACTCAGAAGCGCTCTTCCCGCGCTTACAATCTGGTTGGAATAGGACAAAACCTCCTTGTCGTCCGTCTCCTTCATAATTATCTCGTTGAGACCTAAAATAGCGTTGATAGGTGTACGGATCTCGTGTGACATATTGGCGAGGAAGTCACTCTTTGCACGGTTTGCCTCGTTTGCCTCGACGATCAGCTTATTAGTCTCCGTCATATCATGTATAACGCAGATTATGCAGAAAGGCTCTCTGTAACCGTCGTAAACGTAAGTAACATCTATCTCGCAATCAATATTTCTCTCAATGCTGTTTGCTCTGAATGTGGTCGCCTGCCCGTCCGCGGGAATCGTAGCCTCCTCATCGACATCAAAGATCTCCGTGAGCGCGGTTCCTTTTTTTATGCTTTCCCCGAGAAGGTTTGTCGCAAAGTGGTTTGCCATCTCCAGCTTTCTGTTTTGGTCAAACAAGAGCACAGCAGTATTAACGGATTCATAAATGTATGTACCTAAATTATTTATCGTTATATTAAAAGTATTTGTCTCGTTTGCGGCACGCCAGATAATAAACAGACAGATAAATCCGCCGATACCGGAAGTCGGGATACTTGTATCGATAACCTGGGGCAGGATCGTATCGGGAATAGCCATAACAACAAGAAGCATATTTCCGATGGTGGCTTCAATCTCAAAGGCCAGTTCTCTTTTGGGCTTTTTCTTGATAAACCAAAATACATCCAGCAAAATAAAAGTCACAAATATGACTGCCAGATAAACATAGTGGTATTCTCTTTCAAAGCAGGGTACGGAATAGTAAGTTGTTCTGTCCGCAAGTCTTATAAAGACATTTACATTCGGCTTTCCGAAAATAAAAAAGTCCGATAAAGACGCAAGTAAATAGACGAATGAACAGATAACCCTTACCGGTTTGACAACATCATCGATCGTCAGAAGGAGCACAGCCTCTGTAGTCAAAAATCCCAAAAGTCCAAAGAGTCCTGCGTTGCGGTAATAGTAGGCGTGAGTCAGATTCTCGCAAAACCCCATAGCGCCGTAGCACGCGCACCAGATAAAGGTAAAAATGCCCAAAAAAAGGATAAACCAGCGGATCGAACCCACCAGTTTTTCCTTCATAAAGTAACTGAGGCCTATAACAAGCCCCAGTACACCAAATATAATAAGTCCCGTATTTATCACGTTGCCCATAAATCTTTATCCGATAGCCTTCCCGATCCTGTCGATCAGTTCTATATACTGCCTAAGTACATTTTCATGATGCTCCGTAATATAAGCGGCATTTCCGGCAGCCGCAGCCATTTCAAGCTCTTTAGCCTTAGCCGAAAGATCCTCCCCGCCGATCATAAGCGAAGTACTCTTAACTCCGTGGATAGTAACACGATATTCCGTCCATTTTTGCTCGGCAAACTGGTTTCTAAGTTCCTCTACATGATTATCTCTGTAGAAATCCCTAAGCATATCTTCATAGAGATCTTCCATTTCTCCGCAGTACTCAAGTCCAAGTTCAAGGTTAAGTAAGTCTTTTAAATCGCTTATCATCCTCACACCTCCGTATTATCTGATCTTTCTTGCCTCAATATAGTATCTCTTGTCCTGTGCGTGTCCCATAGAAAAAGTCTTTCTCGGAAGCACACCGTCTGCCATAACTGTCTTAAAGAGCTGTTCCTTTCCCATAGCCGGAAGCAGAAATGACATATTTCCGGGCTTGCGTCCTAAGATCTCCGCAGTCTCATCTCCGTGGATGTAATCGATCTCACTGCTCTTTCCCTCAAGATATTTATCAAGAAACTCCTGAAGCGTTCCGACCGCCAGCTGCTTTTCGGGGTTCGGTATGGCGATCACTCCCGTCACGTTTCCAAAACAATACCTGATAAACTGAGATTCTTTTTTAATGAGAGTCTTCTGATGCTCCGTCATCTTTTCTTTGAAGTCTTCGCCCAAATTTCCAACGGTTACTTCAAAACTTTCGGGATAATACTCAAAAAAGGCTTTGAGAACGTCTTTTGCATCCACTTCAAAAAGGGTCCTGTGGATGGGCTCAAACTTAAGCGCATCATCGTGGTTATTGACAACCTCTACAAGCGCATATCTTGAAGGAAGATTCTTCCACTCGGATTCGGGAACACCTTTTTTCGCATTTTCATAGCACTGCTTTGCGGTAGCAAGGGAATGATTTCCGTCGCCGACTGCAAAGAGCATGGGCGAAGCGCCCTTTATGCCGTACTTGCGCTCCGTAAGAGAAGGATCCTTAAGCGCGGTAAGCGCTTCTGAGACGCTTCTTTTAAGCTCACCATCAAGCTTATATCCCTTTATATGACCGCCATCCTGCATTAGGTCGAAATCGTAAAGCTTCTCCATCTTTGATGCATTTTCGGTAAGAGGGCCTATAACACTGTTCGTCTCATCATCGATAAGCAGCATAACATGGGGGAGTTCTATAGGAGCATTCTCCCTAACCTTTACTCTGGGAGGGATTCTTGAAAGAACAGTTCCTTCGGTTGCTCTGATAAGAGCGTTGTTTCCCGGCTTAAACTCGTAATCGTCAAGATCTATCTTTCCTACGATTCCTTTTCTTACTTTTCCGTCCGACTGCGTTCTTTCAACGTATATAAGAGTATCCTCATGGCATTCAAATACGCCGCATTCCAAATACTCCTTCATGTTTGAATTGATTGCGGCGATCCTTTCATCCACATCCTTGCCGTTTAAGTAAACCTCAGGAAGGATAAGATTAAGCGCCGATGGTTCGCTTCCGGCAAGCGCCGCCGCCTCCTCCCAGTAATCGGGTTCCGATGTGAACTGGTCACAGGCCACCACTGCCCACTTGGACATATCCGCATCCTTAGGAAGCAGAATATCCGCCGGTGAAAAAGCTATATCGTCAAACATGTTACTCATTGTTTCTGTCTGCCCTTCTTTTTTCGTATTCTTTATGTGTACGGTGGAATAAAGCTTTTTCCTCGTACATTTTTTCATCAGCCTGGCTGATTACTTTATCAAGCATATCGATACTGCTTATCGGTACGACAACCGCTCCACAGCTTGCGCTGAAAAGATATGGCATATCTCCGGATGCGTTCTTTTTGCCCACAAGCCCTTTAAGCGAATTGCAAAACTCCTCATCTTCGCAGGGGCCGGGGCTTTCGATAAACTTAAAGAACGAGAATTCGTCTCCTCCGAACCTTGCGCATACGCATCTTTCGTCCATAAGTTCCTTGAGGATATCTGCGATCATGCAGATAGCTCTGTCGCCCTCATGGTGTCCGAACTTATCGTTTATAAGTTTAAGTCCGTTTAAGTCTATGGAGGCTACCATAAATGCGGAATAATCTCCGCAGCGCTTAAGCTCTTCTATCCGTTTGAAGAATCCTCTTCTGTTGTTGATACCCGTAAGATAATCCGTAATATACAAAGATTCAAGCTTCTCATTAGCCGCCTGTATCTTATCGTTGGCTTTCTGGTTCTTGATGATCTGGAGTACAAAAGAGATTGCCTGCGACAGACTTCTCGAAAAGTAGGAAAGCTGCGTATAATCGTAATCTTTCTGATGTGGCATAACGCTGACCGCTATATATCCGTAAACCTTATCCTGTACATGCAGCGGGATAAAGCAAAGGTTACGGCACATATCGATAATCTCACCGCGCCCTGGGAGCATCTCTCGCCCCATAAACACCTCAAGAGGGTACGTGGGTTTAAATCCGTTATGAGTTTCATACATAAGGACCATCTGCTTATCACCGGATTGCTCCGAAACAGCATCCATTCTTTCCGGCTTGCAGACAAGTCCGGCAGATGTTATATCATCTTCGAGGACGACTTCTTTTCTTAGGCATACATAAAGATCATTGTATTCGTAAAAATACTGTCTGAATCTGTCCGCTTCTTTTATCATACTGAAAAGATCCTTCTTGGAGGACATTCTCGTCAGCATTGACGCCATCAAATTTATAAGCTGTCTGGTAAGCCCTAATGTATTGCACAGATACTGTACGCCGGCGTTATTTCCAAGGCTGTCCTTGCCTACACATCCGCAGGACTGTGAGTATCTTGTGTTAAAAGGTACAACAAAGCTTTTAAGAGGTGAGCTGCTGCCTGCCGATGAAGCAAGTATGGCGTCGACAGCCATAAATCCGCTTCTTTCCATATCCGTTTCTGCGGTAGTAAGCCTCGGTACGGCGTACTTCTCCATATCGATTCCGTCAAATCCCGTAACAATGACATCCTCCGGCACACGGATATTTCTCTTTCCGAGTTCATCGCAGATAACCATGGCCATGGTGTCATTTGCCGCAACAAAGGCGTCAGGCAGAGGCTTTCCGCTCTCAAAAAAGCGGGTTATGTTTTCTCTTGTAGGTCCCTCCCAAAAATCTCCGTATCCGATATAGTCGTCCGTAAGCTCAAGACCATATCTTTCAATGATCCTGCGGGCGGCGTTAAGTCTTTCATCCGAGAAGGAATTGTTCCTCATTCCCGCCATAACATAGAATCTCTTGCAATCGTGAATCTTTATAAGATGCTCAACGATTTCTTCGAAGGCGTGTACATAATCAAATGTAATACTGATGCACTCGGGAATCTTTTTATCTATTGAAACAACGGGAAGATTGTGTTCTTTCCCGTATCGGATTATCTGTTCGTTTACCTTTGAGCTTTTAATCTTTTCGGGGAAAAGAATAATACCGCAAAGGTGCCTGTAATCTATCAGTTCAAAGATACTTTCTTCGCCCTTATCGTGGAGATCCCTATTTACCAGTTCAACAAAAGAGTTGTAAATCTCTACGTTAAGTCCCCTCTCCTCAGCACGCTTCGTGATTGCCTTGATCGATTCAGACTGAAAATTTTCATCCATTTTCACAATGCAAACCGCGATAGTGTTTCTGCTCATAAAACAACCTCATTGATTTATTATTATTTCCGCAAAACATTATACCATATCATCTAGTATTTCATAAAGATAGGTGCGAATTTTTTGGCCACAAGATATGCGGGATCCTCGAGAGCTCTTCTCGCGTTTTTAAGTTCTTTTCTTATCTCAATATGCTGAGGACAGTGCTTTTCGCAAAGTCCGCACTGTACGCAGTTGGCCGGCCCGGTGTAGTCCTTTCTTAAAGCCGTACACATATAGTACTCTCTGAAGGAGTTGATATAACCGTCGGATGCGCGTCTGTTGTACGCCGCAAAGACTCCGGGAATATCTACATTTTTAGGGCATGGCACGCAATACCTGCATCCCGTGCATCCAACCTTCATCTTGCTCTCTATGGCTTTTATCACGGCGCTGTAAAGCTCTCTGTCCTTTTCGGTGAGCTCATGCTCTTTTACTTCCGAAGCTATACGGCAGTTCTCCTCCACCATCTCAATGGAGTTCATTCCCGAGAGGACACAGGTAACCTCCGGCTGCTCCCAGAGCCATCTTAAGGCCCACTCTGCGGGAGAGCGCTTTACCGGGTGTTTATCAAAAGCTGCCTTTGCCTGCTTTGGAAGATTGTTTACAAGCCTTCCGCCTCTTAAGGGCTCCATTATAACAACCGGGATTCCCCTCTCGGCCGCTGCGTTAAGTCCTGTGCGTCCCGCCTGTGAATTCTCGTCCAGATAGTTGTACTGGATCTGGCAAAAGTCCCAATCGTAAGCGTCAAGAAGCTCTATAAACATATCGGAATTTCCGTGGTAAGAAAATCCTATCTGCTCGATCTGCCCGCTTTTCTTTTTTTCTTCCAGCCAGTCCTTCACCCCAAGGTCACACAGCCTGTTCCAGGTCTTTATATCCGTAAGCATATGCATCAGATAATAATTGACATGGTCCGTGCGAAGTCTTCTTAACTCCTCGTCAAAATACTTGTCGGGGTCTGTACTGTTCTTGATAAGGTAGTGTGGAAGCTTTGTCGCTATCCGAACCTTATCCCTTACTCCGTTTTTCTCAAATATCTCGCCGATAAGTGCTTCGCTTCCCGAATATACGTAAGCGGTGTCAAAATAATTAACCCCAAGCTCTATAGAGCGCATTATCTCGCTCTCGGCCTTATCAAAATCGATCTTTCCGGCCTTGCTTGTAAATCTCATACATCCAAAGCCCAAAAGCGATACGTCGTTTCCGTGTTTGTCTTTTCTATACTGCATAGTTTCTTCTCTTTCTTTAGTAAAATATCTGTCAAAGTACTCTCTGGTCAAAATCCGTTCCGCTCTCGTCCCTCATCTTTTTGATGTATGGCTCCGGATCATCTTCCATTTTCATCAAAATATCAATAGACTCCAAAAAGAGTCTCTCCGTCTTGTAGCGGTTCATTTCCTCGCGCCTGTCCATATAGGCTTTAAAATGATCCACCTGCCAGACTAAAATATCTGTCAGATGAAATCCGGCCACCTCATATCCGTCCCAAAACTTCCCAGTATCGTAGTAGTAAGCCACTTCCCTTAAGGCACCTTCGTTTAGAACTAAACGGTTCCATAGCTCCTTCGCGTACTCTTTACCCTTTCCCGCCTTCTCGGAAAGATCCGTCAAAAACAGATACAGCGCACTAAGGGCCTTTTTTTGTTCCTCTGTCATACCCCTTTTTCCTTTTCTTTCGTTCGTTTTAATCTTTGGGCCTTCGTTTCTTACTTTGGATTTTCCGGCCGCTTAGGATTTTCCGGCTTTCTCTAAAATCCTTTCAGGCCCCGCGATCATTTTAATTCTAACACAAAAAGCGCCCTCCTCCGAGACAGAGGAGAGCGTTTTTATATAAATTTAATTCTTTAGACTTCTTCTACCGTAATGCCGGTTACTTTATATCCGATTTTTTCTACTTCCGATCTTACCTTCTCTTCATCAAGAGGTTTCTTCGACAAAATAGAAGTCGTCCCCCTTTTGTGAGAAGAAATAACGGTCTTAACGTCAAAATTATTTCTTATGCAGTCGTTCATATGTGACTCGCACATGCCGCACATCATGCCATCAATTTCCAGAACTGTCCTTATGTATCCTTTTTTGGATTTAAGTTCTTTATCGCTACTACTCTTCTTCGCGGAGCTGCATCCTCCGCCGCATGATGAGCACTGTCCGCCGCAGTCAATGATCTTTTCGCCCTTTTTCTTTTTTCTGATCATATTTCCTATGACCAGTCCGACTATCAAAAGGACTACGCATCCTGCTAAGATCGTTCCTAAATTGTTAGCAAAAAAATCGTTCATTATAAACCTTCTTACTTAAGCTCTGTAGCCTCCTTATAAGGCTTAAAGAGCATAAATCCGATAAATGCGATAAACGCGATGGCAAAGATAAGTCCAACTACGTTTAATCCGCCTGTAAATGCGCTTCCGATCTGGAATACGATAAGTGATATCACGTAAGCAAAAACGCACTGATATCCGATTGCAAACCAGGTCCACTTTGCGCTGTTCATCTCTCTCTTGATTGCACCGATAGCTGCGAAGCAGGGAGCGCAAAGAAGGTTGAAGATGAGGAATGAGAAGCCGGCAAGCTTTGTGAGGCCTTCGAAGTCAAGTACTCCGAATACGCCTACAACCTCTTCCTTAGCTACAAGTCCCATAATAGTAGCAACGGTAGCACGGATATTTCCAAATCCGAGAGGCTTGAAGATAAATGCGATAGCGTTTCCTACAATACCTAAAACGCTTGCCTCAAGCTCAAGCTCGGTAGAGAATCCGAATCCACTCTCTGTCATACCGAAGCAGCTTCCTGCCCAGATAACGATAGATGAAAGGAGGATAACGGTTCCTGCCTTCTTGATGAAGGACCAACCTCTCTCCCACATTGAACGCATTACGTTGCCGAATGTAGGCCAGTGATATGCGGGAAGCTCCATAACGAAAGGAGCGGGCTGACCGGAGAACATCTTGGTCTTTTTAAGTACGATACCTGAGATAACGATTGCCGCTACTCCGATAAAGTATGCTGCGGGTGCGATCCAAGGCGAATTTCCGAAAAGTGCTGCGGAAATAAGTGCAATGATGGGAAGCTTAGCTCCGCAGGGAATGAAGGTCGTTGTCATAATAGTCATACGACGGTCGCGCTCATTCTCAATTGTTCTTGAAGCCATAACGCCGGGAACTCCGCATCCCGATCCGATAAGCATAGGGATGAAGGACTTTCCTGAAAGACCAAACTTTCTGAAGATACGGTCCATAACGAAGGCAACTCTCGCCATATATCCGCAGGCCTCAAGGAATGCAAGGAATATGAAAAGTACAAGCATCTGAGGAACGAATCCGAGTACCGCACCAACACCACCGACAATACCGTCTAAGATAAGGCTCTTAAGCCACTCGGCGCAGCCGATCTTGTCAAGGAGACTTTCAACAAGTACGGGAACACCGGGAACCCAGACTCCGTACTCTGAAGTATCGGGAGCTTCTTCAAGGGATGCATCAACAGCCTCGGAAATATCATATCCTTCCTCAGCAAGAGAATCGGCATATGAACCCATAGCCTCATCAAATGCGCCAAAATCCTCATCCTCGATAGCTCCGAGGATATCATCGGCACCGATTACACCTGCGTCTGCCGCAGCGCTTACAGTGCTTACAACTTCATCAGTCCATACATTTTCATTTGCATAGTCTGTAATAGCTTCTTCGTACTGGCCGACGCCGATTCCGAAGAGGTGGAAGCCATCTCCGAAGAGTCCGTCATTGGTCCAGTCCGTAACCCATGTTCCCACGGTGGTTACGGAGATATAGTAAACAATAAACATTACTACACCGAAGATAGGGAGAGCTGCCCATCTGTTGGTTACAACTCTGTCGATCTTGTCGGATACGGTAAGTTTACCTTTAGATTTCTTTTTGTAGGTGGCCTTCATCAGCTCAGCGATATAGATATATCTCTCATTGGTGATGATCGACTCCGCATCATCGTCAAGCTCTCTCTCGGTAGCCTGAATGTCATCTTCTACATGCTCGATAATGCTATTGTCAATTCCGAGCTGCTCGATAACCTTCTTGTCTCTTTCGAAGATCTTGATGGCGTACCATCTTTGCTTCTCGGGATCCATGTTGTGGATGCAGGCCTCTTCGATATGTGCAAGTGCATGCTCAACAGGGCCTGAGAAATTGTGGTGAGGAATCTCTTTCTTTGCCTTTGCTGCTTCGATAGCGGCTTCGGCTGCCTGCATGATTCCTTCGTTCTTAAGCGCAGAGATCTCAATGATCTTGCATCCGAGTTCTTTTGAAAGTTCGGGAATATTGATCTTGTCGCCATTTTTTCTGACAACATCCATCATATTGATGGCGATTACAACAGGAATTCCAAGCTCGATGAGCTGGGTTGTGAGATAAAGGTTTCTCTCAAGGTTTGTTCCGTCTACGAGGTTTAAGATCGCATCGGGGCGTTCATTAACAAGATAGTTTCTTGCCACAACCTCCTCAAGAGTATAGGGTGATAATGAATAGATTCCGGGAAGGTCGGTGATAACAACGTCATCATGCCTTTTAAGCTTTCCTTCCTTTTTCTCTACAGTAACTCCGGGCCAGTTACCAACGAACTGATTGGAACCCGTAAGTGCATTAAACAGAGTGGTTTTACCACAGTTGGGGTTACCCGCAAGGGCAATTTTAAGTTCCATCTTCTACTCCTCTATTAAAACATTAGGTTAAACGCAGTTTACATGTATTAAACAAGCTCAACCTCAATCATCTCTCCATCGGCTTTTCTAAGAGAAAGCTCATATCCGCGAACGGTTACCTCTATTGGATCTCCAAGGGGTGCAACCTTACGAACATAAACCTCGATACCTTTTGTAATGCCCATGTCCATGATCCTTCTTTTGACAGCTCCCTCTCCGCTAAGCTTTAAAACCTTAACAGTCTGTCCGACCTTAGCATCTCTAAGTGTCATTTTAATCTCCTCCTGTCTTGCCTTAAACCATTATCTTCATAGCCATTTCTCGGCTTATGGCGATCCTGGATTCTTTAACATTTACGATAACGTTTCCTCCACCGCCGGCTGTTACGAGGGTAACAAATCCGCCGGGTACGAAACCTAAATCCTCAAGATGTTTCTTAACATCCGGGGATCCCCCTACTTTTTTGATTATGTTTTCTTCTCCGGGGTCAGCTAATGTAAGTGGCATCATTTTTCTTTTCCTTTATATACGCGTAATTAGGTAGTTAGTATTTTCTAACCTTGTATAGATTACTCTATCTGAAAATAGTTGTCAACAACTTATTGAAAAAATTTTAATAGTTTTTTCATCAAAAAAGGAAACCTGCATAGCAAGTTTCCTCTTGTTTCAAAAAGCTTTATAGCTCCTGTTTTTATTGTTTAAAAAAGTTTCCTACTTCCAGACGAATGTTGCGTTTCCTGCCTCTAAACCGTCGATAAGGATATTCTGACCTGTACAGAATCTGTTAGTCACAGTCATAAAATATGCCCAATCTGCGGTCTCTTCCACGCTCATCCATCTCTTAAGCGGAGTAAGATCCATGATCTTGTTCCAAAGCTCACAATCATCTATAACCGGTGCGTTAAGCTCTGTAATAACGCCACCGAAGTCCAAACTGTTGCATGTGGCTCCGTAAGGCGCAATCCTTAAAGCTACATTTTTAGCGTAAGTAACTACTCCGCCTTTACTAGCGGCATACACGGGGAATTCCGAGCCCGTATGTACACAGGCCGATCCGATCATAAGCACGGACTTGATCTCCGGATGTATTCCGTACTCTTCCGTAATATCGATCGTTCCAAGCAGATTGACATTAACATCGTCCGCTCCCTGAACTCCGGCGTTATTGATAAGGATGTCTACCGTATCAAGCTTCGGATACATGCTCTTTTTGCGAATATCTACGATGTAATGTGTGTAGAAAACGTTATCTATCGTTCCGGGATTTACGTCAAATCCCGATACCTTATGTCCTTCTTTAAGAAACTTCTCAGCTATTGCTTTGCCGATTCCCCGGCTCGAGCCCGTAACTAAAATGTGCATGATACGCTCCTGTAAATATGTAATTGCGGGCGGTGATTGTTTGGTGCATCTTTGGCACCGCCTCCCGGCTATGACGTCCTCGTTGCAGCGGTTCTAAGCTCAGGCATCGCTATCGCTCGCCTTCGCTAAGTACCGGCCTCGGACACATTGCCCAAGACGCACCCACCAATCACCGTCCGCACCACCAAATTCTCATATATCTATCTAAATCGCATTTCCGATTCGTTTTTATATCGGTTTTTGCATTTCTTGTCGTGTTGTCATATTGTTGGTTAAATGTCTGTAGGCACTGATGAACTATCTAATAACCTGCATTCTGCACATTTATAATAACGGCTTGAGCAGGCCATTAATTATATAAAATAGAACTATCCCAGTCAGGCTGCGTGATGCGCAAGCTATGATATCCGGCAATATGTCCGAGGCCGGTACTTAGCGAGTACAAGCCATGCGCAGTACGAGCTTAGGACCGCTGCCACGAGGACCCTATAGCCGCGAGGCGGTGCCGGATACATAGCTGCGTAGCGCGCAGCCGTCACTTAGTTACACATCACTTATCCATAAGCGTATGTTCTTTAAACTGCTTTGAGCTCTTCGCTTTTCTTTGAATATGCCTCAGATACGAACCGGAAATACTCGCTTCCTACTCCGTCGCGCTCCCAAGCCTTAGTTACATTATATCCGATGGGTGAGAACACAACCTCGAACAAAAGCTCCGCTGCCGCACCCGTTACGGCACAGATCATGCACTGCAAGAGTGAAAGCCCGAAAAGCGTATGACTTACAACGAGCGCAAAAACAAGGTTATCAACGAACTGGCCGATAAATGTAGAAACATAGCTTCTAAGTGCAAAGGTTCCGAAGTTTTTCTTCTTGGTGGAAGCTAAAGATCCGGCCTTCATTCCCACAACATTTCCCTCAACCTTTCTTCCGATAAAGAAATTCAGGAAATTGTTTACGACAGCGGAACTTAGGAAAGCAAGGCTGCTTCCGAATACGACAAACCAGTTGCCGCTTATGGTATTATCAAGAGCGGTGTTGATGACTGACTCAAAGCCGGGTATATAGGCCTCTCCCCAGCTTCCGGGTAACTTACCGCAAAAGAACAGTAAAAGCGCAACAAAAAGATTGCAGATAAGTCCTACAACAGAAAGAATAGTTGCGGCACGAGGTCCAAAATGCCTTGTTACCACATCCATTGTAAGAAATACTGCCCAGGATACGAAAAATCCGCAATCTAAAAGCAGATATTCTGTATTTATAGGTACAAGCTTGTTTGCTAGCAGATTCATGGTGACGAGCGCGACGATATAAGCCGCTACGACGAGTGATGGGATGCTGCGCATAAGGATCTTAGTCTCCTCAGCCAGCGATTTGATACTTGATTTCATTGTTTTTCTCCTTGGTTTTATTATTTAACGAGGAGGATTTAGAGGCCGAACTCCTCGCAGAACTTTAGTATTATATATCCATGCAAATTCAAAGTCAATAAAAATGGGCGGAAATCATACAGACATACAATTTCCGCCGTTTTATCACAATTTCATTTTACCGTCAGCTATTGCTTTATCAACCCAAAGCTTTAAGGACTGCGTCATAACGGATATCTGCTCTAATTTCTCACGGATAGTCTCAAAATCCTCAACCTCATCCTCATCAACTCTTCCGTTTGAAGTAATCTCTATAAGGCGGTTTTTGTATTTGTCCATTGAGTTAAGGGATGAGAGCATAGCAAGAGTGATCTCCGCAAGGCTCTTGTACTCCAGCTCCGGAACATTTTCCTGTCCTATGGGACATTCATGGGAGCAGAAATAATTGCAAAGGTGAGGTGCCTTGTACGCCTTCGCCATAAGCATAATCTCATCGGGATGGGGCAGCGATTTTTCCGACTCTATCTTTTCGATACGGTCATCCGAAACATATTTCATGATTTCGCTGGCCGCTTCCCTTGTAAGATTGAGATTTTCCCTTGCCAACTGGTATTCGTTTTTGTTTTCTCTGACTGACTTTTTGCCCATCTCCGACCTCTCTAAAAATACTCGTTATCACCCAAAAGGCCAAAAGTAAATAGCCCAGGCTCCGATTTCGAAACAAATGGTTTCGTAATCCTCTTCGCCAAAATGGAAAGTATAGAAATACATGTAAATATCTTCTCCGGAATCCGTTTTACCCACAGCACTGTCAGGATATTCATTCAATGTGTATGTAAAGTTTTCGGTTTTTCCGTCACGGGTTACAGAGCCTTGTCCCATATCTCCAAGCTGCAGATATGTGTTGCTGAAATACCCTTCTGTATCCGATGTATAGTCATTATACTCATAATCAATAATATTATAAGTCTCGAATGCTGCCCAAAGAGTGTTGTCAAGATCAGCAGACTCCATCTCCGTCCCTTCGATATATCCGTTACGTGAGATAAAATCCAAAGGCGCACCCTCTGTAGGCTCTTCGGGCTCGGAAGGTGTCGTTTCGTTATTTATGGCCGTTTGATCCTCCGGGGTATCCTGTGTATCCTGTGTATCCTGTGTATCCTGTGTATCCTGCAACCCGGTATCGTCCTTCTGCTCTGTCTCTTCTCCGGCTTTATTGTTATCATCCTCAGTTATAGAAGCAGCTTCGTCTTCCTTTTGCTCACCGGCTAAAGACTCACCGGCTAAAGACTCATCTGATGCTTCCAAAGGAGCCTCGATACTTTCAGCCTCAGGGCTTTCGCCGGAAGATGCGCCGCATCCGCAGAGCATAAGTCCTGTGGCAAGAGCAATCGCTACAAATCTTTTTTTCATAACTCCCTTATTCCTTTCATATAATTGCAGTGAGATAATTATATCATAAAATAAAGAATTTAGAATAAAAAGAAAACATAGTAGAACCGAAGTCCTACTATGCTTCTTATGAGGGGGGGAGAATAGGTGACTCGCATCACCTATTTGTCTGTATTGTATAGCATAAATGTGAATAAACTATGTTTATTTTATGAACAGTTTATGAACATATTCAGCGTTCATTTTCCATAAATGTCCAGCAAGTGCCGTATTATAGCCGTTTACGGCAATTTCGTAACTTTTTTCCAAATTATAAATTTTTTCTAAACTGAGGGCCACGACCTCTTCCGCCGTCTCTTCAGGCCCCTTTAGATCGAATTTAAAATAATCTTTTTCGTCCTTAATCACCTCATCCAGATAATTCGACGAGTCCGATATAAGTGTGCAGCCCGAAAGCATTGAGCTAAAGATCCTGTCATGAGCCCCATCCTTAAACCAGGGCATAATATTTAAAGAAAGCTTTGAATCCTGCAATGCTCCAAGACACTGAATACTTGTTATACTGCCCTTCGTATGTATTATATTTTCCGGATTTTTGCAGGGCGCCTTCTCCCAGTCCTTTCCGGTACAATGAATCTTTATTCCGGCGTCTGCAACAGCGGTTACCAGCTTTCCCCTATACATATTACGAACGTAAAGATCTATATATATCATCTGATAGCAGGCCTGAAGGTATTCATCATCGGAAGAATCCGGAAATTCCTTCTTAAGCCTGTCCATCAAAACATCCTCCAGGGGAAGGCTTGGATTTTTAAGGAACTCTCCCGCGATATCCATAATAAAATCCCTATAATCATCGCTGAGATTCTTTATGGAAGGATTAAGGCTCTCCAAAGGAACGTAATTCCCAATAAACAAAATATCGCAGTTTCTCTTCTTCCATTTATCAAAAGACGGCATCGGAGTATCAAAAACCGTTATATCTCCCTTGCCCAGTATCCCCGGTTCTGCCCAGATCTTTTGAAGAGGAAGATTTCCCGCAAGAGGCATATAGCCCGCTTTACCGTAAAAAGGATAATACTTTTCAACAAATCTTTGGTGGTTTTTATCGATACAGATCAGCTTAAGATTCTCGGTATTACGGCTTAAAAAGCGGTAATAATACACGGGTGAGTCAACCATAATACATATCTTCTCGATATCGTACATATCAAAGATGCTCACCCCACCCCGAAGGAACTGACCTTCACGCCCAAGGCCGATGAAGTTAAAGGTTATTAGCACAGAGTTTTCCTTATCGGGTATCTTTTCAAATTCATCGATGCTCTCTGCCGGCTTTCCCATATCCCACAAAAAAACTTCCCTGCCTGCCGCAAGGAAGTATTCCGCCATTTGGAGTGAGAAATATTCCAGCGTTTCAGTAGAACCAATAAGTAAAATCAGTCTCTTCATCAGCTAAAACTCTCCACCAGTCCTTTTAAAAACATTGCCAAAAACAGTAGTATCTCCGCCCATGCCACAACAGGCATCGGCTCAAGGGATTTTCTCTTTCGGATCGCATCCCAGAGCTTCCAGATTCCGCTTATCATAATAAATGTGATAATGAAATGTCCGATGTTTGCAAAGTTACCGAAGGGCAATATGAGCACACCGATAACGGCAGCCAATACAACCCAGACCATATACTTAAATCTAAAGAGCTTAATCTCTCCGATATTGTCGTACTCAGTCTTTACAGCCATAATAAGGACGATTATAAAGGGGATGATAAGCACAAGGTACTTCGTAAGCTCCGGATACCAGAAAGCTACAGCGTTTTTGGTCTTTCCGTTTGTAAGATCCTCCCGTATCTCAAAAAGAATCTTAAAATCAAGTATTCTTGTGAGATACATATATTTTAGATTAGGCATAAAAGCAAGATAAAGGATCATATATCTTGCAAGCTGGGACAGTCTCTGTCCCCCCATCAGCATAAATGTAACACCGATCAAAAGCTCGTGGAAGAAAAGCCCGCCGAGAGCTACGGTAAGATTAAAGCCTTCTCCCGTACTGTTTCCGAAAAGCCAGGCTTTTACCAAAAGCGTCGCGATGATTATTATCGCAAAAACAGGTTTTTCAACCCTTTCAAAAAGCTCGAAGGGATTCTTTTTTAAGAATGGAGGAAATTTAATTCTCATCAGCTTATTCCTCCTATATCTTCAAGCATATTTCCTATGGTATATAAAAATGAACATAAAGCCAAAAGATAAGCCCAGACTGTAACCTTAGGGTTTTCCCTTATAAAGCTTCTTAGCAGACTGCAAAAGAGAACCAGGGAAACTATAAGGGATGCGATCTGGATCCCGTTTATGGACATTCCCGGGATAAACCCGATAATAAACCTTAGAGCTACACAAATGCAAAGATCCCCTATAAGGAAAAGGTGCACAGCGTTAAGCCATCCTCCGCACCTAAGTACGATAGCAAGTATTAAAAGGGCCAAAACAACGGCCGGAAAAATACTGAAGGATATATACTGACTGTTCATAACGGAAACCTTTTTAAAGTTACCGCTTGAAAGCAGGTAAAAGAAATTACCGCTGATAGACAGTCCGAGACTGATCCAGACCCATCTTTTTGCGTACAGCCCAAGAACCTTCTTTGAAAGTATGATGGTAAGTATGCATGAAAAGACAGCAATAAGTCCGTAGGCAGCATTTGACCAGGCACAGACAAATGCACAGACGCAGGCAAGCACTGCTCTGACCGCAGGGTTTCCCTTTGCCTTATCCCCGGATGCCATCTCGTAGATAATCATATAGATAAAGATAAGGAATGATACGGCAGGCAAAAGATAATTAACAACGCCAAACTCCCAAAGATAAGAATATCTCCAGTCCGAATTAAGGGAGATCATAAGGAAAAACGGAAGTGCTGTAAACAGGATGTTTTTTCTCTTTGCTCCGCTGCATCTTCCGATAAGATACGAGATAATGAGCAAAAACAAAACATTGATAAAATCTGCCGCTCTCTCACCGATCAAAAGTATAAACTGAAGTAAAACAAGAGACAGACTGCTTCCGCCGCCTCTCATTATCTCCGGTATACTCATAAAGATATCTTTAACGGAAGAAAGCTTTTCTCCAGTGGCAAGATTCTTTAAATAGTCGTAATCCTCCAAAACATAAGGAAACCTCGTCTGCATATAAAACACAAACCCGATCATTATGATAAAAAGGATACTGATAACCGATGTATATATAGTTTTTTGAGTTTTACTGATAGTTGGCATACTACTCCAACGGGGCGTTGACAGGCTGTGACAGTCTGACCATAGCGCGCGCAAGCGCTGCCCTCGAAAGGTTATATTCTTGGATGCTTTTGTCCTGACGGAGCTGTTCCTTAGCTCTCTCCATAGCCTCGCGGGCGCGGGCTTCCTCTACTTCATCCGGCCAGTTTGCGTAATCCACAAGCATCGTGACGATACCGTCTTCTACGCTTACAAAACCGATTCCGATGAAAGCCGAGTACCAGTTATTATCATCATCCGTTTTTAATTTTATACTGCCCTCGCAACAGGCAACAACAACGTTTTCGTGATGCGCCATTATCTGGAACTCTCCGTCCGGCGCAGGGAAGATGAGCGAGACCGCCATTCCCTCGTACAAAACTTTGTCCGTAGCAAGGATCTTGATATAAAAAAAATTGCTCATATCTTATTCCTGTCCGAGCAGACCGGCCTTTTCAATAACGTCATCAATTGTTCCGACATTAAAGAAAGCAGCCTCCGGATACTTGTCCATCTCTCCGTCAAGGATAGCCTTAAATCCTCTGATGGTCTCAGAGAGGGGAACGTATACTCCCGGAATACCCGTAAAGTTCTCCGCTACATGGAAGGGCTGTGAAAGGAAACGCTGTATCTTACGTGCTCTGTAAACCGTAACCTTATCTTCCTCCGAGAGCTCGTCCATACCTAAGATTGCGATAATATCCTGCAGCTCCTTGTAGTTTTGAAGAGTCTGCTGTACCCGCCTTGCAACATCGTAATGTTCCTGGCCCACAACATCCGGCTCAAGAAGCCTCGATGTGGACTCAAGGGGATCTACCGCCGGGTAAATACCCTGCTCAACGATCTTTCTTGAAAGAACAGTCGTTGCATCGAGATGAGCAAAGGTTGTGGCGGGTGCCGGGTCTGTAAGATCGTCCGCGGGCACATATACCGCCTGCACCGAAGTAACGGATCCCTTCTTGGTCGAAGCGATACGCTCCTGAAGCTCTCCGAGATCCGTAGCAAGGGTGGGCTGGTAACCTACCGCCGAAGGCATACGTCCAAGGAGCGCCGATACCTCCGATCCCGCCTGTACAAAACGGAAAATATTATCTATAAACAAAAGCACATCCTTATTTTTAACATCACGGAAGTACTCCGCCATAGTAAGACCGGTCTCCGCAACTCTCATACGAGATCCCGGAGGCTCGTTCATCTGTCCGAATACCAGGGCCGTCTTAGACAAAACTCCCGACTCTGCCATCTCCGTCCAAAGGTCGTTGCCTTCTCTTGAACGCTCTCCTACTCCGGTGAATATAGAGTATCCGCCGTGTTCAGTTGCGATATTCGTAATAAGCTCCTGAATAAGAACCGTCTTACCTACTCCCGCGCCTCCAAAGAGTCCTATCTTTCCTCCCTTTGAATAAGGTGCAAGAAGATCGATTACCTTGATACCGGTTTCCAAGATTTCCTGAACCGGGCTCTGCTCGGCAAATGCAGGAGGATTTCTGTGTATAACCCACTTTTCTCCCGTAAGGGGCTCTCCGTCGTCAAGTGTATCTCCGAGTACGTTAAAAAGTCTTCCAAGTGTCTGCTCACCAACGGGTACTTTTATTCCGTCTCCCGTTGCCTTAACTTCCATATCTCTTGCAAGGCCGTCACTGGGGCCGAGCATAATACATCTGACAACGCCCTCGCCGATATGCTGCGCTACTTCCATAACCAGCCTCTTACCGTTTAAGTTAACTTCAAGGGCGTCTTTTATATAGGGGAGGCAATCCTCTCCGAATTCTACGTCTACAACAGGACCCGTCACAGAAACAATGCGTCCCGTTCCGATATTTCCGATACTGTTCATGTTCTGCCGGCCTCCTTTCTACTTGCCTTCCAAAGCGGCAAGTTTCCTTTTAGCTTTCTTTTTCTTTTGAGCCTTTGCACCGGCTATAACCTCGGTTATCTCCTGTGTTATCATAGCCTGTCTTTCTCTGTTGTACTCGATAGACAGGGCTCTTATCATCTCCGCCGCGTTTTTGTTGGCGGTATCCATTGCCATCATACGATCGTTCTGTTCGCTGCAAAATGACTCCACAAGAGCGCTGTAAATATCCCCGACCACCATATCCGGCACAATATTGTTAAGCACATCCTCCGCAGAAGGAAGGAAATTGATAGTCGGCTTTTCCGGGATCATCTCTCCGTCGGCCGGATAAACCGGCTCCAAAGATTCATACATAAGAGGCAGAATTCTCATAGCCACGGCTTCACTGGAGATGGTATTTTTCATCTGAGTAAAGACGATGTGCGCCTCGTCGATCTCACCCTTTAAATACTCATCGAGTATAACCTCGCTGATAAGTCTGGCTCTGTGAAGAGAAGGGTTTTGAGCGCTGTACTTAAACTGTCCCGCCATCTTAACACTCTTACCCGCAAAGGATTGCCTGCCTACTTCTCCTACCACATAAAGCTTTGTCTTACAGCCGCATTCTTTCATTATCTGCTCTGCAAGCTTGATAACATTATGGTTATAAGATCCCGCCAGTCCTTTGTCCGCAGTAACAACGATCAGAGCTATCGTTCTGTCATCGCCCTTTTTCTCCGAACGTTCATCAAGATAAACATTGTCAAGCTCGGAGGTGGACTCGATTATCTTCGCATACATCCTGTTAAGAGCTTCAAAATAGGGGCTGTTGCCCTCGTGCCCTTTTTTAGCTTTGCGAAGCTTTGTGGAGGAGATCATATACATGGCATTTGTAATTTTCATGGTATCGCGGATGCTTCGAATACGCCCGCTAATCTCACGTATATTTGCCAAAATTACTCCTTTTTAAAGGCCTCTTTAAATTCCTTAACGGCATCTATTATCATGCCCTTCATCTCATCATCGAGATTTCCGGACTGATTAAGACCGGTAAGTATCTCGGAATGCTCAGCCTTAATAAACTCAAGCAAAGCCATCTGGAACCGCTTCACTTCATCAAGCTTAATATCCTCCATAGATCTGGAGTTGGCCGCCACGAGGGTAATAACCTGTTCAGCCATACTGAGAGGCTTTCCGAGAGGCTGCTTTAAAAGCTCCATCAGGATATTTCCGTGGAGAAGCTGGGCCTTTGTAGTAGCATCAAGGTCTGAAGAAAACTGGGTAAACACCTCCATCTCCCTGAACTGCGCAAGGTCGATACGGATAGAGCCGGCCGCTTTTTTCATAGCCTTTGTCTGTGCCGCGCCGCCTACACGGGATACGGAAAGTCCTACGTTTACCGCAGGTCTCATACCTAAATTAAATAAAGTACTCTCAAGATAAATCTGACCATCGGTTATCGAGATAACGTTAGTAGGAATGTACGCCGAAACGTCTCCCGCCTGGGTCTCGATAATAGGAAGAGCCGTAATGGATCCTCCGCCGTTTGCCTTGTTTAATCTTGCACTCCTCTCAAGCAGTCTTGAATGGAGATAGAAAACGTCACCGGGATAAGCTTCTCTTCCCGGAGGCCTCTCAAGCAGTAGCGACAGTGCTCTGTAGGCCACCGCATGCTTTGAAAGATCGTCATATACTATTAGCACATCCTTGCCCTTGTACATAAAGTACTCGGCGATAGCGCAGCCGGCATAGGGAGCGATATACTGCATAGGTGCAGGCTCCGAAGCCGATGCGTTAACAACTACGGTGTAATCCATAGCCTCGTGCTTCTTAAGATTTCCTACTAATTTTGCTATGGTAGAAGCCTTCTGTCCGATAGCAACATATACGCAGACAACGTCCTTGCCCTTTTGGTTGATGATGGTATCAAGAGCGATGGAAGTTTTACCCGTCTGGCGGTCTCCGATTATCAGCTCTCTCTGTCCTCTTCCTATGGGGAACATTGAGTCGATTGCAAGGATACCTGTCTCCATAGGTGTATCAACGGATTTTCTGTCTACGATCGAAGGCGCGGCATTTTCAACGGGGCGATAGTCGGATTCATCAATAGGGCCCTCTCCGTCAATAGGCTCGCCGAGAGCGTTAACAACTCTTCCGAGGAAATCCTCACCAACGGGTACACCGGCGCTTCTTACAGTTCTTGCAACGCGGCTTCCGACTCTTATCTCTCTGTCGGAGCCGAAAAGGATAGCGGCTATCTCGTCAGGTCTGATATCCTGAACCATGCCCTTGATACCGCATTCAAAAATCAGTATCTCGCCGTAGGCTGCGTGGGGAATTCCCGCTACGGTAGCGATACCGTCGCCTACGTAGGTAACGTAACCCACATGTCTGTGGGCTGCGGCAAGCTCAAACTCTTCTACCGTTGTACGCAAAATCGACATGACATCCATCCCGGGCGTCATGTTCCTTTTAAGTCTCTCGATAGTTTCCGTAAACTGTTCTGTACGGCCCTTAGTACTCCAATTGTACTGTTCATTGCCGCACTTTAAGATAAATCCGCCTCCCAAAGACTTATCTTCGATAAGGTCGAAGCTTATTATCTCCTCGGGGATTTCTTCGCTTACGTACTTTTTATATACAAAATTTTTAATCTTCTCCAGCTGTTCGTCAGTAGGCTTTGTAACATACCGGAGAGTGCATTCAAAACTGTTCTTTTTCCTGCTCACTTTTACTCACCCGATTTGCTTATAAAGTCATCATAAAGACGAAGGTCTGCCTCAGGATCTTCCTTTGTGAGAGCAATCTTGGCAGCTGCCTTAGAAACAAGGTCTCCAAGCTCCTCTCCTGCTTTTTTTCTGATGCGGTCCGATTCCTCGGTTGCATCCTTTTTTGCCTTCTCGACAAGATCGGAGGCGGACTGCTTGGCGTCAGCGATTATCTTGTCATATTCTTTTGCGGCGCGAATTCGGCTGTCCTTTAAGATCTCGCTCTTTTCCTCTTCAGCCTTTAAAAGCTGCTCCTCATAGGATGCCTTCGCAGCCTCGGCATCGGCCTTGGCCTTTTCCGCCTCAGCGTATCCGGCATTAACCTCTTCCTGTCTCTTTGCGATTATCTTCTTAACCGGTTTAAAGAGAAACTTCCAGATAACAAAGAAAAGAAGGAACAGATTAATCACCGTAAAAAGTAAATTTATATCAACCTTTAACATGTTTTTCTCCTTGTAGAGATGCCTATTCTAAGGCAGATCACTTCAACATGAAAATAATCAGAATTCCGATAACGAAACCATAAATAGCAGTAGCCTCTGCAAGAGCACCACCGAGAATGAGGGTTGTCATGATCTTGCTGTTTGCTTCGGGCTGACGTGCGGTTGCATCAACGGCCTTTCCGGTTGCGATTCCTATTCCGAGTCCTGCTCCGATGCAGGCAAGTGCTGCGATTCCTGCTCCAATTGCTAACATATCTTTATCCTCCGTTTTATTAATTATTCTATAGCTTCCTTGATATACAAAGACGTAAGGAATACAAAAACGTACGCCTGAAGTATACCGTCGAAAAGGTCAAAGTAAAGTGAAAAAACTGCGGGAACCACCACGGGAACAACAGACTTTAAAAGTTCCATGATGATGAACGCTCCCAATACATTACCGAATAGTCGCATACAAAGCGAAAGCGGCTTAATGACAAGCTCGAGTATATTTATGGGGGTTACGACCGCGATGGGCTTTGCAAAGCTCTTTATCCATCCCCATGGGTTGCGCGCTTTGATGTTTGCTATCTGCACAACGATTATACTCATGATCGCCAGGGCGGCGGTAACGTTTAAATCCTTGGTAGGAGGCTTGAACCCGAAGATTCCGACGGTGTTTGAAAACATCAAAAAGATAAATACCGCCAAAAGATATGGCACATATCCTTTTCCTTCCTCTCCTATCATCCCGGCCACAAGTCCTTCGAGCTTTGTTACTATAAACTCGGAGAGAGCCTGGCGCTTTGAAATATTTTTAACCTTAAGATTAGTCCCGAGTATCAGACATATCAAAAGTACCACGCCGATAATGATCCACGTGACTACCGTGGACTCACTGATTGGTATTTCCCACTTGCCGACAGGTACCGTAAAGACAGTCCGAATTTCAAGCTGTTCTTGCAGTTCGGCTGCAATATCGTTCATATAGGCACTTCCTTTCATGATTTAAATAAATCATCGAACCCTAATTATACTACTTTTGATTAAGTTTTTCCATAGGGAGCCTTACTCTCCCGGCTCCGCGTTTAATGGTTTTTTTGATATTTCCGCCCACATCCGTTTTAAGATAAAACCTCGCCACTACGGTAAATGCCTTAAATACGCTTCTAAGCTGCTCACGGCTTTCCTCGTCAAGGTCCTTTATCTCGTTTACGATGATGTTGAACTTTTTTCCCCCGTCCTTCATAAGATCGCTCAGCTTTTCCGCACTGCATGCATCTATAATGGAGTAGATCCCGTCAATGAATTTCTTTCTGTTCTCATCATCCTGGCTCTCAACCCAGCCATTAAAGGTATGCTCTACAAATATGGCATTGTTTCCAAGTTTCTTTTCCCGGATGAACCTGCGTCCGTCCACCTGCCAGGTATAGATATTGTGCTGTATAAGAGAAAGTCCGCTGCTTCTTACAACCTCGTAATGGCCGTCGTCCTCAAGCATCATCCCGATAAGCGAAGACTGGGGTATAAGCTTGTATAGCTTATTCTCTATGGCCTTAAACTTTCCGTCCTGCATCAGTCCCGGTCTCAGTCCCAGCCCGTCACAGCTATAGATCCTGTGTATTCTGTTTTGAATTTCCGGCGGCATATTCATACTTGCATAAACTGCAAGATGTCCCCCCTTTGAATGTCCTCCGACATACATTTTATGAGGGAACTTTTTGCTTACGGTCATTAAGTAATTAACCGCGTAATCATGACATTTTGCATGGTCCGTATAAAGCAGATTGAAATCTTCCTTAAGCCCTATAAGAGATGAATCCGTACCTCTAAAGACTACATACATCCTCCTGGGGCCGGTAAAGAACGTGACTGCGGCAAACTGAGTCTGGCTCTCTCTGTCGGTGCATTTTGTAAAGCAAGCTATCCGAAGTCCCTGAAATCTTCTTCCTTTCAGCATCAGTTCGACCATCTGCTTCGAGACGGATCTGTACTTTCCCTTTTCCAAAAGCTCCTCCGCATTTTCCATCAGCATAATATTTCTTAAAGAAACGGAAGGCATATCCGAATCAAGATCCGGCACGAACTTTTCAAAATTAAAGTATGAGAACTTGCAAAGGATTGCCGCGTCAACTTCCGTAAAACGCATCTCCGAAAAAGGTACATCACCGTATTCAATTAAATAATCAAGTATAGTACCTGTCATCTCTAAATCCCGCTTTAAAGCATTTTATTTTTGATTTCCATTACGACATCAAGATAGAGTTCCATAACGGCGCTGAGTTTCCGCTTTATAGCATCCCAGTTTTCTTCCTTGCCGTCTGACTCGATTTCCTTGGCCTTCTCAAAGAGATGGTCCGCACCGATGGTTCTTGCAGAGCTCTTGAGCTTGTGCGCATGAGTAACAAATTTCTTGGAATCCTTAAGGTCTAAATACTTTTGCAGATTCTCTGTTTCCGCATCATACTCGCCGACAAACATCTCAAGAACGCTCTTGTAGAGCTCGCTGTCCCCTGCGCAGTAGTTCTTACCCTTTTCAGGGTCGATAAGATGAAGCCCCGCAAATCTCTCCTCATCCCCTGACTTTTTCTTGGGCGCTTCGTCGCTCTCCGGCATTCTGACCTTAGATGGCGGCAGATATTTAACAAGCATCGCCTCTAAATCCTTACCGGAAACAGGCTTTGAGATATAGTCCGTAAAGCCGATCTTTAAGTAATTTTCCTTTGCTCCCGCTATGGCGTTTGCCGTAAGTACGATCACAGGAACCCCCATACACTTATGGCTTATCTTGCCAAGCTGTTCAAGGGTCTCTATACCGTCCATCTCAGGCATCATATGGTCTAAGAGGATTAAGTCGTACCTTCTTTGCTTAACTCTTTCAAGGGCTACAAGTCCGCTCTCTCCTGTATCTATATGAACCTTTGTGGACCTCAAAAGCCCTCTGATAACCGCAAGGTTTAAAGGCGTATCGTCTACCACAAGAATACTTGCATCCGGAGCAACAAAGGAAGGAACGTAAGCCACATACTCCTCTTCCTTTCCTTCTAAGGTTTCGATCTCTCCCATCTTCTCGCCGGATACAGCCTTTTGGATGATCGTAAAGTGGAAATTGGAGCCCTCATCATATATACTCTCAACCTCAAGCCTTGAACCCATAAGCTCAAGAAGCTGCTTTGTGATCGCAAGCCCGAGTCCCGTTCCCTTTACGCTGTGGTTTCTCTCCTCGTCAAGCCTCTCAAATTCCTTAAAGAGTCTGGACATATCTTCCGGCTTTATTCCGATACCGGTATCCGATACCGAAACCTCGATCTCCGCATTCCCGTTATTAAGACTGACAAGCTGCGCCTTAAAGGTGACATTTCCTTCCCTCGTATACTTAACGGCGTTTGTAAGAAGATTTGTGATAACCTGTTTAATACGATTGTTATCTCCGATAAGCCTTGCCGGAATCTCAGGGTCAAAGTCCAGAATAACCGAAAGCTTCGCCTCGTCAGTCTTAACCTTTAGATTGTTTCCAAGCTCTCTGAAAAGCTCCGCGGAGCTGTATTCAACCGGTACAATATTCATCTTTCCGGATTCGATCTTGGACAGATCAAGGATATCATTAACGATATTAAGAAGGGAGTCGCTTGATATGTAAATATCATTGGCGTACTGCCTTACCTGACTGGATACATCCTCTCTTAGGATCAGCTCATCCATACCCATGATCGTATTTATGGGGGTTCTGATCTCATGGCTCATATTTGCAAGGAAAAGTGTCTTGTACTCGCTGGTACGCTCCGCTTCTTCCTTTGCTTTTTCGATCTGGAGGTACTGGCTTTTAATTATCTTTCCGTTTCGGCGCTCTGCCAAAGCCCAGGTTATAGCCATTAAAATTCCGATAAGCACAAGGGCTGCCGCAACCCAGAAAAGCGGCCTTTCAAAGAGTCTTGCGTCCTTGTGAAGAACTATAGTCTTTTCCTTAACAACGTTTTGATAATTATCAAGTACCTGAATACGGAAAACATAATTTCCGTAGGCAAGGTTTGTATAGCTTACCTCTTTAAGCTCCGACTGTCCAAAGATTATTCCGTCATCCTCAAACCCCTCAAGATATACTCTTACATAAGGGTTTGAAAGGGAATAGTTAAGTACCGCGGGGGTAAAGATTATCCTCTTTGCATCCGAGGGTATCTCGTAGATGCCTCCCTCGTCGGGAACTATCATTTTATCGTCAGCCATAACAAGACGCACATCAACATCAAAGTCATTGTTTACTACGCCATATTCATGCATCTGTATTGACTTTACGCCGGTAGAGCAGCAAAGATAAAGTTCATCTCCCTCTCCGATATAATTCCAGGAATTCGCAACAAGAGTTGTATTAAGCCCTCTCGCACTGTTCAAAAGATCTGCGATGTAGTTGTCATCAAGAGCAAGATCGTCGGCGCTTAGGATATAAACTCCTGCGCTTGAAGTAACCCATGCCTTTTGGTCTGAAGATATACAGATATCGTAGTTGTTGCTTTGGGGGAAATTGTGCAAGGGTACAGCCTTTTCTCCGTCGTAGAGGAATATTTCATTTCCCGTCGTAATAAAGAACTTGTCCTTATAGGGAACTATTCTCAGAATAACAAGTCCCGTAAGTCCCTGCTTTTCTCCAATATTCCCTACGACCTTGCCATCCTTTATAAGGTAAATACCGTCTCCGTCGCTTCCCGCCATAACGGTTCCGTCAGGCATCTCGTAAAGACAGAGGATCTGTTCAACCTCAAGTCCGTCCTCAGCCTTAAGTATCTTTGTAACTTCCCCGTTTTTAATATATGTCAGTCCCGTTGCGGAAGCCGCCAGAATAGATTTATCCTTAAGTTCTATGGCAAGTCTTATCTTATTGCCATTGGTTCCGTTCTCAGCCTCGTTAAAATATGTAAGCTCTTCTCCGTCAAATTTCACGAGGCCGTATGTGCTGTAGGTAGATATCCAAAGGTTACCTTCAGAATCCTCCAAGATGTGTCTGATACGGGCTTCGGATAAATCGGCAAATCTCTCGTCAGTAATCTGCCTTCCCGTATCGGCATTCAATATAACAAGTCCATCATCGCACCCCGCGTAGATACGATCATCCTTTTTGTAAACGCAGTTAACTACTCTCTCCGAAACACCCGCCGCGGAAAATAGATTCTTAAAGGGGTTCTGGGAAAGCTTAAGGATTCCCTGTCTGGATGAAGATACCCAAAGGTTACCCTGATAATCTTCAAAAATATCGCATACCGAGTTGTTGAAATCTCCCCGGTCTATCTTTACAAGTCTTCCGAGTCTGTCGAGATATCCGAGTCCGTTGTCTCCGGCGATGATTATACTTCCGTTCTTATTTTCAAATATATCCGCTGTGGATCCGACTTCAGATGCCTCGCGGTATTTGGTGACGCTCACCTTGCTTCCCCTAAGCTCTCCGATAAAGATATTTCCGTCGGTGCTTCCGATAAGCAGATTGCCATTAGATACATATCTTACAGAAGTAAAGGATTCTCCAACTTCCTCTCTTGTGAAAGACTGGGTTATAACACCGTCCTTTATGATAAATACGGTACCGCCGTTGGAAACAACAGCTATGGTACCATCGGCACGGCAGCTGATCTTTCGGATATAGTAAAGGTCATTGCTTCCGGTATATGTTGTGAGGACTCCGTCTGCGGAGAGGACCGAAAGATATGAGCTTGTTCCGATATAAAGCTCTCCCGACTTTCCGTAACAAAGGCTCCTTACGGAGTTTGAGCCTAGTCCATCCTCTGTGGTATAGTACTTGGTCTCACCGCTTCTGAAGGAATAGTAAACAAGGCCCGAATCGTTTGTTCCGATCCAGACTCCGTCTCTTCCGTTGGGCAAAAGGCACATAACCGAGTGTATATTCTCGTCCAGTTCCAGTTTACTGAAGGAATTTCCGTCAAACTGGTAAAGACCGGAATAGGTTCCTACCCAGATATAGCCCTCATACGCCTGCGTTATACAGTTTACTTCGCTGCTCCCCAGCTTATTTTCAAGATTATAGACGATTCCGCTGTACTCCGCTGCGTAATCCGTAGCGTACAGATCGGCGGAAAATCCCTTAAAGATCAATACCAAATACAGCATAAAAACCAGAGCTGCCATAGCAGCTCCGGTTTTAAATAATCTTTTAATATTCAGATCGCCTGGTATGCCCATCTCAAAAAACTTCATTAACCCCACCAAGCCTTATTAATTATTTGAATTACTTTAAAGCAGACTCTCTGTAGATGATGTCTTCTCTTCCGGGTCCGTTGGAGATCATAGTGATAGGATATCCGATCTGGCCCTCGATAAACTCGATATATCCGCGGCAGTTCTCGGGAAGATCCTCGTACTTCTTGATTCCGCGGATATCGCACTTCCATCCGGGAAGCTTCTTAAGTACGGGCTTGCACTTCTCAAGCTTTGCGGTTACGGGGAAGTCTGTGATAACCTCGCCGTCAAGCTCATATCCTACGCAAACAGGAATCTCGTCAAGATATCCGAGTACGTCAAGAACAGTAAACGCTACATCGGTAGTTCCCTGAAGTCTGCATCCGTATTTAGAAGCTACGCAGTCAAACCAGCCCATTCTTCTGGGTCTGTGGGTAGTAGCACCGTACTCTCCGCCGTCTCCTCCGCGCTCTCTGAGCTCATTAGCTTCGTCTCCGAAGATCTCGGAAACAAAAGCTCCCGCACCTACTGCGGATGAATATGCCTTGCAGACTGTGATTATCTGCTTGATCTCGTAAGGAGGAAGTCCCGCTCCGATAGCTCCGTATCCTGCAAGAGTAGATGAGGATGTAACCATCGGATAGATTCCGTGATCGGGGTCCTTTAAGGTTCCGAGCTGTCCCTCGAGAAGGATGGTCTTTCCCTCCTTGATAGCTTTGTCAAGGAAAGCAGATACATCGCAAACATAAGGAGCAACCTTGTCACGGTATGAATGTAAAGTCTCAAGAAGCTCATTTTCATCGATAGCGGGCTTGTGGTAGAGATGCTCAAGGAGCACATTCTTAAGCTCGCAGACTCTCTTAACCTTTTCTTTTAAAAGCTCCTCGTCGAAAAGCTCGCTGACCTGGAATCCGATCTTTGCGTACTTGTCTGAATAGAAAGGAGCGATACCCGACTTGGTAGAGCCGAAGGACTTACCGCCAAGTCTCTCCTCTTCGTATGCATCGAAAAGAACATGGTAAGGCATAACGATCTGACATCTGTCGCTTACCAGGATCTTAGGCATCGGAACGTTTTGATCCGTGATGGATTTTATCTCGTTAAAAAGCTTTTCAATATCAAGAGCAACACCGTTTCCGATGATGCTTGTAGTATGTGAATAGAATACTCCCGAAGGAAGTGTGTGAAGTGCAAATTTGCCGTAGTTGTTGACTATGGTATGTCCTGCGTTGGCTCCTCCCTGGAAACGGATGATAATGTCTGCATTCTCAGCAAGCATATCCGTGATCTTTCCCTTTCCTTCATCTCCCCAGTTGGCGCCCACTACTGCCTTTACCATTTTGTTTCTCCTTTTGTAAGTTCGTAATTAGCGGTCTGATCGCACAGACCAATAAACATTATACTATCTTTACCCGAATCTTTCAACACCGCCGCCTAGTCTTCTTCTATCCTTTTGGCTCCGGTTGCGATAAGCTCCTCGGGCAGGAATTCGATTATGATCTTCTCAAGAAGCTTGGTGTCTACCGGCTTTGAAAGATATCCCACAAAGCCCTTCTTTAAATAAAACTCCCGTGCCCCCGATATTGCGTTTGCCGTAAGGGCGATCATAGGCTTTTCCCTGCAAAGAGCGAATCTGTCCTTTTTTATCTTTTCGAGAGTTTCGATACCGTCCATCTCCGGCATCATATGATCGATAAATAAGATATCGTACTCTTTCTTCCTCGCCATATCGATGGCTTCCGCTCCGGAAAGCGCCGTATCTACCTGAATCTTCGTCCTCTTTAAAAGTCCAACTATAACGTTAAGATTCATCTTGATATCGTCGACAACAAGGATCTTTGCAAGAGGTGCCGTAAACTGCTCTGTATCAACCCGTTTTGTTCTGCTGACGGAGACGACGCTTCCCATATCTCCGACCTGAGTCCAGTCCACAACCTCCTGCCTTATAACAAACTCGAAGGTGCTTCCCTTTCCGTAGACGCTCTTAACGTTAAGCCTTGTTCCCATAAGAGCAAGAAGCTGCTGAACGATGCTCATACCAAGACCCGTTCCCTCGATATGGCGGTTTCTCAGCTCCTCAATCCTTTCGAATGGCGAGAAAAGCTTGTTCAGATCGTCTTCCTTCATACCTCTTCCGGTATCTGAGATTGATACCTTTAAAAGTACGCTTCTCTCATCAGCCTTATCAAAATCTACATTAAAATTGACGCTTCCGGTCTCGGTATACTTTACCGCGTTCGTAAGGATATTTGTGATTATCTGCTTTATACGTATCTCATCGCCGTAAAGGACCCTCGGCATATCCGGAGCCACCTTTACGGAAAACTTAAGCCCCTTTTGCATCGCACGGTTTGCGATGATTATCTTGATATCGCTTATAAGGATCCCCATATCGTACTTAACGGGGATTATCTCCATCTTACCGGATTCGATCTTTGAAAAGTCCAGAATATTATTGACCAAAGAAAGCAGCATATTTCCCGCGTGCTGTATATCTTCGGCGTATTTTCTCGTGTTTTCCTCCTCCGTCTCTCTGAGTATCATCTCGTTCATACCGAGTACGGAGTTAATGGGAGTACGGATTTCATGGGACATACTCGCAAGGAAATCCGACTTACTCTTTGTAGCGGCTCTCGCCTCATCGGCTTTTGCCTCGATGATCCTCATCAGTTCATCAGTAGAGCGTTCCTGCTCTTCGAGTATCTCCTGCTGCCTTATCCTTCCGGTGTTTAAGAAGATAAAGAACAGATCGGTTATGATTATTCCTATTATGGAGGATACCACCTCTATAGGCTCAAACTGCCTGAGCTTTGCGAAAAAGTCGTCGATAAACATTCCCGTGTTTACCGGCACGGAGCAGATGATAAGCAGCGCGCTGTTAACAATGGCGTGCAGCAGATTTACAGAACGCTCCTTGTTAAAGTACGCAACTCCGGCGCTGAACATGGCCACAACCGCAAAGATCATCGTCGAACCGGAAGCGTAGGCCGCGATAAATCCCGCGTAAATAACAGTCATAATGACGAATCCCGCCGCGAAAGTAAAATGCTTCCTGACAAAGATGCTTACAGCGATCGCCACCAGATAAAGCGTCATAGAGAAAGATATTAAATTTACCCTTGCACCGGATTCAATCCTGTCTCCACTTGTAAGCACGGTTCCCAAGGTCAGGGCCACGCAGCATAAAAGTATTAAGACATTGGATGTTCGGATGCCTTTTCGCTCTCTATCCATCCTTATAGTCCTCTGTTAGGTAAAATAAACTTAATGCCCTGTCTTACGATCTCCACATCCAGATCCACGGTCGTGAAAAGCTCTCCGTCAAGCTCCACGTTAAAAGCGGCTCCGTTGCTTCTTCTCGCCTTAAGAAATCTTCCCGTACTTAGCTGTGCATATTTCGAAAGCTTCTTTTCATCTCCCCTGGCGGCGCTGCTTAAGGCCATCAGTCTCGCGTAGGGTGCCTTACCCTTAACGTAGCAGTAAGAGCCTATACCGTCGTCCACAATGTCATTAAGCCCTACATGGAACCGGCCTCCAATAACGCTGCCGTTGCCGAAGTACATGATCGTAACACTGGTATTACTCATTGTGTTATTCTCAAATTTAAGATCGTAGCTTTTCTTGGGAGATAAAAAGGCTGCATAGAAAGATGCAATCCAATAATTGATATAACGCCTTCCGAGGCCGATACTACGAAGGTCCTCTCCTACGCGGAGAGAGTCCGTATCGGCGCCGAACGACACGCTGTTAAGCGCTTTTCCGAGATTGGTGGACATATAATCGACATAAACCACCTCCCCGTAGATAAGGGATTTGACATCTCTGAAAAAAGACATATCGTCTGTAAAGACCTTAAGAAAGTCGCAGGTTCCAAAGGGGATCATAGCGAGCTCGACCTTAGAGATATCGCTGATGCCGTCCAGCATATTTCGCATAGTTCCGCTTCCTCCGCAACAATAGAACCTAAGCTCCTCATTGTCAAAGAAGCGGCAAATAAGCTGAACTATCTCTTTTTCATGTCCGCGCCTTCTTGTGGAAAAGACATAGTAATGGAGATTGGGTATCTGCTCAAGCGTATTTCTGAGCTTTTGGGCATAACCCATCTCGCAAGCTATAGGATTTACAATAAATACATGGATCATAGAGTTCCCTCTTTTTGAGGTCCCTTTTTAGCTCGAAAAGATCTCCGCTATCGTAAGGTCCTCCGGAGTGGTTATCTTGATATTTCCGTAATCCCCCTCTACGACGCTTACCTTCGAAAGTCCGGACATCTCCACCGTCATAGCATCATCGGTAAGATCCTCGCGTTCGTCGTACATGGCACGTCTGTAGCTTTCAAATATAAGATCCGCTTTAAAGGTCTGAGGTGTCTGGACGCTCCAAACCGATTTTCTGTCGGGAGTACTTATAACCTCACCTTCTTCATTAACTATCTTAACGGTGTCCTTGCTTTTGACCGCGGTAACACAGGCTCCGCATTCAAGCACCTTTTCGTAATTTCTCTTCAGGATCTTCTCCGTAAGGAAAGGCCTTGCTCCGTCGTGGATAAACACATAATCAGTGGGAAGATCTTTAGAGAGATTTTCATCCGATAAAAGCTCCTCCTGTTTATCAATTCCCAGAGCCATCCAGTTAATATTCTTAAGACTTACGAGAGCGCTCCAGACAGATTCGTATCTCTCTCTTCCGGCATCGGCTATCCTCGTAACCTTTGTGAAAAAGTACTTGGAGAGAAGTTCGTCCCTTACATACTCCGCATCGTCCGGTCTGATCACAAGTATGCACTCGTCTATAATATCAGACTTTTCGATAGCCATAAGACTATACCAAAGAACCGGCTTTTCATTGATCTCAAGGTACTGCTTTGCAGTCTTTGAGCCCATTCTCTTTCCCGTGCCTCCCGCAAGAAGTATTGCGGTGCAATGAGGCTTTACAGGTGCTTTATCGTTAGTATTTAAAATATCCATTTTACACTTTGAACACTCCGACCTTCTCGCCTATCTGAAGATTAGGCACAGCGTTTAAGTCGAGAGCGCTCCTATACCCCTTAACAAATTCATAATACCCCGCGGCACCTATCATAGCCGCGTTGTCCGTGCAATAGATCGGCGCAGGATGTACAAAATCAAATCCCCGTTTTGCACATTCCTCTTCAAAAGCCTTTCGAAGATGGGAGTTCGAAGCCACTCCTCCGGCGATGGCAAAAGTCTTTACCCCATAGTCCTTTGCCGCTCTTAGGGAATGCTCAACAAGTACTTCCACAACAGCCTTTTGGAAGGATGCGGCCACATCCGCCTGGGAGAATTCCTCCCCCTTCATCCTGCAGCCGTTTAAGTAATTAAGTACCGCCGATTTAAGTCCGCTGAAGGAGAAATCGTACTCGCTTCCTTCCACCTTTCCTCTGGGAAAAACTATAGCGTCCGGATTTCCTTCGTTTGAGATCTTGTCTATCTTCGGTCCCCCCGGATAGCCGAGTCCTATGGCTCTCGCCACCTTGTCAAAGGCCTCTCCGGCGGCATCGTCACGCGTTCTTGCGATTATCTCGTACTCCCCGTAATCCTTTACCAGCACAAGATGGGAATGTCCTCCCGAAGCCACAAGGCACATAAAAGGAGGCTTAAGATCAGGATTGTCAATATAATTGGCACTTATATGTCCTTCGATATGATGTACTCCCACAAGAGGAATATCTCCCGCAAAGCTTATAGCCTTGGCTGCGGACACTCCTACAAGTAAAGCTCCCACAAGTCCCGGTCCGTAGGTTACGGCGATAGCGTCTATATCTTTTAAGGTTACTCCGGCCTCTTCAAGAGACTTTTTTATAACTCTGTTTATTTTCTCTATATGCTTTCTTGAAGCGATCTCCGGTACAACTCCTCCGTAGAGGGTGTGGAGATCTATCTGCGAATAAATCGTATTTGAGAGAACTTCCCGTCCGTTCCTTACAACCGAAGCGGCTGTTTCGTCACATGAGCTCTCTATTCCCAAAATCAGTACATCTTTGTCCATCATCAATCACCCGGGATTCCGTCGCCGTTTAGATCGACATTTGCCTCAAAATCCCATCCGTATATTTTCCAGCGCTTTTCCGTATCCTTTCTTAAAAGATAAATGATCCTTTGGGTCTCGCTGGTTCCGTTCTCATTAACATTGTAGGTACAAAGGAGTCTCGCAAAGGAATATCCGTCCCTTGTGTAATAATCAACATTGGTACTTGATGCGACTCCCGCATTGGTAACCTTGCGCTTTGCGTCCTTGTAGCTTTGTACGTCCTCTTTAAGCGAAATCAGATAACTTCCCACTTCATTGGCCTCGAGAAGCTTTTGGTCAAAGAGACCTCTTGCCTTAAGTCCGAGAGCCTCAAGATCATCCTCCGAGGTATCTTCGGCGTAATAGCATTTCATGATCTCGTTGTAGTACTTCATAACCTCCTTGGGAGTAGGCGGATAATCTTTATCAAGATTTCTCGAAAGAGCAGCCTCTACCGCGGTCATATTGGCGTCAGCTTTCCGCTCCTTCGCTCTGCCCGAAAGAAAGGCATAGTACCCCACCACGGCCATTATCATCAGCACTATTATAATTGTAATCCTTGTAGCGCGCGGCTTAAGTTTCATTAACGGGTTACCTCAAATCCTTTTATATCAGTCTTCAAAATTGAGCTCTTTGCTATAGCCGTCCTTTGCTATATGAGCATCCTTAAAGATCGATCTGACTGTGTCTTTGTAATTGTCCGGCCAGTTCATCGCCGGGCTGTAGTGTGTAAGCCAAAGCTCCGAAGCTCCGGCCTCCCCAGCTATCTCGCAGGCTTCCTGCATAGTCATATGCTTCTTTGATACGGCTTTTTCGGCCTCCTCCGGGTCTCCGTACATTCCCTCTAAGATAAGCAGGTCTGTATCCTTAGCGGCCTCTCTTATAGAATCCGTAGGTCTTGAGTCCGTACAATAGGTGACCTTAAGGCCTTTTCTCTTTTCTCCGAGGACCATATCCGGAGTATAGGTTACGCCATCTTCCGTAATCTCCTCCCCCTTTTGGAGCCTGCTCCAAAGCTTAAGAGGTATTCCGAGCTTTTCAGCTCTATCCTTGTCGAATCTTCCCGACCTGTCTATTTCGATCGTATATCCGTAACAGACCATGCTGTGGTTTACCTTAAAGGCCTTAAGCTTAAATCCGTCAAATTCAAAGGTCTGCTCCGGGGATGTGATCTCCATAAACCGAAGCTCAAATGGAAGCTCCGGCGCAATAACTCTTAAAGCTCCCACAACCCTTTCAAGGCCCTTGGGTCCTATAAGAAGAAGGGGCTCGGTTCTGTCGGCATTACCCATATTAAGGAGCATACCCGGCAGCCCGCTTATATGGTCTGCATGATAATGGGTAAAACATATGATATCTATAGGATTGGGGCTCCAGCCCTTTTCCTTCATGGCTATCTGTGTTCCCTCTCCGCAATCGATAAGAATACTGTGTCCGTTGTATCTCATCATCAGCGAAGTAAGCCACCTGTATGGGAGCGGCATCATTCCGCCGGTTCCCAGCAAACAAACATCCAACATAAAATCAACCTCTGCGCCACATAATAAGCGCATCTTCTTTCGGGTCTTCGTAAAAGCCCGGCCTAACCCCCTCAGTCTTAAATCCTGCCTTTTCGTATACCCTGATGGCAGGCGCGTTGCTCACCCTGACTTCAAGAGTAAATTCCTTTACTCCTTCACTCTCTCCAAGAGCAATAAGCTCAGATATAAGGGCCCCGGCTATGCCGTTTCCTCTATATCCGGCGTCAACAACAACATTATCGATATCTCCCTCTCCGTAAACCACTCTCATCCCTGCAGAGCCCACAACCTTTCCGTCAGCCTCCGCCACAAGATACCTTGCGTAGTCTATTGACAAAAGCTCTCTGAAGGATTCCTCCGACCAGGGATGGCTGAAGGATTCTCTCTCTATCCGGGCAAGCGTGAGGATATCTGATTCTTTAAGTTTACGAATGGTAATCTGCATTTTTATACCTCAAATTTCTTTGGACCTTCGTTTTCGGCCTGACTCTTTCTAAGGTATGTAGGTGCGTGATCGTCTGCGTTTACTGTCTTTCCTTTTTGGTAATAGATCGCTCCCAGGGTTGCTATGCTCGCGGCGCTTTGGTAAGCCTTGTGTGCCGGAGCAAATCTGTAAGGTACTTTAATGTTTTCCTCTAAATAATCTTTATAAACAGGAACTCCGTCTCCGAGGAAAATAACAGGCCTTCCTGTTTCGTTTATCTTTTCGATCAAAAGATCAAGGCTCTCGGCGCATCCCTCAAGGACAGTATTAAACTCCGGGTTAAACTCGTAAAGTCCTGTGTAAACCTGTTTCCTTCTGGCGTCCATAAGAGGGCATATTAAATCTCCCACTCCCCAAAGGTTATATGCAAGTCCCTCTAATGTGGGAACTTCAACAATAGGTTTATCTATAACAAAGGCTATCCCCTTCGCCGTAGCGCTTCCTATTCGAAGCCCCGTGTAGGACCCGGGACCGGAGGAAATTGCGATGGCATCAGCCTCCGCTAAGTCAAATCCCGTCATCATCTTTATCTCATTAAGCATCGGCAAAAGCGTCTGGGAATGCGTCTTTTTAAAGTTGGTGGAATACTCGGCTATTATCTTTCCATCCGAATATATCGCCACTCCCGCTACCAGTCCCGAGCTGTCAATTCCTATAATATTCATATCCAAACTCAATCCGTACAAACAGTAATCTTTCTGTAATCAAATCCTTTTTCAAGTTCTTTTTCTATTTTGATGCGGACCGCATCCTCCGGAATAAGCTCCGGTATAAGCTCCGCCCACTCTATAACCGATACGCCTTCCCCGTATATATAAGTATCGAAACCGATCTCATCCATCTCCTCCGGATCGGCGATCCTGTATACATCGAAATGGTAAAAAGGCATCCTTCCGCTGTCGTAAATCTGTAAAATGGTAAAGGTCGGCGAAGAAGTGGGTTCCTTAACTCCGAGTCCTTCCGCAAACCCCTGGGAAAACAGAGTCTTACCGACGCCTAAATCTCCGGAAAGAGCTATAACGGTACCCGGCGTAACTTTCTTTCCCATCTCGGCTGCAAACTTTCGAGTATCCTCAGCGGAAAAACTCTCAAAAACTTCTATTGCCATAACTAGCTCCTGATCTTGTTTTTCTTGGGCTCAAGGTGGGCCGAAATCTCGGAGATAACAAGAGGCAGAGCCTCTCCGGCCTGCGACCTTGGGATTATCGTAGCGTTGTACTTTGTAGTATAGACGATAATACTTCTTCCGGTAGATACCGCCTTTACAACTTCTTCCCATTTGTAGGTATGGGAGCTTTCAGCCTGTGAGATCGTAAGCCCTTCGTCATCAAAACGCAACTTAAGAGGATTCTTCATCGCCGGAGTAAGGGCGAAGGTCTGATTCGCCTTAACAAGTAAAACTATCGGCGTATAGACTACAAGTATCGCTCCTACAACAAGCAGTATCCAGTACTTTGCATAAAATCCGTAGATAACGCCCACAAGTCCTACAGCCGTAGCCAGTATCCCCGAGAGAGAACTGTAGGAATGTCTCAGATTGAAATCATATAGATCTGAGGGACTTAATTTAACTTCTATTTCTACCATATCTGTCGCTTTCGTATAGATCGCTACGGCCTTTGGATTTACCGCCGGACATAGTCCAACCATTTTTATACATTAAATCAATTTATTATATAAAAAATCAGTAAAAAAATCAATCCCGGGCAGTCTTTTAAAACCGCCCGGGACTGATTTTGGGATTTACTCTTTTAGCAGCATTTATCTACTGCTTTTACGCATTTTCAGAAGCTACTTCTCTACGTTTTGCACGCTTTACTTCTCCCTTAAGAACAGGGCTTAAAGGCTTGTAAACAAGAAGTACGATGATTGAGTTTGCAAGTCCTTTTATAAGGTTTAAAGGAGCAACACAAACTGCTACGAAGCTAAGAATACTTCCTTCCTTTACGAGAGGGTTAACTGCGCTTCCCATTGCAAGGAGTCCCTCAAGAGGCATATTGTACATCTTTGCAAAAGTAGGAAGAAGGTATACTGCATTGAATGCGGTTCCAAAAACAGTAAGAACTGCAGTACCGATAAGGCAGGCAGCAAGCGCTCCCTTCTTGGTCTTTTTGAAGCTGTAGATAACAGATGCGGTAAGAACCAAACTGCATCCAACCGCAAAGTTTGCAAGCTCTCCTACAAATGCGGTACTTGTGCCCTTCACAAAAAGTTTTAATACGATCTTTAAAAACTCCATCATTACTCCGGCAGCAGGTCCGAATGCGAATGTTCCGATAAGAATAGGCAGTTCGCTAAAGTCCAGCTTGTAAAATGAAGGAGCAAAAAAGAGCGGAATCTCAATAAGCATAAGAATCGTAGCAAGGGCCGAAAACATACCGACCATAGCCATCTTACGAGTTGTAAAGATTTTCTCTTTAACGCCCTGTCTTCGCTGAGCAATTTTCTCAAGAGCTACCGCGATCAAAAACAAAGCAGCAATGATACCTATAAAGGTAAGCACAAAGACTACGTTTTCTGCAACGGTGTGTCCGAGGTTTGTAAAATTTGTTGCAATTTTCCCAAAAAATTCTTTCATTATTTCCTCACTTTCCGGCCCTAACTTTTGGGATAAGCTAAAGCCCGCATTTTGTGTGGAAAATTCTTCCGTGACAGATAAAACTTATTTCTTTTACCACTATCTTTTACCATCAAAAAAGCCCGCAGTAAAAACTACGGGCGAGATAGCAAATAAAAGCCTTGCGGCTTATCTGTTTCTTCTTTCATCCAGACTATACTGTTGGTTCCGGAATTTCACCGGCTCGGCATCGATAGGATCACCCTCTCTCAGCTCGCGGACTTTACCGCCAGTGGGGAATCACACCCCGCCCTGAAGAATTTTCTTTTATCGTTAATTTCTTAACGCACTCTAATTATATAATATATTTTACATTTGTCAATAGTCCGTATACTTTCTTGTATCTCCGTCCTCGATAAAAGGCGGCGGATCAGGGATTCCCGGCATACCGATATAATACCCCTGCGCGAGGTCTATACCGTACTCTTTAAGCATCTCGTACTCGACTATGTTCTCGATCCCCTCCGCAAGTACCTTTACATCCCTGTCTTTAAGCATTGAAACAAGAGCCTTAACGTACTCCACTCTCTGCGGGTCCTCGGAAAAGTCATGTATTATCGCTCTCGAGATCTTTACGATATCCGGTCCGTAGAAAAGAACCGAATTGACATCAGTATTAAGGCCTTCGCCAAAAGCATCAAGGGCGCACATCATATCATGCTTAAGCATAAATCTTTGCTTATTAAACCAGGCTTCCTTACTTACAAAGGGATACTCAACAATCTCCACAACAACCCTGGAAAGCACGTCTTTTCCGAAGCTTTCCATGTAACTGATGGATTCCTCTCCCGTAAAGGACTCATTGGGAAAGCTGTTTATAAAAAGGAATCCGGGTATATGGAGATCCGCAAAAGTCCTGGTCGCATTAAAAAAAGAATCTATTTCTAATTGATGAGTTCCACCCATAGCTATCCTGGCATTGATATAAGACCTTGGGTCCATTCCGTTCTCGGGACGGAGCAGGGCCTCGTATCCATAGGTGGCATTGGCTTTAACATTCTTTATTTCCTGAAAAACATAATTAAGAGGGTAAATATATAAAGGCTTTACAACACCCATGTGTTAAACCGTCCTTTCCCACTCCCCTGTTACTTTCTTAGGATTCATAAGATCAAGATAAAACTGTGCAAGCGACTCCTGAATAAGGGGCTGTACCCAGAGAAATCCTATGCCGAGGCTGAGAACGGCAAGCAAAACATAGGGTACAAAGCTTAAATATAATTTAAACAGTCTGAAACGGTGACCGTTCATCTTGTTCCATATTTTTTTTACGGCTTCCGAAGCGGAAAGCTCCGGGAAATCCGCGATAAGAAAAGGCGCAAGTCCGATGCTCACCTCAACAAAAACAGCAACGACCAAAGCAACTGCGGAGCTTACGAGCGCTCCGATAAGGAACTTTACATCTTTCGTATAGGAGTAGAGCTGTTCAAAAAGAGAGGAAGGATAAACAACCAGCATCGTCGGAAGCGTAACAAAAACAGACACTCCGAGATTTCTTGAAAAGTTTTCCCTGTATCCCGAAAAAACATCGGAAAGATGCGGTCTCTTGCCGACTCCAATCTTTAAATAATAAAGCGCCGAGCCGATGGTAAACACTCCTACAAAAGCTGCCAAAACAGCGTTTAAAAGGTAGCTTATGGTAAAGGATGTAAGCGCTGCGCCAACAGATACCTTCCCCGCCCGGTAAAAGATCTTTTCGGCGATGCCATCGAAGTTCATAAGCAGCATCCCCGATAAATAGTTAAAAAGCGCAAACGTTATAGTAACAAGCGTTGTGCCCCGATAGTTTCCATTTAGAAAGCCCTTGGCATTATCCCTAAGGACAGCCGAGGGCTGATAATGATTTGCCATACTGATTAAACCTTTAAATTTTACACCGCATAATCGGCGTTCATTCCTGTATATTTAGCCCGATCAGCGCTCTTTAAGGATTTCTGATAGGGATTTTCTTCGTTGTAATATTTTATCTGCGTCTTAGTAGTTCCGCCGGATATGTAAGTCCTTCCGCACTCGGGACAAACCGCCGTATGTAAAGTAACGGAAGCCTGAAGAACCTTTCCGCCCTTCTCGGCAGCTTTCTCGAAAGCATTAACGACATGTTCCTGTTCATGTCCGCGAACTCTTGCGGCTACTGCGGCAGGAGCAATTCTCTGGGCCGACTTAAAAGAAACCATCTCATCGGAGCCGTCCTGGTACTTGCGGTTCTTGCAAGTCTCGCACTCACAGTTCGGGTCATCAGCGTGACCCTTAGCCCGCATCTTTTCAGCCTGTTTCTCGTCAAGGGGTACCTTACTTAGCTTGTCATTAGGTCCCGCATCACGATTCCAGGGCATATTGCGAAGCTTAGCTTCTTCGGCCTTATCATAGGGGCTATATTGATTGTATGAACTATAACCAATTCCCACCATAAGCATTCACCTGCGCATCGTCGCCGTACATTTGCTCGATGATCGTCTGAGAGTCATTTATCACCTGTTGTAAGGTTCCCGTCTTAAGCAAGGTAACAAAAGACGAAACAACTATAATAAGTCCGAGGAAGATGCCTGCCACAGAGGCGATGATACCACTCACAGCTTTCCTTGGGATATTCTTCCCCCTACGCGTAGAAAGCATCGCAAGTATCAAAGCTATTGCTCCGACAGGGATCGCAAAGACGGATAATACAGCGCTCAGAGCCAAGCCGAGGGAAATAAAACCAAATACAACCGAACACCTTGATAACGTGGCATTAGTCCCCATAGGGTTTTCAGGCGTTCCGTAAAAATTTGAATTTTGGCCATTACTGTAAAAATTGCCGTCCATTTTAAAACTTCTTTCTATTTCACTACTACTCTTTTAGGAATTTCCCTCACTTATAAAATAACATTATCCGAAGACAATATCAATAAAATAAGTCTAAATTATTTGACCTCGGCTTTAACGTCCTCAAGGTCTCCTTCGCCGGAAAGTGTGATGATTACGCTCTCCGTAACCCCTGTAATATCAACCTCCGAGGTGGATACCAGTTCGCCGTTTACATTGTAAACCGCAAGATCAAAGACGGTCACTTCCTCGGGCCAGTCCATGGTGATCTTAAGGACAGTTCCGTCCGCAAGATATCCGATATCGACCTGCTCATCGGTATAAGGGCTGATGGTTGAGATCATACCGATATCGGCGCCGCAAAGATTTACGATAGAGAAATCTACCTTGATTCCAATCTCCTGCTCTCCGATTGCAGCTAAGATATCCTCGGGATTTTGCTCCTCGCCGGTATTTCCGCTTTCTTCACTGCCATTTCCGTTTTCTGCATTTGAAGAGTCAGGGTTTTGGGCAGAGCCGGGATTTTCTTCAGTTTCTCCGCTTTCTCCTGTACTGTCATCGGTATTGCCTGAAACCTCGGATGTAATTTCGGGGTTTTCTACTATATCCGCAGAACCCTTATTTGCGCATCCGCCATATACGATGATTGCCGCAAGGATTACGGCCATAATTTTTAAAACACTAACACCTTTTTTCATAATTCCCCTTTACTCAGAGAAGGCAGAACCCCTTAGGATTCCGCCTTCTTCTTAAATCTTTAGATTTTAAACCAATTACTTGTCAGTCTTCTTGGTCTCTTCGGTAGCCTTCTTTTTCTGGTTACCCTTGATAACACCGAAGGTTGTTCCGCCGGTAACAGCGGCTACGATGAGGATCCACCACCAAGGCCAGTTCTTCTTAGCGGTCTGGGTTCCGATGCCCTCGCTGAGAGCTGTCTCATCGCCTTCGATATTCTCAGTCTTCTTTTCGCCGATGCCTTCTGCAAGAGCTGATTCCTCGTTCTCGATGGTCTCGGTGTTCTGAGTATTGTCATCAGCGTTATTGTCTACAACCTGGTTTGCAGGGTTGTCAGGATTTGCAACTGCAGGAGCAGGAGCGGGTGCAGGAGCAGGTGCGGCTACGGCAGGTGCGGCTGCTGCGGGTGTCTCAGTTGCTGCGATAGTTGTTGTGGTAGTTGTAGTTGTAGTTGCGGCTGCTGCAGCTGCTGCCTCTGCTGCGGCTGCTGCCTCTGCTGCTCTGATCTCGTCTACCTTATCGTTAAACTGCTTCTCAAGATCTGCAAGCTTCTTAACAAGCTCGTCTCTCTTGGTAGTAGCATCCTGAAGAGCCTGCTGTGCATCTGCAAGGCTTGCTGCCCAAGCGCTAACTTCAGTAAGAGTTCCGCCGGTAGCCTGAAGCTCTGCGAGCTGATTCTTAAGATCTTCCACTCTGCCTTTTGCTGCATTGAGAGCTGACTGAGCATCTGCAGTGTCCTGTGCAGCCTGTGCGTAGTTAGCTGCGATAGTTGCAGCTTTGTCAACCTTGCTGCGGAAGTCAGCGGTTCTTTCGCTCTGCTCCGCATTAAGCTGATAATTTACAACCTTCTTATCCTCGGTCTTATTATCGGTAGCGTAATCTCTTCCCTTCTCCTTATCATACTGGGAAAGAAGGATATTACCGGTGTACCAGTTATCATTTCTGTACTCAGTGAAGGACTTGGCTGCGATCTCATCCCATGTCGTAGTTGAGATGGTTGCCTGTGTAGCGGTTTTGCTTTCCTCCTTGATATACTGAGTGGTTGTAGAGAGAAGGTATGAAAGAGCCTTATATCCATAATTGTACGAAGTAACTTTTTTCTCAGTCTGAGCAACAGCGCTTGTAACATTTACGTTGTATGCAGAAGAACCGAGAGATGTTTCAAATGCTGCCTTTGCAGCTTCTTCGGTTTCAGCCGTAACTTCAACGTCAGTTACAACATTTCCGGGTATATAGATAACACTACCGGATCCGATATTACCGTCAAGAGCCTTGAAATCAATGATTGTTCCGCCCTTACTAACAATATCATTCATTACATCCAGTTTTCTCTGCTCAGCAGACTTACCGTTTAAGGCCCAGCCAAAAATTGAAAAGTATTTATCCACGCCAACTGACTGTATCTTAAGATATTCAACGGTATAAGACCCTGAGTATGTATACTTCTTACCAAAGAGCCAGAAATCATCTACATCAACATCTCCATTAGGAGTCTCGCTAAGCTCCTTTTCTCCTTCATAGTGACCGCCCAATCCAAGGAATGAATCTGCTTTATGATACTCTAAATCCTCATTGTGACTACCATTGTAATAAGCATCAATAGCTTCCTGTCTGCTATTAAATGATTTTAATTTTTTTAGTTCTTCAATTGAAAGTTCATCAATTGATCCCGTATCATATTTTACTGTCTTAGTGAACTTTTCCTGATAAGTTCCGCTTACCTTATACTTTCCATTGAAGACGTCGCTTTCTACACCTACGCTGGTCTTGTAATACTCGAATCCGGCATCATCGACCTTATTCTCATCTCCGGCAGCGTAGTCCTTAGTGATATCCTTACCATCAGCATCTTTTCCAATAACAATGGTAATCTTCTGTCCTTCTTTAAGGTCTTTAACAATCTCCTTAAGCTCTGCAACGTAATTAGCTTTAGCATCTGGTTCAGATAATGTTGCATCCTGACCTTTTTCTTTAGTGACTGTCTCAGTGGTTGTAAGGCTTGCTTGAGTATAAGTTGTAGTAACAACGTCTGCCTTAACTGTCTTAACAAGATTTCCGGCTTCGTCATAGTCAACAGAAACTTTCTCAGTATTCTCAACAATGTCGACAACAGTTCCGATTCCGTCCACGCGGCTATCGCTTTCGGTAATCTCCGCTACAGGCTGAGCTGCTTCATACTTAACATAGTTGCCCTCAGCGTCTTTGCCGTATGCATTTCCTGCTTCATCGAAGTAGTAACCGTCAGTATCTACACCGTTCTTGATGGCATCAGTAAGATCATGTCCATCAAGTACAAGGTGCTCAACCTTTTCGAAGATAACGATTCCGGCTTTAGAACCAATCTTTGTTCCGTTTCCATCAGCTGTCTTATAGTTCACACGCATAGTCTTTGTTACGGTTTCGCCGTTTTCATCAACTACATCGTATGTAAATACACCGTAATTAAGCACGTTACCTTTTGTGCTGTTATCAACTGTCTCGGAGTAATCAACTCCATTACCAAATTTCTCTGCTCCGAACCACTCCCAGTTTCCAAAATTGCTTCCGTGAAGAACATCGGGAACATAATAGAACTCCATGGTAGCTTTTACGAGATTACGATAATCATCCCAAGTCAGCGCTTTCTTTTCATCAGTGGGCTTGAAATTCTTAATATAATTCTCATAATATGCGATAAGTCCGTATCCGGTTGAATTGTATGCAGCTAAGGCATCTTTAGCATCTGTCTCATAACCGGCTGCAAGTCCGGAAAGTCTCTCAAGTTCACTCTTTGCATTCTCAGCGGCTTCAGAAGCCTGTCCCTTTAATGTCTCGTATTCCTTCTGAGCTGTAGCAAGATCGGCAAGGATACCGTCGCGTGCCGATACAGCAGCGTCATACTTCTCCTTAGAAGCGGCTAATTCGCCTTCGATTCTTGTAAGTTCGCTCTGAGTATCATCAACATTCTTAGATGCTCCGGCAACAGCAGTAGCTGCGGTATCGTAAGCTTCCTGAGCCTCACCCTCGGTTGTTGCACCGGCGATAACTTCACTCTGTTCATCAACTATCTCGTCAGCTCCGACGATGATATCAACAAGTGTAACAGTCTCTCCCTCGGTTCCTTCGGGAACGATTCCAAGGAGATCATTTGCCTCTTTTTCAAGACCTTCACCAACACCAACCTCGGTATTTGCATCTGTAGCTTTGCTGTTTGCGTTTGAATATGCTCCGGCAATAAGGGTATCCTGAGTATCCATGTCGTCAAGCTTATCTGCAACTTCTTCTACATATTTGGTAGCGGTCTTTGCTGTTTCAGCATTTTCTGCAGCAGGCTGCTGAGCGTTTCCGTCTGCGGGAAGTATATTTTCTCCGTCCTGCTGAGGCTCTGCTTCCTCTACAGGTCTTGCATCAGGCTCTACCACAGGCTGTACTTCTGCTCCTTCTACAGGCTGTTCTTCCGCTTTCTTAGCTGTATCATAAGAGGTCTGTGCTGTAGTGAAGCTGCTCTCTGCATCGTGTACATCATCAACGATGTCGCCCTTCTCCTCATCTTCAAGAGTTCCGATGGTGTCAAGAACGATAGCAAGCTGTGATGCGGTAGCCGCGGTCTGGTCTTCGTCTCCATCGGGAGTGATGGGTTCGGGAGTGGTATTTGTAGCTTCCTCAGCGAATGCGGAAAGATTCATGGAACTTGCAGCCATAACAGCTGAAATACCAATCGTCATCGCCTTAATAATGTTTTTATTGATTAATTTGCTCATTTTTATCTCCTTTACAAATTATTAGTTGGCTACTCAAGTGATAATTCTTTGTTTGTGATTATACTTTAGCAAGTTCTTTTTTCAATTTCAACTAAATGGTACGGATAGCAGTTTTTTGGGATGAATGACTAAAAAAACACCATCCGTCCCTAAAAAGGGAAGATGGTGCTTTGAATTGCTTGTCTATTATTACTGCCCAAAAATGTTTAAACCGCTTATCTATCGATACTGCCTAAAGGTGTTTAATCGCTTATCCATCGTTACTACCTAAAGAGTTTTGCTCCGGAAAGCGTGTTAATCTAAGCATTTATCATATTCTTTCTTGCAAGTTCGATTTCTTCATCCGTTGCGTCAAGGAAGAGTTTCGCCTGGTCCACCGTTCCGCCTCTAGAAAGAAGCATCGCTATGTTTTCAATACGTTCTTCCGCACGCCCTTCGATACGCCCTTCTATGCGACCTTCGGCTCTGCTTTCTTCCATATATCCTTCCATTATGGTACACATAGTAGCTAATCCTCCTTCCGTAGTCTTTAGTTCACTGACCCTTGCCGATAATTTCGGGAATTTAGGGTCTTCCACATACTTTTTAGTAAAGCAAGACATCAGATCCGAAATATCCGACTCATCATTTATTGCCGTATTTACGAATATCTCGTGCAATCCATCATCTATCTTCTCCCCCGTCTCTCTTATGACTTTATCGATATGGTAAATCGTCTTGCCACCCTTAATAAAATCAAACTCTGAAATGTACACCACGTACACTTCTTTGACATCCTTAAACAGATCTCCGGGCTCAGATTCCTTTACCGTAATACTTGAAGCATTAAATCTGGCTCTACGCATATGGTCATCTTTATCAGACCTTTGTACCTCAATATTACATAAAGTTCCGTCACCTAAAGTACAGAGTGCATCAAGTCTTACCGACCTTCCGTAGAGATTTCTCTGATCGCTTTGAACTACTACATCGATAACCTCAAGTTTGGGGTCCTCAAGTAATGTCCTAAGTATCTCGGTATCGACCTCTATATCCAGTGCCAAACATTCAAAGAATACATCATCGATTATACGAAAATTCTCTACTCGACTCCTTTTCTCCTCATAAGATAGTTCTTTCATTTACTTTTTCCTCCTTCATAAGTAAATATTTCGGAGGAAACCCGCTCGCCACCATAAGTATTTGCAGCAAGCCAAAACATTACACTAAATCTTAGTTTTTTTCTAAGCATAATACTTTATCTCCCCCTTAAATCAACATAATTGTACTATATAGCCCTCGAAAAAACAAGGTTTCAGCCGTTCCCACACGCAGTCTTAATACTTTTTTAATCAAAAAAATGAAGGCCGACCTATCAAAGTCAGCCTCCTATATATTTATATATAATCAGAGCTTTAGAAATGTGTTTCTTTAGTCAAACTTAATTCTTTCAAATAAAAACTCCAAAACATCAGGAGTAAATTTCTTGGCGTTAATTCCGACGGTGAATGTTCCGTCCTCATTGGGAACCTGTCTCATAACATCGGCGTACATAATAAGTGTCTCGGCTACGATGATGATTGCCTTGCCTACAAGGTTAGGAGTTTCCTTTGGCATCTTAAGTCCCATTCCGAGAGGTGATACGTTTTCAACCTCAACAAAGAATCTTTCCTGTGTGTCGCAAACTACTACTACGCTCATGATAGAGAAATCAATTCTCGATATCGCTCTTTTTTCTTCCATTTGTATATCCCCTTTTACGCATTTCTTGGGTTTAAACCCTTGTTCATTAAACTATAAATTGTAACCGCTATCAATGGTTTTGGTACGAAAGGATGATTTTTGTGATGAATGGAAGTGTCTGCCTACAGATCCTCGTCGTCACCTTCAGCCATTACTCCGCCCATACTCTTCCACTTAAGGTAGCCTGTGATAAAAGGATCCAGCTTTCCGTCAAGTACTCCGCTCGCGTCGCTGGTTTCAACAGCGGTTCTTCTGTCCTTAACCATCGTATAGGGCTGGAGAACGTAGCTTCGTATCTGGTTACCCCAGGCAATGTCCTTTACCTCGCCTCTGATGTCCGAAAGCTTCTCGGCATTTGCCTCCTGCTTTAAGATAAGGAGCTTTGCTTTCAGCATCTGCATCGCCTTGTCCTTGTTTTGGAACTGGCTTCGCTCGTTCTGGCAGGTTACAACCGTACCGGTAGGGATGTGGGTAATACGGATAGCGGATGATGTCTTGTTGATGTGCTGTCCGCCGGCACCGCTGGAGCGGTATGTATCGATACGGAGGTCCTTCTCGTCGATATCAACGTCGGTATCCTCCTCAATATCAGGCATAACATCAAGGGACACAAAGCTTGTCTGACGCTTTGCCTGCGCGTTGAAGGGAGAGATACGTACAAGTCTGTGTACTCCCTTTTCGGATTTCATATATCCGTAGGCGTTTACACCGTTTATCTGGAACGTAACGGACTTGATTCCGGCCTCGTCGCCGTCGAGCATATCGAGTACCTCTACGGTAAAGCCGTGGCGCTCCGCCCATCTTGTGTACATACGATAAAGCATACTGCACCAGTCGCAGCTCTCGGTTCCGCCTGCTCCGGCGTTAAGTTCGAGGATGGCGTTGCACTTGTCGTACTCTTCCGATAGAAGGGTACTGATACGAAGCTCTTCAAGCTCTTCGATAAACTCGTCAAGCTCTGACCTTACCTCATCCACCATACTCTCATCATCGGACTCGTCGCCAAGCTCGATAAGAGTAAGGATATCGTCGTACTGTGTGTTGAGCTTTTTGGCGAGGTCGATGGTATCCTTCATATTTTTCAGCTCTTTCATCTTGGCATTGGCCTTATCCGGCTCATTCCAAAAATCAGGAGCTTCCATCTCGCGCTCAAGCTCTTCTATTTTCTTTTCCTTGTTTACAATATCAAGAGAAGCCTCAACCTCATGCATGGTCTGTTCATAGCCCATTATCTCGGTTTTCATCTGATCCAAAGCAACTATCATTAATTATACCTTCTTAAGTCCGTGACAGAATTTATATTTCTTGCCGCTTCCGCAAGGGCAGGGATCGTTGGGGAAGATCTTCTTTTCTTTCTTAACGGGTCCCTTCGCTAAGGAATCGTCCTTGTTTGTCCAGGTGTCCTTAGCCACCTGCTCACGCTCGATCTTTTGCTCAACGCGGATATGGAGGAGCATACGAACAGTATCCTCGCGGATGTTCTGTGTCATCTCGTCAAACATCGCATATCCGTTCATCTTGTACTCTACAAGAGGATCTCTCTGGCCGTATGCCTGGAGCCCTGCGCCCTGACGGAGCTGATCCATATCGTCGATGTGGTCCATCCACTTGCGGTCGATGACCTTAAGGAGGATTACACGCTCGATCTCACGGATCTGTTCGGGGTCTGCAAACTCAGCTTCCTTAGCTTCGTAAAGCTTGACAGCCTCTTCTTTAAGCTGCTGTTTAAGGCTTGCCTTCTTTTGCTTCTGAACTCTCATAGGAGTAACGGGCTCGAGAGGGATAATGGGAAGGAGGAGCTCGTTAAGCTCTGTAAAGTTCCATTCATCAAAAGGAGTATCATCTCCAACAACGGTATCAACGCTGCTTTCAACGATATCTGTCATCATCTTGTAGATGTAATCGCGCATACTCTCGCCGTCAAGAACCTTGCGGCGTTCCTCGTAGATGATCTCTCTCTGCTCGCTCATAACGCGGTCATACTCAAGGAGATTTTTACGGATACCAAAGTTGTTACCCTCGATCTTTTTCTGAGCTGACTCAATGGCGTTACTGAGTGCTTTGTGCTCGATTTCCTGTCCGTCGGGGATTCCGAGAGCATTAAATGCTGCGGTAAGTCTTTCGGATCCGAAAAGTCTCATCAGATCATCTTCAAGAGAGATATAGAACTTGGACTCGCCGGGATCTCCCTGACGTCCGCTTCGTCCGCGGAGCTGGTTATCGATTCGTCTACTCTCGTGACGCTCGGTACCGATGATCTTAAGTCCGCCGGCTGCTCTCGCCTCGTCGTCAAGCTTGATATCCGTACCACGGCCCGCCATATTTGTAGCGATGGTAACTGCGCCGTGCTTTCCGGCCTGTGCTACGATCTCAGCTTCTCTTTCATGGAACTTAGCATTTAAGACATTATGAGGAATGCCTCTCTTGGTAATAAGACGGCTGATCTCCTCGCTGGCATCGATATTGATGGTACCTACAAGTACGGGCTGTCCCTTAGCGTGCGCTTCTTCGATTGCCTGCACGATGGCATTAAGCTTCTCGCGTCTTGTCTTGTATACTGCGTCCTGATGGTCGATTCTCTGAACCGGCTTATTGGTGGGAACGACTATAACGTCCATTCCGTAAATCTCTCTGAACTCGTTCTCCTCCGTAAGAGCTGTACCGGTCATACCGCACTTTTTGTCGAAGAGGTTGAAGAAGTTCTGGAATGTAATAGTCGCAAGGGTCTTGCTCTCTCGCTTAACCTTAACATGCTCCTTAGCCTCGATAGCTTGGTGGAGACCGTCGGAATATCTTCTTCCGGGCATAATACGTCCGGTGAATTCATCTACGATAAAGATCTGGTCATCCTTAACAACATAATCCTGGTCTCTGAACATAAGGTTATGCGCTCTGAGAGCAAGGATGATGTTATGCTGGATCTCGATATTCTCGGGATCGGCGAGGTTCTCAATATGGAAAAACTGCTCAACACGCTTAATTCCGGCTTCTGTAAGGTTTACGATCTTGTCCTTTTCGTTTACAACGAAGTCACCGGTCTCCTCCTGAACAACGTTCATGATCGCGTCCATCTTGGAAAGTTCCTTGATATCGTCGCCGCGCTTAAGCTGTCTTGCGAGAAGGTCACACATCTCATAGAGTGCGGTGGATTTTCCGCTGGGTCCGGAGATGATAAGAGGGGTTCTCGCTTCGTCGATAAGGATGGAGTCAACCTCGTCGATGATGCAGTAGTGGAGATTTCTCAAAACAAGCTGTTCCTTGTAGATTACCATATTGTCTCTTAAGTAATCGAAACCGAGCTCGTTGTTGGTAACATAGGTGATATCGCAGTTGTACTGCTCCTGGCGCTCTTCGGAATTCATAGAGTTAAGTACGCATCCAACGGTTAATCCGAGGAATTTATGTACCTTTCCCATCTCGTCGGCGTCACGTTTTGCAAGGTAATCGTTGACCGTAACGATGTGTACGCCCTTTCCTTCGAGAGCATTAAGATAAGCAGGGCAGGTAGATACAAGAGTCTTACCTTCACCTGTTCTCATCTCGGGGATACGTCCCTGGTGAAGGATGATGCCTCCGAGGAGCTGAACATAATAATGTTCCATTCCCAGAACTCTGACAGCTGCCTCTCTTACAACAGCGAAAGCCTCGGGAAGGATATCGTCAAGGGTCTCCCCTTCTGCAAGTCTTTTCTTAAAAATATCAGTCATAGCGCGAAGTTCTTCGTCGCTCTTTTGTTTCATTTCAGGTCGCAGGGCTTCGATCTTGTCAGCGATAGGTCTGATCCTTTTAAGCTCTCTCTCGCTGTGCGTTCCGAAAATCTTGTCAAATAATTTCATTTTAGTCCCTCTTACTAATGAAAAGAATTTGTGTCTCATCCGGGCAGACTTTTCCCCGGGCGCATACACGAATCTTATTTTATCAGATTTATCTATCGGTTTCAATCTATTCTTAAAAACACGTATTGACCGATTAACTAAGAGTTGGTCATATTTTTGTTTAAATTTTAAAGTTACACATGCTCTTTTATATGTTAAAATAACTCTGAGTGGGGTAAAGTCACAATACATATTCAGGGAGGCCTTATGCAAAAGCTTTCTACATTCGATTTAGTTCCCGGAATGATACTTGCGGAGGATGTACTTAACTTTGATCGCCAGACCATCCTCTCAAAGGGTACTGCGCTTACAGATGTTTTAATCTCCAGAATAGAACTCAACGGAGTTTTATCCGTTTATATCGAGGAGGATTCCGCTCCCGAAAAGCCGGATCTTTTCGATCTGGAACCCCTCGAAAAGCCGGAAGGATACGGACCTGCTCCGCAGTCTCCGAGACGCGACGTACCGCCTCCGCCTCCGGGCTCCAACGCCGAATACGCTCCTTCCCATCCTTCATATTCGGAACGTATCCGTTCGTCACAGGAATTCAAGGATTTTAAAAAGACTTTCGATACAGCCACCGAGAACTTTAAGTTCCAGCTGAACGAAATGATAGAAAATACTGCCGCTGTTGATACAGGCGAGCTTATCAAAGCCCCCTTAAAGCTTATTGAACAGTCCGGCAGCGGAAGCAACACCTTTGATATGATCCACAATATGCGGGATTACGACGATCTCACATACGCCCACAGTATGAACGTCGCTCTCCTTAACTACGTATCAGCCAGCTGGCTCGGCTGGAACGAAGCCGACAGAGAGATGGCTATGGCCTGCGGTATGCTCCACGACATCGGAAAGCTTCAAGTCAGCCACGCCATCCTTACAAAGCCCGGAAAGCTCGATCCCGTAGAATACAAGCATATCCAGAAGCACCCCCTGTACGGATACAAGATTCTTAAGGAAAAGGACTTCGATGAACATATTTTAAACACTGCTCTTATGCACCACGAGCGCTACGACGGAAGCGGATATCCGCTTCAGCTCTCCGGCCAGTCCATCGATAAGTTTGCGCGCCTTACCGCAATTTCTGATGTATACGAGGCAATGACCGCAGCAAGGGTTTACCGCGGACCTTTATGTCCTTTCCGTGTTATCGAGATCTTCGAGGAAGAGGGCTTCGAAAAGTATGATGCCGAGTATGTACTCACATTCCTCTCCAATGTAGGAGCAACCTACGTCAGAAACGCCTGCGAGCTTTCCGACGGACGTGAAGCCGAGATAATCATGCTCAACAAAGAAAAGCTCTCACGCCCCGTCGTCCAGTGCGGCTACGACTACATCGACCTTATGCAGCACCCCGAGCTTTCCATCGACAAGCTCCTCTAAAATGACCCCCGGGGACGGGGTTGGGGGTTCACTTTTTTAGGCGAGCCCACGCTTAATCTCTATAAATAAAACGCCGAAGCTGACTGTAAAAGTCAACTCCGGCGTTAGTTTTTTAAACGGTAATCCCCCCATTTTTAAAAATGACACACTAACCCCGTCCCCGGGGGTCAAAAATTAGTATTCTTTAGCTTTCTCTTCGCCGTTAAGTACGCGTAATCCACCCTGAGCAAGAGCAAGAAGCTCGTCTTCACCGGCATATACGGTAACGGGAGCAATCCAGTCAACGCTCTTTGCGATGTCATCGGTTACGGTCTTTCCGTAAGCGATACCGCCGGTAAGGATGATCTGGTCAACTTTACCCTGAAGGACGGTAGCGCATGCACCGATATTCTTGCAGATCTGGTAGATGAAAGCATCTCTTACAAGCTTTGCCTTCTCGTCTCCTGCCTCAACTCTTGCGGTTACTTCTCTCATATCGTTGGTTCCAAGGTAAGCATTGAATCCACCGTTTCCGACGATTTTTTTCTTCATCTCAGCTTCGGTATACTTTCCGGAGAAGCACATCTCTACAAGAGAAAGAGCGGGAACACCGTTTGCTCTCTCGGGAGAGAAAGCTCCGTCTCCGTTAAGGGCTGCAAAAACGTCAACCATCTTGCCGTGCTTATGAACGCCGGTAGAAGTACCGCCACCCATATGAACAACGATAACATCGATATCTTCATACTTCTTTCCGATGGACTTGGCATATCTTCTCGCCATAGCCTTCTGATTTAAGGGATGATCGATGGACTTACGCTCAATCTCTGGAACGCCTGAGATTCTTGCAACGGGCTCAAGCTCGTCTACAACTACGGGGTCTACGATGAAAGAAGGGATTCCGAGCTCGTCACCGATCTCTCTTGCAAGGATACCGCCAAGGTTGGAAGCGTGCTGTCCCTGAACGCCTACCTTAAGGTCCTCAAGGAGCTTGTCGGTAACAGTGTATGTTCCACCGGGAATAGGGCGAAGGAGTCCGCCGCGTCCTACAACCATGCCGAGCTTCTTCATATCAAAATTCTTTTCCTTAAGGAAGTTCAGGATAATGTTCTTTCTGAAATCCTTCTGGTCGATGATCGACGCGTACTGCGCGATCTCTTCTGTAGAGTGACGAAGAGTCTCGTCAAAAAGGAGATTCTCATCTTCGTAAATACCAATCTTGGTTGATGTTGAACCGGGATTGATGATCAAGCTTGTAATAGCCATTTTTATACCCTCCGATTTTTCGCCGGAATAACCGGCGATAATTTTTATATTACTGTTTGTTCTTTTTGTATTCCGCAACAAGAGCTCCGAGAGCAAGTGAATTAACCTTTACCTCGAAGGAGTCGGATCTTGAAGTAAGGATAACGGGAGCCTTTGTTCCGGTGATGATGTTTCCGTTGATCTCATCAGCCATATGAACCATTGCCTTGTAAACAAGGTTTCCTGCGTGGATATCGGGGAAAAGGAGTATATCTGCATCGCCCTGGATAGCGCGGTCTGTAGCTCCCTTATGCTTTGCAGCTTCGGGCTCGATAGCAAGATCGAGAGAAAGAGGTCCGTCTACGATACATCCTGTGATCTCGCCCTCTTTGTTCATTCTTGTAAGCTCGGCAGCATCTACGGTGCAAGGCATCTTGGGATTAACGACCTCAACTGCCGCAAGAGGAGCTACTTTCGGATTCTCTACTCCGCAGGCGGAAGTGATCTCAAGTGTGTTGTTGATGATAGCAACCTTGTCCTCTAAAGTAGGATAAGTCATAAAAGCAACGTCTGTAAGGAACATAAGTCTGTCATATCCCTTAACGTCAAATACGCAAACGTGTGAAAGGGGCTTTCCGGTTCTAAGTCCGACTTCCTTGTCGAGTACGCTCTTAAGGAAATCCTTGGTCTGGATAAGACCCTTCATATACATATCAGCCTCACCGTCACGAACAAGCTTAACAGCGGTAAGAGAAGCCTGAATGTCGTCCTTAACATCGATAATCTTGAAATCGGAAATATCTACGCTTATTTCCTTAGCAACAGCCTTGATCTTGTCCTCATCACCAACAAGAATAGCATCAGCGATCTTGCGGTCCTTCGCTGCGCGTACAGCCTCGATAACGGCTGAATCCTGCGCTACAGCAACGGATACCTTTTTCATTTCAAAATTCTTAACTTTCTCTACAAGTTCTTCAAACGGTCTGCTCATTTTAAAAGTCCTTTCTCAATTAAAATCTCTTATCAGAAGCTTTTCTCTCCTTTTGAAAACCAGATAACCGCCTCTCTTAAATCGGATAACCACTTTTTCAAAAAAACAGAGTGCCACACTTACAAAAGTTTAGCACTCTGCTTACAAAAAATCAAATAAAACGATCAAGGTTACATTTCAAATATTTATACCTTCAATCCGTCAAACGCCTCGGGATTCTCGGTCAGTGAGATGAACACTCCCTTAAGAGCGGTCTTACTCTCAATAAACTTCTTTTTCGCATCGGTAAATTCGGCGATTATAGCATCAAGCTCAGCCTGCATCTTGGCTTTATCCGCAAGATAGATCTTGTTTTGCTTAACCATATTTATGAAGGCAAATACTGCGCCCGCCAAAAGTACTACACCGATAGGTATGCATCCCCAGCAGGTCTTGATCGCAAAGATTCCGGTAAGAAGCATTATAAGCCCGAGAACGCATCCCATGATCCCAAGTACGGTAAAGAGGATCTTTAAAGGAGAGATAAACTTCTTTATCGCCTTCTGCTTTCCGTTTATAAGATCTCTTCTCTCGAAATCAACGGGAAGCGAATCATAAACAACATTTCCGCCGTTTCCGGTAAAGTACAGACTGTAATCCTTGCCCTTATAATCAAGGAGAATATCGTAAACAGGCATGGAAATACGCCTCATCTCGCCCTTTTGGATGCTTGATCCTCCGGATAATGATATATTTCTCGTCATACCGTCAGAAAGGATCCTTTTTGCTTTCTTATCGAGGATATCCTCCATATGTGGCTTAACCTGGTTGTTGAATACAACAGCATCCGGTATATCGTAGGAAAGTGCATTGGCCTCGGCGGGATAGTCAAGAAGCTCAACATCGACAAGCTCCGGATTGTTCCCATCCGGATAGAGTCTCTTGAAAAGCTCGGTGTAGTCCTTGTTTCCGGATACGATGAAATCGCAGGTATCATTAACCGCCATAGTCATAGGTGTCCACTCGGTAACCTTCTTGGTAACCGTGCGCATCTTGTCGCCCTTTCCGACTATCTGCTGCTGCTCCCTCTCCACGCCCTTTTCGTAGGAAACCGTAGCGGTTCCGGTACAATTGTCAAACCAGTAAGCGGGAACAACAACCTTTCTCGCTCTTCTAACATCAACCTCTGTAAAAATATCGACGGGAGGACACTCCGATTTGCAAAGAGTCTCAACGATCATCTTATGAACCGTCGGATCGTTTAATTCAAATTTGAGACCGCCCATTATGTTCTCTTTGCTGAGGATCTCCGCGTTCTTTTCCACGCCCTCTATGATGTTCTCCGATGAACAGTAAGGGCACATGATCCTCTTTACAGGACCGTTTGGTGCGGGAAGCGGCGCTCCGCAGTTGGAACATTTTAAACTGGTGATGCTGATTTCACTCATTTAAGACAACTCTCCTTTTGGTTTTTTCTTTAATTATAAAACCATTTTGGTAATATGTCACTAAACCTTCGCAATTATCGTAAAATTTTTGATAATTCTACACAAAGAAATCTATGATTTCATCCGCAGTCTTAACTTTTCCTACGCAAAGCGGCTCTACTTCCGGCTCGTTATCCGTCTGATCCGGTACAAATACGACCCTGCAGCCCGCAGCCGCAGCCGATTTGATGCCGTTTGGAGCATCCTCCACCGCAAGGCATTCCCAAGGCTTAAGTCCCAGCTGTTTGCATGCCTCCTCGTAAACGTATGGCGAGGGCTTTCCCTCTTTTACATCCGCAGCGCTGCAAAGCTTGTCAATATACTTATAGATGCCTGCTGCCTTAAGGTATCTTACCGAACGCTCAACATCAGTCGCAGTAGCCACAGCTATGGTAACTCCCTTTCCCTTAAGGAAGTTAAGAAGCTCCGGCACTCCTGCCTTAACCTTTATACCCTCAGCGGAAACGCACTGCTCAAAGAGCCTCTTTCTGTAGGTCCTGACTACATCATAGTTAAAGTCCTCTCCGAACCACTCTTCAAACTTTTTCGGAGCAAAAGGTCTTCCGAGACTTCTCAGTTCAAGAACCTGCTCGTCGGTAAGATGGTATCCGAAATGCTCCGTAGCTTCGGGCCATACCTTGCGGTAAAAGCGCTCAGTATCTATCAGCGTTCCGTCCAGATCAAAAATCACAGCCTTAGGTGGCCTTTTGGATTCAATCTTCTTTTTCAATTTCTTTATCCTCGATACAATGATGCAAATAATAACAATAGAAAGGATTACAAACACTATTATACCGATGACAATGTAAAGAGTATAGTCTCTTTCCGTAACAATCTTGAATTTTCCGGATTTATCCATCTTAAAGGAAATATAGCTTCCGATAGTCTCGCTCTCAGTTTCTACAAAGCGGTTATCTTCTACCACCAAAACTTTAATAATGTCCTTTTTATTGCCGTTTATTCCTGCCTTCGCAATACGTACTTCAACCGGTCCATCATGCCTTGTAAGGCCGTTCTTTCTTGCAAGGAGATCTTCAGGTCCGTATATTATATCGAAGTCGTATTCTTTTCCGTCGTCCGTAAGCTCAAGCTCAGCCCCGGGAAGGAAGTTTCCGGCAACCATCATAAAGGGTCTTGAAATACCCTTATCGTCGACTTCAAGTTCGCTGACCACAGATCCCTGCCACTTTTCGTAAGTCGCTTCAAGAACCATATTCCCCTTAACAAAATCAAGCTCTTCCAAAGGCCAGACTCCGTACCTGTCCTCCTTGTCAGGGATGGCGGGTATTTTGCTCTCGTCAATCTTCTCTCCATACTTAGCGGGGATTCTCGCAAGTTCCTTGCCGTCAGCGATAAAGATTATATTAAACTCCGTAAACTCGCCGGGAAGGCCGGGGAGCTTTATAAAATCCTCGTATGAAAGAGGGGTTGCTCCCTTTTCGTAGGAAGCTCCGTCAATTCCGCCAAGGCTTGATGCCACGTAATAGTTTCCGGCTATCTCTCCCCCTTCCAAAATATCTCCGGCGATCTCACCCGCGTTTTGCTCAAGACAGGTCAGCTTAGAGTAGGCGCTGCAGCCCGTAATCTTAAATCCTTTGCCTGCAATACCTCCCACAAAGCTCTTTCCGTATACATCTCCGATCTCGTAACAGGAGTCTATCTCTCCTTCGGCGCATCCGGCAACTCCGCCGGCGTAGATTCCGTCATCGCTCCTTATATCTCCCGCGGAAGTATTCTGATAAAGGCTTCCGTACTTGGCATATCCCGTGATTCCTCCGACGTAGTCCTTCTTCGAAGCAATCATTCCGTAGTTTTTGCAGTTTCTGACGGTTGCCTTGGCAGTAGCGTTCATATAAAGAGATTCATTTCCGTTTAAATCAACATCATCCTCCGGATCGAAATCATACTCCGTAGAGATCCTTCCGACTATTCCTCCCACAGCGCTGTCCGCCGTTACAGAAGCATAGTTTTCGCAGGAAACAAGGCGGCCATGCTGCGTCTCTTCATCCAAACTGTTCTCTTTTGCATTCTCCTCTTCTCCTACCGGCTCCTCGGCATTCTGAAGCTCCGGCTCACCATCACCGTTTTCCTCAGGCTCTTCGTGTGAACCGTCGGTTATTTCAATTCCTTCATACGCGGCGATATTTTCGCTCATACCATTCGAAATATTCTCCACCTTGCGGGCCTGGGCACTGATAGCCTTAAGGTCCCCCGTAAGGGTCTTGTTTTCCCGCCTTATAAGGTCACTGAGCTTTCCGGAGTACTGCGCGATAATATCAAAATTCTCCTTAAGAGAAAGCATATTGTCTCCGGCGGACTTTATTTGGCCTTCAAGTTCGGAGGCGTATTCTTTAGCATCTTCTTTTGTAAAATCCTTTTCGGGATCGGGCTTTGGCAAGTTTACGGAAATATTGTTTGCCTCCTTAAGTTTATCCGAAATCTCCCTTACAAGGTTTGAAGTTTCCGTGCCGTACTTGTCAAGGTCGTCGAGTGCGCCGTCTATCATATCGAAAAGGATATTAGTCTGTGCATTAAGCTGTGAAATACCGTCGACCATATACTGAACCTGCAAAAAAGGCTCCATCTGTCCCGCTATTCCGCCGATATCCTTTCTTCCGAGTACAATTCCGTAGTTCTTACATTCAAAAACATATCCCTGGGACAGTCTTCCGACTATTCCACCGATATTGTATCCCACATGTTCATAACCAACGGTTCCTCTGTTAGTAGACTTTCCGATTGTCCCGGAGGATATTCCTGCTACTCCGCCCACATCGGTAAATGCGGAAAGTGCTGAGGATTGTCCTATCTTTGCAATATCTTCAACCGTGATATCCTTTACATTAACCTCAACATCGGAAACGGAGGTATTTATCATACCGCTGTTCTCGTTCCCGGTAAGCGTGCCTTCGTTAAATCCGCATATTCCTCCGACGCTGTGTTCTCCGATGATAATGCAGACATTTTTGCAGTTTTCTATGTAAGCACCGGAAGCGTTAAACCCCGCGATACCACCGACGTTTTCCTTGCCCCGGACCTTTCCTCTTGCTTCGCAAAGGGATATTTTTCCGTAGTTTTCCCCCGCGATAAGTCCGGTGTTTTTTCCGTCTCCGTCATTTTCAATATCACCGTTTACACAAAGGTTCATTACACATGCGTTTCTCTGGACATGTCTGAAAAGTCCCTGAGATGAGCCGCGTTTACCGATCTGTAATCCGCTGACCACATGCCCCTGTCCGTCAAACACTCCGCCGAACAAAGGAACGGAAACGTCCGCATAATCCCTTAAATCAATATCCGCGGTCAGCTTTACATACTTATCCCTTGAGTAAGAATCAATAATACATTCTTTCGCAAATGAGACAAATTCCTCAGCGGAAGAAATCTCTATAATCTCCATCTCCTCTTTGGGAATGCCTTCGTAAAGATCAGAATCATCTCCGGAGACAAGCTCTGAGTAAATATATGTTTCATCATCCGCAAAAGAATTGCTGCCAAAGCAGGTTCCCGAAGGTCCCAATATAAGTCCCCCTAAAAGACCTGTTACCAGGAAGGCAGTAAGCGCGGTTTTATTTATTCTCCCTACTCTATTATTTAAATCTCTCATCTTATCTGCCTCCTTCCTTTTTATTTCCTTTGTCTTTATCCGGAATATTTTCCTTCCCGTTCTCGTTTTCCTTATCGGGAAGGCTTTCCTTTTCCTCCCCGGCCAGTATATCTTCTACATAATCCTTGCTTCTAACGGTAGCTCCCATCTCGCCTTCGATGATCCCGCGGAATTCACCGTCGACAACGCCGTTTACGTATCCTCTGATTCGGCCGTTCATCAGTACTCTGCCTGTATTAGGCAAGGGCTTGGCAAAATCTCTCTTTAAAGTAAACGCGGTCTTTTCGATGATGATATCGCCGATAAGAAGCGTTTGCGGGAGAGCAAAGAGCACAAGGGCTATACTTGTCAGAGTACCTCTTCCGAGAGCAAGACCGATCGCCGCCACAACAGGGTTCGAAGAAACGGCGCTGATAATAAATCCCGAAGCCACCATCATCGATCCCGAAGTGACTATAGTGGGGAAGGACTCGTTAAGGCTCTCGACGATTGCCTCCTTGATGGGCATATAGGTCTTAAGCTCCATATATCTGCTCGTAATGACGATGGCGTAGTCGATGGTAGCCCCCATCTGGATCGCGCTGACAACAAGATATCCCAGGAAATAAACCACATCCCCCTGAAGATAAGGGATTGAGAAGTTGATCCATATACTTCCCTGAATCGTAACAACGAGCAGTACCGGAATTCCGGCGGACTGGAATGTAAAGAGAAGGATTATCATTACAAATACAGCAGTAAGTATAGATATCAAAAGGTTATCCGTTGCAAATGATGCGGAAAGATCCTTGTCGCTTGTGGAGTTACCCGCAAGGCGGATAGAGCTTCTGTCGTAATACTTGGCTACCGTATCCCTGATTTTTTCAAGGACAGCGTAAGTCTCTTCTCCCTCTACCGGGACATTGAGCTTGCAGACAAATCTTGTATAGTTTTCGCCAAGCAGCTGGCTTTTTGCGATATTTATCTTCTCGTAAGCATCATTTATAGTTTCCTCCGTATCTCCCTCAAGTGTAAGATTTCCTTTGTCCTTTTGCTCATATATGAACATGAACATATCGATAAAAGGAACCTCGTAATTTGATACTCCGCCCACCAGCGCGCCGTAATCATTGTTCTTTGTGGCGTAGGCTGTATAAACCAGCTCGGCAACCTCAACATCAAGGTCAAAGCTTTCGGAGAATTCTCTCGGGGAAAGCTTATCCGTAAGCTTATATCCGTCCATGGCGTCTATATTTGCAAGACCCATAACGGAATCCACCTCATCAAGTCTTTCAATTGCGGAAAGAACCTGCTTTTCCTTCTCGTAGTTTCCGCAGGGCACCATTACCGCCAACTGATTTACAGCTCCGAACTCCTTGTCCACCATATACGCGGAAAACTTATTTTCACTCATACTGCTGGATTTAAGAGAGCTCATATCGTAAACATAATGAACTTTGTTGGAGATGATCATACCCGCAAAAACTCCGGCGAGGAGTACGAAGGGCATAACAAATCTTGTAGCCACATCAAACTTTCCGATAAATGTGATCTTGGGCACAAAGTTTTTGTGATGCGTTTTGTCGATTGCCCCGGAAAAGCTAAGGAGCAGTCCCGGCATCAGGAAGAATACGGATAAAAGTGAAAGTACGATAGCCTTTGCAAGGATTATTCCCATATCATATCCGATCCTAAACTGCATAAACATCATCGCGATCATACCGGAAACCGTAGTAAGAGAGCTTGACGAAATCTCCGGGATAGCCTTTGAAAGAGCAACAATCACGGCCTCTCTGGCGTCCTTTGTCTCATGCTCCTCCTTGAATCTGTTGGCGAGAATGATTGCATAGTCAACTGCGAGAGCAAGCTGTAAGACGACTGCGATGGAATTAGTAACAAAACTTATCTCTCCAAACCAAGGGTTAGTACCCTTGTTAAGTATCGCTGCCGTTCCGAAAGTCATAATATAAACCGGCACCTCGGCATAGGTCTTTGATGTAAAAAGGAGTACCACAACTACAACAACAGCAACAAGAAGCATGATTATTATCATATCGTGCGCCAGGTCGTCTGCGTCTCTCTCCTCCTGTCCGATATCGGATGAAAAGTAAGTATCGTACCCGTCTAAGTATTCAAGCACGCTGCTTAAATACCCAAGGGTCATCTCCGAATCTGCCTCATCCGTAAACGTTACGTCAAACAAGGCTTCCATATCGTGATAGTGATCCCTCGTATCGTCAAAATCGAGCATATAGACGCAGTCCATGCCCCCAATCTCCTCCGCAAGCTTTTTCGCCTCGTCGTAAGTAACGTTGCATACCGCTATCCTTGCGCTTCCGTAGGTCGTAAACTCTTCGTCCATCAGATCGATACCCTGCCTTGTTTCAGTGGTATCCGGAAGATATGTCGTAAGATCATTGTTTACCCTTACCCGTCCCATATTGATAAGACTGTAAACAATAAGAACAATAAAAATCAGATAGAAACCTTTTCGCTTGTCGACTACAAATGTCGAAAGCTTCATCATAAAGGATTCATCTTTCTTTCCGCCTTTATTAGCCATTTTACTCTCCTTTTATTCTTCCTTTTGTTCCTTTTTTCAATAAAAAAAACCCTGAGCAATCTGCGTCAGGGTTTTTAAAGCAAAATAATATGTAGGTAATCTTACCTTGGCGTATATAAAACTAAATTACTGAGCTGCTTTGTTTCCGGTATAAAGGGTGTAATATCTTCCCTTTGCCGCAATAAGCTCATCATGTGTTCCTCTTTCAACGATCCTTCCAGCTTCGAGAACACAGATCATATCGGAGTTTTTAACTGTGGAAAGTCTGTGGGCAATGACGAAGGTTGTTCTTCCGTTCATCAGTCTGTCCATACCTTCCTGAACGATGCGCTCGGTTCTTGTATCAATGGAGCTTGTAGCCTCATCAAGGATAAGTACCGGCGGATCGGCTATCGCCGCTCTGGCAATGGCAAGAAGCTGCCTTTGCCCCTGACTCAGATTTGCACCATCACCGCTAAGTACGGTGTTATATCCGTCAGGGAGTCTCTTGATAAAACTATGAGCATTAGCCAGCTTGGCAGCTGCTTTTACTTCTTCATCCGTAGCATCAAGCTTTCCGTATCTGATATTTTCGGCAATAGTTCCGGTAAAAAGATGCGTATCCTGGAGTACTATACCAAGAGATTTTCTGAGATCCGCCTTTTTGATCTTGTTAACATTGATGCCGTCATATCTGATCTTACCGTCCTGTATATCGTAGAAACGGTTGATAAGATTTGTTATCGTGGTCTTTCCGGCTCCGGTAGATCCTACAAAAGCGATCTTCTGTCCGGGAAGTGCATGCAGCTTGATATCGTGAAGTACCATCTTCTCCGGAACATATCCAAAGTCAACTCCGTCAAATACAACGTCTCCTTCGAGTGGCTTGTACTCTACGCTTCCGTCAGCCTGGTGCGTATGCTTCCATGCCCACTTTCCGGTATGCTCACTGCATTCCGTAAGCTTTCCGTTTTCCTCCTTAGCGTTTACAAGCATTACATAGCCTTCATCGGTCTCGGGAGTTTCATCCATCATCTTAAAGATTCTCTCAGCTCCGGCAAGTGCCATAACAATAGAGTTAAACTGCTGAGATATCTGATTGATGGGCATACTGAAATTCTTGTTAAGAGTAAGGAAGCTTACAAGACCTCCTGTTGTAAAGGAGAAAATACTGCTCTCGGGTACAAATATTGCAAGACATCCTCCCACAATTGCACAGATAACATAGCTTACATTACCAAGCTGTGCATTTATAGGTCCAAGGACATTGACATAAGCATTTGCTTTGTCCGCGCTCTCAAAAAGGGAATCGTTAAGTTCTTTGAACTTCGCTTTTCCTTCTTCTTCGTGGCAGAAGACCTTAACAACCTTCTGTCCGTTCATCATCTCTTCGATATAACCGTTTACGGCGCCCAGCTTCTTTTGCTGTTCAACAAAGTTCTTGGAGCTTCTTCCCGCCGCAAACTTAGTAGCCATCATCATAACAAATACCATGACAAGGGTAACCACCGTAAGCGGAAGGCTAAGCACTATCATACTTACAAATGTCGAAACAACAGTAATAGCGGAGTTGAGCATCTGAGGAAGCGACTGGCTTATCATCTGCCTCATTGTATCGATATCATTGGTGTAAGTCGACATTATGTCGCCATGGGAATGACTGTCGAAGTAACCGATGGGCAGTCTTTCCATCTTCTCAAAGAGCTCGTTACGCATATTTCGCATAGTTCCCTGAGTTACATATATCATTATGATATTCTGTACAAATCCGGCCACAGCACCGATCAGATAAAAAATCGCAACTCTTATTATTGCCCTTAAAAGAGGGAGAAAATCCGGCTCTCCAGGCGAAAGGAGCATGGGCTTTATATAGTCGTCAATAAGGCTCTTCATAAACAGCGTTCCCTGCAAGCTTGCGAAAACGCTGACAACGATACATATCAGCACGGCTATAACATGGAACTTGTACGGCCTTAGTACATAGCTCATTATGCGCTTAAAGACCTTACCTGGATTCTCAATCTTCGGCTTCGGTCTTCCCATAGCGCCACGATTTCCGGGTCCTGCCATTTATCCCACCTCCGTTTCATCGAAGTCTCTCGCTCCGCCGGTCTGTGATTCATAGACCTCGCGATAGATCTCGTTATTCTCAAGGAGATTCTCATGCGTATCAAAAGCATTTATCTCGCCGTCATCAAGTACTATTATTCTGTCAGCATCCTGTATGGAACTGATACGCTGGGCAATTATGATCTTTGTGGTACCGGGAATGGCTTCTCTCAAAGCTTTTCTGATTCTTGCGTCCGTAGCGGTATCAACTGCGCTGGTAGAGTCATCAAGTATAAGTACCTTGGGCTTTTTAAGAAGTGCCCTTGCGATACAAAGTCTCTGCTTCTGACCGCCGGATACGTTTGTTCCGCCCTGCTCTATATGAGTCTCGTATCCGTCCGGGAAGGAACTTATAAAGTCGTCGGCACATGCAAGTTTGCAGGCATTTCTGCACTCTTCATCCGTTGCCTCCTTGTTGCCCCAGCGGAGGTTATCGTAAATACTTCCGGTAAAGAGGACATTTTTCTGAAGAACGACGGCTACCTGATTTCTGAGAGTCTCAAGATCGTACTCTCTTACATCTATTCCGCCTACTAAAACCTCACCCTCCGTTACATCGTAAAGTCTTGAAATAAGATTTACGAGGCTGGACTTTGATGAGCCTGTTGCTCCCATAATTCCTATAACCTCACCGGACTTAATATCAAGATTAATATTTCTAAGGATAGGTTCACCGCCCTCTTTATGGTAGGAAAAGCTTACGTTGTTAAACTTAATACTGCCATCTTTAACTTCCATAACAGGATTCTCGGGATTGACTATATCCGGCTCTTCTTTAAGTACCTCGGATACACGCTCCATACTGGCAATACTCATAGAGATCATTACAAAGATCATCATCAGCATCATCATACTAAAGAGGATACTCATACAGTATGAAAGAAGGCTTGTAAGTTCGCCTGTAGTAAGTTCGCTGCCGACTATCATCTTTGCTCCGAGCCAGCTTATAACGATGATGGTTGCATAAACCGTAAGAGACATTATCGGGAAAGCGTACGAGATTTTCTTCTCCGCCTTGACGAAAATGTTGTAAATATTATTAGCTGCTGTGTGGAGTTTGGAGATTTCCTGCTCCTCACGTACATATGCTTTTACAACTCTGATAGCGGACACGTTTTCCTGTATTGACTCATTTAAGGCATCATACTTCGGAAAAGCTTTCTTAAATGTCCCGGTTGAAGTAAGCATTATGATTGTCATCACTATTGCCAGAAAAATCAGTGCAATAAGATAAATGCTTGCAATCCTTGTATTGATCCTGAATGCCATTATAAGGGCAACTATCATACTTAAAGGAGCTCTTACAGCAATACGTAACATCATCTGATAAGCATTCTGTATATTGGTCACATCGGTTGTAAGCCTTGTTACAAGACCGGATGTTGAGAACTTATCTATATTTGAGAATGAGAAATTCTGTATATGATTATACATACTCTCTCTCAGATTCTTGGCAAGACCCGCAGAGGCCATAGCTCCGAATCTTCCGCCCATAAGACCTCCGAAAAGTCCTATAAGCGCGGCGACCACCATAAGTCCGCCAACCTTTAGGATATGGTTCATATCCCCGGCATTAACACCTTTATCAATGATCGATGCCATAAGATAGGGAATCGAAAGCTCCATTACAACCTCAAGGATCATAGAGACCGGGGTGATGATGGAGGCGAAGGTGTACTGCTTTACTTCTTTAAGAATTCTGCGTACCATGTAATTCCTTTCTTTGATTTTCCTAGTGACGGTGTGAGTTGGACTCACAGTTTTTTCCTAGTGACGTTCGGAGTATTTGCATCATTCAACGCGCACACGGCTCGCGCCTCTGCTCGTGACGCAGCGAAACTAATCTCAAACTGCGCTATGCTTGTTTTCGATAAGTATCGGCGTCACTTTAAGGTGCGCTTATGAACGGTGCAAATTCTCCGAACTGACTTTAAAATCTAAACAATAAATCACATACGTTCCGGAGCCTCGAATCCAAGGAGATTAATGGATGTCTCGAGGATATCGCGGACGAGGATAAGGAGAGCGATAAGGTTCTGCTTACGGGACTCGTCGGATTCTCCGAGGATCTGGGTCTCGTGATAGAACTTGTTGAAAGCGTTGGCTACATCGTAGATGTAACCGCAGATCTTGTGGGGTGCAAGTTCAATGGCTGCACTGTCCATAGTTGCTGAGAACTGTGCGATTTCCATCTGGAGAGCCTTTTCGAACTCGTTACAAGCCTTTCCGATAGTAACCGTAGAAAGGTCTCCACCCGCTTCTGCGTACTTTGCAAGGATTGACTTGATCCTTACTATCGTGTAGAGGATGTAAGGGCCTGTATCTCCCTCGAAGGATGTGAATCTGTCTATATCAAAGACATAATCTTTTGAAGCCTGATTAGAAAGATCGCCGTACTTAAGGGCCGAAATAGCTACAATATCCGCAATGGATCTTGCCTCTTCTTCGGATACGGGGCGTCCTTCCTTGATCTTTTCGAACATCTCCGCCTTGGTATCATTAATAAGATTCTCAAGGCGCATTACTCCGCCGTCACGGGTCTTAAAGGGCTTTCCGTCAGCGCCGTTCATAGTACCGAAGCCAAGGAAATTAAGCTTTGTGTCTTCTGTAACAAGCTTAGTTTTTCTCGCGGCACGGAATACCTGCTCAAAGTAAAGCTCCTGACGCTTATCTACTACGTAAACGATACGGTCGGGTTTAATATCCTCCATACGCTCCTGAATAGTTGCAAGGTCTGTGGTGTTGTACAAAGAAGCTCCGTCGCTCTTTAAAACCATGCAGGGAGGCACCTTCTTTGTATCGGTCTCTTCAGCCACTTCAACGACAAGTGCTCCTTCACTGATAACGGCCCAGCCGCCCTTTTTCATATAGTCAACCATTCCGGGAATGCGGTCATGCACACTGCTCTCACCGTTCCAAAGGTCGAAGTCTACATTAAGGGAAGCATAGTTTTTCTTGAGGTCACCAATGGATACTTTCATAATATTTTTCCAAAGGGCTCTGTATCCGCGTACTCCATCCTGAAGCTTCTTTGTGGCTTCCATAGCCTTTGCTTTGTACTCGGGGTCTTCCTTTGACTTAGCACTTGATGCGGGATAAATCTCTTCAAGTTCCCTTATCGTAACGGGACACTCTTCGGGATAATCTCCTGTGTAGGAATCATCAAAGTAAACAAGATCCGGCTGTCTTTCCTTGATACCACAGATAACAAGACCCATCTGAAGTCCCCAGTCACCGAGATGCGCATCTCCTATAACCTCGTCTCCGGCAAAACGAAGAATACGCTTTATTGACTCTCCGATATTTGCGGAACGGATATGCCCTACGTGAAGTGCCTTTGCAACATTGGCTCCGCCGTAATCGATAACAACCTTTTCATTTGCTCTTGATAATTCAAATCCGTACTTTTTATCGGCTCTCATACCACGAAGATATTCAGCGAGGTAATCTTCCGAGAGCTTAAGATTTAGAAATCCGGGGGCTACCGCCTCTACGCTTGAAAAGACGGGCATTGTCTTTAAAACTTCAGCAACTTCTCCGGCGATCATAATAGGAGCCTTGTGGTACTTTTTAGCTCCTGCCATCGCTCCGTTACACTGATACTCGCAAAGATCGGGTCTGTTTGAAACGGTAACCTTTCCAAGCTCTGCCTCATAGCCTGCGCTTTCAAATGCTTTTCCCATTTCTTCTGTCAAAAGATCAAGTAATTTCTTCATGATTGTTTCCTTTTCAAAGACTATTGTATTTTAACACTGCTAAATGCATTAATTAATTACCAAATTCTAAAATAAGACTTAAAAAAATATAACAGTAAACGATCAGATCGGGAGCTCTCCCCTGGCGGCTTTTTCTCTGCTTCTCTCAGCTTTGGAATATCCGCATCCGCAGTAGTCCTGCCTGTATAGATCATACTTTTGCGAAAGCTCGATGGAGCGTTTGTATCCTTCCTTTTTCTTGAAATCGGAAGGAAGCCATTTAAGGCCGTACTTTTCTGCCAGCCTCTCCCCGATTTCATTAAGCTTCTCCGCGTTCTTTAAGGGCGATATGGTAAGGGTTGTAGAGAAGTAATCGTAACCGTCTCCCACAGCTCTTGCCGTCTGCTCAAGACGAAGCTCGTAGCATTTAAAGCATCTTTCGCTCCCCTCTCCCAGCTTTTCGAGTCCTCTTATCGCTTCATAAAAGCGACTCGGATCGTAGTTTCCCTCTCTTATGCCGATAGGATGTCCCTGCCTCTCTCCCCAGATGATCTCCGAGTTATAGGCAGCTATCAGTCTTTTTTCCTCGGCTACTCTCTTTCGGTACTCTTCCCCGAGGGAAATATTGGGATTATAGTAATATACAGTTACCCTAAAATGTTTGCTTAAATACTCAAGACAGTAGCTGCTGCAGGGAGCACAGCAGGCATGAAGTAAAAGCGATGGTGGCTCACCTTCTATGGAATCAATTATTTTTTCAAGTTCATTCTGGTAATTTCTCTTTTTGTCCATAATAGATGATTGTATCATATTTATGCGCTTTCGTTAAGTATAAAAGCACATCCTGCAGATGGGACTTTGGCTTTATAGAAATTCAGGCGGAATTCTTTTTGCCAAAAAAAAGCTCCCGGCTTATGAAAAAACCGGGAGCGTATATCAAAAATACTTTCAGGATTACTTTCCTGCGGCAGCCTTCTTAGCAGCCTTAGCCTCAAGTGCCTTCTGTGAAGGTCTTACGAGGAAGAGTGAAAGAAGAAGGGCTACAACGTAAAGAGCGCAGGTTACATAGAGTACAGTCTGGTATCCTACAGGGTTTGTAGTTGCGGTGTGCTCTACACCGTGCTCAATGTAAGTGATAGTTCTTAAAGTCTCGGGCTTGGTTTCAGCAACATACTTTACGATAGCGGATGCCATCTGATTACCGGTAAGTCCGGCAAAAGCCCATGCTGAAAGGGTAAGTCCGTGGATAGCTGAAATATTGCTCATTCCGTAATGGTCGGAAAGGAGGTTGGGAACGTTGGAGAATCCTCCGCCGTATCCTGCATTTACCATAAACAGAAGCGCAAGTACGAGTACTACAAGGAGAATATTCTGTGCTCCGTCAGCATATGCGTTTCCGATGCCCTTAGTAAGGATTGCAATTGCGGTAAGAGCGATGGAAATAATGAAAATGATCTTATAAACAGTATTTCTGTCCTTCATTCCGTCGGCTACTGCAGAGAAGCCAAGACGTCCGCCTGCATTGAAGATAGCTGAGATTGTGGACATAACGCCTGCCATAGCTGCGAGGCCGATGCACTTAACGATCATCTTCTCCTGAGAGATAAGAGCAAGTCCGCAGGTGATGTTGATGTAGAACATAAGCCAGATTCCGATGTAAGTTCCGATAGGCTTTGACTTGATAACCTGGAACATTGAAGGTCCCTTCTCAGCTCCGGTAGGCTCGTGCCATCCGGCGGGCTTCTTAAGAAGAAGGTGTCCGACAAACATCATTACGAAGTATACACATGCAAGTACGAGGAACATCTTCCAGATACCGTTTCCTACGCCGTTGATCTCTTTTCCGGCTACGGAAAGTCCGGTAAGCATAGAAGTCATAATAGGTGAAGCGATTGCCTTAGCTGCACCGAAACCTGCAACTGCAAGTCCTGTAGCAAGTCCCTTACGATCCTGGAACCAAAGCATAAGTGTCTTAACAGGTGAAAGATAACCGGTACCAAGACCAACGCCCATGATAAAGCCATAGCAAATGTAGATACCGATAAGTGCAAGCACGCTGTGCTGATGCTGACCGCCGTACCAGATAAAGAATCCGGTTCCTGCCATACCGGTAGCAAAACAGATAGTAGCAAGAAGAGATGATTTATGAATATCCTTCTCTACGATATTTCCAAGGAAAGCAGCGCTCATACCAAGGAAAAAGATAGCGAATGAGAATGCCCATTCGGTTGAAGATTTAGACCATCCGATGTACTCGGAGATCTCCTGTGAAAAGATAGACCAGCAATAAACTGTTCCGATGCTCATATGAAGGAGCAGAGCGGGAATTGCACCGCGGATCCACTTATTTTCGCGCCATCCGCCGGCTTTAGCGTTTTCTGACATAATAGTTTCCTCTCTTATTTCATCTAAGATATATTGATAAACCGGTGCTTGCCGCATAGCAAGCGGATTATATTATATCAAAGATTTTTTCCTAAATCAACAAATATCTTTATTCCGAAGTCTCCCTTTATTCCGAAGTCTCCCTTTCCCCTACAATAAACCGCTTTACCATTTCCTCGAGTTCATCAGGTTTTACCGGCTTACTCAAATATCCGTCAAACCCCTTGGATAAGTACATTTCCTTCATTCCCGCAATGGCATTTGCCGTAAGAGCTATAACGGGGCAGTCTATAAGATCTCGCTTTTTCAGCTCCTCTAAAGTCTCTATTCCGTCCATCTTAGGCATAAAATGGTCCATTAAGATGAGATCGAACTTGTCCTTTTTACACATCTCTATGCAGTCCGAGCCGCTAAAAGCCGTAAATACCTTAACCTCTGTCTTTCGAAGGAGACCCTTGACAACATTGGCATTCATAGCGACATCATCAACCACAAGTACCTTAGCATCCGGTGCCCTGAAAGATTCCTTGTATTCGGGGATAACGTGTTCATCCTTTGCAAGACACTCCTCTACATTTCCGAGAAGCTCGCTTCCCATTCTCTTTTGCGGCAAAAATACGGTAAATTCAGACCCCTTTCCGTACTCGCTCTCCACCTTGATCCTGCCGCCCATAAGTTTAAGGAGCCTGTCCGTAATGGCAAGTCCCAGGCCGCTTCCCTCAATATTCCGGTTTCTGTTTATATCAAAGCGCTCAAAATTGTTGAAGAGCCTGCTTCTGTCTTCTTCCTTTATACCTATTCCCGTATCCTTTACAGACATCTTAAGGATAACATCAACCGTATCGGAACGGTCCACCAAAGAAATGTTCAGGCAAACACTTCCTTCCTCCGTGTACTTAACCGCATTGTTCAAAAGATTAAGCAGGATCTGACGTACTCTCGACTCGTCGCCGTATAGTCTCCTTGGACATTTGGGATCCGCGTTTATCTTAAAATCAAGATTTTTGGCTTCTGCGCGCCCTTTGATTATATTATTGATATCGCAGATAAGTTCCGAAAGTGAATACTCCTGACACTCCAGCTCAAGCTTTCCGGCTTCGACCTTTGAAAAGTCCAGAATATCCCCGATTATATCAAGTAGATTTTCTCCCGCCCTTTTAATATCCGTCGCATACCCCTTAACATTTGTCTCGGAGCTTTCCCTTAGGATCATCTCATCCATACCCATTATGGCGTTTATCGGCGTTCGGATCTCATGTGACATATTGGCAAGGAAATCGCTCTTTGCCTTGTTTGCCACCTCAGCCTTTTGCTTTTCCTTGTAGATATTTGCAACCTGTGAAAGGCTGTCTATGATCGCAAAAGTAAGAAGTACTCCCGCGGCGATGTTCAGATAAAAATCCGTAACATCCAGGAGATAGAAAAGCTGTGAGATGATCTCAATAATTCCCACGGCATACGTAAGGAACAAGCCTACAAAGGGAACTATTATCTCTTTTACATGTCCTTTTCTGATATCGAGAATAAAACAGAATATAATGACTGCGGCGGAAAGCGCCGTGATCACATATGTCCTCGGCATAGAGTCAAAAAGATCCTGAACTTCCGCGAGCTGAAGAACAATATTTAAAACAACATTTATAAATGTTATTACAATGGCAACCCTGTAGATCTTTCTGTATCTGAATTTAGAGACTGCATCGGCATACAAAAAAAGCGCTGTCGGAACAAATCCGATAACGATATAGGACACCGCTCCCGCTACGGAAATATTAGGGAAATAGAATTGTCTGAGTTTGGACTCGACTACTGCCTGGATTGAAGTAAAGATCGCTGCCCAGGCGGCATATTTTAGAGAGAATGCAAATTTAAACCTAAACTGAAGTATCAGACTGATTATAACGGCGATTACACCGAAGGTCATAAGTAAGAATGCCGTTATAAAGGGGATTCCGTATCTGCCCCAAAGATGGGCATAAATACCCATAAACGTTCCGATATAAACCGAATTGAAAGAACCGCTGTACTCGTTTGGAGAACAGGTTTCTATGCGGATTGTTTTTCTGCCGTCGATTCTCTTTAATTCCACAAAGACATTAGCGGAAAGGCTGGCGCTTCCAAAGGGTCTTGAATCCGCTGTTGAGTAACTCTCTCTGAGCTCATCACCTATGTAGACATACATATCCTGCTGAGAACTTCGAAGAAGCAGCATATAGTCGGACTTTTTGATCTCCGGCAACACCGCCTCAACAACCATCACCTTGTTCTTTGGATAGTCTATTCTCGCAGGCGGATTTACCGGAGTTCTCGTCCCGTCATCTTCTACAAGGTACCACTGAGTATCCAGGGGTTTGCACTTTTCGTCAAACCCCCGGGCTTCCTTTGGATAAACAAAAGAACCAACAACCAAGAAAACCATTAGCCCAAAGAAAAGCAGCATCAATATGTTAGTAAGGATTATTCTTTCAAGCGTCAGTTTGTTTTCCATAAAACATCCTCAGCAAAATGCTTTACAGTGTGTACTGTGAAAGGTCTGAGTTGATCTCATCCGAGTACTTGTTAAGATCTCCGGATACGGTTGAAATATTCTCTGTCTGAGTAGCAAGCTTCTCGCTCTCTGCTACGATGCTGTCTGAAAGAGCAAGGATCTCATTGATGGTAGATGCCTGCTGCTGAGTGGTTGATGCGTTGTTTGTGGCAACATCATTGATCTTTTCAATACCATTTGCGATCTCAACGATTCCGTCCGTAGCCTTTGCAACATCCTCGTATATATTGTTAAAGGATACATTGGCATTTTCTACGCCGGTAAGGCAAGCTGACATATCCTCTACGCAGCGGTCTGCCTTTTCGTTGATATTCTCGATATTCTTTGTAATATCGGAAATAAGATTTCTGATATTGACGGTAGCCTCTGTTGACTGCTGTGCAAGGGCTCCGACCTCAGTAGCAACAACAGCGAATCCTCTTCCTGCTTCTCCGGCTCTTGCAGCCTCGATAGAAGCGTTGAGTGAAAGAAGATTGGTCTGTTCGGAGATAGCATTGATGGTATCAGTAATACCGGTAATCTCCTCGATTGACTTAGCCGTATTGTGGATAAGTTCCGTAAGCTCTGCGATGGTATCGTTAAGAGTTCTTACGTTGCTGGTCATATTCTCCATCTCATCCTTACCGGTTGCAGAGGATTCCATGGTCTGGTCGCAGAGATTCTTAACATTCTCCGCATTGTCCGTAAGTGCGCTTGATGTACTTGCAAGTTCTGAGGCCGCAGTAGCAATCTCCTCGATAGAACTGTTCATATCGTTAAGTGTAGCGTTAAGTCTCTCGATAGATTCGGACTGTGTCTTGTTTGCTCCGGCAAGAGTATTGGAAATCTCGTAGCACTCTCCCGCGCTTTGGTGCATATTGTTTGAAACATCAGCAAGGCTGTTAAGGGTGCCTCTCATATTTGCAATATACTCGTTTAAGCTCTCGCAGAGGGTTGTGATCTCATTGTTTCCTTCAGGCACAAGGGTAACGGTAAAGTCACCGTTTGAAATATCTGTAATACTCTTTGTCGCCTTGGATACGGGATTAAGGTATCTGCGGATCGTAAAGAATATGATCACGCTTAAGATGGCAAGTAAGATTATAGCCGTAACAAAGGTGATGACCATAACCTTGGTCATTCTGCTTCCGATGATGTTGGAAGAAACGGCGCTTACAACTACCCATGAAGTATCTTCGATATCCGTAGCGGTAAACATCATAGCTCCTGCACCGGTCTTTACGGTAAGGGTCTTGTCTACACTTTCTACACTTGTATTAATCTTGTCGAATACAGTGGCAAGTCCCTTCATAACGGGGTCCGTTGTATCTGAAAGATTCTGTCCGACGATCTCAGCATTGGAGCTTACAAGAATATCCTTCGTCTCCTTATTTATGATGTAGTATCTTGCATCGGGTGCAATAGACTCAAAGCCTGTAATCTTCTCGGCAACCTTGTCAAATACAACGTCGCTGCTGAGAACAACTTTATCTCTTATCATAATAGCGCATGCAAGACAGGTTTTTCCGGTAGAAGCATCCACATAAGGCTCTGAGGTATAAATCTCTCCGCCTGCGGAAAGAGCTCCCTGGAACCAGGCTCTGTCGTTAAATACGAAATCAGAACCGGGGATCCAGCCCGAGCCGTCAAGGAATTTGTTTGTATCCCCGTAAGCAATATAAATATCCTGAGAATCGGGATCTTTTTCAGTTAGTTTAAGAAGCATGGCGAGAGTATCGTCGTAAGACATCTCAGGGGCATTTCTTATAACGTCGGCGGTTTGTTCAACTCTGGTCTCTACTCCGTTCCACCAGTTATGAACCTCGCTCGCGTATGAATTTGCCTCTCTTGCAAGAACGGTATTAACAAGAGGCTGGATATTGTCTGCCTGCAGCTTAATACCTATCTGGGTGAGAATTATGATTATTATCGCAACAAAAAAAATAATCTGTGATAGCATAACCTTTTTAAGTGACTGTCTCTTTTTCATAAGCGTAAACCTTCCTTAAAAAATTTTTTTATCGCTTTTATGCATTTATTTTTTTGTACTGGGTGCGATATGTATATTTTAACACATTTTTTGAATTTTTACTCAAAAAAATAGACGGACAAGCCGCCTATTTTACAAGTACCTGATATGAAACTGTTTTTCCCAAAAGATCCTCATCTCCGGTAAAGGCCAGAGTGTAATGCCCGGGCTCTACCTGAAGCATTTCGCTTACAATAAGCATAGATGATGAACTTTTTTCAACAATAGTATTTCCATTTTCGTCGGTAACTGTGAATGTGAGTTCTCCCCCCGAACCGGTTGCTGATACTACTAGCATACAAGTCTTTTCCTCTTCAAAATCTATTCCTGCCTCAGCCAGGTCTTTGCCTTGAAGAGTCTCTTCCGTTACTTCGAATGTAGAATTCCAGTTAAGATAGGCATCTCCTCCCAAAAGGGTTTTGGCAGTAGTAAGGGAGGTTATAACCACTCCACTGAATAACAATACTCCCGATATAATACCCGCTACTAAAAATCTCTTTGGCTTGTGACCTTTTCTGTCAAGGAACATGGCACCAAGCACAAGTAATATCGGAGCAGCAAAGCCAACCAATAAATATGAACCAAGCTGCGAAACAGGATCAATATTCTCAAGAGCGGAAGTGGCTGCAGCTATAGTATCTCCTGCTTCATCACCCGCTGCCATTGTTATAAATCCGGCAACAGATGATATAAAGTTGTTGATGAAATGAATCATCATCGGAAGAATTATATTATTCTTCTTTACCATTACATATGCAAGGACAGCTCCAAGACAAGCTGTATTTAGAAATCTCAGGGCGTCTAAGTGAAGAGCTCCAAACATCAATCCAATCAGAAAACATATAACAAAATCATCATTAAGTCCTCTGAAGCAAGAAAGCACTGCACCTCTCATAAATGATTCTTCACATATGGCAGGTAGAATAGCTACTATTAGTAATAAAAGAGCATAAACCGTCTTACTTCCATACAGGAAATTTGATAATTCAGAAATTGTTTCTCCGGCGTTTTTTACAAACAGCATTGATATTCCGATAGCCAACAGGTTTAAAAGAAATGCACCTGCTGTCATAAAAAGGACACCTAATACATCCATTCCGGTTACTTTCTTTATAGGGAGTACTTCTTTTATCTTTACCTTTTTAATTACACAAAAAAGTAAAGATATTCCAAGAAAGCCCAGTTCCGTCAAAACCAGTCCCCACAAGCCAAGAGTCGCTTGCAAAAAGCTTCCAAGTGAAACCAAAAAGGCAAGTCCGATGCCAAAAAGAACAAAACCCATCCAGGGCTTAAGTCTTTCCTGATTAGATAATTTTTCCATTTTTCCTCCTCACTAAACCGTTAGAGTTTCCAAAAATCAAATATACACTATTTACTTTGCCCTTGCAAGAAGTCTCTTGAAGGCTCTTTCATCAAGAGGAACTTTATAAAGAGCTCTTGAAAGAACATAAAACAAAACCGCATCAATCACTATAAGCGCTACTCCTATAAGCAGACAGGCCGGGAAGTTTCCGCTTATATTGAGCAAAGATAAAAAGCTGCTGCCGGGAGTTACTGCTGTCTTAAAGATCCTGTCCGAAAAGACCTGCAAGATCATAAGTAATACCAGTATAGGCAAAAGAACTAAATAACCGACGTACAGATATCTGTATGCAATCAGCGTATATAAACTGAGGACTATGGTAAAGATACCGTAGAAAATAATTCCCGCAAGAACCTCATCTCCGCATTCCGTGTTAAACCTGAAGTTGAGATATCTGAAAACCGCAATGAATATAAAGCCCAAAACCGTAAAAATTTCTTTCATGATAAGAGCTCCGTCTACAGTGATCAGTTTTCTTATCCCGGAGCTTTGGATCACACCGGCCATCAGTGTAGAGTAAAGGAGCTGAACGCTGTACATTGGCGCAAGTGCGAGCATCCAGGCACCGTTATAAAAAGAAATCTCCTTTCCCCCGAATACCGACATTATCTCGTACAAAATTCCAAGAAGCGTAAAGATGATAAGCAATGCTATATTGGTCTTAATCTGCATCGAATATTTCAGCATCGAAAAAACCATCTTTACCGATTTAACAATACTCTTAGTCATAATAATCCTCCCTTGCACTCTTAAGGATCGTTTTGATCGAAAGATACGTAAAAAGCGCAGCCAGAAAAACAGCAATTACCGCGATCACGAGTCTTATTCCAAAAACATCCGTGTTCAGATATGGCGCTCCCAAAAGCCCCATCACAAGTCCCATGGCAAGATACGATACAAATCTCATAGCTATGGCTCTTGTGTGTCTTAGAATAAGAATTCCGACAAGCACCGCTGCCGAACAGATCACTCCAAGAACTACAGCATCAAAAAGATTTACTTTCTCTCTGGCGACAAAGAATATGATAACCTGCTGAATACAAAATATCAGCGGATACCCGATAACCTTTCTCAATACATCAAATACAGCAAATCGCCTTACAAACACTTTTGCGTTGGGCGAGCTTAAAACCACCTCGCCAAAAGCTCCCTTTCTAACACATATCTCTCCCAAGGTAAACCATTCGCCGAAAAGTTCTCCGTATGGAAGGAGACCTGCAGACAATCCCAGCACAATCCCGGTATTGTAATCCGCTCCCGCTACTGCTACCAGTATTCCGTCGCCTATAATGACAACAGGAACAATGAGGAAAACCACAAATCTGTACCAGACGGGATACATTGATATATATGTTTTAAAGCCCTTCATATCAGTCCCCCTATATCTCCAGGTCTTTCGAAAGACTAAGTCCCGAATACTTTTTCATTACCGCTACGCAGATATCTGTAAGGCTCGCCCTTTCAGTTGATATGTTCATACCCGCAAGAGCGTCGAGTTTTTCCGCAAGACAGACTCCGGTAAATCCGTAGCTGCTCTCCGAAATTGAGAAAAGTACCTTTCTTGCACCGTCTGCGTATTCCTTCTCTCCCTTTACGATCACGTACTTTTCCTTAAGGTCCTCAACAAAGCCTTCCTCAACGATCTTACCTTTTTCCATGATCATAACGTAATCGGTTACGCTCTCCATATCGGCAACATTATGTGTTGAGAAGAAAACGCTTCTTTCGCCCTGACCATTGTTTAAGTATTCTCTTATAAGGTCGCAAAGATTATCTCTCATAAGAGGATCAAGAGGAGATGCGGGCTCGTCCATTATAAGCATCCCTGTCCTTCTTGCAAGAGCGCCGCAAAGCATCAGCTTCACCTTATTTCCGTCAGACAGCTCGCTTACCTTCTTCGGAGCTCCCATTTTGCCCTTAAGATCAAGCGCAAGAGCCGCTGCGATCTTTTCAAATTTTTCCTTATCAAAATCCTCGAATAAAAGTCCGGTTATCTCCTCCACCTGCTTTGTTGTCCAATGAGGAAGATAATAATAACCGCTGCCCACATAACCGATGGTGTTTTTCACGTAAGGGTCACTCTCTACTCCATCATATTTGCCAAAGTATTTAATTTCTCCCTTTGCATCGAGCCTCAGTCCCGTAAGGATATTTAAAAGAGTCGTCTTTCCTGCTCCGTTTTCTCCGATCAGAGCTGTTGCAAATCCCTTGGGAATGTGAAGCTCAGGAACGCTCAGCTTAAAGCTTCCGAAACTTTTCTCTATATTTTTTCCTGTAATAACATCTTCAAAAAACATAATCTCCTCCAATTAGCTGCACCGACAATCCCCGGTGCAAAAATCTCTTTACCGAATGAATTAAAGCTTTACTGCTCATCTAAAAGGATGTCCAGCATATTCTTTAATTCCTCTCCGCCGATTCCCGCGAGCCTTGCCGCCTTAATGGCATCCGTCAGTCCGTCCTCAATCCTGCGAAGGTGCTGCTCCCTCATCATCTCGGTATCCTGGGGATTAACTATATATCCCTTTCCTTGTACTGCGGTGACATAGCCTTCTTCAGCGAGTTCATCATAGGCCTTCATCGTCGTGATGACAGAGATTTTTAAATCCTTAGCAAGACCTCTGATTGAGGGCAGGTATTCGTTTTCCTTTATTCTTCCGTTTACGATATCCGCCTTTATCTGCTCCGCGATCTGCTGATAAATCGGAGTACCGGAATTTTGAAGTATAACCATCAGTTATCCTTTCTCCCAGACAGTGTTAATGCGCTTTTAACCGTGTCTGATGTATTAACTGTTTATATGTTATATATACAGTATAAACATCTTCTTGTCAACATCTTCTTGTCAACACCTTTTTTACTCATAAAAAAAATGACCCCCTATCCCCGTCCCCCTGTGTCATTATGACCCCCAGGGACGGGGTTGCTGTGTCATTTTTCAAACAAAAAAGCGCAGCTATTGCTGCGCTTAAAATGAACCCACGTCTTAAATCTCAGTGTAAAATATAATGGTAATTAAACCGTTTCAGGCACCTTGAAGCCCGCCTTCATCATACTTTCCTTAAATTCCTCCGGTGTCATTCCAAGTTCAGAAGCCCCCTCTTCAATAGTAAGCATTCCTTTTTGAACATATTTGAATGTTGCACTTGCCTCTCCCTGAGTTATTCCCTTCTCCTCGCCCTCTTTATACGCTTTGATATAGATACTTTCTCCAAGTCCGGTCATGCTTTTCACCCCTTCCTTGATATTCTCGTTATCTTTAATATCCACGTATTTTTCGATTCTGTCAATATTGGATTTTCAGACTTTTGTGCCTAAAAGCCTCTGTACGCCATTTCTTAGGCACGTTTTTCCCCTCCTTAAGACAAAAAAATAGTTTCTGATGCGGCTATTACGGGCTATTTTTCAGGTATTTTAAGCCGCAAATGGAGGAAAAAACACGAAATCATGTGCCTAGGATACGTCTCCGGCTCCGTCTTAGGCACAAAAACAGCAAAATGAACCCCCACCCCCGTCCCCCTGTGTCATTTTGTCTTCTTAATAACTAACCGTGGCTCAAAAAAGTTGCAATAATCGGAGCTTGCATGATCATGCTTACGAAAGGCTTTCGCTAAAAAGAAAAAACACAGACCCAAAAGCCTGTGCTTGAAAAATCGGATGTTAAGGTTTCTAAAAGAATTAGCTCCGACTGATTGCAACTGGCTGACATTTTGAAGTCCCTGTAGCTTTGCGTCACAGGCTTTCGCCTGCTTTGCCAAATATTCATTTCAACAAACGTTATTAGTATAAACCCGGGGGTAACCCCCAAGTCAAGTATTTTTTTGTTTTTTTTAAAATGATGAACCCCCAACCCCGTCCCCCTGTGTCATTATGACCCCCGGGGACGGGGGTGCTGTGTCATTTTTCAAACAAAAAAGCGCAGCTTTTGCTGCGCTTAAATTGTACCCACGTTTTAAATCCCGGGGCAAAATTTAATGGTAATTAAACCGTTTCTGGCACCTTGAAGCCCGCCTTCATCATGCTCTCTTTGAATTCTTCCGGAGTCATCCCAAGTTCAGAAGCTCCCTCTTCAGTAGTTAGCATTCCTTTTTGAACAAGCTTGAACATAGCACTTGCCTCTCCCTGGAAAATTCCCTGAGAGATACCCTGTGCTCTGCCCGTCTCCTCACCCTCTTTATACGCTTTGATATAGATACTTTCTCCAAGTCCGGTCATGCTTTTCACCCCTTCCTTGATATTCTCGTTATCTTTAATATCCACGTATTTTTCGATTCTGTCAATATTGGATTTGAAAATTCCTTCGAGATAATCAAAGATTCCCTCGGATGCTTCCTCTCCGCGCCTGATTATTATCACGGACATCAGGTCATAGTCTGAAACCGGTTCATCCGTGATACCGATTTCATCCTTCTTCGTTAGAGTATATGAAGTCACGGTGTTACGCAGCTTAGGCGGTACATTTTCATTACATATCCAGATACTGTATACCTTTTCAAGTTTTGAATAATCAGTCTCCTCCGTAACGATTCCAAGCTGCGAGCTGATTTCTCTTGCTCCGTAATAAATCCCCCTCTTAACAATAGGATACTTAGGCGAGCTGGGCCTGTAATCATTTTGAACTTCAAGGTCAATGTGTAGATAAAACTTGATGTTTTTATCGGAAAGAGCCGGATTGATTGCCTTGAAATGGCTGTCATACCGTATGAGTTTTTCTCCAATGGAGTTCATCTCCGTAGGCAGTCGGTCTGCCATTGCGGAAGCGCTGTCTACCGGAGTGCTCTCGATACTTGAGCGGTCTATCATTTTAATAACTTGTTCCACGGAGTACTTTTTGTACTCAGGTACTGACATCTGGATTATCGGAGCGATTATCTCCGGATTTAAGAATAATTGTTTGGCCGATTCGTCGTATTTTTCGCCGTAGGCTTTTGCAGCATTTATGCTGATCTCTGTTTTTAGTTTCATTTTCCCCTCCCAAATATAGACTTTGTGAAATAAAAGAATTCTTTCTCGCGAGTAAAGAACAGGCTTTATTATAGCCTGCCATTTCCGAAATTCAACAAGAAACAAAAAATCCGTCAACCTGCACAAAGATTTCCTTCGTCAATACTTACAAAACTATATCAAAGCCTTGATATCAGCGGATTTAAACCTCAAAAAAATAACCAAAACTGCCACTGACCATACCAAACAAGCGCAAATCTTTGTCTATAATCACAATAAAAAAATGACACAGCACCCCCGTCCCAATGTCATTTAGATAGTAAATAAGATAAAAATAGTGTATCATTAAAGCCATGATAAATCCAAACATAAATACAGCCAGTTCTCGGGTTTACGGTCAAAAAGCTTATTTTTGAAAAAGGCAAACAGACAG
>JAFUFI010000004.1 GCA_017469945.1 Lachnospiraceae bacterium | reverse complement strand
GACCCCTCAGAGAGTATGAGGTTGATAGGAATGAGGTGTAAGAGTGGTAACACTTTCAGCTGACATTTACTAATCGGTCGAGGGCTTGTTCAAGATAGGAAGTCTGAAAGGTAGATTCGTATTCGGTTTTCAGGGAATAAATTCTTTTTAAATCTTAACTACAACTTCGGTTGTAGTTTTTTTTTACCCAGACTTTGATAGTTATTCAGATACATGATATTATACATATATATTTCCGGGAGAGAATAAGATGATCTATACAGTTACATTTAATCCTTCTATCGATTATATAGTTCGAATGGATGGAGAAATAAATAACGGGTTAACCAACAGGAGTTCCTCTGAAAGCTATTTTATAGGTGGAAAGGGGATTAATGTTTCTATTGTTTTGAAGGAACTGGGACTGGAAAGTACCGCTCTTGGTTTTACTGCAGGATTTACAGGAAATGAGATTATAAATGGTCTCAAGTCAAAAGGGATAAAATCCGATTTTGTTATGCTTCCGGATGGCTTTTCAAGGATTAATGTTAAGCTTAAAAATAGTGGAACTGAGACTGAGATTAATGCTGCAGGACCCAATATACCTGAAGATAGTTTAAAAGAATTGTTATCAAAAATCGATAAACTAAAAAGCGGAGATGTCCTCATTTTGGCCGGCAGTATTCCAAAATCTTTGCCGAATACGATATATGAAGAAATTCTTGATATGCTTAAAGATCGCGATATTTTATCTATTGTAGACGCATCCGGATCGCTTCTAACTAAGGTTTTAAAATATCATCCTTTCCTTATAAAGCCGAATCTGCAGGAGATAGAAGAGATATTTAATGTAAAGCTGCGCTCAAGGGAAGAGATTCTAAAATACGCCGGGAAGTTACGAGAAAGTGGTGCGAGAAATGTTATTGTATCGCTCGGCGCTGAGGGAGCCCTTCTTTATTCCGAAGAAGGTAAGACATATTACGAAAAGGCTATAGACGGAAAAGTTATAAACACCGTAGGAGCAGGAGACTCTATGGTTGCCGGATTTCTTACCGGATATCTTAAAGATAAGAACTATGAACTTGCTTTGAAACTTGGCAGTGCGTCAGGAGCTGCTACTGCATTTTCGGATGATCTAAGTAAAGGCGAAAAAATATATGAATTATACCGGAATAACTTGCTCTAAAGGAATCGGAATCGGAAAAGTATTAAAAATCTCGGATTATAATGAAATTCCAAATAATTATGCAAACTATGCAACCGAATTATGTAAACCAAATATAGAGCAATCCAGATTTGAAGAAGCAATCTCTTGTTATAAAGAAAGATTAGAGCTGCTTAGTAAATCACTTGATAAATCTTTAGGTGAAAAACAGGGAGATATCATAAGGAGCCATTTAGTAATCCTCGATGACGAGGATATGCTTGGACAGATTTATAAGCTTATAGATACCGGTAAAAGCGCGGACGAATCAGTTTATGATGTTTTGAATGTATATGCAAATATTTTTGAAGGCTCTGATGATGAAGTGATCAGGGAAAGAAGCACTGATGTTTTGGATATACAGTCAGGCCTATTGCGTATTCTCAGCGGAAAGGATCAGGTGTATTCCATTGAGCCTGACACTGTACTTGTTGGTAGGAATATTTTGCCTTCTTTTTTGTCTGAAATAGATTTTTCAAAGATAACAGGTATTATCTCCGGATACGGTAATGAGACCTCTCATACGGCGATACTGGCTAAATCTATGGGAATACCTATGATTTCAGGTGCATATAAGGTTTATGATGCTGTAAGCGATGGTGATATGATCATAGTTGATGCCATAAATCAAGAGGCGGTTACTAACCCTTCCGAAGAACAGATTGATAAGTATAGACTACTAAATGAACAGATAAAGTCACAGGAAAAAGAACTCTATGCATATAAAAACATTGAAACAGTTACTGCTGATGGCAGGAAGATAAATCTTTTCTGTAATTTATCAGGGAAAGTGAGCGCCAAAGATTTTGAGGATTGCGGAGCAGAAGGCGTTGGGCTTTATCGAACCGAGATGCTGTTTATGAATTCCGATAAAATGCCATCGGAGGATGAGCAATTCGAAGCATACAGGGCTTTAGCAGAGCTTGCCGGAGAAAAATTAGTTGTTATCAGAACTCTCGATGCCGGTGGGGATAAGTCTATTTCATACCTGCATTTTCCCAAAGAAGATAATCCTTTTCTTGGAGTTAGAGCGATCAGATACTGCCTAAAGGAGACAGAAGTATTTAAGACCCAGATAAAGGCTGTTTTACGCGCATCTTATTATGGAAAAGTAAGCATATTGCTCCCTATGATCACCTGTATCGGCGAGATTTTAAGCGCTAAAGAAATCATAGGTGAATGCAAAGATGAACTAAAAGTTAATGGCATTTTGTTTGATGAAAAGATAAAGATAGGATGCATGATTGAGACCCCATCTGCGGCTATCCTTGCTGAAGAGATCGCGAAAGAAGTGGATTTTATATCTATTGGTACGAATGACCTCATCCAGTATACGATGTGTGCGGATAGGGGAAATGGGATGGTATCATATCTATATTCACCTTTTCAGCCTGCTGTAATCAGACTTATAGGTAATATATGCAGAGCTGGAAAAAGCGCCGGAATACCAGTTGAAATATGCGGGGAAGCGGCCGCAAATGAAGTAATCTTACCTTTGCTCATAGGGCTCGGACTTGATACATTGAGCGTCTCTCCATCCGGGATACTTTCGTTACGGCGCAGGGTGTGTTCTCTGAACTTTGAGGCATGTAAAAAGATGGCCGGGGAGGTCTTGAAAATATATTCAGAAGAAGAAATATTCGCATATTTAAGCAGATTTATTGAAACTATTTAATATGTTTTGGCTGTTTTACAAAAAATTTATACAATTTTTTCTCTTAGTTGTTTCATTTTAAAGATATTATGATATAATTCATATATGGTCGATTTGATATAGGAATGCTGGATATGACCTAAGCCTTTATTTTTCAGGCCTTCTAAAACAAGTTGTCACATTAGTGACAGAATGAGAGGTATTGATGGATACAAAGATTTTGCTTGAGAATGGAACTAATGAACTTGAGATACTTGAGTTTACAATTGGAAATTTCTCTTACGGTATCAATGTAGCTAAGATTAAAGAGATTATTTCATATCAGCCTGTTACACCGGTTCCTAATTCACACCCGAGTATCGAAGGTATCTTTATGCCGCGTGATATTATGATCACGGCAATCGACCTTAAGAATTGTCTTGGTCGTGGCAGTTCAGATCCCAAAGGTCTGTTTATCATCACCAATTTTAACAGTTTAAACATTGCTTTCCATGTTGATGCCGTTCTTGGTATTCACAGAGTTTCCTGGAGAAATATCATCAAACCCGATGCTACTATTTCTTCAGCTGAGGCGAGCGTATCTACCGGTATCATTAAGAATGATAACAAGCTTATCATTATTCTTGATTTTGAGAAGATTGTAAGCGACATTAACCCTGAGACAGGTCTTAAAGTTAGCGATATTACAGAACTTGGCCCTCGTCAGAGAAGCAATGTTCCTATTCTTATCGCTGAGGACTCCGTTCTCCTTAATAAGCTTATCGTTGATTCGCTTACAAAGGCCGGATATGAGAACCTTATCCATACCGAAAACGGACAGAAAGCGTACGATGTTATCGTACAGTGCAAGAACGAAGGCACTCTCGACGATCATGTAAAGATCCTTATTACCGATATTGAGATGCCTGAGATGGATGGACATCGCCTTACAAAGCTTGTAAAGAGCGATGACAAGACAAAGCATATTCCCGTTATCATTTTCTCATCACTTGTTAATGAGGAGATGAGAAAGAAGGGCGAGGCTCTCGGAGCTGACGCTCAGCTTTCAAAGCCTGAGATTGGAAACCTTGTAAGAATTGTTGACAATCTTGTTAAGACCAAGGGACTTTAATAAATGTTTTTTCAAAGGACTGTGACGAATGTCATGGTCCTTTTTTGTTATGTTTATACACCGGAGATATCAGTTTTAATTTAGCGTTTTTTAATGATTTGTATCAAAGATGAATAGTGTTATTTTATTGAATAAATCACTGTATTATGATAGAATATAAAAGTATTTCTATGTAAAAATCTTTATAGGGATGGGATGAAAATATGGCATCTTCAGAAGACTATTTGGATAAGTTGTTAAAGGATATGATGGGAGGGTCCAATCCGGAACCTAAGGAGGATCCTTTCAAAAGTGAAATCCCTCAAAATGTCGATTCGATGGGACTTGTAATTGACAGAGCCCCTTCGCTTTCACCGGCAGAGGAGGCTCCGCTTGACAGCGAAATCGCTGATCTTATGGCGGATATTATGCCTTCTTTTGATGCCGGTTTAAAGTCTGTGTCTGAAGATCTTACTATTTCTTCAATAGACGATTCCAATAACTATTCTTCCCAGAAAGTATTTACTGATATTGATTCAAACAAAGAAGAGGACGAAGAGCCCGCTTCGGATATTGTTGTACCTGAAGAGCCTGTAATTGAGGAGCCTGCACTTGGAGATATCGAGATTCCGGGTATGGAGGATATCCTTGGAGATGCGCCTGCTATAGAAGAACCTGTAATTGAAGAACCTGTAATTGAAGAACCTGTAATCGAGGAGCCTGTTATTGAGGAGCCTGTTATTGAGGAGCCTTCGCTTGGAGATATCGAGATTCCGGGTATAGAGGATATCCTTGGAGATGCGCCTGCTATAGAAGAACCTGTAATTGAAGAACCTGTAATCGAGGAGCCTGTTATTGAGGAGCCTTCGCTTGGAGATATCGAGATTCCGGGTATGGAGGATATCCTTGGAGATGCGCCTGCTATAGAAGAACCTGTAATTGAAGAACCTGTAATTGAAGAACCTGTAATTGAAGAACCTGTAATCGAGGAGCCTGTTATTGAGGAGCCTGTTATTGAGGAGCCTTCGCTTGGAGATATCGAGATTCCGGGTATGGAGGATATCCTTGGAGATGCGCCTGCTATAGAAGAACCTGTAATCGAGGAGCCTGTTATCGAGGAGCCTGCGCTTGGAAATATCGAGATTCCGGGTATGGAGGATATCCTTGGAGATGCGCCTGCTATAGAAGAACCTGTAATCGAAGAGCCTGTAATTGAGGAACCGGTAATCGAAGAACCCGATACGGCGGACAATCCCGGCGATTTAGGCATCGATCTTTCAGAGCTTGATGCTCTTAATGCCGAGCTCGAGACACAGGAAAATCTTCCCGATGAAGAAGATATAGAAAAGATGCTTAATGCGGCTAAGGAAGATTCAGGGGTTGCAGAAGGCGGAATTGATATTCCGGGACTTGATGATTTGTCCTTGGGAGATCTTATTGATACGACAAATGACGGAGAGAGCTCTGAAATCGGAGACCTTCTTGATAAAAATGAGAGAAATGAACTTATTGAGGGCGAGCTTAATGAAAAGCCGGCCGTAGATGGCGCTAATCCGGCGGCTGTATTTTCTGAGGATTCAGGTGAAGAGATTTCTGAACTTTTAGCTGATCCCAAGGAGCAAAAAAAGGCTGAGAAGAAGCGCTTAAAAGAAGAAAAAGCGGCAGCTAAGAAAAAGGCAAAAGAGGAAAAGGCTGCAGCAAGAGCCGCCAAGAAAAAGGGTAAGAACAAGAGCGAGGATGTTGAAATACCAGGTGCTGATAAAATAGGATCGGATCTTCCTATTCATGATACGGATCTTAGCGATGTTGAGGCGCTTTTGGCAGGAGCTGAGCTTGCCGCAATGGAAAAAGGCGGCGGCGAAGAGTCTCAAAGCGGCACAGCAGAGCCCGAAGAACAAACAGGCGAAAACGCTTCCGAGGAGTTTAATCCCTTTGGCAGCGATATAGATATTTTAAACGATCCCGTTCTTAACGCGATTGCAAATGGTGAGGAAGTGCCTGTTGATGAGAGCACTATTTCCGCAGATTCGGATGAAAGAGTTGAGCTGGGCGAGGGCAGCGTTGGATTTGGCAGCAATGAAGACACGGCAGAGCCTGACTTTGAGATCAACCTTGAGCATTTTGGGGATGATTTTGATCCTACATCTGACGGCACGGAAGCTCTAGGAAGCGAAAGCGCATCCAAAGAAAGTTCCGCTCCTGCGGAGACTATAGATATCAGCTCAATCGGAGCCGCAGGCGGCGAAGAAGGCGAAGGCGGAGAAGGCAAGAAGAATTCTTTCCTCGACAAGATAAAAGGTATTTTTGCCAAGATTACCGGAGCTTTAACCGAAGCTGATGAAGAAGATGAGGACGATGAAGCGAACTCTTTAAAGCTTTCCGATGAAAATGCTCAGATCCTTGATGAGATGAATAAAGAGGGGGACGACGGAAAGAAGAAAAAGAAGGGCAAGAAGGATAAAAAGGCAGACGCTGAGGGCGAAGAGGGTGGCGAGGAAAAGAAGCCTAAGAAAGAGAAAAAGCCCAAGAAAGAAAAGCCTAAAAAGGAAAAGCCGGAGCCCGGAAAACCTGAGAAAAAACTAAATACCAAGAGCGTAGCTATGATCGTTATCGTAGCGGCAATGTTTGCGGCACTTTTATTCCTTATAGTCAGATTTGCAGGGGATTTCTCCGTAAAGAAGGCCGGAAGAGCTGCTTTTAGAAATGAAGATTATCAGGCTTGCTACCAGAATCTTTTCGGAAAGGATTTAAGCGAATCCGAGACTATCATGTTTAACAGCTCTGAGTGTATTTTGAGGATAAGATTGTGGCTTCGCGAGTATGAGATGCTTGCCGATGAGGGCAATGAAATCAGAGCTTTGGACAGCCTTATACAGTCTGTTAACGCTTATCCCGGACTCTTTACTTCCGCTTCGCAATGGAACTGCGTGGATAAAGTGGACCCTACATATCAGGAGATTTTGGGAATATTGACATCAAAATACGGGCTTACAGAAGATGAAGCAAGGCTTATTGCTTCCGAACCGGATGATGTTGTTTATACAAAGCTTGTGCATTATATAGTAGATGGAATGAGCTATAACGAGGCTTTGGCAAAAGCAACGGGTAAGATGCCCGAAGGAGAGGAAGTAAAGGAAGAACCACCGGTTATTGAAAAACCGGATCTTCTCCCCGAGGAAGACGGTATGGGAAGCGGGAATTTCGTAGAATCCGGCAGTGGAGAATAGATATGATTGCAATTATTGATTATGACGCGGGTAATATTAAAAGCGTTGAAAAAGCTCTTAAGTTTATCGGAGAGGAAGTAATTCTTACAAGAGATAAAGATACTATCCTTAATGCTGACGGTGTGATACTTCCGGGAGTCGGGGCTTTCGGAGAGGCTATGAAAAGACTTCACGAATACGGCCTCGTTGATGTTATAAAACAGGTGGCAAAACAAGAAACTCCGCTTTTGGGTATATGCCTCGGACAGCAGCTTTTATTCGATGAAAGCGAGGAAAGCCCGGGGGTACCGGGAATCGGTTTATTAAAGGGTAAGATAAAAAGAATCCCCGATACAGGATTGAAGATCCCGCATATCGGCTGGAACAATTTAAAATATCCCAACAAAGGAAGACTTTTTGAAGGGATACCCGAGGATTCTTATGTGTACTTTGTACATTCGTATTATCTTGATGCTTACGATAAGAGCATCGTAACCGCTACATGTGAGTATGGATGCACGGTAGAAGCTTCGGTGGAATGCGGTAATATATTTGCCACCCAGTTTCATCCGGAAAAAAGCTCGGATGTAGGGCTTTCGATTTTGAGAAATTTTGTAAAAGCTGTTAAGGCTGATCGGGTATAGATATGCACACAAAAAGAGTAATTCCCTGTCTCGACGTAAAAGACGGACGAGTTGTTAAGGGTGTAAATTTTGTAAATTTAAGAGATGCCGGAGATATTTCCGAGGTTGCTTCAGCTTATGACAAGGCAGGAGCTGATGAACTTGTTTTCCTTGATATTACTGCTTCAAGCGATTCAAGAGATACTCAGCTTGAGTGGGTCAGAGAGGTTGCGTCGAGAGTATTTATCCCTTTTACTGTGGGCGGCGGCATCAGAACGGTTGATGATTTCAAAGCTATCCTTCGTGAAGGAGCTGACAAGATCGCAATCAATTCAGCAGCGATCATGAATCCGAAACTTATAAGTGATGCTGCGGATAAGTTTGGGTCCCAGTGTGTTGTAGTTGCTATCGATGCTAAAAGAAGAGCTGATGGGAACGGATGGACTATTTATAAAAACGGCGGAAGAGTCGATATGGGCATTGACGCGGTTGAGTGGGCTGAAAAAGCCTATAAGTTGGGCGCCGGAGAAATCCTTCTTACGAGTATGGATTGCGACGGAACCAAGAACGGGTATGATACTGAACTCACAAAGGCTGTTGCCGATACGGTGGGTATTCCCGTAATTGCCTCAGGTGGTGCCGGAAAATGCGAGCATTTTTACGATGCCATAGAAGCGGGAGCCGAAGCTGTTCTTGCAGCATCCCTTTTCCATTACAAAGAGCTTGAGATCAGTCAGGTTAAGGAATACCTTCGCTCAAAAGGCGTAAGCGTAAGACTATAAATTTTTAAGGAATCAGACATGGCCGGAATTGAGAATGATTGGCTAACTGTATACGAGGACGAATTTAAAAAGCCCTATTATAAAGAATTGTTTACCTTTGTAGGTAATGAATATGCTTCGGGACAGGTTTTTCCTCCTTCGGATGAAATATTCAGTGCCTTTAATCTTACTCCTTTATCTAAGGTGAAGGTTGTGATCATAGGGCAGGACCCTTACCATAACGTAGGGCAGGCCCATGGATTGTCATTTTCCGTCAAGCCGGGAATTGATATACCTCCTTCGCTTGTAAACATCTACAAGGAACTTAATGATGATCTTGGGTGCAAGATACCAAACAATGGTTATCTTGTTAAATGGGCAAAACAGGGAGTGCTTATGCTCAACACCGTTCTTACGGTAAGAGCACATCAGGCTTTCTCACATCAGGGCCATGGCTGGGAAACCTTTACCGATGCCGCAATAAAGGGACTTAACAAAGAGAACAGACCGATTGTTTTTATACTTTGGGGAAGGCCTGCACAGAGTAAGAAAAAGATGCTTAACAATCCCCATCATCTTATCCTGGAAGCGCCGCATCCAAGCCCCTTATCGGCACACAGAGGATTCTTCGGAAGTAAACCATTCAGCAAAACAAATGAATTTTTAATCGCCAATGGGGAGTCCCCCATAGACTGGCAGATTGAAGATATATAGCATTATAGAAAGGCGAAAAAGAAATGAAAGCAGCAATTTTAGGTTACGGTAATTTAGGAAAAGGCATTGAGCTTGCTATCAGACAGAATCCTGATGTAGAGCTTTGCGCATTTTTTACAAGAAGAGATCCCGCATCTTTGCAGACTCTTTCCGCGGGCGTTCCTGTTTACAACGTATCGGATATTCCCGCTCATAAAGATGAGTTTGATATTCTTTTTATCTGCGGTGGAAGCGCTACCGATCTTCCTAAGCAGACTCCCGAGTACGCTAAGTACTTTAACGTAATTGACAGTTTTGATACTCATGCTAAGATTCCCGAGCATTTTGACAATGTTGACAAGGCTGCAAAAGAAAGCGGACATGTAGCGCTTATCAGCTGCGGATGGGATCCCGGTATGTTCAGTTTAAACAGACTTTACGCTAATTGCGTTCTTCCCGAAGGAAAGGATTACACCTTCTGGGGAAAGGGTGTCAGCCAGGGACACTCTGACGCGATAAGACGTATTGACGGTGTTAAAGACGGAAAGCAGTACACCATTCCTATCGAATCGGCTCTTGAGGCTGTAAGAAACGGTGAGAATCCCGAACTTACGACAAGACAGAAGCATTTAAGAGAGTGCTTTGTTGTAGCCGAGGAAGGCGCCGACAAGGCACGTATCGAAAATGAGATCAAGACGATGCCCAACTACTTTGCCGATTACGATACAACAGTTCACTTTATTTCAGAAGAAGAGCTTAAGAGAGATCACAGCGGAATCCCTCACGGCGGATTTGTATTTAGAACTGGTGCTACCGGAGAAAACGGCGAGCATAAACACGTTATCGAGTACAGCTTAAAGCTTGATTCAAACCCTGAGTTTACAGCCAGCGTACTTGTTGCTTACGCAAGAGCCGTTGTACGTATGAAGAAAGAGGGAATGACAGGATGCAAGACTGTATTTGATGTTCCTCCCGCTTATCTTAGCCCTCTTGACGGGGCAGAGCTTCGCGCACATCTTCTTTAAAGAAAAGCACGGGCAACTATAGTTTTACACAGGAGATTATGAAAAAATGGAGAAAAAGGCATTTGTTACTAAAGACATGGTCGAGGATATCGTAAAAAAATATCCGACACCTTTTCATATTTATGATGAAAAAGGCATCCGGGAAAATGCCAAAGCTCTTAAAGAGGCGTTTTCATGGAACAAGGGATACAAGGAGTTTTTTGCCGTTAAGGCAACTCCCAATCCCTTCCTCATAAATATTTTACATGAGTATGGCTGCGGTACGGACTGTTCCTCATACACAGAACTGATGCTCAGCGACGCTATGGGTCTTAAGGGAGAGGATATCATGTTTTCCTCAAACGATACTCCCGCTGAAGAGTTTGTATACGCGTCAAAATTAGGAGCAACAATAAATCTTGATGATTTTACTCATATCGATTTTCTTGAGAAAACCATCGGTTACATTCCTGAAACCATAAGCTGTCGTTACAATCCCGGCGGATACTTTGAGATTGCAAACAGCATTATGGATAATCCCGGGGATGCAAAGTACGGATTTACAACAGAGCAGCTTTTTGAAGGCTTTAAAGTCCTAAAGGAAAAGGGCGCAAAGAACTTCGGTATTCACGCTTTCCTTGCGAGCAACACGGTAACCAATGATTACTATCCCGAACTTGCAAGACAGCTTTTTGAACTCGCTGTAAAGCTTGAAAAGGAAACCGGGGCGGATATCAAGTTTATAAACCTTTCCGGCGGAATCGGAATTCCTTACAGACCCGACCAGGAGCCTAATGATATAAAGGTTATTGGAGAGGGAGTTCACAAAGCTTTTGATGAGATCCTTGTTCCCGCGGGAATGGGCGATGTTGCTATCTATACCGAGCTTGGAAGATTTATGATGGGTCCTTACGGACATCTTGTTACTAAGGTACTTCACGAAAAGCATACTCATAAAGAGTATATCGGAGTTGATGCCTGCGCAGCTAACCTGATGAGACCCGCTATGTATGGCGCTTACCATCATATAACTGTCCTCGGCAAGGAAAATGAGCCTCTTGATCACACATACGACGTTACCGGATCTCTTTGCGAGAATAATGATAAGTTTGCTATCGACAGGAAACTTCCTAAGATAGACATTGGTGATTACATCGTTATACATGATACCGGTGCGCACGGGTTTGCGATGGGATATAACTACAACGGAAGACTTTGGTCCTCAGAGCTTCTTTTAAAAGAAGACGGAAGCGTACAGCTTATAAGAAGAGCCCAGGAGCCTAAGGACTATTTTGCTACGTTTGATTGTTTCCCGATTTACGAGAAATTAAAATAAACCTTAGATTAAATATGTATTAGTTTCTTTCAAAAAACCAAAGAAAGGAGTACTACTATGAAATATCCCGAGTTTTTAAGTTCTCAGTCTTGTATCGGTTTTCCTGCACCTTCCTTCGGCGCTTCTACGGAGCCATGGAAAACAAGATTTACCAAGGCTTTGGAGGTGCTCCGTAAAGAAGGATTTTTGCCACTTCCCGGAACAAATGCTTTCAGAGGCGACGGAGTAGGAATCAGTAATACTCCTTTGCACTGCGCAGGGGAACTTACCGCTATGTATTGCGACGGCGATATCGACGGATTTATTTCCGTAGGCGGCGGAGAACTCATGTGCGAGATCCTAAATTATGTTGATTTCAACAGGATCATGGATTCAACGCCAAAGTGGTTTATGGGTTATTCCGACAATACTAACTTCACATTCCTTTTAAATACTATTTGTGATATCGCTTCAATATATGGTCCTTGTGCCGCTGCTTTTTGCGAAAATCCGAGACCTAAATATATTCAGGATGCCTTGGACCTTATTACAGGTAAAAAGCTTGAGTTTAAATCATATCTTGAATGGGAGAAGGAATCGAAAGTTGACGCAGAGCATCCACTTGAAACTTTTAATCCCAAGGAAGACAGGGTTCATGTAATTTATTACGATGGCGAGCTGTATAAAGATGCAAGAGAAACAGATCTTAATTTCAGTATTACAGGGCGCGTGATCGGCGGATGTATGGACTGCCTGCAGACCCTTGTTGGGACCAGATTTGATAAGGTTTCAGACTTTAACAAGAAGTATGTTCAGGACGGATTTATCTGGGTTCTTGAGTCCTGCGACTTAAATGTTTTTGCCCAGAGGAGAGCGATGTGGCAGTTTGAAAATGCCGGATGGTTTTCAAATGTGAAGGGATTTGTTTTTGGAAGACCCTATAACGGGGAAACAATGATGAATCTTGATAAGTACGAAGCAGTCCTTGAAGTTGCAAGACACTATAAGGTACCTGTTATCATGGATGCGGATATCGGACATTACGATCCGATGATTCCTGTTATGATGGGTTCCGTCGCTGAGTTTAGTGTTAAGCAAAATGAGATGACGGTAAAGTATATGATGAAGTAATTTACTTCAAAGAGGCAAGAAAAATCCCTGCTTTACAAAAAGCAGGGATAAGGACTGCCGGTGGTGGGACTCGAACCCACACGAAGTTGCCCTCAACAGATTTTGAGTCTGCCTCGTCTACCATTCCGACACACCGGCACGACTTAATGATAATACCACAGAGAGAGTATTTTTACAAGGAAAAATTAATGGAATGCAGAGAGTTTGAAAAATTAATACCCTTGTATTTAAATAACAGTATTGACTATGAAACCATGGAGAGATTCAGGGATCATATGAATACCTGCGATGCCTGCAAAGAGGAACTTTCTATACAGTTTCTTGTACAGGAAGGAATGAAACACCTTGAAAGAGGTGACAGTTTTGATCTTGACGAGGAGTTCAGGCTTCGTCTTGAACAAAGCCGTAAAAAGCACATGCGCATCGGAGCCCTTATAAGTCTAGGACAATGGGTCACGACATTTATCTTGTTTGTGCTTGGAAGCGCGGTAATAATCCTTTTCGGATAGCCGCCAAATAAAAAATTCAGAGGTTATTTATGAGCGAAAAGCTTGTTCTTATAGATGGTCACAGCATTGCAAACAGAGCGTTTTACGGAGTCCCCGATCTTACTAATGCTTCAGGACTTCATACAAATGCGATATATGGTTTTTTAAATATTCTTTTTAAAATCTTAGATGAAGAAAATCCTGATTATCTGGTAGTTACTTTTGATGAACATGCTCCGACATTCAGACATAAAATGTTCGAGGCTTACAAAGGTACGAGAAAACCTATGCCTGAGGAGCTTAGAGAGCAGATTCCCGTCCTTAAGGATCTTTTAAGGGCTATGAAGGTTTGCGTAGTTTCCTGCCCGGGACTTGAGGCGGATGACCTTATGGGTACGCTTGCAAAAAAATCCCAGGCTGCGGGAATAGAGGTCAGCCTTGTTTCAGGAGACAGAGACCTTTTACAGATTTCGGATGAACATATCCTTATCCGTATACCGAAGACAAATTACGGAAAGACTACTATCGAGGATTATAAGCCCGCTGACGTTTTGGCAAAATATCAGGTTACGCCTAAGCAGTTTATCGAGCTTAAAGCTCTGATGGGAGATACGGCGGATAATATCCCCGGAGTTCCCAAGGTTGGGGAAAAGACCGCAACCGAGCTAATGGTTACCTATGGATCCATAGACGGAATTTACGAGCATATTGATGAGATTTCAAAAAAGGCTATAAAACAGTCTTTGATTGACAATAAAGATCTTTGCGAGCTCAGTTTAAAACTTGCTACGATAAAGACGGACTGCGATATAGAGCTTGATAAAGAGGCGGCTAAGGCGGAAGGGTATTTTAATCCCGAAAGCTATGAATTTATGAAAAAGCTGGAGTTTAAAAAGCTCCTAGACCGTTTTTCTGAAGATGCGCTTAAAGAGACTTCAGCAAGTTTAAGCATAGAAGTAAATGAGTGTAAAGACGGGAAAGAGTTCGGAGACAGGCTCTTGCTTGCCGGATCCGATTTTGGACTGTTTTTACTTCCCGAGGAGGGAGTCCTTAAGGCGGCGGCGTTTTGCTTAAAGAGTGACAATGGTTACAGCTGTTTTTATGTAAGCGACCTTATGGGATTTGAAAATCTATCTGCCGAAGTAGAAAGAGGCGTCAAAGAAGCTAAGGGAATGCTTTATACTCTTGATATTAAGAGCGAATATGATTTTATCGCATCTAACGATACTTCAAGGTATTTTGATACTGTAATCGGGGCTTACCTTATCAATCCCCTTAAGAATGATTATGACTTTGAATCCATAGCATCTGAATATCTTGATACGACGCTTATCGGTAAAAAGGAAAGATTCGGAAAGTCGTCCGCATCCGAGCTTCTTATGACTGATGCGGAAAAGGTTAAGGGATATGTTTCGGATTGCGCGTATGTGGCGATTGCCGCGGGAAGCATTATTTCCGACAGATTGTCCCAAATGAAGATGGACAAGATAATGCGCGATATAGAAATGCCTCTTACCGCTGTTCTTTACGATATGGAAAAGACAGGAGTTCTTGTCAGAAAAGACGAGCTTACAAAGTATTCCGAAAAGCTTGGTATAAGGATTGCCGAGCTTGAAAAGCAGATTAAAGAAGAGTCGGGCGAGGACTTTAATATCAATTCGCCTAAGCAGCTCGGAGAGATCCTGTTTGAAAAAATGCAGATCCCCGGTGGCAAAAAGACCAAGACCGGGTATTCTACCGCGGCTGATGTCCTTGAAAAGCTCGCCCCGGATTATCCTTTTGTAGCTGATATTTTGGAGTACAGAGCTCTTACTAAATTAAAGAGTACATACGCCGACGGGCTTCAGGCCTTTATAGAAGAAGACGGAAGGATCCATACCAGCTTTAACCAGACCATTACGGCTACGGGACGTATTTCTTCAAACGATCCCAATTTGCAGAATATTCCCATAAGGACTGAACTGGGAAGGCAGCTCAGAGCCGTATTTGTACCGAAGGAAGGCTGCGTGTTTATTGACGCCGATTATTCTCAGATTGAGCTCAGAGTCCTTGCTTCTTTATCCGGAGATAAAGAGCTTATAGATGCTTACAAACAGGATAAAGATATCCATCGGATAACAGCCTCCAAGGTTTTCGGCGTACCATTTGAGGAAGTTACGGATATTCAAAGAAGAAATGCGAAGGCTGTAAATTTCGGTATTGTTTACGGTATTTCTTCATACGGACTCGGACAGGACCTTTCTATCAGCAATAAGGAAGCAAAGCAGTATATAGATCAGTATTTTATCACCTATCCCCAGATCAAGGAGTACCTTGACAGGCTTGTTTTTGATGCAAAGGAGAAGGGATATTCGGAGACTTATTTCGGGCGGAGAAGACCTATTCCCGAGCTTAAGGCATCTAACTTTATGCAAAAGCAGTTTGGTGAACGTGTAGCCATGAATGCTCCTATTCAGGGAACTGCTGCGGATATTATGAAGATCGCTATGATAAGAGCGGCGAAGATGATCGGTGAAGCAGGACTTAAATCCAAGATTATACTTCAGGTTCACGACGAACTTGTAATCGAAGCTCCCATAGAAGAAAAAGAAAAGGCGTCCGAGATTCTTGAAAAAGCTATGAAGGGCGCAGCCGATCTTGCTGTATGTCTTGAAATAGGGCTTGAAACAGGAAATAACTGGTTAGAGGCACATTAATGAAATTCATCGGAGTAACCGGCGGTATAGGAGCCGGAAAAAGCGAAATACTTAAATATATCGGAAAGCATTATACTTGTGAGATATATTTTGCGGATGAAGTTGCATTTGAAGTAAGAAAAAAGGGCACGGAGTGTTATAATAAACTTGTCTTGCTTTTAGGCGAGGATGTGGCAGGCGACCGGCAAAAGATGGCAAAGGCTGTTTTTGCGGATAAAGATCTTTTAGAGAAGGTTAATGCTATCATACACCCCGCCGTAAAGGATTATCTTCTTGATGCTCTTAACAGGGCAAAAGAAAAAGGATGCGAGCTCTTTTTTGTGGAGGCTGCGCTTTTAATAGAGGCAGGGTACAAAGATATTTTAGATGAACTCTGGTATGTATACGCCGACAGGGAAGTAAGGATTTTGCGTCTTATGAATTCACGGGGATACAGCCGGGAAAAGGCTGAGGGCATTATGGCCAATCAGCTTTCTGATGAGGTTTTTCGCAGGGAATGCGATTTTATTATTGATAACAGCAGTTCTCTTGATAAGGCTTGCGAATGTATCAGGAGAAGACTGGAGGGTTACAGATGGCAAGAGTAAAAAGCGGATCGGACAATCTTGTATTTGGACTTGATATTGGTACAAGAAGTGTAGTTGGAACCGTTGGTTATCTTATTAAGGATAAATTTCATGTAATCGGGCAGACGGTCAAAGAGCATGAAACGAGAGCTATGCTCGACGGTCAGATTCACGATATCCAAAAGGTTGGATTTACGATCAAGGCCGTAAAAGAAGAGCTTGAAAAGAAGCTTGACGTTAACCTGTCCGATGTTTGTATCGCTGCCGCAGGTCGTGTGCTTCGTACCGTTACTACTAAATCAGAGATAAGATTTGAAGCCGAAAAAGAGATAGATGCGGAAGATATCTACAATCTTCTTATGAACGGCGTTGAGCAGGCTTATACAGAGTTTGCCGCAAAGAATGATTCCGATATAAAGTTTTATTGCGTAGGATATACACCTATGCGATATTATATGAACGATTACCAGATAGGTAATCTGGAAGGACATAAGGCTTCAAGGATTTCCTGTGATTTTATTGCTACTTTTCTTCCCGATGACGTAGTTGACGGACTTAACAAGGCTGTTGGAATAGCGGGACTTTCCGTAATTAATATGACTTTGGAGCCTATTGCCGCTATCCAGGTAGCAATCCCGGAAAAGTTCAGAATGCTAAATCTTGCACTTGTGGATGTGGGTGCGGGAACAAGCGATATTTCTATTACAAGCGACGGAACGATCGTTGCATACGGTATGATACCTACTGCCGGTGATGCTCTTACGGAGATCGTTGTTCAAAACTGTCTTGTTGAGTTTGAGACTGCCGAGGCGATAAAGCGCGCTGCAGGTGGACATGAGGTTATCGAATATACAGATATTTTAGGACTTCCGCAGACTATTGAGCCCAAAAAGGTTCTTGATATGCTCGACAAAAAGCTTGACGAGATGGCTGATGAAGTTGCGACTGAAATCAAGAGACTTAACGGTGATAAGAGCGTCAGCGCTGTATTCGTGGTAGGCGGTGGCGGAACCGTTCCAGGATATACCGAGAAACTCGCCAAGAAGCTTGATATCGTTAAGGAGCGTGTTGCCATCCGCGGTAAGGAAGTAATGCAATCCATAGAGTTTGAAAATGATGATGCCATTAAGGATTCGCTTATGGTTACGCCTATCGGTATCTGTTTAAGCTACTATGCGCAGAGCAACAACTTTATTTTTGTTGAGTTTAACTCTCAGCGCCTTAAGCTTTATGATAACGGTAAACTTACTGTTTCCGATGCTGCTATGCAGGTTTCTTTATCAAACGAGGATCTCTTCCCCAAGAGGGGCAAGGCTCTTACATTTACCGTAAACGGAAAGAGTAAGATGATCAGAGGCGAGCAGGGTGATTCTTGCGTGATCAAGCTTAACAACGAGCCTGCGGATCTTTATACTGTGATAAACAGCGGAGATAAGATTGAAGTTATAAATTCTACCGCGGGAGAAGATGCGAAAGCAACTTTGGGATCCCTAAAAGAGATTTCTGAGCCTTTACATATAGTTGTAAACGGAAAACAGATCGAGCTTCCGAGAACAGCCCTTGTAAATGGTAAGCTTGAAAACGAGTTTTATGATATAACCGACGGTGATGATATCGTTATAGATAATTTCTATACGGTTGAGCAGATATGTGGTATGCTTGATATCAAGCTGACTCCGAATATCACGGTCAACGGAACCTCCGCTAAGAGCAGTACTAAGGTTTACGAGGACTTTACTCTGGACTTTAGCGAAGAGGAGCAAAATGAGTTAAGCGAGCGGTACGAAGACGAAGAAGCTGAAGAGGCTGAAGAAGAGGAAGAAACAGAAGAGGCGGAAGAAGTAGACGAGGCCGAGGAAGCTAAAGAGGAAGTGCCGGATGAAACCACTGCTGTGGAGGATACTTCCGAGCCTAATGAAGATACTTCAAAAAATGACACAGCAACCCCGTCCCCGGGGGTCATTCACGATCTGAGTATTGTGGCGAACGGCAAACCGATTACGATGCACGGCAAGGCAAGTTATGTTTTTGTTGATGTGTTTGATTATATAGATTTCGATCTTCGCAATCCTGCGGGAAGAAGCGTCATTACGAGAGTGAACGGTCTTGATGCCGCTTATATGCAGGAACTTAAAGAGGGGGACAATCTGGAAATATTCTGGGAGAAAAGATAATTAAATGAGATTTTGTGCATTTGCCAGCGGAAGCAGCGGAAACTGTACTTACGCCGGATCTGACTCAACTCACATCCTTGTTGATGTGGGCATAAGCGGAAAGCGGGTTGATCTGGCTCTTAACGGCGCAGGACTGGCGGGAAGAGATTTAAACGGAATCCTTATTACACACGAGCATTCCGATCATATTTGCGGGCTTGGCGTTATCGCAAGAAAGTACGGTATTCCTATTTACGCTACGGCAGGAACTATTGAGGCTATTAAAAAAGATAAATCCGTAGGGCAGATAGATCCGGAACTTTTTAATGAAGTAAAGGCGGATAATAAATTCAACATCGGGGATTTAACGGTCAATCCCATGAAGATATCCCATGATGCTGCCGATCCCGTGGGTTACAGGATTTCCTACGGAAGTAAAAAAGTAGCTGTCTGTACCGATCTTGGAAAATATGATGAATATACGGTTGAAGCCTTGAAGGGTTTGGATGTATTATTACTTGAGGCAAATCATGATGTTAAGATGCTTCAGCTTGGACCTTATCCCTACCCTTTAAAGCAAAGAATACTGGGAGACAGAGGACATCTGTCAAATGAGCTTTCCGGACAGCTTTTATCGAGAGTTCTTCATGATAATATGAAGTATATATTTTTGGGACATCTTTCAAAAGAAAACAATCTGCCGGAACTGGCTTACGAAGCCGTTAAAACGGAAGTTACCCTGAGTCCTTTAAACGAGTACAGAGGAGATGATTTCTGTATCAGCGTTGCAAAGAGAAGCGAAATGAGTGAACTAATTGCTATTTAGCTAAATATGTGGAGGAATTTATGAAGAAACTTATTATTACCGTAGTCGGAAAAGACACTGTCGGAATCATCGCTAAGGTTTGTACTTACCTTGCCGAGAATTCAATTAATATACTTGATATATCCCAGACCATTGTATCCGGATATTTCAATATGATGATGATCGTAGATATGGGCGGCTCAGGAAAAGATTTCGGCGCTATCGCAGGTGACCTTGACAAGATCGGAGAAGGAATCGGCGTGTCAATTAAGTGCCAGAAAGAAGAAATCTTTGATTCCATGCATAGGATCTGATATTAAAAGGGTCATAATACAAAATTCAAATCATGCTTGCATGAATGAAAATTATACGAGGATACATAAATGATTAACCAGTTCGAAGTTATAGAAACAAATAAGATGGTTGAGGAAGAAAACCTTGATGTCAGAACTATTACTATGGGTATCAGCCTTCTTGACTGTATAGACAGCGATCTTGACGAGTGCTGTAAAAAGATTCATGACAAGATATACGAATCAGCCAAGGATCTTGTAAAGACCGGTGAGAAGATAGCAAAAGAGTACGGAGTTCCTATCGTAAACAAGCGTATCTCCGTTACGCCCATCGCACTTGTAGGCGGCGCATGCTGTAAGAGCAGCGACGATTTCGTTAAGATCGCAGTTACTCTCGACAATGTTGCAAAGGAAGTGGGAGTCAATTTCCTCGGCGGATATTCAGCTCTTGTTTCAAAGGGAACAACAAAAGCCGATGAGCTTCTTATGAGATCGATACCCAAGGCTCTTGCTTCAACAGAGTTTGTTTGCAGCTCCGTAAATCTAGGCTCTACCAAGACCGGTATCAATATGGATGCCGTAAGACTTATGGGCGAAATCATTAAAGAGACTGCTGAGCTTACCAAGGATAAGGATTCCCTTGGATGTGCAAAGCTTGTAGTATTTTGTAACGCTCCCGACGATAATCCTTTTATGGCCGGCGCTTTCCACGGCGTTACCGAGGCTGACAGGATAATCAATGTCGGAGTAAGCGGACCCGGAGTTGTTAAAAAGGCTCTTGAATCAGTAAGGGGAGAGAGCTTCGAGGTCCTTTGCGAGACTATAAAAAAGACTGCATTTAAGGTAACAAGAGTAGGACAGCTTGTTGCAAAAGAGGCCTCTGCTATGCTTGGAGTTCCCTTCGGAATCGTAGATCTTTCCCTTGCGCCTACACCTGCCATCGGTGATTCCGTTGCGGATATTCTTTGCGAGATCGGACTTGAATATGCCGGTGCTCCCGGAACAACGGCAGCTCTTGCTCTTTTAAACGATCAGGTTAAAAAGGGCGGCGTAATGGCTTCATCATACGTCGGAGGTCTGAGCGGTGCGTTTATTCCCGTTAGTGAAGACCAGGGTATGATAAATGCGGCAACAGCAGGAGCTCTTACTCTTGAGAAACTTGAAGCTATGACTTGCGTTTGCTCTGTGGGACTTGATATGATCGCTATTCCCGGAGATACAAAAGCAACTACTATTTCCGGTATTATTGCCGATGAACTCGCAATCGGTATGATCAACCAAAAGACTACTGCGGTAAGACTTATTCCTGTTGTTGGCAAGGGAGTCGGAGAGACTGTAGAATTCGGCGGACTTTTGGGATACGCCCCGATCATGCCGGTAAACAAATTCTCCTGCGATGCATTTGTTAACAGAACGGGACGCATCCCTGCGCCGATACATTCATTTAAGAATTAAGATTTTTGTAAAGAACTGATATACTATATTATAACCAGCGGGGTAGAGTATTCGTTTCTGGCCGGTGTGCATGTCTTGATAGCACGGGCCGAGTAATAGATCTCGCCTGCTTTGATTTCGTTTCTGAACATTTTCCAGGGCTCTGAATAGAGTATTCCTGAAGCGTCCGCAACCTTAGTTATAAGAGGAATCTTACTGCGGCATTTAATCTCCGATAAAAGGGGCTCGGCCTGTCTTCTAAAGCCGAGTACTCTTGCATAGGGGATGAAATCAATGAGCTTGTAGCTTTCCAGATCACGCTCGGTTATATCAAGCAAAATGTGCATGAGACATCTTGAAATTCTTGTGTAGGTACGGTCCCTGCTCTTTACTTCTTCGATAAAGTTTTTAAAGGATGTAAAGGTGCTAAGCTTATTGGCAATTCGGTCGGACAGGGCGCTGCTTACATCGAAATAAGATGTGTATCCGATATTTTTCTCCTGTAAGAGCTTGTAATAAAGCATCGAAGAGAAATCATCAAGATCCATAATATTTCCTGCTTCAATTTCATCAAACAGATCCATGTATGCATTTTCGGGCATAGCGGCGGAGAAATCGGTTCCTGCCAATATGCCTTCTCTTATTGCCTGGGCAGAGGCTGAGGTTGCTTTGTCAGCCATATAACGGTCATGGTAATTTGAGCCCTGCCTTTTTATTGTGAAAGGTGTAATGGTAGATTCTCTTCTGCGAAGGGCCTTGATATATTCGATGGCTAAGATATTATTGGGAGACTCAAGTACCCTTGTTGCATCAAACAAAGAGTTCTCATATTGGATGAGGGCATTGTTTCTTGCAAGGGGATATGTGTAGCCTTCTCTTAAGTATCTTTGCATATACTCGGAGAACTCGGGAGGCTCCTCTAAAAGGATGGATGCGATATGGTTTAAAATTTCGATATCACCGGATTCGCTTCCGAAAGAAAGGTAGTCTACGACACCGAGCTTATCGAGGAGAGCTACACCCGCGCTGGCAAAATATTCCGCACTTGAAGTAGAGTAGCAGGTGGGGATTTCAAAAACAATATCCGCACCTCCCTCTAAGGCCATTTTGGTACGCACATATTTATCTACGACAGCCGGAGCACCTCTTTGTACGAAGTTTCCGCTCATAGCGACGATGGTGTAATCTGCATTTGTCTGTTTTGCGGAACTTTCAAGGTGGGCTATGTGGCCGTTGTGGAAGGGATTGTATTCGGCGATGATTCCGTTTACTATCATATTGGTCTCCGTATTTTTAAGACGTTAACTGTTATAATAACTATAATATAAAAGGTGTTTAAATAAAAGCAAATAATAAAATGTAAGGGCTTTCATTTTACATTTGATTGTGATAGTATTATAATAGTTTTACAATTATAATTCATTCACATGTTTTTTAGAGAGGTAAAGCAAATGGCATTTATTGACGGTATAAAAGAAAAAGCAAAACTTGACAAAAAGACAATCGTTCTCCCCGAGTCAAACGACAAGAGAACACTTATCGCGGCTTCCGAAGTTTTAAAGGAGGGAATCGCAAACATCATTATGATCGGTAATAAAGAGAAGATCATGGATGGTGCAACCTGGCTTGAAATCGAGCTCGACGGTATCAAGATCATCGACCCCAATGAGACAGAGCTTCTTGATACATACGTTAATCTCCTTTATGAGTGCAGAAAAGCAAAGGGCATGACACCCGAGAAGGCGAGAGAGATCCTTTTAAGCGACTGGCTTACTTTCGGTATTATGATGGTTAAGAACAATGACGCTGACGGTATGGTTGCCGGAGCTTGTCATTCTACCGCAGACACCTTAAGACCCGCGCTTCAGATCCTTAAGACTGCTCCAGGAGTTAAGCTTGTTTCCGCTTTCTTTATTGTAGATACCATTATGAAAGATATGGGTGAGAACGGAGCATTCCTTTTTGCCGACTGCGGACTTAACCAGGATCCTACCGCTGAAGAGCTTGCTGTTATTGCTGATTCATCGGCTCGTTCGTTCAAACAGCTTATCGGACCCAAGCCTCAGATCGCTATGCTCAGCCATTCCACTATGGGAAGCGCTAAACACCCCCTTGTTACAAAGATGGTAGACGCTACAAGAATCGCAAAGGAAGAGTATCCTCATCTTTGCATCGACGGAGAGTTACAGCTTGATGCTGCGCTTGTTCCTCACGTAGCCAAGACCAAAGCTCCCGGAAGTCCTGTTGCAGGACATGCCAATGTCCTCATCTTCCCCAACCTTGACGCGGGAAATATCGGATACAAGCTTGTTCAGAGACTTGGTAACGCAGAAGCTTACGGACCTATGCTCCAGGGTATCGCAAAACCCGTTAACGACCTTTCAAGAGGATGCTCCTGGCAGGATATCGTCGGTGTTGTAGCCCTTACCGCAGTTCAGGCCCAGCTAGTTTAATTTAAAGTATATTGATAAAGTTTTATAAAGGTAATAGACGCCGACATATTCCGTGAGCGAACCATGGAGCGTCGCCGGCACTTACTGAGAACGAAGTTCGAAGTTAGTACCGTTGCGAAACGCGTGTTTGAGGCGAGAGCCGTGTGAGCGATGGAATTGTCGGTGGATATGCCGTGACTTAGTTTAGGTTATTAATATCTTGGAGGTAGATTATATGAATATTCTTGTAATTAACTGCGGTTCATCATCTTTAAAGTACCAGCTTATAAATTCCGATACTGAGCAGTGGATCGCAAAAGGACTTTGCGAGAGAATCGGTATCGACGGAAGTCAGATCGTTTACCAGAAAGCCGGCGGAGACAAGGAAGTAACCGTTTCTCCCATGCCGGATCATACAGAAGCAATTAGACTTGTACTTGAAGCTCTTACCAATGACAAGACAGGAGCTATCAAGAGTCTTTCGGAGATTGATGCTGTCGGACATAGAGTAGTCCACGGCGGAGAGAAATTCTCATCAAGCACAGTTATTACCCCCGAAGTTATCGAAGCTATAAAAGAGTGTAACGATCTTGCTCCTCTTCATAACCCCGCTAACCTCATCGGAATTGACGCCTGTGCAAAGCTTATGCCCGGAGTTCCTATGGTAGCTGTATTTGATACCGCTTTCCACCAGACAATGCCCGCCGAAGCTTATATGTACGGTCTCCCTTACTCCTATTACGAGAAGTACAAGATCCGCCGTTACGGATTCCATGGAACAAGCCACTCCTTTGTTTCAAAGAAGATGGCTGAGGATATGGGAAAGAAGCCCGAGGACTTAAAGCTTATTATTTGCCACCTCGGAAACGGCGCTTCAGTATCTGCTGTAAAGAACGGCAAATGCGTTGATACTTCTATGGGACTTACTCCTCTCGAGGGACTTATTATGGGAACAAGAAGCGGAGATATCGATCCCGCTATTATGGAGTTTATAGCTCATAAAGAGAATAAGTCTATAGATGAAGTTATGACACTTCTCAATAAGAAATCAGGTGTATACGGACTTTCCGGTGATCTTTCATCCGACTTCAGAGATCTTGAAGATGCCTATAATGAGGGCAACGAAAAGGCTATTATCGCAGTCAAGACCTTCAGCTACAGAGTAGCGAAGTATGTTGGTGCTTATACCGCAGCTATGAACGGTGTGGACGGTATTGCGTTTACAGCCGGTGTCGGAGAAAACTGCGGTCTTGTAAGAAAGCTTGTTTGCGAGTATCTCGGATATCTCGGAGTTAAGTTAGACGAAGCGGCCAATTCAAAGCGCGGTGAGGATACCGTAATCTCTACTCCCGATTCCAAGGTATGTGTAATGTTTATACCTACAAACGAAGAGCTTGCTATCGCAAGAGAGACACTGGCTCTTACAAAATAAATATGCTTTATGGCTCCTGCTTTTTAGCGGGAGCTTTTTTTCGCTGAAGATTACAATTTGTGGTAAAATATAAGGGTAATTTTAATTAAAAAATCTGTTTGATAAAAGGAAATCTTATGAATATTTGTTTATTAAACGATTCTTTTCCGCCTGTAATAGACGGCGTTGCAAATACGGTTTTAAACTACGGACGCGTTCTGACAGACGAGATCGGCGCACAGGTAATCGTCGGTACGCCGAGATATCCCGGAACCGATTATACAGGTTATCCTTATAAAGTAGTTGCCTACCCGAGCCTTGATACAACCAGGTTAACCGCCGGTTATAGGACCGGGTATCTTTTGTCTGTAAGAGAGATAGCTGAAATGTCGGAGTTTGGCCCTGACATTATACATACTCATTGTCCTGCCGCTTCGACTCTTATGGCCAGAATCCTTCAATATGAAACGGGAGCTCCTGTTGTATTTACATATCATACAAAGTTTGACCAGGATATTGCAAAAGCAGTAGGAAACGGTTTTCTTAAAAAGGAAACACTAAAGATGCTTGTCAGCAATATCTCTGCATGCGACGAAGTCTGGGTTGTTTCCGAGGGAGCGGGAGAGAATCTTAAAAGTCTCGGATATCAGGGCGAATACAGGGTAATGGTAAACGGCGTTGATTTTGCAAGGGGTAAGGCGTCGGCAGAAGAGGTGAAGGAAGTAACCAAAGGATATGATCTTCCCGGGAACGCACCTGTATTTTTATTTGTCGGAAGACTGATGGAGTATAAGGGGATTCCAATAATCCTTGAAGCTATGAAAAGATTACATGAATCCGGAATGGATTATAGAATGGTCTTTGTAGGAAGCGGAGACTATGAGCCTACTATGAAGGAAAAAGTTTCAGAGTACGGAATCGGAGAAAAAGTGATTTTTACCGGCCCTATAAGGGATCGCAATGAACTAAGGGCTATCTATACAAGATGCGACCTTTTCCTTTTCCCTTCGACATACGATACCAACGGAATCGTTGTAAGAGAAGCCGCTGCCTGCGGACTTGCTTCTGTGCTTATAAAGAATTCCTGTGCAGCCGAAGGAATTACACATGCCCGAAACGGATATATGATTGATGAAAACGGAGAGTCGATGGCCGCGCTTTTATCTGAAATCTGTAAGGATATGGATAAGGTCCACTTAGTCGGCGATAACGCTATGAATGAGATTTATATTTCATGGAGCGAAAGTGTTAATAATGCCTACAGAAGATACGAAGAAATAAGGGAAGAAGCCAAGGACGGTACTCTCCTTAAAAGGCGCAGACAAAAGTCGGATCTTCTTATAGAGACTGCGGGAGAAGTTACCGAAAAATTTAAAAAGCTTATGGATCTTCCCGGAAGGATAAGGGAGGAACTTTTGAGCGAAGATGAGTGGATCATCAGACGAAAAGAATAACCTATTGCATCTAAGTTTTTTGCTATTTAGATTATCATACGAAAAGAGGCGTATTTTAATTGGAAAGTTCTAAGAGGGACTGGTATAAAACAGCGGTATTTTATCAGATTTGGGTCAGAAGCTTTGCCGATGGTAACGGGGACGGTATAGGGGATCTTTACGGTGTGTACGACAAGCTGGAGTACATTAAATCCCTTGGAGTAACCGCTATCTGGTTTAACCCTTTGTATCCTTCTCCCAATGCGGATTTCGGATATGATATTTCCGACTATTGCGATATCCATCCCGATTACGGAGATCTTGATCAGTTTAAAAAGGTGCTTGATAAAGCCCATGCTCTCGGAATGAAGGTTGTTATGGACCTTGTCATAAATCACACTTCCGATGAACATAAATGGTTTAAGGAGAGCAGAAAGGGTAAGGATAATCCCTACAGCGATTATTATATCTGGAGAGATAAGCCCAACAACTGGGATTCCATCCTTGAAGGCTCGGCCTGGGAGTTTGACAAGGAAAGAGGTCAGTACTATCTGCACCTTTTTGCCAAGAAACAGCCGGACTTAAATATGGACAACCCAAAGGTTAGGGAGGAAGTAAAAAACATCCTTCGTTTCTGGCTTGAGATGGGTGTTGACGGATTTAGAGAAGATGTTATCAACTTTATTTCCAAAAGAGAAGGACTACCCAATGGTATCGGATTTTTGCCGATAATTGGAAGCATGATGCATTACAAGGATGGTCCCCATATTCATGAATATATGCGGGAATTCAGAGAAGTTTGCGACGAGTACGGCGCGGTGCAGATCGGCGAAGGGCCTATGACTTCCCTTGGAAACGCAAAAAAGTATTTAAGCGGCGATACCAAGTCTCTTGATATGATGTTTTCTTTTGACCATATGACTGCAGACTGCTTGTTTACTGAGTATATCCACAGACCTTTTAAATTGATAAGGCTTAAAAAGGCTTTATCTAAATGGCAGTACGGACTTGAGGGAAGAGCGTGGAATTCACTTTATCTTGAAAACCACGATCATCCAAGGGTTATCAGCAGATACGGAAGCGAGAAATACCACAGAGAAAGCGGAACGGCCCTTGCACTTTGCTATTTGTTTTTGCACGGTACTCCATTTATTTATCAGGGACAGGAAATCGGTATGACTAATATCCGCCTGTCCTCGATACATAAGTATATAGACGTTTCCTCTATAAATAATTACTTTAAGTATCATCTTAAGGATGATGAAAAAGACAGGCTGCGGAGGATACATTTATCCAGCAGAGATTCGGCAAGGACTCCGATGCAGTGGACTTCCGGAAGATACGCGGGATTCTCTTTGGTTAAGCCCTGGTTTTATTTAAATCCCAATTACAGGAAGATCAATGTCTCCAGGGAGGAAAAGAATCCTAACAGCATTTTAAACTTCTACAGAGAGTGTATAAAGATTAGGCAAAAGAGCAAAACGTTGCTTTTCGGAAAATATAAGGAATACGAGGAAAACCATCCTTACGTTTATATGTACGAAAGGCGCCTTGATAAGAACGGATATGTTGTTATTACCTCTTTTGCTAAAGAGAAGATTCCCTTTGTACTGCCTAAGGTTTTTAGAGGACACAAAGGGAAAGTTGCTATATCCAATTACCCTTTAAAGAATAAAAAGGATTCATCCTACACATTTCCGATTGATTACATGATACTCGAGCCCTATGAAGCCCTCGTCATCAAAGTAAGATATTTATGACCCCCGGGGACGGGGTTGGGGTGTCAACAAAATGACACAGGGGGACGGGGTTGGGGTGTCATTTTTGACAGGAAGTATTGAGGGGGATGTTTACCAAATTTACCACTTGACAACTGTAAAGTGACGTAGTAATATTTATTCAATTTAAGATATAAACCGTTGAAGCGGGGATAAAGGCAGTAAAAGTGCTTACAGAGAGACCGGGTGCTGAGAAAGGTTGGATTACTGGCTGTCAAATGGGCCGCTGAGGGCGTGGCGAAAGGAGTTTCCGAGTATACTGCGACGTTAGCCTGCGTTAAAGGTAAAGAAGATGATGGTCTTCCGATAAGAGCGCTGCTTAAGCGAATCAAGGTGGCACCGCGAGATATTTTAGTTTATCCCGTCCTTGGCAAATAGTTTATTTGCCGAGGATGTTTTTTTATATATTTATATACGAGTTTATAACAAAGTAAGAAAGGAGCATCAGATGAAAATCTATCCGTCACTGGAAGAATGTAAGGCAATAGCAAATACCGGAAAGTATGGGGTGATTCCCGTCTGGTGCGAGATATTTGCGGATTCAACAACAGCTATCGAGGTCCTTAAAAAGCTTAAAAATGTCAGCAAACATGTATATCTTCTTGAGAGCGCAGAGGCTGATAAAAAGTGGGGAAGATATTCCTTCCTCGGATACGATCCTTTAATGGAGATTACCGCCTACAATGGTGAGGTTACCGTAACGGATCCCGACGGAACAAGATCCGAAAAAAAAGATATCAGAGGGGCTATCAGAGAAATTGTTGACACATACAAAAGCCCTGAAAATAAAGAACTTCCACCTTTTACAGGCGGCCTTGTAGGATATTTTTCCTACGACTATATAAAATACAGCGAACCTACTCTTAAGCTTGATGCGAAGGATGAGGACGGCTTTAAGGATTGCAATCTGATGCTTTTCCATAAGGTTATCGCCTTCGATAATTACAGGCAAAAGATAATCCTCATCTACAATATAAGAACCGAAGACATTGATGTCAGCTACAATACAGCAATTAAAAGGCTTAATGAGATGAAGGAAATCATCTTAAGCGGTAAACCGGCGTCTAACGAACCTTTAAAGCTCTTAAGTGATTTCGAACCCCTTTTTGATGAGAAAAACTATTGCGAGATGGTTAAAAAGGGTAAGCACTATATCTTCGAGGGAGATATTTTCCAGGTTGTACTTTCCAACAGACTTGAGGCTAAGATGGAAGGAAGTCTCCTTGATGCATACAGAGTACTTCGTACTTCAAATCCTTCACCTTATATGTTTTACTTTTCGGGAAGCGACGGAGAAATCTCGGGAGCCAGCCCCGAAACTCTTGTAAAGCTTGAAAACGGAAGGCTCCATACTTTCCCTCTTGCAGGTACAAGAAAAAGAGGAGAAACAGACGAGGAAGATATCGCTCTCGAGAAAGAACTGCTTGCCGACGAAAAAGAAAGAGCAGAGCACAATATGCTCGTTGATCTCGGACGAAACGATATAGGAAAGATCAGTAAGATCGGATCGGTAGAAGTTGAAAAGTATATGTCCATCGAGAGATACTCCCATGTAATGCATATAGGCTCGACGGTAGGCGGCGATATAAGGGACGATAAGGATGCTCTTGATGCAGTCGATGCAATACTTCCCGCCGGAACCTTAAGCGGAGCTCCAAAGCTTCGCGCCTGTGAGATCATAAACGAACTCGAGAACAATAAGAGAGGCATCTACGGAGGTGCCATCGGTTACATTTCATTTACAGGGAACCTGGATACATGTATCGCAATAAGACTTGCGTTTTCGAAAAACGGTAAAGTATTTATCCGCTCGGGTGCGGGAATCGTAGCAGATTCTGTACCGGAAAATGAATACAGGGAATGCATCCAAAAGGCTGCTGCGGTTAGAAACGCCATTGAGAAAGCCTGCGAGGGAATCGAGTAAGGGAGGACATTATGATACTGCTTATAGATAATTATGACAGTTTTTCTTACAACGTATATCAGCTTATCGGAAGTATCAATCCAGATATTAAGGTTATAAGAAATGATGAGATGACTGTCTCTGAAATTGAGGCTCTTGATCCTGAACGTATCATTATTTCGCCGGGGCCCGGAAAACCGTCGGAGGCAGGGATCTGCGAAGAGGTTATAAAGTACTTTGCAGGGAAAAAGCCTATTATGGGTATCTGCTTAGGGCATCAGGCAATCTGCGAGGTGTTCGGAGCGACCGTAACTTACGCAAAGCAGCTTATGCACGGGAAGCAATCTATAGCTAAGCTTGATAATTCCTCAGTATTATTTAAAGGGATGGATGATAAAATGACCGTAGCAAGATATCATTCTCTTGCGGCAAAGGAAGATACGATTCCTGATTGTCTTAGGGTTACCGCAACGACGGATGATGGCGAGGTTATGGCGGTAGAGCACAGAGATTATCCCGTTTACGGCGTGCAGTTTCATCCGGAATCCGTACTTACTCCTGAGGGTAAGAAAATTATGGTTAACTTCTTAGAATAAAACTTAGTTACGGCGACAACGCGATTTTGGCAAAACATATGTGGAGAACTAAATATGATTTTAGATGAAATAGCAAAGTATACCATAGAAAGAATTGAGCATGAAAAAAGCCTGCTGCCGCTTAGTGAACTAAAGATTAGAGCAAAAGATTTGGACGCTAAGACAGGTTTACCTTTTGAAAAAGCTCTCGCCGGGCCGGGTATCAGCTTTATCTGCGAAGCAAAGAAAGCTTCACCCTCTAAGGGGGTTATCGCAAAGGATTTTCCTTATGTGCAGATAGCGAAAGAATATGAAGCTGCCGGCGCCGATGCTATGAGCATTCTTACGGAGCCTAAGTGGTTTATGGGAAAGGATGAGTATTTGTCCGAGATAAGAAAGGCTGTTAGCTTACCGCTTCTTAGAAAAGACTTTACCGTTGATGAATATATGATCTACCAGGCAAAAGTCATGGGAGCGGATGCGGTACTTTTAATCTGCGCGATTTTAAGCGATATGCAGCTTAGCGAGTACTTGGGCATTGCAAACGAATTGGGCCTATCCGCCTTAGTTGAGGCACATGACGAGGAGGAAGTTAAGAGAGCTCTTAAGGCAGGAGCAAGGATCGTCGGAGTAAATAACAGAAATCTCAAGGACTTTACGGTAGATATAGAAAACTCTGTAAAATTAAGAAGCCTTGTGCCTGAGGATATCCTATTCGTATCGGAAAGCGGTATGAAAACAAGGGAAGATATAAAGAGGCTTGAGGATAACGGAACAAACGCTGTTCTTATCGGCGAGACATTTATGAGAAGCACGGATAAAGCGGCGATGATTAGACAGTTAAGAGGAAGATAACAGGCCGGCTTTATAGGACGGTTTAAATACATCAAGTAAGGACTTTATAATTTCTACAGGAAGGATGACAAGATGAACGAAAAAGGAAGATTCGGAATACACGGCGGACAGTATATTTCTGAGACGCTTATGAACGAGCTTATAAAGCTTGAGGAAGCATACGAGCATTATAAAAACGATCCGGAGTTTAATGCAGAGCTAACAGATCTTTTAAATAATTATGCCGGAAGACCTTCGCTTCTTTACTATGCGGAGAAGATGACAAAAGACCTTGGCGGAGCAAAGATTTATCTTAAAAGGGAGGATCTTAACCATACAGGTTCCCACAAGATCAATAATGTTTTGGGTCAGGCACTTCTTGCCAAAAAGATGGGAAAGACAAGACTTATCGCTGAGACCGGTGCAGGGCAGCACGGAGTTGCAACTGCAACGGCTGCGGCTCTTCTTGACATGGAATGCGAGATCTTTATGGGAAAGGAAGATACTGTTAGGCAGGCTCTTAACGTATACAGAATGGAGCTTTTGGGAGCAAAGGTTAATGCTGTTACAACAGGAACCATGACCCTTAAGGATGCGGTTAACGATGCTATGAGAGAATGGTCCGGAAGAGTGGCGGATACGCATTACTGCCTGGGATCTGTAATGGGACCTCATCCTTTCCCTACCATCGTAAGAGATTTCCAGAGCGTCATCAGTAAGGAAGCAAGGGCTCAGATTCTTGAGGCTGAGGGAAAACTTCCCGCTGCCGTAATCGCCTGCGTTGGCGGAGGATCAAACTCAATCGGAGCTTTTTACAACTTTATCCCCGATAAGGAAGTTGAACTGATCGGCTGCGAGGCAGGAGGAAGAGGAGTCGATACTCCCGAGACTGCGGCAACTATCGCCACAGGTTCTCTTGGTATTTTCCATGGAATGAAGTCTTATTTTTGCCAGGATAAATACGGCCAGATAGCGCCTGTATATTCGATTTCTGCGGGACTTGATTATCCCGGAATAGGACCTGAGCATGCATATCTTCACGATATCGGAAGAGCCAAATATGTTCCTGTCACAGACGAAGAAGCTGTCTGCGCTTTTGAATATCTGTCAAAGACGGAGGGCATCATTCCTGCAATCGAGAGTGCACACGCTGTAGCACAGGCTATAAAGATCGCCAAAAACTATACCCCCGATCAGAGCATTATTATCTGTATCTCCGGAAGGGGTGACAAAGACGTTGCGGCTATAGCAAGATACAGAGGCGTTGATTTACACGATTGAGGAGAAGAACATGAGCAAAAATATTACAAACAAGATTTCAAAAGCTTTTGATAATGCAAACGGTAAAGCATTTATTGCTTTTATAACCGCCGGTGATCCGGATGCGGACAGTACGGTTAAATATATCTTAGAGATGGCAAGAACCGGAGCAGACCTTATAGAGATTGGGATCCCTTTCTCGGATCCTACCGCAGAGGGTGTTGTAATTCAGGATGCCAATATCCGCGCACTTAAGGGCGGAATGACTACTGACGGCGTTTTTGATATTGTTAAAAGAGTAAGAGAAGAAAGCGATATCCCTCTTTGCTTTATGACATACGCAAATCCTGTGTTCCACTACGGATACGATGAATTCTTTTCAAAGTGCGAGAAGCTCGGGGTGGACGGGATAATTGTTCCCGATATGCCTTTTGAGGAAAAACAGGAAATGGAAGAGCCTGCAAATGCGCATAATATCTCCGTTATTTCAATGGTTTCTCCTACATCCGAGGAAAGGATCAAGAATATCGCCAAGGATGCAGACGGTTTTATCTATGTTGTAAGCTCTATGGGAGTTACGGGCGTAAGAAGTGAGATAAATACCGACCTTGATTCTATAATCGGACATATAAGAGAGGTAACGGACACGCCATGTGCTATCGGTTTCGGAATCAGTACTCCCGATCAGGCAAAGGCTATGGCGGCTAAATCCGACGGAGCTATTGTAGGAAGCGCTATTGTAAGGATCGTTGCAGAGCACGGAAAAGATGCGGGCAAGTATCTCTATGACTACGTTAAGAGTATGAAGGATGCAGTATTGTCTGTATAGAGAAAGTATTTAAGCCTTTAAATCCTTTCGAAAAAGGTGCAGTTAAGAAAGCAATAAGCTATACTGCGGGTATTCTTCTTGACGAGACTTCAAAGTAGTTGTATAATCAGAAAAGTTATACAAATATACTTGTATACAATCTGAGGAGGAACGTTTATGGCAGACATTTATTCTATCAATGAACACAACGAAATGCTTGATTTTTCCGAGATGGATCACATTAAGGAAGAAATCGATTCGCTGGAGCAGATCCTTGAAGGCAACCATCGTATAGATAAAAACCTTTATCTTGAATATGATGTAAAAAGAGGACTCCGTGATGCCGCCGGAAAAGGTGTGCTTACAGGCCTTACCGAGATTTCCGATGTTGTTGCTTACGATCTTAAAGACGGAAACCAGATCCCATGTGACGGACGCCTTTATTATCAGGGAGTAAATGTCGTAGACTTTATAAAGGGACTTGGGGACAGGAGATTCGGATTTGAGGAGACAACATATCTTCTTATCTTCGGAAAGCTCCCCACAAAGAGTCAGCTGGATGAGTTCATCCGCGTCAGCAGAGAGTTCCAGAATCTCGGCGCCCGTTTTACCCGTGACGTTGTTATGAAGGCTTCAAATGCCAATATTATGAATGCGCTTCAGAGATGCATCCTTACTCTGTATACATACGACAATAACCCGGATGATATCTCGGCTAAGAATGTGCTTCGTCAGTCCTTGGAGCTTATAAACAAGCTTCCTCTTATAGCGGTATATTCTTATATGTCATACTGCCACTTCAGAAAGGACGAGGCTCTTGTTATCAGAAATCCCAAGCCGGAGCTTTCTGTGGCTGAGAATATTTTGCAGATGCTTCGTCCCGACGGTAAGTTTACAGAGCTTGAGGCCAAGGTTTTGGATGTAGCCCTTATCCTTCACGCGGACCACGGCGGAGGAAACAACTCCACCTTTACGACCCACGTTGTCACTTCTTCGGGCACAGACACATATTCTTCAATTGCCGCATCAATCGGATCTCTTAAGGGATTCCGTCACGGCGGTGCCAACCTTAAGGTTCAGAATATGTTTGCCGATCTATACAAAAACATCAAGAACCGTGAGGATGAGAAGGAAGTAAAGACTTATATCCAGAAAATCCTCGACAAGCAGGTATTTGACAAGCAGGGACTTGTCTACGGAATGGGACATGCCGTTTATACTCTTTCCGATCCCAGAGAGGTTGTGCTCAAAGAGTACGCCAAGAAGCTGGCTGAGGAGAAGGGACGTCTTGACGACTTTAATTTCTACGAGAGAGTTGAAAAGATCGCCGGTAAGCTTATTATGCAGCAGAAGAACGTTCACAAAGAAGTTTGCGCCAATGTGGACTTCTACAGCGGACTTGTATACAGCATGATGGGAATTCCCGAGGAGCTCTACACCCCTATCTTTGCCATCGCCAGAATCTCAGGATGGTGTGCTCACAGACTCGAGGAGATCTTAAATGCCGGAAAGATCGTTCGTCCCGCGTACAAATACGTAGGTACTCACGTGCCTTATGTTCCTATTAATAAAAGATAATTTACGTGTATAAGAAAAATTGTACCTAAATTTTTCAGATTTTTTCGAAAATCACTTGACATAATACGGGTGGATTCATATAATATTCGAGTATGCGATTTTGCGTGTAATTTATTGCAAAGGAACAAAGTATGCTGATTAATCTTTCTGATGTTTTTAATTCATCCGGCAAGATAAGTACTTTGGAGACCAGTCCCGAGATAGCTTCTTACGACAGTGGTTTCGGCGAGTTCCCGGTAACATCTTCGGAAAAATATGTTTTAAAATTTCAGAACCTTGAAAAAGGCAAGATTAATGTGAGCGGAAATGTTAAGCTGTCATTTGAAGGACAGTGCGACAGATGTCTTAAGAGTACTCCGGTAAATCTGGATATACAGATAGACAGAGAGGTCGCATCCCCTGATTTTGCGGCAGGTGAAGAGGAAGAAGAGCTTTTCGATTACATGGAAGGCTACAGCCTTGATACCGAAGCGCTTTTGCAAGGAGAGATTACTGTAAACTGGCCTGTCAAGATCTTGTGCCGAGAAGACTGTAAAGGGCTTTGCCCGGTTTGCGGACATGATTTGAACGAGGGAGATTGCGGATGCGATACCTTTGTGCCGGACCCTCGCATGGCAGCTATTTTCGATAAATTGGAATCCACTAAGGAGGTGTAAATCATGTCTATCTGCCCTAAGAACAAATCTTCCAAGGGAAGAAGAGATCAGAGAAGAGCTAACTGGAAGATGTCTGCTCCTACTCTCGTAAAGTGCAGCAAGTGTGGCGCTCTTATGCAGCCCCACAGAGTTTGCAAGAAGTGCGGCTCTTATGACAAGAAGCAGGTCATCGACGTTGATTGATACTCTTCTGAGCATTAATAAGAGGTTACAAAGAAGCTGATTTTTCAGCTTCTTTTTTTTGTTATTTTTATGTTGATTTTTGATTCACCCTCTTGTATAGTATCTTTTAGGTAAGAAGCAAAACGTATACAATAAAAATTGGAGATAAGCTTTTATGGACAGAATCGTCAAGGTTGCCGTAGACGCTATGGGCGGCGACAACGCCCCTGAGCAGATTGTTAAGGGTGCTGTTGAAGCAGTTAATGCCGAGAAGCGTGTTAAGATCTTTCTTTGCGGTAAGGAACCGGAGATAAGGGAAGAGCTCGCTAAATACGAGTACGATCCCGACTCTATTGAAATCGTTCATTGCACTGAAGTGATCGAGACTGCGGAGCCTCCCGTTAACGCTGTAAGGCGCAAAAAGGATTCTTCTCTTGTAAGGGCAATGTACCTTGTAAAAGAAGGAAACTGCGACGCTCTTGTTACTGCCGGATCTACCGGTGCTTTCCTTGTGGGCGGCCAGATAATCGTTGGTCGTATTAAGGGTATCGAGAGACCGCCTCTTGCAACCGTTATCCCTACAACAAAGGGTATTTCGTTCCTCTTAGACTGCGGTGCCAATGTAGACGCCAAGCCTACCGCTATTGTACAGTTCGCTCAGATGGGTTCTATCTACGCCGAGAATTTCCTTGGCATTAAGAATCCCACTGTCGGAATCGTTAATATCGGAGCCGAGGAAGAAAAGGGTAATGCTCTTGTTAAGGAAACTTTTCCTCTCCTTAAAGAGGCAAAGGGAATCAATTTCGTAGGAAGCTGCGAAGCGAGAGATATTCCTCACGGAGCCTGCGATGTTGTGGTAGCCGAAGCATTTACGGGAAATGTTGTTCTTAAGATGATGGAAGGCGTGAGCGGAGCTTTGGTCAAGATGATCAAAAAGGGACTTATGAGTACCTTTATTTCAAAGATCGGAGCGTTGATGTCCAAGAAAGCTCTTAAAAAGACTCTTAAGATATTTGATACCGAGAGTTACGGCGGCGCGCCTCTTCTCGGATGCAACGGGCTTCTCGTAAAGACTCACGGAAGCAGCTCATCCGTTGCCATTAAAAACTCTGTTTTACAGTGTGTTAAGTTTACAGATTTGGATATAAACGGCAAGATCAAAGAATTGCTTAAAACGGAATCTGATAACTAAGATATTTTTTTTGTAATTAAGGAAGGAAACTTTACTATGGAACTTGAAAAATTAAAAGCAATTATTGCGGAAGTATTAAATGTAGATCCCGATGAGATCACACCCGAAACTACTTTTACCGACGATCTTGGAGCTGATTCACTCGACGTATATCAGATCGTTATGGGTATCGAGGACGCTTTCGATATTCACGTAGAAGAGGATGCGGCTGAGCAGATTACAACCGTAGGACAGGCTGTTGAACTTATCAAGGAAGCTTTAAGCTAAATCTTTTCTTTGGATCAAACATTTGGAATAAATGATTCCCGGATGTAATATGGTCATCTGGGAATCTTTTTCACTTAAACAGGAATACTTAAAAATGAATACTTTGGATTTAAATGGTTTGGAAAAAGCCATTGGTTATGAGTTTAAGGATAAAAGCCTTTTGAAACAGGCCCTTACCCACAGCTCCTATGCCAATGAGCAAAAGATCAATAAATCGGGTGATTATGAAAGATTAGAATTTCTCGGAGACGCTGTCTTAGAAGTCGTTTCCTCGGAATTCCTTTTTCATAAATATCCGGATTTGCCGGAGGGACGTCTTACTAAATTGCGCGCTTCTATGGTGTGTGAGCCCTCTTTGGCTATTTGTGCCAGAGATTTAGATCTCGGCAAATATATTCTTCTCGGTAAGGGTGAGGAGAGCACGGGCGGAAGAGGCCGTGAAAGCATCACCTCCGATGTCATGGAAGCCATTATCGGCGCTATTTTCCTTGACGGTGGCATGGATAAAGCAAAAGATCATATTAACAAGTTCATTTTGTCAGATCTTGAGAATAAGGTCCTTTTTTATGACAGTAAAAGTACCCTTCAGGAAGTTATGCAAGGGGAGTTAAAGAAAGAATTCGAATACGTCCTTTTAGGCGAGAATGGCCCGGAACACGATAAAGAGTTTGAGGTTATTGTAAAGAGCGGAAAGAACGAGCTCGGAAGAGGCAAAGGCCGTACAAAAAAGGCTGCGGAACAGCAGGCTGCTTATGAGGCGTTATTAAAGTTGAGAGATCAGGGATATGTTTCTAAAAAGTATTGAAGTACAGGGATTTAAGTCCTTTGCAAACAAGATCGTTTTTCAGTTCCACAACGGAATTACAGGTATTGTAGGACCTAACGGATCGGGAAAGAGTAATGTAGCCGATGCTGTCAGATGGGTTTTGGGAGAACAGAGCGTTAAACAGCTCCGCGGAGGAACAATGACCGATGTCATTTTCTCCGGAACAGAGACTCGTAAGCCCTTAAGTTATGCATACGTAGCTATTACTCTTGATAATTCGGATCATGCGCTTCCTACAGATTTTGAAGAGGTTACAATTGCCAGACGCCTCTACAGATCCGGTGAGAGCGAATACCTTTTAAACGGAACGGCTTGTCGCCTTAAAGATGTAAATGAGCTTTTCTACGATACAGGTATCGGTAAAGAAGGTTACTCCATCATCGGACAGGGTCAGATCGACAAGATCCTTTCCGGAAAGCCCGAGGAGAGACGTGAGCTTTTTGATGAAGCTGCGGGAATCGTAAAGTTTAAAAGACGCAAGGCTTCCGCTTTAAAGAAACTTGAAAATGAGCAGAATAACCTTGTCAGAGTTAATGACATTTTAACCGAGCTGGAGCGCCAGGTCGGTCCGTTAGAGCGCCAGAGCGAGAAGGCCAAGCAGTATCTTTCTCTTAAAGAAAACCTTAAGACTCTCGACGTCAATGCCTTCCTTCTTGAACATGAAAGCCTTAAGTCTAAGCTTATTGATGTTGAGGAAAAGCTCAGTATCGCAAGTGAAGATCTTACCGGTGTTAAAAAGGAGTATGACGGAGTCAAGGAAGAATATGACCGCATGCAGGAGACCATCGCCGGTCTTGATAAGGAGATTGAAAGCGCTAGAAACGAGCTTTCAAATACCGATCTTAACAGAAGCCGCCTTGAAGGTCAGATTGAGCTGTTAAAGGAAAAAATAAGGTCTGCCGGGGATTCCGATGCATATTATCTTGAGCGTAAGAATTCAATTAACGAAGAAATCGAAAAACGAAGGGCAGAGCGTGAAAAGATTTTAAACGACAATAAAGACGCCGATGAAAAGGCTCTTGAAACGGAAAATACAGCAAAAGAACTTGCTGATGCTCTATCAAGGGTTCAAAGCGAGATCGAAAAGCTGAACAGCGAACTTGAAGAGAATAAAAATATTATCATCGGAGAGCTTAACTCAAGATCTACGATAAAGGCCAAGATGAGCCGTTTTGACTCTTTAAGCGAGCAGATAAACGTTCGTAAGGCGGAGCTTAATTCCAGAATCCTTCGCGTAAAGAGCGATGAGGAAGAAAGAAAAGAGTCAATAAAAGAGCTTGAGGATGTCTTTGAAAAGGCTACGGAAGAGATCACTTCCAAGCAAAAAGAAGAAAAGGAAACCGAAAGCACAATTGAAGAGCTTCGTTCCAAGATAAATAAAACCGATGATAAGCTTAGAAGCGATCAGGCTCTTTACCACCAGGAAAAGACAAAGCTGCAGACCCTTTTAGACATCGCCGAAAGATACGAAGGATACGGCGGAAGCGTTAAAAAGGTTATGGAGCAAAAGTCTCGCTTTAAGGGAATTGTGGGAGTTGTTGCCGATATTATCAAGGTTGATAAAAAGTACGAGACCGCAATTGAAACTGCTCTCGGCGGTAATATTCAAAATATTGTCACAAAGGATGAAGATACGGCAAAGAAGCTTATAGGTTTCCTTAAAGAGGGAAAGCTTGGAAGAGCTACATTCCTTCCCATGGACGCAGTTTCAAACCCTCAGCAGATTAAGGCTATAGACGTTCTTAACGAAAAGGGCGTATTAGGACTTGCACATACTCTTGTTGATACAGATAAAGAGTATGAAAAGATCGCAGAAAGCCTTCTTGGAAGATTTGTCGTTGTAGACAGCGTGGACAACGCAACAAAGATTGCAAGAAAATACAATTACACGATCCGTATGGTTACCCTTGAGGGCGAGTTACTTGCTCCGGGCGGCGCCATTAGCGGAGGTGCTTTTAAAAACAATACCAATTTCCTCGGAAAGCGCCGAGAGATCGCAGACCTTGAAAAGAGCGTAGACAAGCTAGAAAAAGAGATTGAAAGAGGCGATAAAGAGGTTAACGAGTTGCGCGATAAGAGAACGGAAATGCGTACAAAGCTTGAACATATTAAGCTTGAGATTTCCGATCTTACAATAAAGCAAAATACCGCCAGAATAAACCTTTCATCCGCAAGAGAGCGTATGGAGGAAGAATCAGAGAACGCTTTAAGCCTTGCTTCGGAACAGCAGGACATCGAAAAGCAGCTCGCAGAGATTGCAGAGGGCAGAGAAAGCGCCAAGGATGAGCTTGCTTTGAGCGAAGAAAAGGAAAGCTTAGCAAACGAAAAGATAGCTGAGCTTGGCAGACTTCTTGATGAAAAGCATAAAGAAGAGACGGAAAGCTCAGCTAAAGTAAACGCATTTGAAGTTGAAGTGACCAAGATGCGTCAGGCCCTTTTGTATAAGCAGGAAAACCTTGACAGAATAGATGCCGAGCTTTCGAAATCGGATGAAGAGCTTTCTGCCGTGCTTTCCGCTCTCGAGGCCAACGAGAAGATGGTTGCGGAAAATAAGGAAAATATTTCCCTTATTGAGGAGACTATCGAAAAATCCTATTCCGTTGCCGAGAATAAGCAAACCGAGATGCAGGAAAACATCAAAAAGAAGGCAGAGCTTTCGGCTAAGCAAAAGACCTTCTTCGAAGACAGAGAAGCCCTTGCGGATAAGATGGCTTCCCTTGATAAGGAAGTTTTCAGACTCACATCTCAAAAGGAAAAGAGCGAGGAATCCATTGAGAGCCACATCAATTATATGTGGGATGAATATGAGATCACTCTTTCTGCAGCGGCGGCTATCCGCGATGAGTCTATGAATGATCTTGTCGTTATGAAGAGAGATATTGCCGAAGTTAAGGACAAGATAAAGAGACTCGGCGATGTCAATGTAAACGCTATTGAGGAGTATAAAGAAATATCCGAGCGTTACAATACTATGAAGACTCAGCAGACGGATCTTGTTCAGGCGGCCGAGACCTTGAAGGGTATTATCGCAGAGCTTGACAGCGCTATGCGTAAGCAGTTTTCCGAGAAGTTTAAAGAGATCAGCGAAGAGTACGACAGAGTATTTAAGGAACTCTTCGGAGGCGGAAAAGGTACTCTTGAACTTATGGAAGAAGAGGATATCCTTGAGGCGGGAATCAGGATCATCGCTCAGCCCCCGGGAAAGAAGCTTCAGAATATGATGCAGTTATCCGGTGGTGAGAAGGCTCTTTCAGCCATAGCGCTGATGTTTGCGATTCAGAACCTTAAGCCTTCGCCTTTCTGTCTCCTTGACGAGATTGAGGCGGCGCTTGATGATTCTAACGTCGGAAGATTTGCAAAGTATTTGCATAAGCTTACCAAGCATACTCAGTTCATCGTTATTACTCACAGACGAGGAACTATGGAAAATGTTGACAGACTTTACGGTATTACCATGCAGGAAAAGGGTGTTTCAACGCTTGTATCTGTTAACCTCATAGAAAAGGATTTGGACGCTTAAATGGAAGAAGAGAGCAAGATCGGTTTCTTCGGCAGATTAAAAGCCGGACTTACAAAAACAAGAGACAGCTTTGTCAAAAACTTAAACAATGCCTTTACGGCATCTGAAATTGATGATGATTTCTATGAGGAGTTGGAAGAAATCCTTATAATGGCCGATATCGGTGTTACCGCTACGGATAACATCATTGAGGATCTTAAGGCGAAAGTAAAAAAAGAGCATCTTAAAAAGACCGAAGAATGCAGAGAGATCCTTAAGGAGTCTATCAAACAGCAGATGGCTGTGGGAGAGACGGAGTATAAGTTTGAGACGGAAAAGTCCGTTATTATGGTTATCGGAGTCAACGGCGTAGGAAAGACAACGACCGTCGGAAAGCTTGCTTCTAAGTTTAAAGCCGAAGGAAAGAAAGTCCTTATTGCGGCGGCCGATACTTTCAGAGCCGCAGCGGGTGAACAGCTTGAAGTCTGGGCAAAAAGAGCCGATGTCGGAATCGTTGGCAGCGTAAACGGTGCAGATCCCGCAAGCGTTGTTTTTGACGCTGTTTCCGCCTGCAAGGCAAGAGGCATAGACGTACTCCTTATCGATACCGCGGGTAGGCTTCATAACAAGAAGAACCTTATGGAAGAGCTTCGTAAGATGGACAAGATCATTTCAAGAGAGTTCCCCGAGGTACACAGAGAAAACCTTATCGTCCTTGACGGTACAACAGGACAGAACGCGCTTGTCCAAGCAAAGGAATTCTCCGAAGTTGCTCCCCTTACGGGAATAGTCCTTACCAAGATGGACGGAACGGCAAAGGGCGGTATCGCTGTAGCGATACAATCCGAGCTTGATATACCCGTTAAGTATATCGGCGTAGGCGAACAGATCGACGATCTTCAGAAATTCGATCCCGATTCCTTTGTCGAAGCTATATTCAGTTAGTTAATTTAGGAAATGGAAAAGAGGCTTTTAAGATGAAAAAAGAAATGCTTACTCTTGATGCTTTTGAAGAGGCAACGGAAGTTGTACAGAAAGTGACATCCGAAACTAAACTTGTATATTCTGAGTATTTCAGTGCCAAGTATGGTAATAAGATATACTTTAAACCAGAGAATATGCAGTATACCGGGGCTTACAAGCTTAGAGGCGCTTACTACAAGATGAGTCTTTTAAGTGAGGAGGAAAGAAACAAGGGTGTTATCACAGCATCTGCGGGAAACCATGCACAGGGCGTGGCTTACGCGGCGAAGGCTTTCGGAGCTAAGGCTACGATCGTTATGCCTACCACTACTCCTCTTATAAAGGTTAACAGAACAAAGGGTTATGGTGCTCAAGTAATCCTTCACGGAGATGTTTACGATGAGGCTTGCGCCAAGGCTTATGAGCTTGCTGATGAGCACGGCTATACTTTTGTTCATCCCTTCGACGATCTTTGCGTTGCTACCGGACAGGGAACAATCGCTATGGAAATCGTAAAGGAGCTTCCTCTGGTTGATTATATACTTGTACCCATCGGAGGAGGCGGACTTGCAACAGGCGTGTCTACTCTTACCAAGTTACTTAATCCAAAGATTAAAGTTATAGGCGTTGAGCCTGCGGGAGCAGCATGCATGAAAGCTTCTTTTGAAGCGGGTAAAGTTGTTACTCTTCCCGGAGTAAATACAATCGCCGACGGTACTGCGGTTAAGACCCCCGGAAGCAAGATCTTCCCTTACCTTAAAGAGAATCTTGACGATATCATCACTGTTGAGGATGCCGATCTTGTTGTAGCTTTCCTTGATATGGTCGAGAACCATAAAATGGTTGTTGAAAATTCCGGACTTCTTACCGTTGCAGCCTTAAAACAGCTTGATGCTAAGGACAAGAGAGTAGTGTCTATCTTAAGCGGCGGAAATATGGATGTTATCACAATGTCATCCGTTGTTCAGCAGGGACTTATCTTAAGAGACAGGATATTTACCGTATCCGTACTTCTTCCAGACAAGCCGGGCGAGCTCTCAAGAGTATCTGGCGAGATCGCAAGAGAGAGCGGAAATGTTATCAAACTTGAACACAACCAGTTTGTTTCCATCAACAGAAGCGCTGCCGTTGAGCTTAGGATCACTCTTGAAGCCTTCGGAACTGAACACAAAAATCAGATTATGGATGCTCTTGAAAAAGAGGGCTACAAACCGAGACTTGTATCCACAAAAATATAAAAAATAGACAATGGTTTATAATTTTTTTATAATTATTGACCAAGTTTTACATAGACTTTACATTCCTCCTAAAGTATAATAAATTTAAAACTCGTAAACTTTATGCTATAGGAGGAATTTTTATGAGAAGCATTAAAACAAAGATGCTGGTTACATTATTGCCTCTGTTTGCTTTAGTACTTATATTTATGGCAATTTTTAGCCTTCAGGAGAGTAGAACAATTATAACCGATCAGGCCAAGCAGGTTGCTGACGCTACTCTTGACGCCGCAATCAATCAGATGAACGGCGAGCTCGACAACATCAGATTTACAGCTCTTAATATCGCCAGTGCGGTTTCCGCAACTTATGTTAAAACAACCCCACAGACCTATGAGATGATGCTTAAGCGCATTATCGAAAATAACGACATGATCTCCGGAGCAGGACTTTGGTTCGAGCCCTTTAAGTTTGACCCCGACAAGCGCTACTACGGACCTTATTACTATGTAGATAACGGTGAGATAGTTCTTACCATGGACTACAGTAATAAAGAGTACGATTATTTTGTGCAAGAGTATTATACTAATGCTATGACTATGACCAGCGGGGAAGCTCAGATAACAGACCCATATTACGATCCCGTATCCCAGACGGTTATGGCGACCTGCTCAGCGCCTATCTTCAACAGACAGCAGAAGTTTATCGGCTGCGTTACCGTAGATATCCAGCTTGGAACAATTGAAGAGGTAGTAGGCGGCATCAAGATGGGTGAGACCGGATCTGCTATGCTTACCACTTCAAGCGGTGTGTTCCTTTACCATAAAGACACCACAAAGTCTGAGAACGGTGAGAATATAACTGCAGATGCAAATAAATCGCTTGCCTCTTTGGGATCAACCGTCCTTGCAACCGATGAGGGAACAGGAACCTATAACGAAGGAAATGTTAAATATGATGTATTTTATTCAACACTTCCCGAGGTTAACTGGAAGCTGATGCTCCAGATCGATGACAAAGAGCTTCTCGCAAATGTATACAAGATGCTCAATATTATGATCATTATCCTTGTTATAGCCCTTGTCGTAGGCGCTGTTGTTATCTTCCTTGTAATCAACGCCATTACAAGCCAGCTTGCCAAGGTTTCTGCTTTTGCCGGCGTACTTGCATCCGGAGACTTTACTATCGATCCTTTGAAAGTAAGATCAAAGGATGAAGTCGGTAAGGTTGGTAACGCTCTTAATGATATGTATTATAACAACAAGTCTATCATTCAGGGTATTGCCAAGGAGTCTCGTGATATTAACGATGCTTCCACAACTCTCGGCGCAATGAGCGAAGAGCTTAATGCGGAGTTCGAGAGAATCCGTGAGAACATGGCTGTTGTTAACGACGCTATGATGATGACAGGTGCCGCTACAGAGCAGGTTAGCGCTTCTGTAGCCGATGTAAACGAATCCGTAAGAGGACTTGCAGAAGAGACCGAAACTACTAAGCATGAAGTTGAACGTATCACAGGACGTGCAAAGGAAATCCAGGAGAAGTCGAGCAAAGCGCATGATGAGGCAATCTCAATCGCTAAGCTTAGACGCGATGAGCTTGAGAGAGCTAATGCAAAGGTAGAAGTTGTCAACGAAATCGACACTCTTGCCTCTACGATTTCCGAGATTGCGGAACAGATCAACCTCCTTTCACTCAACGCTTCAATCGAAGCTGCAAGAGCAGGAGAGGCCGGAAGAGGTTTCGCTGTAGTTGCTACCGAGATCAATAAGCTTGCATCCGAAACAGCAGATGCCGTTGAAAAGATAAAGGGTACTACCAATGAGATCCAGACAGCATTCCTTGAGATGGCTGAGGGATCAAACAAGCTTCTTTCATTTGTTACCGAGACCGTTACTCCCGACTATGACAACTTCGTAGAGGTTGGACATCAGTACGGCGATGATGCATCTCTATTTGGAAAACTCGCAGCTCAGATCGATGAGATGACAGAGATGATCCGCAATTCTATGAATGAAGTTAATGACGCTGTTGCAAGTATCGCTGAATCTACACAGGATACTTCCGGAAAATCGGCTGAGATCACAGACTCCGTTAATAATGTATCCAATGCGGTTGAAAGCGTTGCGGATATGGCTCAGCAGCAGCAAAAGACAGCTTACAGCCTTATTGATATCGTTAATAAGTTTAAGCTTGAGTAATCTGCCTTTAAAAGTTTTTAAGGGTGTAAAGAAAAAATACTTGACAGATTGGCGCACATGTACTATTTTAGTATATGTGCGCTTTTGATATTTGTATTTTTGATTGAAGTTTGCCTCGGAGCTATATTATGGATGAGCTTTTTGAAAAATCTTTATTATATGATTTCTACGGTGAACTTTTAACGGATCATCAAAAGAGTATATATGAAAGGTCCGTTTTTGATGATATGTCATTGGCTGAGGTTGCCGAAGAAGAAGGAATCTCCAGACAGGGCGTGCATGACCTTATTAAAAGATGCGATAAGATACTTCAAGGATACGAAGATAAGCTACATCTTGTTTCTAAATTTGTATCGATCAAAAAGAAAGCATCGGATATATCCCTACTTTCGGGGGAGATGGATCCCGCTAAAATGAAGGGAGCTTTAAAGGAAATTGCAAAGCTTTCCGAGGGGATCATAGAGGAATTGTAATTTGGCATTTGAAAGCTTAACAGATAAACTTCAAAATGTATTTAAAAAGCTTCGCAGTAAAGGAAAACTTACCGAGGAAGATGTTAAAGCCGCTTTAAAGGAAGTCAAGATGGCGCTCCTTGAGGCTGACGTTAACTTCAAGGTGGTCAAACAGTTTGTCAAGACCGTCGAGGAAAAAGCTGTTGGAAGCGATGTTTTAACCGGACTTAATCCTGCGCAGACAGTTATTAAGCTTGTAAATGATGAGCTTATCAGCACAATGGGAAGCGAAACAAGCGAAGTAGCTTTTCAGCCCGGAAAAGCCATTACCGTTATTATGATGGCTGGACTTCAGGGTGCCGGTAAAACAACAGCCACCGCTAAGATGGCAAAGAGATTTAAAAACAAGGGTAAAAAGAGTCTTCTTGTTGCCTGCGATATATACAGACCTGCCGCTGTAGAACAGCTGCGTATTAACGCTGAAGCGGTTTCTGTTGATTTCTTTTCTTTAGGTACAGATGTTAAGCCGCCCGTTATCGCAAAAGAGGCTCTTTTGTACGCCGAAAAGAACGGATTTAATGTAGTTATCTTAGATACTGCCGGACGTCTTCATGTGGATGAAGATATGATGCAGGAGCTTGAAGATATAAAGAAGGCCGTAGAAGTTCATCAGACAATCCTTGTTGTTGATGCTATGACCGGTCAGGATGCTGTCAATGTAGCAAAGGAATTTGATGAAAAAGTCGGAGTAGACGGAGTCATCCTTTCAAAGCTTGACGGCGATACGAGAGGCGGTGCGGCTCTTTCAATAAAGGCTGTTACCGGTAAGCCGATCCTTTACTGCGGAATGGGTGAGAAGCTTGACGATCTCGAGCAGTTCCATCCCGACAGAATAGCAAGCCGTATCCTTGGAATGGGCGATGTGCTTTCCCTTATTGAAAAGGCTCAGGAAAGCATCGACATAGATGAAGATAAAAGCCGCGACATGGCTAAGCGCATGAAAAAAGGACAGTTCGATTTTGAGGACTACCTTGAAAGCATGAAGCAGATGAAGAACATGGGCGGCCTTGCGGGAATCATGGGAATGCTTCCCGGCATGGGTATGAAAGCTTCGGATTTAGAGGGCATGGTTGATGAAAAGAAACTTGCTCATATGGAAGCCATCGTTCTTTCTATGACTCCTTCCGAAAGACGCAACCCCAAGCTCTTAAATCCCAGAAGAAAGTTCAGGATTGCCAAAGGCGCCGGTGTTGATATCGCGGAAGTTAACCGCTTTGTCAAACAGTTTGAACAAAGCCAGAAAATGATGAAGCAAATGGGCGGCAATAAGCACGGAAGAGGGCTTTTTGGCGGCATGGGCGGATTCGGAGGTTTCGGCGGAGGCCGCAGACCTTTCTAACTTAAGTACATTTTCATTTTGCTGATCAGGGAAAATGATTTTGTTTATATTAATAATTTATTTTTTTTAATGGAGGAAACCAAAATGTCAGTTAAGATCAGATTAAGAAGAATGGGCCAGAAGAAGGCTCCCATCTACAGAGTAATCGTTGCAGATTCTCGTTCACCCAGAGACGGAAGATTTATCGAGGAGATTGGTACTTACAATCCTTCTACCGATCCTTCAAGCTTCAATATTGACGAAGAAGCAGCTAAGAAGTGGCTCGCTAACGGAGCTCAGCCTACTGAGGTTGTTTCTAAGCTCTTCAAGATTGCAGGAATTGAGAAATAATAACATCTAATCTTTTTGTCAAAGGAGCTTGCAATGAAAGAATTAGTAGAAGTAATGGCCAAGGCTCTTGTAGACAATCCGGATAAGGTTGTAGTAACCGAGAAAACAGAAGGCAGAAACATTGTAGTAGAACTTCGTGTTGACCCTTCTGATATGGGTAAGGTTATAGGAAAGCAGGGAAGGATTGCAAAATCCATCCGCGCCGTTGTTAAGGCTGCTTCAACCAGAGATAATACAAGAGTAGATGTTGAAATAGTGGAATAAGATTATGGAAGACTATTTCAAAATTGGTATAATCACCTCATCTCACGGCGTTCGCGGTGAGATGAAGGTTTATCCTACGACGGATGATGCGAGGCGCTTTAAGAAACTTAAACAGGTTTTTGTCGAGACTAAAGAAGGTTTCAAGGTGTTTGAGGTTGAGAGCGCCCGTGTCTCTGACAAGGTTCTTTTAAAACTAAAGGGCATTGATACTCCCGAGGAAGTGGTTAAATATCGCCAAAGGGGTATTTTTGTTGACCGTAAGAATGCTGTCAGACTTTCAAAAGATGAATACTTTATAGCCGATCTTATCGGTATTAAAGTGATCTGCGATGACGGAAGCGAACTCGGTACCTTGAAAGAAGTAATGCCTACCGGAGCCAATGATGTTTATGTGGTAAGTATGAATGACGGTAAAGAGGTTCTTATCCCCGCCATCAAAGACTGTATTCTTGATGTGGACGTTGAGGAAGGCTGTATGAAGGTTCATCTCCTTGACGGTTTACTTGATTAATTTATGAGGGTTTTATTTTGAAAGATTATTCTAACAGAAATATTTCCTTTGATATTTTGAGGATAATTTCCGCGATAAGCATTGTATTAATGCATCTTACTTCCGGAAACCTGTATTCCTTAGAAATAGGTTCGGCGGGTTGGACCACGTCGGCCCTCATTAATTCTGTTTCGCACTTTGGAGTACCGATATTTGTTATGATTAGCGGTGCTCTTTTTCTTTCCCCCGGGAAAGAGATTGATATTAAAAAGCTTTGGATCCATAACATTTTAAGGATCACTGTTTGCTTTGTCCTTTGGAGCTTTATCTACGGAATCGTTGATTTCGTAGAATACAGAAACGGCTTCAAAGGGTTTATCTGGTGTGCTATAGTGTCCAGACCTCACCTCTGGTTTTTGCCTATGATAATTGGCTTGTATATCATCAGCCCTATTCTTTTAAGGTGGGTAAAAAGCGCTTCCGAAGCTGAGATCAGATACTTTATCATTATTTTTATAGTTTTTCAGATAGGAGCCGAAAGCCTTAAAGCCTTTCACTTCGCTGATATGGTCGATACGGTGATGGATATGAGAAACATTACGCTTGTTTGCTCATATGCCGGATATTTTGTAATCGGCTATTATATTGTTCACATAGGCCTTAAAAAGGTCACCAAAAAGATTTTGTATATTTTAGGCGGATTGGGACTCGCATCAAGCATATTTTTGCTTATATTTGTTTCCATCAAGCATGGAATAGCCGCTGCGGAACTTGTTGACAGTTATATGAGTTTTACTTTCTTTTATTCTGTCTCGCTTTTTAGCCTTATATTTGATCTTTTTAAAGACAGAAAAGTGCCTTATGGGCTTAAATGGGCTGTCAGCGAAGTCGGAATCGACACCTTCGGCTTATATTTGTCTCATTTACTTATTATTGAAAACATACCGATAATCGGAAGAATTCATGATGCTATGCCGCTTGCGGCCGGAATACTTTTCTACTGCTTTGCTGTGGTCCTTATAGGTATTTTGGGCTCTGCGCTTGCGAGAAGGATACCTTTTGTCGGCAGATATATTTGCTAGTTACCGGTGATCTAATGAAAATTGATGTTCTTACTTTATTCCCCGAGTTTATAGAGTCGGGAGTACATACGAGTATTTTGGGAAGAGCCTGTGAAAACGGGCTCTTAAATGTAAATACAGTAAATATCAGAGACTTTAGTAAGGATAAAAACGGAAGAGTCGATGATTATACATACGGCGGCGGAGCCGGAATGCTTATGCAGGCACAGCCGGTGTATGACGCATTTAAATCCTTAAAGCTTAATAAGGAAAATGCCGCAGGTGATGTGGCTGCCGATGGAATTACAAGAAAACAGCGCGTCATTTACGTTACTCCCCAGGGAAAACCTTTTAAACAAAGTGATGCCATAAGCCTTTCAAAAGAGGATGAGATCGTATTTTTATGCGGTCACTACGAGGGAATCGACGAAAGAGTTCTGGATAAAATAGTTACAGACAGATTATCCATTGGTGATTATGTATTAACCGGCGGTGAGTTACCTGCTCTTGTTATGATCGATGCTATAGCCAGACTTATTCCCGGAGTCCTTGGAAATGAGACATCTGCGGATGTGGAGTCTTTCTACGGAGACCTTTTGGAATACCCTCAATATACAAGACCCGAAATCTGGGAGGGGGAAAGTGTCCCTTGTGAGCTTCTTACCGGAAATCCGAAAGAGGTCGCTGCTTTTAGAAGGAGTAAAGCGGAAATCCTTACAAAAAAAGTAAGACCCGATCTTTACGAAAAATATGAGCTTCGAAACAAATGCATAAAAGAGCTTCTTAAGGATAAGAGAAACAATATACAGCTTATCGAAGCTCTTCGCCGCGGTACGGGAGAAATCATCTGCACAGAACCTCTGATCATTTATATGCCCTGTGATGAGTTGGTACTTGTTGATACAAACGCTGTGATGGATGTTAAGGAGTTTTTTGATATCATCCCCGATAATATTCACAGTATTGTGGTTTCAAAGGAGTTCGGAGATATTCTTAAAGATGTTCCCGGTCTCGAAAAATCCTGCGATGTGTACAACTATGTATACACCGAAAATGTTCATCACAAGATAAAAAACAAAGATATAAGACTTCTTGATGAAAAGTATGCAGATTTTGTCGGTAAGGCATACGAACTCGGCGGATATGAGTACGCTGTAAGCAGAGTAAGAGACGGCGTTGTATACGGAATCTTTGAAGACGGCGAAATAGCCGGTTTTATAGGATGCCACGGAGAAGGAAGCATCGGTATGCTTTATATCGACGAAAAGCACAGGCATAAAGGGTATGCCGCCGATCTTGAGTCTTTTATGTTTAACAAGGATTTAGAGCTCGGAAGGATACCTTACGGGCAAGTTGTTTTAGGCAATGAGGCCTCGATTAAACTTCAGGAAAAAATGGGAGTTTACGGGGGAGACAAGATACTTACCTGGCTACACTTATAAAGATATAGGTAAATGCAAAAAGTACTTGCAATTTACGATTCTTTGTAGTAGATTATTAATGTTGTGTAAACAAAGATGGTCCTCTGTTACCTAAATGGTATTAAGAACATCCATTGTAAGGAAGGAGCTTAAAATGAGCGACATTATTAAAGAGATCGAAGCAGAGCAGTTAAAGGCTCAGATCGATGATTTTGCAGTAGGAGATACCGTTAAGGTACACGGCAAGATCAAGGAAGGTAACCGCGAAAGAATCCAGATCTTCGAGGGAACCGTTATCAAGCGTCAGGGCGGAAGCAACAGAGAGACCTTTACCGTTAGAAAGTCTTCAAACGGTGTAGGTGTAGAAAAGACCTGGCCCCTTCATTCTCCTAACGTAGAGAAGATTGAAGTAGTTAGAAAAGGTAAAGTTAGACGTGCTAAGCTTAACTACCTTCGTGATCGTGTTGGTAAGAAGGCTAAGGTTAAGGAAATCGTTAAATAATTCTTTTCTTTTGCACTTAAAGGCAATTCTTCATTTGAAGGATTGCCTTTTTCTTATGAATTCTTAATAGCCCGGAGAGCCTATCTTTCTTTGTTTTTGTGCATAATTATGATATAATAACTGAGTATGGCTAGAAATACGGGCGGTTTGTCCTTTTATAAAAGAAAAAAGAGAATAAGTTACAAAGCGGTACATGAAGTCATCAGCTGGATCCTCAGCGTTTTGATAGCAGCTTTCCTTGGTACGGCCCTTGTTATGCTTTTCGGTATGAAGATCCAGGTGGTAGGAGCATCAATGGAACCGAATATAGAGCCCGAACAGAGTATGCTTATAGACAGGTTCAGCTATGTCCTTGGAAAGCCCAAGCATGGGCATGTAGTTATATTTCTTCCAAACGGAAATGAAAACTCGTGCTACTACACCAAAAGAGTTGTTGCCGTTCCGGGAGATACCGTAAAGGTTGAAAACGGAAGGTTATTTGTTAACGGAGAGATAAGTAAGGTTTGCAGCGGGTATATATCGGAGCCCGGAATAGCTGAAAATGAGATTACCCTGGATATTAATGAATACTTCGTTATGGGGGATAATCCTGGCGAAAGCGAAGACTCAAGATCTTCGGGAATCGGTCCGGTTCCTCTTGCGGATATAAAGGGACATGTGTGGTTTAAATTGCCCCAGGGCGGAAAGAAAATGGGTTTTGTCAGATAATGAGTGATAATACAATTAACTGGTATCCGGGACATATGACAAAAGCTGTCCGAATGATGAAGGAAGAGATTTCTCTTGTAGATCTAATTATCGAACTTCTCGATGCAAGAGCGCCTCTGTCCTCCAGAAATCCGGATATCGACGATCTCGGAAAGAACAAATTCAGACTTGTTATTTTAAATAAAGCGGACCTTGCAAACAAGGGCGCAACGGAAAAATGGAAAGCCTTCTTTAAAGAAAAAGGGATCACTGTTATTACTATGGACGCGAGAAACCGCGGAAATACAAGAAGCGTTGATTCGATTGTCAAAGAAGTCTGCAAGGAAAAGATAGAACGAGACAGAAAGCGCGGTATCAAAAATCGTCCTATAAGGGCGATGGTCTGCGGAATCCCCAATGTCGGAAAATCCACTTTTATCAATTCCTTTGTGGGTAAGGGAATGGCTAAAACAGGCAACAAGCCCGGAGTCACAAAGGGAAAGCAGTGGATAAGGCTCAGCGACTCCATCGAGCTTTTGGATACTCCCGGTATACTTTGGCCTAAGATAGGTGATGAACAGGTCGGCCTTAGGCTGGCCCTTCTTGGAACGATCAATGACAACATACTCGATATTCCGACACTTTCGATTAAGCTTATTGATTTCCTCGTAAAGGCATACCCCGGAGTTTTGGCGGAAAGATATACTTTATCTGAGGAAGATGACAGCCTTAAGATACTTGAAAATATAGCTATAAACAGAAGAGCACTTAAAAAAGGAGAGGAACCCGACAGCGAAAAAGCCGCTTCGTATCTGATAGATGATTTCAGAACGGGCAGACTTGGAAACATTTCGCTTGAGAGTCCGGAAAATGAAAATGTCAACGAATAAAAAGAAATACAAAGATGTGTTAAAGGAATTGTTCTCTCTTGCGATTCACCTTTTGATCGCACTTGGTATTACGGTACTTTTTATTACATTTATTGCGCAGAAGACTGTTGTACATCAGACTTCGATGCACCCTACTTTGGAAAACGGAGATCATCTTATCGTTGATAAGATCACATACAGATTTACGGATCCAAAGAGATTTGATATTGTTATTTTCCCTTATAAGTATGCTGAAAAGAAAAATACATACTATATTAAGCGCGTAATCGGACTTCCCGGAGAGACCGTAAGGATCGGTGAGGACGGAAGTATATATATCAACGATAAGCTCCTTGAGGAAAACTACGGAGCCGAAGTTATCAATTACAATGACACTCTCTGGAACAGGGGCAAGGGTGAAGGAATAACCCTTGGTGATGGTGAATATTTTGTTATGGGTGACAACAGAAACAATTCCGTCGATTCGAGATTTGATATCATCGGAAACGTTACCCGCAAAGAAATCATCGGAAGAGCTGTTTTCAGACTGTTTCCTTTTAAGAATTTTGGACCTATAGATTAGGATTTTACCCATGAAAAGTATATCAGAGATTACTGCTGAATTTAAAAATGCCGATATAAAAGATATGGAGGCATTTATCGCAGAATATAAAAGCGATGAAAGAGGCGGAGTCGTTAAACTTGTTGCAAATGCGCAAAAAAAGTTAGACGCTCTTGATAAAGAGAAAAAGAGGATTTTTGAGCTGTCTAAGTTTGAGAGACAGTATGAGGGCTGCGGACTTATCTGCGGAATCGACGAGGTAGGACGAGGTCCTTTGGCGGGTCCCGTTGTTGCCGGAGCCGTTATCCTTCCGAAAGACTGCGATATCCTTTATATCAATGACTCGAAGAAGCTTTCCGAAAAGATGCGCGATCAGCTTTACGAAGAGATAAGCAAAAAGGCGGTTGCCTGCGCTGTCGGATATGCATCAAGCGCTAGGATCGACGAGATCAATATATTGCAGGCAACGTATGAGGCTATGCGAGAAGCAATTTCAAAGCTTTCGGTATCTCCGGATATCCTTCTTAACGACGCTGTAACGATACCTCAGGTTAATATAAAACAGGTGCCCATCATAAAAGGTGATGCAAAGAGTATATCCATTGGTGCGGCAAGTATTTACGCCAAGGTTACAAGAGACAGGCTTATGTATGAATATGACAGGGAATATCCCGAATACGGATTTGCAAAGCATGTGGGATATGGAACTGCGCAGCATATAGAGGCCATTAAAAAATATGGTCCTTGTCCTATTCACAGACGTACTTTTATCAAGAATTTTATTGGCTAACTGATGAATATTAATTTTGATCTGACTAATTCAAATCAAATATTTGCAGGCAAGACTTCCGGAATAAGCCCTTCGGAAACATTAACGCTTAAACCGGAAGCGGCAGATGCGCTTCTTGCGGAGTTAAAAGCGGGAGACATGCTTAGGGCACAGGTTGTATCTAAGGATGGAAATACTGTAACTATGCAGCTTCCCGGGAATCTGCTCTTTGATGCCAAGCTTGCTTCCGGTATCGATCTTGATGTCGGTAAGCTTCTTACTTTTGAAGTAAAAAGTACGGGGGCCGCTCTGTCTCTTTCGCCGCTTTTTACTAATCTTTCCTCAGATCCCAATGTTTCAAAGGCTCTTAATATGGCCGGTATTCCTCTTAACGAAAGATCGGGGGAGATGGCACAGACAATGATGAGATCCGGAATGAATGTGGATCGCGCTTCTTTATCCGGTATATATAAAGATGTTTATCTTTTCAGCGATTACCCTGTGTCTGATATTGTGGATCTTCACAAGCTTGGAGTGGATGTAAACGAGACAAATCTTGGTCAGATGAGCGCTTATAAGAACCTTTCCTACAAGATAGGCGAAGGGATGAGTGAGGTTTTAGGGGAACTTTCCGAGGCGGTAAGAGGTCTTATATCAGAGGGCGAGATTACCAAAGCCGGAGAGCTTTTTAAGGATTTGACAAATATAGTATCAGAAGGAAGTTTATCTTCGGAAAAAACTTTAAGTACCGGAGGAGAAGTTACAAATGGGGGGATTAATCTTGAAGAAGCTTATTTTGAACAGGGTGAAAAAGCTTCTGCCGCAGATTCAGGTACTGAGAATCAGGCCGCAGCCGACAGAGCTCTCAAAATGCTTTCAGCTTTTCAAGATGAAACTGCAGAGGAAAATATTTTAAGTAAAAGCAATATCAAAAACGAAGATAACACTTTGGCACCCAGCGCTAAGGAGTACAGCGCTCCTCTTAATGAAGATGACAGAACAGCTCTTTATAAGGAACTTTCCGCATTCTCCGGAACGCCCGAAGACCTTTCCGGAAAGTCTTTTAAGGAACTTTTTGATATCACTAAAAATCTTTTTACGACCGCTCTTTCAAAAGGAGATACCAATACCCTTTTAAGGATGCTTGGAAGCGACGGCATAAAAGATGCTGTTTTTAAAGCACTTTCAGAGGAGTGGAGTATTTCGCCCGGAGACGTAGCCGATAAGGAAAAGGTTTTGGAGCTGTACAAAGGTCTTACAAAACAGCTTAATCTTATCAAACAGTCTCTTGAAAGCGTGGGATTAAAGGATTCTTCAGCTTCCGGAAGTGTCACAAATATGAGCTCCAATCTGGATTTTTTACATCAGGTTAATCAGATGTATTCGTATATCCAGCTGCCTATTAAACTTGATGGCGGTGATAACGCCCACGGGGATCTTTATGTGTATTCCAACGGGAAAAAGCTTTCGGATAAGGACGGAAAAGTGACCGCTCTTTTGCATCTTGATATGGAGCATTTAGGGCCCGTTGATGTGTATGTTTCTATGGATACTTCTTCGGCTACTTCTAAGCTTAGTACAAACTTTTATGTGGCCGACGATTCCATACTGGATTTCTTGAACGATCATATGGATGAACTTACTGCGAGATTAGAGGCAAAGGGTTATTCCGTAAGAGCCGGCGCTGTATTAAAGGGAAGCAGCGAGGCCAAGGAGAATCCTTTTTCCGATGCCGCGGATGGCGGAGGAGTAAACGGACTCTTATCTCAGAGCAGAATGATCAAATTATCGCAGTACTCTTTTGATGTAAGGACCTGATATGGCTGAAAACGGTAAAAACAAAATAAAACAGGCAATTGCGCTTGAATACGATCCGAATGATGCTGCGCCCAAGGTCATAGCCACAGGCCGCGGCGCATTGGCTGAAAAGATCATTGAAAAGGCAAAGGAATCTGATGTCCCGGTTCATAGGGACGACAAATTGGCAGACACCCTTTCTAGGCTCGAAATCGGAGAGATGATCCCTCCGGAGCTTTATGAAGTTGTTGCCGAGATACTTTTGTTTGTTGATAATATGGACAAGATTAAGAGTAAACTTAAAAGTTAAGGTTTTAATATGGGGGAGAAAATGAATAAGCGAAAAGCAGGCAGTATGTATGAGGATGCCGCATGCAGATTTTTAGAGAAAAACGAAGTTAAGATCATATCAAGAAATTTCCGCTCGAGATTCGGCGAAATCGATATTGTAGGGGTTAAAGAAGGAATTCTTATATTTTTTGAAGTTAAGTACAGAAGCAGCGATAAATACGGTACAGCCGTTGAAGTAGTCGGGCCTAAAAAAAGACAGGTGATCTCGCAGGTTTCCGATTATTTCAGAGTCTGTTTCAAACAATATATGAATCTGGAAGTTAGATATGATGTTATAGCAATTCAAAAGGATAAGCTTTACTGGATTAAAAATGCATTTCCATACTGCGGAAAAGGCTTTTAATTTAACTGTTTATGAAGGGAGAAGTTATGGACAGAGTTTTGGTTTGTGATGATGACAAGGAAATTGTCGACGCTATCGAGATCTATTTAACCAGAGAGGGCATCGAAGTGTTAAAGGCTTATAACGGCGAGGAGGCTCTGGAAATCCTTGATAAAGAAGACGTTCAGCTGCTTCTTATGGATATTATGATGCCTAAGATGGACGGAATCGAGGCTACGAAGAAGATCAGAGAGACCTCAAAACTCCCTATAATTCTTTTATCCGCCAAATCTGAGGAAAAGGACAAAATCGGCGGCCTTGACATAGGCGCAGATGACTATATCACAAAGCCTTTTAACGCGGGAGAACTTGTGGCAAGAGTTAAATCCAACCTGCGCAGATACACTTCCCTTGGGGGGCAAAAGGACGAGAACGCATCCGTTATCAAGATCGGCGGACTTACGATCAATGATGAAAACAAGCAGGTTTTTGTTGACGGAGATTTCGTAAGGCTTACTCCGATCGAGTACAATATCCTTCTTTTCCTTGCGAGAAATAAGGGTAATGTCTTTTCATCTCCACAGATTTATGAACATATCTGGAATGAAAAGCCTATAGACGCCGAGAACACGGTGGCTGTACATATAAGACATATACGTGAAAAAATCGAGATCAATCCCAGAGAGCCGGAGTATTTAAAGGTTGTCTGGGGTGTGGGATATAAAATCGAAGGTGATTTATGAGAAAAAAGATTACCGTAAGAGTTCTTGTAAGCATACTTATTCATCTGCTTATAGGAGCTGCTTTCGTAATAATGGCGAATCTTTTGATCCGCTCTGATTTTAAGATTAATTTTTTGGACGATGAAGTGACTTATGTCCGAGGCAGCGCTTTTGCGGAAGAGTATGAGTTTGAAGAATCGGATCTTTATACCGAGATATACACGCACCAGCTGCAGGACATAATTACTTATTGTGCCATAAAAAATGTTTTTGAAAAAAATGATAAGCATATAAGCGATACCGTAAATATTCTGGATTTTGATTATTCAAGCGATCAAAATGAAAGAAACGGCGGGCTTATTTATAATATCGACGACCTTATCAAATGGGGTAGAAGCGGCTTTACCTATACCTTTAAAGAATATACCGTCGAAGAATTTATGAGCCATTATTCTTCGCCTTACAGTTTTGATGATATTTTATACCACAGCGGAGACGATATTTACTACTATGTAAACGATGACGGACAGACTATTGTTTCCGTAAAATATCTTGACATTTTATATCCGTCGGTTAACGGTATAACTTCATTTGACTCTGTTGCGGACAACTGGATTTCATTCCTTGATATTCAAAATGCCCTTAAGGTTGCCGCGGAAAAATACGTCAAATACTACGATATGTACCGAAACGGTGTAGGTTTATACGAATTTACCAACATCAATACAAAGTATGTTTTGAGAATCGGGGACGGAAAGGACTGCACAACATACACAAATATTAAGAACGGGCTTCTTGATTATGCGGCTTTTTCCGATGATGAGCTTACCGAGATAATATCCGATTACAAAGGATTCCTTGTTTACTACCCGGACAACCTTGAGTATTCGACTTTTTCAAATGTCAAGGAGTCGGATCTGTATATTTATGTAAGGCTCTATTCCGATGAATACCAGGTTCCCATTAAGCTTTGGGCTTACGTTGAGGGGGATTACACAAAGGCTGACGATGCCTTTTCTATCGCATATAACGCCACATCGGGAAGAAAAGGTCTTACATACAGAAGCGTCGCTTTTGTATCAGCTATTTTGGTGATTTATGTTGTGCTTGTATTCTTTATGGCGCTTACAGCGGGAGTTAAGAAAAAGGGAGAGTATTATTTCCTTTTCTTCGATAACATATTCCTGGAGATATATGTTATCCTTCTTGCGGCGAGCATCATTGTATCAAAGATCGCCTTTACCAAGAATTACACCGAGGGAATATCCAACATATACGGAGTATTCTTGCCGCTTGGAATGGTTACCAGTTTTTCCTTTTGCTCGGCTCTGTTTACAACGATACGCCGTATACGGGGAAAGTCTTTTAAGAACTTAAGCTTGTTTTACCGCATATTCCTTGTTTATCAGCGCATAAGAGACCGGATTGAGAATCATCATAACGCATATTTTGCGGCGCTTGTTCCTTTCCATTTCTATTTTGCGATCAATTTCTTTTTGTTTGCGATCATTGTGGTCAGTTCAAAAAGAAACAACAGCCTCGGTATCTTTATACCGATCGTGGTTATGGTGCTTATCAATGTGCTTTTTGCCATAAGACAGATCAGAAAGACCCTCGATCGCAACGAACTTATAGACGGTATTAAACGTATATCCGGCGGCGATATTGATTACAAGATTGAAAAAGAAGAGCTTTTGAATATAAATAAAGATCTTGCGGACAATATCAACCATATCGGAGATGCCATCAAACAGGCGGTTAACACATCTTTAAAAGATGAAAAGATGAAATCGGATCTTATAACCAATGTTTCTCATGACCTTAAGACTCCGCTTACTTCGATAATCAACTACGTTAACCTTCTTCAGGATGAAAACATTGATAAGGAGCCTGCGGCGAGATATATTAAAACCCTCGAGGAAAAATCAATCAGATTAAAACAGCTCCTTATAGACCTTATAGATGCTTCGAGACTTTCATCGGGTACAACAGAGGTTTCTCTTTCAGAGATCAAGATTACAGAGCTTTTGCACCAGATAATCGCTGAGTATTCGGATAAGCTGGAAAATGCCGGACTTGATGTGATATTTGACGGAGAGTCAAAGGCTTCTATTATGGCTGACGGCAGACATATGTGGAGACTTATGGACAATATTTTCGAAAATGTCTGCAAGTACTCCCTTAAGGGTACGAGAGTATATGTATCTGTTAGGGAGCTTACGGGAGAAAGCGCAGGAAAGATCCTTATCAGCGTAAAAAACGTTTCCGCAACGCCAAATACGCTTCAGGGAAATGAACTTACGGAGAGGTTTATAAGAGGAGATTCTTCAAGAACTTCGGAAGGAAGCGGACTCGGACTGTATATCGCCAAATCTCTTACGGAACTTCAAAACGGAAGCTTTGAAGTAATAGCCGACGGTGATCTGTTTAAAGTAGATATAATCTTTGATGTTTTATAGATAAAAAAATACTAAGTCCTAAATGGACTTAGTATTATTATATCTGTCAAGTATTGCATGCATCTTTTCGGTAGTAGCCATAACGTTTGACAAGGAAGCGTCATGGTTCATAAAGTCGATGATGGAAGAGATGAACTTGCTCATATCGGCTTCCACGAAATACTTTCTCTCGTAGATCTCGGGAGGAAGATAAGTGAGATTGGTAGTTATAAGCTTATCAAAATATCCCTTCTCAAAAGCATCGTCAAATCCGGAAAGGCCTTCGGTAAACAGGCCGAATGTCGTGCAGATGTAAACTCTGCCGCATCTCATTTCCTTGAGCTTTTTGGCGGTATCTATCATAGATCCTCCGGAGGATATCATATCATCCATGATGATAACATCTTTACCGTCAAGAGTATCTCCGAGGAATTCGTGTGCTACAATGGGGTTCTTTCCGTTAACGATTGTTGTGTAGTCACGTCTTTTGTAGAACATACCTGTGTTGATACCGAGTACGTTTGCAAAGTAGATTGCTCTGTCCAAAGCACCTTCATCGGGGGAGATGACTACAAGATGGTCCTTATCAACGGTAAGACCGCTCTCGCTTCCGAGAAGAGCCTTCATAAACTGATAAGGCGGCATAAAGTTGTCGAATCCTTTAAGAGGTGTGGAGTTTTGAACTCTGGGATCGTGGGCATCAAATGTAATAAAATTGCTTACGCCCATCTCGTAAAGCTCTTCGAGCATGTAAGCTGCATCAAGTGACTCGAGACCGTTTCTTCTGTGCTGACGACCTTCGTAAAGGAAGGGCATGATGATGTTTATACGGTTTGCTTTTCCGTTGCAGGCTGCAATAACACGCTTTAAATCCTGATAATGATCGTCGGGAGACATATGGTTTTCATATCCGTTCATATTATATGTGATGGAATGATTACATACATCGACAAGAATAAAAACATCTTTTCCGCGGACGGACTCTTTAATAAGAGCTTTGCTTTCACCGCTTCCGAAGCGGGGAAGAGAGTAATCGAGAAGATAGTTGTCTTCTTTATATCCGTGGAAAGCGGGATCGTTTTTAACGGAATCGTTGTGGACTACCTTGCGGAATTCAACAAGATAATCATTTATTGTACGGCCCATTTTTTCCATCGAAGGCAAAGCGATGATCTTAAGGGGGCCGACGGGCATTGCGTTTTCGAGTTCTGCTGTGTTAGGCATTAGGTTCCTCCGTTAATTTGTCGAAAGACAAAGAGTTCATTTGCGATTAATTATTTTACATACTATTATTGTAGTTGTCAAAAAAAGTTTGCTTTTTTATTTGGCACTGAAAGGAATTTGTATTATTTATGAAGGATCATAAACATGTTGTTGGCAGCGTTTTGCTCGGCTCTATCGCTGAGGAAATGGGACTTGAAGCGGGCGATGCCATTTTGGAGATAAACGGCAATCCCATCGAGGATATATTTGACTATCAGTATTATACCCAGGACGAAGAACTGAATATTCTTGTTGAGACTAAGGACGGAGAGCGTGTTACGCTTGAAATCGAAAAAGACGAGGATGAGGATTTAGGTATCGTTTTCGACAACGGACTTATGGATAATTACAGGTCCTGTCACAATAAATGTATTTTTTGCTTTATAGATCAGAACCCTCCCGGGATGCGCGAGAGCCTCTATTTTAAAGACGATGACTCAAGGCTCAGCTTCCTTCAGGGAAATTATATCACTCTGACCAATATGTCGGACCACGATATAGACAGGATCATAAAATACCATCTTTCACCTATTAATATTTCTTTCCATACAATGAATCCCGAGCTTAGGTGCAAGATGCTTAAAAACCGCTTCGCAGGGGAAGCCTTAAAGAAGGTGGACAGATTCTTCGAGGCAGGCATAACCATGAACGGTCAGATTGTTCTTTGTCCCGGATGGAATGACGGAGCAGAGCTTGAGTTTTCTATAAAAGAGCTTATGAAGTATCTGCCGGTTCTTGAGAGCGTGTCTGTTGTTCCTGTGGGACTTACCCGCTTTAGGGAAGGCTTAGAGCCCCTTACAACTTTTGACGCAAAGGGAAGCGGGGAAGTAATAGACCTTATTGAAAAGTATCAGAAAATAGCCTATGAAAAATACGGATTTCACTTTATACACGCCAGCGACGAGTTTTATATCGTGGCGGGAAGGGATCTTCCGGAAGCTTCAAGATACGACGGCTACAGACAGATAGATAACGGAGTAGGAAAAGCAAGGCTTGTAACGGACGAGTTTAATGAAGCCTTTGAAAGAGCTAAGCAGATCCCCGGAATATACGACAGGCCGGAGAGAGAGGTCTGCACAATAACCGGTACCTTAACCGAAAAGATGAACAATGAATTTGCGGACAGACTTATGAAAGAATTCCCCTGGCTGAAGATTCATGTTTATACGATACTTAATGATTTTTACGGTCACGGAATTACGATTACCGGACTTTTGGTTGAAAATGATATAATTAATCAGCTTAAGGGCAAAAACTTAGGACAAAGACTTTATCTTCCCGAAAACTGCGTGAGAAGCGGAGATGATATTTTCCTTGATGACGTACATATCCCTGAAGTTGAAACCGCTTTACAATGCGGGATTAGTATTGTAAAATCAAGCGGACGCGATTTTGTAAATTGTATGTTGGGGTTAGACAGATAAATCCCCAAAATCGGCATTTTTTAAGGAGATTAGTATGGCCGGAAACAAGACAAAACCTATTGTTGCCATAGTAGGAAGACCCAATGTTGGTAAATCAACACTTTTTAATCTTCTCGCAGGCGACAAGATTGCTATAGTTAAAGACACCCCCGGTGTTACAAGAGACCGTATTTATGCGGATGTAAACTGGCTTGATAAGAATTTTACTCTTATCGATACGGGCGGAATCGAGCCCGAGAGTAAGGATATCATCCTTTCCCAGATGAGAGAACAGGCTCAGATTGCAATAAATACCGCTGATGTTATAATATTTTTGGTCGATGTAAAACAGGGACTTGTTGATTCTGACGCTAAAGTGGCGGATATGCTCCGCCGCTCTCATAAGCCTGTCGTACTTGTCGTTAATAAAGTTGATTCCTTTGACAAGTATATGGCGGATGTTTATGAGTTTTACAACCTCGGTATAGGAGAGCCCTACGCCATTTCTTCCGTTAACAGACTCGGACTTGGCGATATGCTTGATGCAGTAATAGAGCATTTCCCCGAGACCCGTGAGGACGAAGAAGAGGAAGAACTTCCCAAGATTGCTATCGTAGGTAAGCCGAATGTCGGAAAGTCCAGCCTTATCAATAAGCTTCTCGGTGAAGACAGACTTATCGTTTCGGATATTGCGGGTACAACAAGAGACGCGGTAGATACAAGGGTTACCTTTAATGACAAGGAATATATCCTTATCGATACTGCCGGCGTCCGCAGAAAGAACAAGATAAACGAAGATCTTGAGCATTATATGATCTTAAGAACAGTCGGCGCTATTGAAAGAGCCGATGTTGCTGTGCTTGTAATTGATGCTACCGAGGGCGTTACCGAGCAGGACGCAAAGATCGCAGGAATCGCTCATGATCGCGGAAAAGCGGTTATTATTGCCGTGAATAAATGGGATGCCATTGAAAAGGATGACAAGACCATCTACAGATTTACGGAAAAAGTAAGGGAAACACTTTCATTTATGCAGTATGCCGAGATCCTCTTTATTTCGGCCCTTACCGGTCAGCGTCTTCCCAAGCTTTTTGAGACTATCGATGCGGTATATGAAAACCATGCTATGAGAGTCGGTACCGGTGTACTTAACGAGATCATGGCAGAGGCAGTTGCTATGCAGCAGCCGCCCAACGATAAGGGTAAGATCTTAAGACTTTACTATATTACTCAGGTTGCGGTTAAACCTCCTACCTTTGTTATATTTGTAAACGATAAAGAATTAATGCACTTCTCCTATACGAGATACATCGAAAACCAGATCCGAAAGACCTTCGGATTTGTCGGAACACCACTTAAATTTATCATTAGGGAGCGTGGAGAAAATGACGATCGTAATTAGATTTATTTGTTTGGCAATCGGTATGGCATTCGGTCTTTTCCAGACCGGATATATTGTCGGAAAGGCTAACGGTATCGATCTTAGAAACTACGGAAGCGGAAACTCCGGAACCACAAATGCGGTAAGAGTTTTAGGTACCGGCAAAGGACTTCTTGTACTTGCGGGAGATGCGGCTAAAACACTTCTTGCAATGCTTATAGTGTATTTTACCTTTGGAAGAATGTACCCGGATATGAAACTCCTTCTTTGCATGTATTCTGCTATGGGTGCCATCATTTCACACGATTTTCCTTTTTATATGCATTTTAAAGGCGGAAAAGGAATAGCATGTACGGCAGGATATTGCATCGGACTTTGCTTTTTTAATCCCTGGATCTTTATTGTTACATTTTTTGTATTTTTAATTCCTTTCCTCACCACCCACTACGTTTCATTGGGATCGATCCTTGTTTACGTAGCACTTTTTGCGGAGTTTATCCTCTACGGTCAGATGCAGTGGCCCGGATTCGAGTATTCGCAGGATGTACTTATTGAGATTTATGTTATAATGTTTATACTTGCATCTTTGGCAATATTCCTTCACAGAAAGAATATTGTAAGACTTGTTAAGGGCGAGGAAAATAAGACTTATCTTGTAAAGAAGCACAGAGATGCTTACAACGCTGAAAAAGCAGCAAGAGAAGCTGCCAAAGAAGCCGCAAAAAGTTCTTCCGAAAACTAAAATCGGGATTTGCGGTGAAAGGGGAAAATATGGCTGATGTTACCATCTTGGGCGGCGGTACATGGGGTATCGCAATCGCTCAGTTATTAAACAAGAACGGACATAAAGTAAAAGTATGGTCCGCTCTTGAAAGCGAGATTAAAGCTTTAAGCGAAACTCACGCTCATCCCGGACTTCCGGGAGTTAAGCTCTCAGACAGTATTTCCTATACTCTTGATGATAAGGAAGCTGTTTTGGGTGCCGATCTTCTTGTTATGGCAGTTGCCAGCAGCTTCACAAGAAGAACGGCAAAAAGACTTTCAGCTCTTGTTGCCAAGGATCAAAAGATCGTTGCAGTTGCCAAGGGTATTGAAGAAGGAACTCTTATGACTCAGACGGATATCATATCCGATGAGATCCCTCAGGCTGATGTTGCGGCTCTTTCAGGTCCTTCCCACGCCGAAGAAGTAAGTAAGTTTATGCCCACAACCGTTGTTGTAGGCTCTAAGAATAAAGAGACTGCAAAATACATCCAGAATCTTTTTATGTGCGATGTATTCAGAGTTTACACAAGCTGTGACGTTCTTGGTATTGAACTTGGCGGATCTTTAAAAAATGTCATAGCTCTTGCGGCCGGTATTTCCGACGGACTCGGATACGGCGACAACGCAAAGGCGGCAATTATTACGAGAGGTATTGCCGAGATGTCAAGACTTGGCACCGCAATGGGCGGAAAAGCCGAGACCTTTAACGGGCTTACGGGTATAGGAGACCTTATTGTTACCTGCGCAAGTATGCATTCCCGCAACAGAAGAGCCGGCATTTTGATCGGTCAGGGCAAGACTATGCAGGAAGCTATGGACGAAGTAAAGCAGGTTGTTGAGGGCGTATACTCAGCAAAAGCTGCCAGAGCTCTAGCAGAAAAGTATGGTATTCAGATGCCTATTATTGAACAGGTAAATAAAGTGCTCTTTGAGGATAAAAAGGCGATTGATGCGTTTAATGATCTGATGAATCGCGAGCGCAAAGATGAGAATTAAATATAATTTTATTCACGGCGGCCTACTGCGAGTATATGTATTCCAGCACCGCCTCTCGGCTGCAAGGTCCTCGTGGCAGCGGAACTAAACTCGAACTTCACTTTGTTCGTTCTCGTTAAGTACCGGCCTCGGACATGCTGCTTTCACACATATAACTCACAGTCTCCGCCTGATAATAATAATTATTTTTATAAACAGGCGAGAGTGGCGATCGTTTCATAAGCTCACCTCCTAGCGTCGCCTGTACTTACTGAGAGCAAGCATTGCGTAGCTCGAAGTTAGTTCCGCTACGTACGCGGGGTAGAGCCGAGAGGTGTGTGAGCGCCAAAAATGATCGGCGCTAAGCGCCGTAACTAAGATAAAATTATTATTTATAAGATAGAATCTTATTTAATAGCAACCGGATAGGATAACGTTAGATAAAGGATTATTATATGCAGAATTTTGAAAGTACAACAGAATACGTTGCAAGCGAGGAATTAATGGCCAGCGTTAATATCGCTATGGCCCTTGAGAAACCTCTTCTTATAAAAGGAGAGCCAGGAACGGGAAAGACTCAGCTTGCGCAGGCGGTTTCAAAAGCACTTGGAAAGCGTCTCATCATCTGGAATATCAAATCAACCACAAAGGCACAGGAAGGCCTTTATATTTACGATACCATTCAGAGACTCTACGACGGACAGTTCGGCGAGAGCGGAGTTGATGATATTTCAAAGTATATCAAACTTGGCAAATTAGGCGAAGCTTTTGACTCCGAGGACCAGGTTGTACTTCTTATAGATGAGATAGATAAAGCCGATCTTGAGTTCCCCAATGACCTTCTCTGGGAGCTCGATCAGATGGAGTTTTATATCGGAGAGACAAAAAAGACCATCAAGGCTAAGCACAGACCCATTGTTATAATTACTTCAAATGCAGAGAAGGAGCTTCCCGATGCATTCCTTAGAAGATGCATTTTCCATTATATCGATTTTCCCGACAAGGAGCTTATGGCGCAGATAGTCAAAGTTCACTATCCAAATGTTGAGGAGAATCTGCTTAATGCGGCTATGGATACTTTCTACGATATCAGAAATATACATGATATACGTAAGAAACCTTCCACATCGGAGCTTATTGACTGGGTTAATGCTCTGCAGCTTGGCGGAATAAACGCCGACCAGATAAGAAGTAAGCTTCCTTTTGTCGGAGTTGTAGTTAAAAAAGACGAAGATTTAGAGCTTGTTAAGAAGGGCGGACTTGTTTAGTGTTCTTAACTTTTTTTGAAAGCCTCAGGGCGAAAGGTCTTCATGTAACGCTGGGAGAGTTCCTTGATCTGCAGAATGCTTTGGACAAAGGCCTTTGCGGAAGCAGCCTCACGCAGTTTTACTATGTGGCAAGGATGATCCTTGTTAAATCAGAGACCGATTACGACAAATTTGATATGGCTTTCGAAGAGTGCTTTAAGGCGGCGGAGCATGAAACAGAAGTCGGCGCGCAGATGCTGCGCTGGCTTGATAAGTCTGAGATGCTTGAGCTGGCGCATGAAGAAGCCCGAAAGCATTTAAACCAGACTGAAGATCTTCAGATCGACAAAGATGACGTTGAAGAGAAGTTTAAGCAAAGGCTCAAGGACCAGAACGAGGAGCACAACGGCGGTTCCTTCTGGATCGGTACCATGGGTAAGACTTCCTTCGGAAATATGGGCGGAAATGTCGGTGGCGTAAGAGTCGGCGGACAGACGGGTTACCAGAGCGCTTTTTCCGTTGTGGGCGCAAGAAAATATCGGGATTTCAGAGATGACAGGGTTATGGACAACAGACAGTTCCAGCTTGCCTTCAGGAGACTGAGACAGTTTTCCGCAAACCTTGATATACCCGAGTCGGAACTTGATATTGACAGAACCGTTGATAAGACCTGCAATCAGGGCGGAGTTTTGGGAATCGTTATGAAAAAGCCCCGTAAGAATGCGGTTAAGCTGATGCTTCTTATGGACAGCGGCGGAACAATGATTCCATACAGCTCACTACTCAACGATCTATTCCAGTCTGTTAATAAATCAAATCATTATAAAGATGTTAAATGCTATTATTTCCATAACTGCATTTACAATCATTTGTATAAAACTCCGGAATGTGAAAACGGAGACTGGGTGGAGACGGAATGGCTCTTTAGAAATGCGGACAGCGACTATAAGGTTATAATAGTCGGAGACGCAGCTATGGCCCCAGAGGAGCTTTACTCAGATACGGGAAATTACAGGGGACCAAACGGAGGCCTTTCGGGATACGAGTGGCTTAAACTGGTCAAAAGACATTATAAAAAGGTTGTATGGCTTAACCCCAAGATGGCACCGGGTAAGGCGCCATGGAGAGAGGCCGAGACAGCCTGCAAGGAATTATTCCCCATGTATAAGCTTACTGTAGCCGGACTTAATAAGGCTATGTATGAGCTTATGTCGCCCAAAAGGTGATGGTAAAGGTGATTTTTATGAAAACAAACAGTCTTACAAACCTTATAAAGACAAGGTTTCGCGAAGAAAAGGTGGTATTTCGATACCGCGGCTTTTTTTAAATGCATAAAAAAATTATTTTAGGAGATTTAGATAAAAATGGGAATTTATGAAGAATTAAAGGCTAGAGGCCTTATTGCACAGGTTACTGACGAGGAGCAGATAAGAGACCTTATCAACTCCGGAAAGGCAACCTTCTATATCGGATTTGACTGTACCGCAGACAGCTTAACAGCGGGACACTTTATGGCTCTTACTCTTATGAAGAGACTTCAGATGGCAGGTAACAAGCCTATCGCTCTTATCGGAGGCGGTACTACTATGATCGGCGATCCTTCCGGAAGAACCGATATGAGAAAGATGCTTACAAGAGAAGACATCGATCACAATGCTGAGTGCTTTAAGAAGCAGATGGAGAGATTTATCGATTTCTCAGACGGAAAGGCTCTTATGGTAAATAACGCCGACTGGCTTATGAACCTTAATTACATCGAGCTTTTAAGAGAGGTCGGAGCTTGCTTTTCCGTTAACAATATGCTTAGAGCAGAGTGCTACAAGCAGAGAATGGAAAAAGGACTTTCTTTCCTTGAGTTCAACTACATGATCATGCAGTCCTACGACTTCTACTACATGTTCCAGAAGTACAATTGTAATCTGGAATTCGGCGGAGACGACCAGTGGAGTAATATGCTGGGCGGTACCGAGCTTATAAGAAGAAAGCTTGGCAAGGACGCACACGCTATGACCATTACACTTCTTACCGATTCACAGGGCAAGAAGATGGGTAAGACCGCAGGAAACGCTGTATGGCTTGATGCGAATAAGACTACTCCTTACGAGTTTTACCAGTATTGGAGAAATGTTTCCGACGCTGATGTTCTTAAGTGCATCCGTATGCTTACATTCCTTCCTCTCGAACAGATCGAAGAGATGGATAAGTGGGAAGGCAGTAAGCTTAATGAGGCAAAGGAAATTCTTGCAAGAGAACTTACCACCCTTGTACACGGAGAAGAGGAAGCTAAGAAGGCTGAGGCCGGAGCTAAAGCACTCTTTGCCGGAGCCGGAGCTTTGGAGGATGTCCCCGCTGTTTCTCTTAAGGAAGAGGACTTTAGAGACGGTAGCGTAGATATTCTTCAGGTACTTGTATCAAGCGGACTTTGCCCTTCAAGAAGCGATGCGAGAAGAAATGTTGAACAGGGCGGCGTAACCGTTAATGACGAAAAGGTTACCGATATCAAGACATCTTACGACAAGGCTGCATTTGCAGGTGACGGATTACTCGTTAAGCGCGGAAAGAAGAATTTCAAAAAGATAGTTTTTTAAATCGGAGGTCATATGGCAAACACTGATTTTATGGAAAAGCTTGAAGGCGTTTTTAATTCAGTCAGAGAAAAGACGGATTTTGTTCCGAAGGTTGGTCTTGTACTCGGTTCGGGACTCGGAGAGTTTGCAAAGGAGATCAATGTATCTTTCGAACTCCCTTACAGCGAGATAGAGGGGTTCCCTGTATCTACCGTTCCCGGACATGACGGAAGATTTATCTTTGGATATATAGCTGACGTACCGATTGTTTGTATGAAGGGAAGAGTTCATTACTACGAAGGGTACAAAGTATCCGATGTTGTACTTCCCATCAGACTTATGATAAAGCTTGGCATTAAAACGCTTTTCCTTACCAATGCTGCAGGCGGACTTAAGGATGGCTTTTCTGCCGGTGATTTAATGCTTATTACAGACCATATATCTGTGTTTGCCCCTAACCCCCTTATCGGACCCAACGATCCCGAAATGGGTCCCAGATTTCCTGATATGACGGAAGTTTATAATCTGAAAATCCGTGAGAAGATTCAGGAGATTGCTTACGAAAATGATATTCCTCTGGAAACCGGCGTTTATTGTCAGCTTACGGGACCTACATACGAGACTCCTGCTGAGATAAAGATGCTTAAGACCTTAGGCGTTGATGCTGTAGGAATGAGTACCGTAGTTGAAGCTATCGCCGCAAGGCATATGGGCGTTAATGTCTGCGGAATATCATGCATCAGCAATCTGGCTGCAGGTATATCCAAGACACCTCTTTCACATGCCGAAGTACAGCAGGCTGCCGATGAAGCCGCGCCCAGATTTACAAGGCTTGTTACGGAAGTAATAAAGACACTTGGCTAATTATGTAAACCTGCATATAATATTATGTAAACCAATTTCTGATATATCCGGAGGTGCTGGATGTCTGAAGACAGTACAAAAATGCTTATTGAAAGCGCTTATGAAGCTTCAAAAAATGCATACTGTAAGTATTCCGGTTACCATGTCGGAGCCGCTCTTTTATGTGGTGATGGCACCGTTTTTACCGGATGCAATATAGAGAATTCATCCTACGGAGCCACAAACTGCGCTGAAAGGACTGCTTTCTTTAAAGCAGTAAGCGAAGGACAAAGGAGTTTCGAGGCTATAGCAATTATAGGGTATCTTGAAGGTAATAAGCCTGAAAGCTACGCATTTCCCTGCGGAATCTGTAGGCAGGTTATGGCAGAATTCTGCACCGGAGATTTTAAGATAATTGTAGCGAAATCTGTTTCGGATTTTAGAGTTTTTTCTCTCGGAGAGCTACTACCTGAAAGCTTTGGGGCCGAGAATATGATTTAGTAGTGGGGTTTTTTATGCCTGTTGCAATAATTATCGGAGTAATTATAGTCGGACTTATCATCAGAGGCGTTTTCCTTGAAAGGAAAAAACGCCTTTCTCTTTATGCTTCCCTGAAAAACGATTTCGGAACAATAAGAAAAAAAGAATATAAATACGGCAATGCTCACCGGGATGCGATTTTAAAAAGAAACCCTTCGGAAGGCCTTATAGACGATATAACCTGGAGCGACCTAGATATGGAATCTGTCTTTGAGAGGATTGATAAATGTAAATCCGCTGTGGGTGAAGAGTATCTGTATTATATGCTCCACAGAGAGCATTATTCCGATAACGGAGCGGACTTTGACAGGCTCTGCGAACAGTTTTCAAATGACGAAAAAATAAGAACGGACCTTTTATATTCTTTAAACAGACTCGGCTTTATCAAGGGATTTTCTCCTTTTGATTATTTGGATTTTCTTACCGGGAAAAAGAGCATATTTCCTATTAAACACATATTGCCGATTCTCCTTTATATACCGGCGGTCACGCTTATATTCTTTTACCCTATTTGGGGCGGAGTATCGGTATTCTTGGCAGTACTTATCAATGTTTTTTTATATTTTAAAGAAAAACGTAAGCCCTACGGGATCATGGAAAGCATCGGGCTGCTTATAAGGCTCTCCGGCGAATACATAAATCTTGCAAGAAATTATCCGGAGTATGCAGGAATATTAAAAGAAGGCCATTTTCCCGGAAAAGCAGTAGAAACGGATAGCATTATAAAGACCGCCAAAGCAATTAAAAGCAAGGGAAGGTATCTTGCGGCGTCCGGAAGCGGCAGAGTTACGCCCACCGGAAATCCGCTTGAAGTAATCCTTACTTACGTAAATATTCTTTTTCATTTTGACCTTATTACTTACGAGCTTCTTATCGGAAATCTTTGCGGAAACAAGGAACTGTTTGAATACATGCTTTATCTTTTCGGAAGGATCGATGCCGCTATAAGCGTGGCTGATTTCAGAGCATCTTTAAACGGAAAATACTGTAAGCCGCAGTTTACCGCTTTTAACGGCGATAGGAGTGACGTTCATCTTAGCATAAAGGACGGATATCATCCTCTTGTCGAGAATTTTGTAAGCAATTCAATAGATACTGAAAAAGGAGTTTTGCTTACAGGATCCAATGCCTCCGGAAAATCCACATTTTTAAGGATGATAGCGATAAATGCTATACTTGCACAAAGTATTTATACCGTCTGTGCAAAGAATTATAATGCGCCTGTTTTCAATATTTTTTCATCTATAGCCTTAAAGGACAACCTTTCGGGAAATGAGAGCTACTTTATCGTGGAGATCAAATCCCTTAAAAGAATACTTGATACAAACATAGGCAAGTTCCCTGTGCTTTGCTTTATAGATGAGGTCTTAAGAGGAACCAATACCGTTGAGAGGGTAAGCGCATCCGAAACGATACTTAAATACTTCAAAAAGCGTCCGATTCTTTGCTTTGCGGCGACACATGACGGGGCTTTGGCAGATTTTCTTTGCGAAGAATACGATAATTATCATTTCAGCGAAAATGTAAACGGAAGTGATGTTTATTTTGACTATGTGCTTAAGAAAGGCAAGGCGGATTCGAGGAATGCGATAAAGCTTTTGAAATCTTACGGTTTCCCCAAAGAGATTACCGAAGAAGCCGAAAAAGAAGCTCTTAACCTTGACTCTTAAGGTGCAAATAACTATAATTAAGATTATTAAGTACAATATATTCCCCCAAAGGAGGTAATTATGGCAGTCAGTAATTTAGGTTTGTTTTTAGGATCCTTTTTAGGTTTTTTAATCACTTTGATTCTTATTGTCGTTATTGCCGGTATTGGTTTTCTTATCGGATACAATGTTAGAAAGGCTGTTGATAAAAAGAAGAGCGCTTCGGAAACTGTTTCGGAGTCTACTGACAACAAAGAAGGCAGCAATTAATACAGCTTCCGGGTCATCTAAGGGTTATTCCCGGATGTCCCGGGAGCTTTTTTGTATATTAACGGCTTATACTACCTTTACAAGGAGAGTCTATGGCAAAATCATCAGGTCAGAAATCCAAAATTATACACATACTTGATATGCTTGAAAAATATACGGATGAAAACCACTCTATAACCACGGCGTTTATCCGCGATGAACTTGACAATCTTGGCATTACCGCAGACAGAAAAACGATTTATTCTGATATAGCCTGCCTTATAGATCTCGGATATGACATACAGCAGGAGCCTTCAAGAAACGGAGGCGGATGGAAATTAGTTTCCAGAAGATTCGAGCTTGCGGAGCTAAAGCTACTTGTTGATGCCATTTCTTCCTCAAAGTTTATAACAACAAAAAAGTCGAGAGAGCTTATTAAAAAACTGGGAAATCTTGTAAGCGACTTTGACGCGACAAAGCTTAACAGACAGGTTTATGTTGCCAGCCGTATAAAGTCTGAAAATGAGTCCATCTTTTATATAGTCGATTCGATTCACAGAGCTATTCAGGAAAATATGCAGATTTCCTTTACGTATCTTTCCTGGAATATCAGTAAGGAACTGGTGCCGAAGGGAAAAATTAAGCGAATAGTAAGCCCCTGGGCTCTTATCTGGAATGATGAGAACTATTATCTTGTAGCTTACGATGAAGAAGCCGGACGATTCAAACACTTCAGAGTCGATAAAATGTCTAAGGTAACAGTGCTGCCCGAAAAGAGGCTTGGTGCAAAGGAGTTTTCCAAGATCGATCTTGCGAGGTACGCCGAGAGTACCTTCGGAATGATGGGCGGAAAGCAGGAAAGTATTACTCTTGAATTTCCCGAGGAGCTTGTGGGCGTTGTTATCGACAGATTCGGTAAGGATATTACCCTTACAAGAACTGAGGACGGAAGGTTGAGGCTCCGCACAAAAGTTGTTATCAGCGGGCAGTTTTTCGGATGGCTTTCAGGACTCGGTACGGAGTGCGTTATTGTTTCTCCCGAGTCTGTAAGAAGTAATTACGTTAAATATTTAAAGGATATTATAAAGATCAATTCAAAATAAAGTCTTGAAAGGATTATGAAAAAATGACCATCGAATTAGCACAGAGGATGAAAGACTACGAGGCGGGTATCTTTCAGGTTTTGAACGAGAAAAAGATCGAAAGGGAAAAAGCGGGTGGAAAGGTTTTTAACTTTTCGGTAGGCACTCCTGATTTTGAACCTCCGAAGCATATCATTGATGCTTTAGTGGAAGCGGCAAAGATCCCTGCCAATTACAAGTACTCCCTTATCGATATCCCGGAACTTATTGATGCTGTGATCTGCAGGTATTCAAAAAGATATGGTGTCAGCCTTGAAAAAGATGAGATCATGAGCGTTTACGGATCTCAGGAAGGCATTACTCATATTGCTTTTACTTTTGCTAATCCCGGTGATATTGTCCTTGTACCTGATCCCGGATATCCTGTATTTTCAATCGGCCCTTCTCTTGCAGGAGCGGATTTAAAGCCTTATAAGCTTTACAAAGAAAAGGGATATCTTCCTGACCTTTCAGAGATTGAAAAGCTTTACGGTAAGGGTTCTCCTAAAAAGGCAAAAGCCATCATTGTTTCATATCCATTAAATCCTGTCTGCAAATGTGCTCCCGATTCATTTTACGAGGAGCTTATTGCCTGGGCTAAAAAGAATGAGATCCTAGTCATACACGATAATGCATATTCGGATATTGTTTACGACGGTAAGATAGGAAAGTCTTTCCTTGCTTTTGAAGGTGCAAAGGAAGTCGGAGTTGAGTTCTACTCATTATCAAAGTCCTTTAATTACACGGGAGCGAGAATGTCTTTTGTAGTCGGAAACAAGGATTTTGTGGCGGCTTTTAAGCGCCTTAGGAGCCAGATCGATTACGGCATCTTTCTTCCTGTACAGTATGGGGCAATTGCAGCCCTTACCGGACCTGATGATTGTGTAAAGGAGCAGTGCAAGGAATACGAGAAGCGACGCAATGCACTTTGCGACGGTCTTACCAATATCGGATGGAAATTCGAAAGAAGCCAGGGATCTATGTTTGCATGGACGGCAATCCCTGAGAAATACGGAAAAGATGATGTTCGCTTCGTAATGGAGCTTTTTGAAAAGACGGGAGTGCTCTGCACACCGGGTAGCAGCTTCGGATCTTTAGGTGCGGGTCATGTCCGCTTTGCGCTTGTTTTGCCCGTTCCTGTTATCGAGGAGGCAGTAAACATCATCGCTTCCAGCGGTGTGCTTGCGTAGTCATAAGTCTCGGGCCTCATTTATAATAATTCACGGCGCAATTACGGCAAGTTGGTTCCTCGCTACGATTCCGCTACTAAGCTCGAGTCGCTTTGCTAAAGGCAAAATCGCCCTGCTTTAACTCGCGACGCTCGCCTCATCATGGCGAGCTGCTCGAACAATATCGCAGGGACCGATTTTCGCACGCGACTCTTGCTAAGTGCTCCATCTACCCGCTCAGATACCAAACTTACCGCACTTGCGCCTTGAGTTATCATAAACTCGAGGGAGAGGGTGCATATGCTGTTTTATGCGCAATCTGGAAGATGCACTTAGCGCAGGAGAAATCTGTCCCGAAGTTCTAAGCGAATGCGTAAAAATTGTCTCCCCTCCAGAGACAATTTTAGCAGGCGCGTAGAAATTCGAGGAACATTTCGACGGAGCGTTATCTTCGCGCAGAAAATAGCATATGTAGCCTAGGCCCGAGGTTTCATATTACATACTAGGAAACTAGGTTAACGTACTAGAAAACTTAGTTAACGAACTTGGAGAAAATGTATGGAATATAACGAAAAATATAAGCCTGCAAAAGAAGTATATATTATTAAAAAAGACGGTACAAAGGTTGCCTTTGATGTGACAAAGGTTATAAATGCCGTCCAGAAAAGTGCATACAGAGCGATGGTCACTTTTTCGGAAACAGATAAAGAAAACATCTGCAAGTACGTTATCGGAAGAGTCGATGATAGCGGAGCAGACGAAATTCATATTCCACTTATGCATAACATCGTGGAAGGAGCTCTTGAGTCGGTTAATCCCGCTGTTGCAAAAAGCTATCGGGATTATCGCAATTACAAGCAGGATTTCATCCATATGCTTGATGATGTGTACCGCAAAAGCCAGTCCATAATGTACATCGGCGACAAGGAGAATTCCAATACGGATTCGGCTCTTGTCAGTACAAGGCGGAGCCTTATATTCAACGAGCTCAACCGTCAGCTTTATCAAAAGTTTTTTATGACGCAGGAAGAGATTCAGGCCAACAACGACGGTTATATCTATATACACGATATGTCTGCAAGGCGTGATACCATGAACTGTTGCCTCTTTGATATTGAAAGCGTCTTAAAGGGCGGCTTTGAGATGGGAAATGTCTGGTATAACGAACCTAAGACCTTGGATGTAGCCTTTGACGTTATGGGTGATATCATCCTTTCCGCTGCCAGCCAGCAGTACGGAGGATTTACGATAAGCTGTGTTGATAAGATTCTGGAGCCCTTTGCCCAGAAGTCTTTTAACAAATACCTTGCCAAGTATCAAAGACTTGGCGTGCCGGACGATCTTGCGGATAAAACAGCTTTTGAAGATATCTCTAAAGAATTTGAACAGGGATTTCAGGGCTGGGAGTACAAGTTTAATACCGTAGCTTCGAGCCGCGGAGATTACCCGTTTATTACGATGACGATAGGCCTCGGACAGAGCCGTTTTGAGAAGCTTGCGGCTATTACCATGCTTAACGTTCGTAAAAACGGACAAGGAAAGAAAGGGCATAAAAAGCCTGTTCTTTTCCCGAAGATAGTTTTCCTTTACGATGAAAAACTTCACGGAAAAGGATGCCCTCTTGAAGACGTATTTGAAGCGGGAGTAGAGTGCTCCTCAAGGTCAATGTACCCCGACTGGCTTTCTCTTTCCGGAGAAGGATATGTTGCATCGATCTATCAAAAATACGGTCAGGTAATTTCTCCTATGGGATGCAGAGCCTTCCTTTCGCCTTACTTTAAAAGAGGAGGGATTCACCCGGCGGATGATTCCGATGAGCCAGTATTTATAGGACGTTTTAATATAGGTGTTGTATCCCTTCACCTTCCGATGATCCTTGCAAAAGCAAGAAAAGAAAACAAGGATTTTTATACCGTACTTGATTATTATCTTGAGATGATCCGTCAGATCCATATAAGGACATACGCATACCTTGGGGAGATGACGGCTTCCACAAACCCTCTTGCTTACTGCGAGGGAGGATTTTACGGAGGCCATTTAGGGCTGCACGACAAGATAAAGCCCATCCTAAAGGTGGCTACCGCTTCTTTCGGCATAACGGCCCTTAATGAACTTCAGGAGCTTTATAACGGAAAATCCCTCGTAGAGGACGGAGCTTTTGCTCTTGAAGTTATGGAGCATATAAACAAGAGAGTCTCGGAGTTTAAGGAAGCGGACGGAAATCTTTACGCGATTTACGGAACGCCGGCGGAGAATCTTTGCGGCCTGCAGATTACGCAGTTTAGAAACATCTACGGTATCGTGGAAGGCGTATCGGATAAGCCCTACGTATCCAACAGTTTTCACTGCCATGTTTCCGAGCTCATTACGCCCATTGAGAAACAGGATTATGAAAAGAGATTTTGGGATCTGTTTAACGGCGGCAAGATCCAGTACGTTAAATATCCTATAAGCTATAATATCGAAGCCATCAGAACTCTTATAAGACGGGCTATGAAGCTTGGTTTCTACGAGGGCGTAAATATGTCTCTTGCTTATTGCGATGACTGCGGCCACGAAGAGCTTGAGATGGATGTCTGCCCTAAATGCGGAAGCAGAAATCTTACCAAGATTGAGAGGATGAACGGATACCTGTCTTATTCGAGGGTTCACGGCGACACAAGGCTTAACAGCGCAAAGATGGCGGAAATAGCCGACAGAAAATCTATGTAGATAAACAGGAACTATTTTGATGAGATATCATGATATAACAAAAGATGATATGAAAAACGGGGACGGGCTTAGAGCGGTCCTTTGGGTATCGGGCTGCGAGCATGCCTGCCCCGGATGCCAAAACCCTGTTACCTGGGACCCCGATGACGGGCTTATCTTTGACGATAAGGCGAGGGAAGAGCTCTTTGAGATCCTTGGGAGAGATTATATAAGCGGACTTACCTTAAGCGGCGGAGATCCGTTGTTTCCCGGAAACAGATCGGATATACTGGGACTTCTTAAGGAAGTAAAGGCTTTATTTCCCCAAAAGACGGTTTGGTGCTATACAGGGTATACATACGAAGAGGTTAAAGACCTTGAACATTTAAAGTATATTGACGTTCTTGTAGACGGGAAGTTTGTTGAGAGTCTGAAGGACAATAAATACGAATGGGCGGGATCTACTAACCAAAGGGTAATCAGATTAAACGAAATGACTAAGGAGAGAAAATGAAAGCAGTAGCAAAATTTGAAAAGGTTTCTTTTGAGCAGTTTAAAAAGGATATGGGGGACTTTGGTCTTTCGGATTCCGCTTTAGCGGATGTTTATGACAGGATAAAGCTCCCGAAGAGGGCAACGGCATTTTCTGCGGGGTATGATATTTATTCTACCGTAAGCTTTAAACTTGATCCCGGCGAGACCATAAAAATACCGACGGGAATCAGATGCCGCATTAATGATGACTACGCGCTTTTTATATTCCCAAGAAGCGGTCTCGGATTTAAATACAGACTGCAGCTTAACAATACTGTGGGCGTCGTAGACAGCGATTATTACGGATCCGACAATGAGGGACATATCTTTGTAAAGATAACAAACGATTCTAATGAAGGAAAGAGTGTTGAGATAGGAGAAGGAGATGCTTTTTCACAGGGTATTTTCCTGCAGTACGGTGTTACGGAAGATGACGATGCTACGGGAGTAAGAAACGGTGGCTTCGGAAGTACCTCTAAATAGCAGATTGTTGTTTTTTAAACGTATTTATGTTATATTCTTACAGGTTTACTTATGTGTTTTGGGGCTCAGCTTAGCAGGCCCTATCAAAAAGGAGTTTTTTATGTGGAAATTATTAACCGACAGTTCTTGTGACCTTCCTGAAAGCTTTTACGAGGAAAATGAAATTGGTGTTATCAATCTTACCTGTTTTATTGACGGTGAGGTTGTCTGGGGCAAGGATAAAAAAATCGCCGCTTCTGATTTCTACGCTCGTATGAGAAACGGAGCAAAACCCACCACTTCACAGGTTAATCCTCAGGAGGCCAAGGCGTTTTTTGAAGAATATATCGGTGAATATAAAGAGATTTTATATGTCGGATTTTCTTCGGGTCTTTCCGGAACTGTAAACAGTGCCCGCATTGCCGCTGAGGAGATCATGGACGAGCATCCTGAGGTCAAGATCATCGTTGTGGATACTTTAAGCGCCGCAATGGGACAGGGACTCTTACTTTACTATTGCAACAAAATGTGGAAAGAGGGCAAGTCTTTAAGAGAAGTTGCCGATTGGATCGAATCCAATAAAATGAATATGGTTCACCTCTTTACAGTGGATAATCTTTTTGACCTCTGGAGAGGCGGACGTGTTTCAAAGACAAGCGCTTTCCTTGGAACCCTTGCTTCAATCAAACCCCTTTTACACGTTAACTACGAAGGAAAGCTTGTATCCGTAGATAAGGTAAGAGGACGTAAAAAAGCTTTGGCCGGACTCCTTGAGCTTATGGACGAGAAGATGGGAAGCCATAAGGATTTAAACAAAGAGATGATCATGATCAATCACGGCGATTGCCTTGAAGATGCAGAGCTTTTAAGAGATATGATCAAAGAGCGTTTCGGATTTGAAAACTTCATGATCAACAACTTAAGCCCCGTAATCGGCGGACACACAGGTCCCAGCCTTATTGCTTTATTCTTTATGGGAGATATCAGATAAATGGACAGTTCTTTGATGACGGATTCAATTCAAAGAGCAAGGGAACTCGTTTCGGGGCTTAAGGAAAAGCTCGGTAGAGTTCCTACGGCGTGCGTTGTAACATTTGGTTGTCAGATGAATGCACGTGATTCCGAAAAGCTTACCGGTATATTAATACAGGCAGGCTTTTTGATTATTGAAAAAGAATCTGCTGATTTTGTTATTTACAATACATGTACCGTTAGAGACAACGCCAATCAGCGTGTTTACGGAAGACTCGGATATGTGGGAGGTCTTAAAAAGAAAAATCCCCATATGAAGATCGCTCTTTGCGGCTGTATGATGCAGGAGCCGACGGTTATTGAGAAGATTAAAAAGACCTACAGATTTGTGGATCTTGTTTTCGGTACCCATAATCTTTACAAGTTTCCGGAGTATCTTGTCAGCTGCCTTTCACAGGACGGCCAGATCATCGACATCTGGGATAAGCCTGACGAGATTGAGGAAAACTTACCCACTGAAAGAAAATATCCTTTTAAATCCGGCGTAAATATTATGTTTGGATGCAACAATTTCTGTACTTACTGTATCGTTCCTTATGTCAGAGGACGCGAAAGAAGCAGAGAACCAAAGGAGATTATCAAAGAGTGCGAGAGACTTGTTTCGGAGGGAGTTTCCGAGGTTATGCTCCTTGGACAAAACGTTAACTCCTACGGCAGAGGTCTTGAGGATCCGATTTCCTTCCCTGAGCTTTTAAGAGAAGTTGAAAAGATAGAAGGAATTAAAAGAATCCGTTTTATGACTTCTCATCCCAAGGATCTTTCCGATGAACTTATAGAGACAATAAAGAATTCAACTAAGATCTGCAGACATATTCATTTGCCGCTTCAGTCGGGATCTTCAAAGATATTGAAGGCCATGAACAGATGCTATGACAAGGAAAGATATCTTGAGGTGGCTGAAAAGATCAGGCGCGAGATTCCCGATGTATCCATTACGACGGATATTATTATCGGTTTCCCCGGAGAGACTCCGGAAGATGTGGATGAGACGATCGACGTTATCCGCCGCGTTGAATATGACAACGCCTTTACCTTCATCTACTCTAAGAGAACGGGCACGCCTGCTGCCGCTATGGATAATCAGGTCCCTGAAGAAGAGAGCCATAAGCAGTTTGACAGAGTTCTTGCGGAGGTACAAAAGTACGCCAAGAAGCAGAGCTCCAGATTTGAAGGTCGTGTGATGGAAGCCCTCGTTGAGGAAGTAAATGAAAATGACGAGAACCTGGTTACCGGAAGACTTTCGAACAACATCATCGTTCATTTCCCCGGAAGCGCTGACCTTGTCGGAAAGTATGTAAATGTTAAGCTTAATGAATGCAAAGGATTCTATTATCTCGGGGAAGCCGTTAATTAGCGATTAAGGTTTCTAAATCTTGATAAAAATTCTTGTTTTTACAAGGGTTTTAAGTGTATTTATTTATATACAAATACAATATTTTGCGGTAAAATAACCATGTATGTACTAAATTTAGTACGCATGGTTATTGCTTTTTTGAGATTATTTTAAATATTTGGATGAAGAATTATGCTTACAGATGAAGAAATCAGTAAACTGTCACCGATGATGCAAAAATACCTTGAGACTAAAAAGGAGTACGAGGACTGCATCCTTTTTTACAGACTCGGTGATTTCTATGAGATGTTTTTTGAAGACGCGGAACTTGTATCTAAGGAGTTAGAGCTTACTCTTACGGGTAAAAGCTGCGGCCTTGACGAGAGAGCTCCGATGTGCGGTATACCTTTTCATGCCGTTGATTCATATCTTCCCAGGCTCGTATCCAGAGGATACAAGGTGGCAATCTGCGAGCAGGTAGAGGATCCTAAGCTTGCAAAAGGCCTTGTAAAAAGGGAAGTTATAAGGATCGTTACCCCCGGTACAAATACCAACCTTGCAAGCCTTGATTCCAATAAAAACAATTATTGTCTTGGTATTTATTATTCGGACAGTAAGATAGGAATTGCGGTTTCAGACGTTTCTACCGGAGACTTTTTCCTTACAGAGGTTGATGACCTTTCAAAGCTTCGGGATGAGATTGCAAAATTTGAGCCCAGCGAGATTACCTGCAATGAATCTTTTTATCTTTGCGGGGATTTTATCAACGATCTGAAAGAAAGGCTGCATATTCCCTTTACAACCCTTGATTCACATCTCTTTGACGATACATTTTGCAAGAATCTGCTCACAGAGCATTTTAAAGCAAGCTCTCTTGTGGGCCTTGGAGTAGAGGACTTTTCCTACGGAATTATAGCTGCCGGCTCTCTTCTTAAGTACCTTTACGATACGCAAAAAACAGAGCTTTCGCATATTACGCATTTAACACCTTACGTATCAAGTAAGTATATGCTTATAGATTCTTCCACAAGAAGAAACCTTGAGCTTACCGAAACTCTTCGTGAAAAGCAAAAGAGAGGTTCCCTGCTTTGGGTACTTGATAAGACAAAGACTGCAATGGGCGGAAGGCTTTTAAGGTCTACGATAGAACAGCCCCTTATTGATACAGACGAGATGAACAAAAGGCTTGATGCCATAGAAGACCTTAATGCTCATGCCATATCAAGGGATGAGATAAGAGAATACCTTAATCCGATCTATGACCTTGAAAGGCTTCTCGGAAGAGTTGCTTTTAAAACAGCGAATCCCAAGGATCTTTTGGCTTTTAAGAACTCCCTTTCTATGCTTCCTCAGATAAAGATAGCCTTAAAGGACCTTAGCAGCGATACCATGAAATCCGTAGATGAAGAGATTGATTCTCTCGAGGATATTTCCGGACTTATAGAAAGAGCTATCAGCGAGGATGCGCCTTTATCTTTACATGACGGAGGTATTATAAAGGACGGCTTTTCCGAAGATGTAGACAGGCTTCGCGTTGCCAAAAACGAAGGCAAGAACTGGCTTGCAGCCTACGAAGAGGAAGAAAGAGAAAAGACGGGAATAAAGAGCTTAAAAATCAAGTACCACAGGGCTTTCGGATACTATTTTGAGGTTACAAATATGTACACCGATATGGTGCCCGATTACTTCATCAGGAGACAGACCCTTACAAATGCGGAAAGATTCTCTACCGCTAAGCTTAATGAACTTGAGGATGCCATCTTAAATTCCGAAGATAAGCTCCTTAGACTTGAGCATGACATCTTTTGCGAGATCAGAGATTCAATCGGCGCTGAGATGGAGAGAATTCAAAAGACGGCAAAAGCGGTAGCTGAGCTTGATATGCTCGCTAGTATGGCTTATGTTTCCGAAAAAAACAGATACGTAAGACCAAAGCTTAACGATAAAGGTATCATCGATATCAAGGACGGAAGGCACCCTGTTGTAGAACAGATGTTAAATGGCGGACTCTTTGTTGAAAACGACACCTATCTCGATACAAAGAACAACTGCATCAGCATCATAACCGGCCCCAATATGGCGGGAAAATCAACTTATATGCGTCAGAGCGCGCTCATCGTCCTTATGGCGCAGATAGGCTGTTTTGTACCTGCAAAAAGCGCAAATATCGGTATTGTGGACAGGATCTTTACAAGAGTCGGAGCTTCGGACGATCTTGCAAGCGGTCAGTCAACTTTTATGGTTGAGATGAATGAAGTCTCAAATATCCTTAGAAATGCTACTTCCAAGAGCCTTTTGATATTAGATGAGATCGGAAGAGGTACTTCAACCTTTGACGGACTTTCTATTGCATGGGCCGTAATCGAGCATATATCAAATACCAATATCTTAGGAGCCAGGACGCTTTTTGCCACGCATTACCATGAACTTACGGAGCTTGAAGGAAAGATCAGCAATGTAAACAACTATTGTGTTGCCGTAAGAGAATCCGGTGATGATATAGTCTTTTTAAGAAAGATCATAAAGGGCGGCGCCGACAGAAGCTACGGTATTCAGGTGGCGAGACTTGCGGGAGTTCCAGATATGGTCATCGACAGAGCAAAAGAGATAGCCGACCAGCTTTCGGATAACGATATTACCGAAAAGATTCAGGCCATCAGCATAAAAAGCGGTGAGAAGGTCAAGAAAAAGATTGAAAAACCCGATGATGTTGACCTCGGACAGATGAGCTTTTTCGAGACGGTTAAGGATGAAGACGTATTAAAGGAACTTGCGGAGATCAATATTTCGACGTTAACTCCTCTTGATGCCTTAAATACTTTATATAAGCTTCAAAATAAGATAAACAACAGATTCAGTTTTGGGGATAAGTAATAAATGCCTATTCAAGTATTGGACAACGAAACTATAGATAAGATTGCCGCCGGAGAGGTTGTTGAAAGGCCTTCGAGCGTTGTAAAAGAGCTGGTTGAGAACTCAATTGACGCAGGGGCAAACGCCATAACGGTCGAGATAAAGGACGGCGGTATTTCCTACATCAGAGTCAGCGACAACGGATGCGGTATTCCTTCAAAGGAACTTCGGACAGCGTTTCTTAGGCATGCCACCAGCAAGATAAGCTCATCGGAGGACCTTTCAAAGGTTACAAGCCTCGGATTTAGAGGTGAAGCATTATCTTCGATAGCGGCAGTCTCGATGCTTGAAGTGATTACCAAAACAGAAAGCGACCTTGTTGGAACAAGGATAGTTTTGGAGGGAGCGACAGAGAAAAATTGTGAGGAAGTCGGAGCTCCGAACGGAACCACATTTTTTGTTAGAAATATCTTTTACAACACCCCGGTACGCAAGAAATTCCTGAAATCGGCGGTTACCGAAGGCGGATATATATCGGACCTTATGGAGCATCTTGCTTTATCCCATCCGGATATAGCTTTTCAGTTCACCATCGGTTCGCAGACAAGATTCCATACATCCGGAAACGGAGATATGAAAGAGGTTATTTACCGCATATACGGAAGAGAAGTAGCAAATGCCGTTGTCCCGATAGATGTAACCAAAGGTGATCTTCATATTACAGGTTATCTTGGAAAGCCCGAACAGGTAAGGTCGAACAGAAACTTTGAGATTTACTTTATAAACGGAAGATTTATAAGGAGCAACCTTATTGCAAGGGCTATAGAAGAAGGCTTCAGGGAGTATTTGATGCTTCATAAATTCCCGGTTTGCTTTTTATCATTAGAGCTTGAGCCGGGAAATGTGGATGTAAATGTACATCCCACCAAAATGGATGTCAGATTTTCCGACGGACCCGGATTCTTTGCAAAGCTTTCAGAGGCTATATTTGATACCTTAAAGTCTAGGGAGATGATACCCGGACATGTCCTTGATAAACCTTCGGAGATCAAAAAGGCTGAGGCGGAAGGCTTAAAGGAAGCAAGGAAGGGAGTTAACCCGGAACCTTTCCTTGTACCTAACAATCCCGAAAGAAAAATTTCTGTTTACAGCGAAAAGCCTGCCGAAACAGTTCCGATTTTTAAGGAAAAGCCTGCCGAGGTTTTTTACAGCGAAGAGCCAGAAAAGCCTTCAAAAGTAGCTGAAGAGTTCTTCACCGACAATACTGTTTTCGAGGAAAAAGAGACTCCCATAGAGCCCAAGGCGCCGCAAATTTCAGACATTAAGCAGACCGATTTATTTGAAGATAAGATATTAACTGTTGAAAATCGCAAAAAATACCGTATAATAGGACAGGTGTTTGAAACTTTCTGGCTTATACAGTACGACAGAAAGCTTTTTATAATCGACCAGCATGCGGCCCATGAAAAAGTAAATTTCGAGCGCATGATGGAACGCTTCCGCAAAAAGGAAATTGTTTCACAGACCCTGCTTCCGCCGATAATCGTATCTTTAAACGGCGCGGAGGAAAATGTATATCTTGCAAATAAAGATGCTTTCGCTGCCTTAGGATTTGAGATTGAAAACTTCGGCGGTAACGAATATGCTTTAAGAGCAGTTCCCGTAGATCTTTACGGCCATTCCGAAAAAGAGCTTTTTCTTACTGTACTTGATGAACTTGCCGAAGGAAACTCCAGAGGCAGTTATCTTGCCATCGAGGAAAGAATAGCGGGTATGGCATGCAAAGCCTCAATTAAAGGCGGAGATGTGATATCAAGAGCGGAAGTGGAAACTCTTATTGATGAGTTACTAAGCCTAGAGAATCCTTATAACTGTCCCCATGGTCGCCCGACGATCATCGTTATGACCGAAAACGAGATGGAAAAGAAGTTTAAACGTATCGTGGATTGACAAAAGAAAAATGAACCGTAAACCTTTAATCATCATAGCCGGACCTACGGCAGTGGGAAAAACCGATATTTCAATTAATCTCGCAGGAGCTATATCCGGCGAGATTATTTCTGCTGATTCGGTTCAGGTTTACAAAGAAATGGATATAGGCTCTGCGAAGATATCAAAGGAAGAGATGGGGGGTATAAGACATCATTTAATTGATATCCTTGATCCGGCGGATGATTTCAATGTTGCATTATTCAAAGACCTTGTCTATAAAGCAGCAGAGGATATCTACGAAAGAGGTCATATCCCAATTCTTGTTGGCGGTACGGGATTCTATATACAGGCAGTCCTTAAAAATGTTGATTTTTCGGACGGAGCTTCAGATCCTGATTACAGAAAAAACCTGGAAGAATTTGCCGCTAAGGAAGGAAAAGAGGCTCTTCATGATAAGCTAAAAGCAGTTGACCCCGAGGCCGCGGAGGCAATTCATTCCGGAAATGTAAAGCGGGTTGTAAGAGCTTTAGAGTTCTTTAAAGTTACCGGAGAAAAGATTTCGGTACATAATGAAAAAGAGAAAAATAAAGAGTCTGAGTTTAACTATAAATTCTTTGTTTTAAACGACGAGCGAGAGGTCCTTTATAAACGGATTGACGAAAGAGTCGATAAAATGATGTCTGCGGGACTTTTGGACGAAGTAAAGAGCCTTTACGATAAAAAGATTCCGAGGGATGCGGTAAGTATGCAGTCTTTGGGCTACAGACAGCTTTTTGACTACCTTTACGGTGATATAAGTCTTGATGAAGCCGTTTATCAGATAAAGCTTCAGACAAGACATTTTGCAAAGCGCCAGATAACATGGTTTAAAAGAGAAAAGAACGTAACCTGGGTAAATAAAAATGAATTCGGAAGAGATGATAAGAAGATACTTGAGTTTATGATTACCGAATGTAATAAGCTTTTGAACGGAGTAGAAGATGAAAAGTGATTTAAAAAATATTTATAATTCTTTGGGAATATCGGATGAAGTGGCAGAGTTTGGAGAAAAGACTCTTGAGAGCTTAAAGGAAAGATTCGAAAAGATCGATGAGATCGCCGAGATAAACCAGCTTAAAGTCCTTGCCGCTCTTCAAAAGAATCAGGTTTCCGAAGCCTGCCTTCACGGAACAAGCGGATACGGATATAACGATATGGGCCGTGAAAAATTGGAGGCCGTATATGCTGACATATTCCACACAGAGGATGCTCTTGTTAGACCGCAGATCACCTGCGGAACCCACGCTCTTGCCCTTGCTCTTATGAGTAATCTGCGCCCCGGTGATGAGCTTTTAAGCCCTGTTGGAAAACCCTACGATACTCTCGAAGAAGTTATCGGTATAAGACCTTCTAAGGGTTCCCTTGCCGAATACGGTGTAACGTATAAGCAGGTGGATTTTTTACCGGACGGAGGCTTTGACTGGGATGGAATTAAGGCTGCTGTCAATGAAAAGACAAAGCTTGTCACTATACAAAGATCCAAAGGTTACCAGACAAGACATACTCTTTCCGTTTCAGAGATTGGGGAGCTTATAAGCTTTATCAAGAATATAAAGAGCGATGTTATCTGTATGGTAGACAACTGCTACGGTGAATTCGTTGAGACAATCGAGCCTTCCGATGTTGGAGCGGATATGTGCGTCGGAAGCCTTATAAAGAATCCCGGCGGAGGACTTGCACCTATCGGCGGATATATTGCCGGAAAAAAGAGCTGCGTTGAAAATGCGGCATACAGACTTACTTCCCCGGGCCTTGGAAAAGAAGTCGGCGCTTCCCTTGGAATACTTCAGAGCTTTTACCAAGGACTTTTTCTTTCGCCCACAGTTACGGCATGTGCATTAAAGAGCGCTATTTTCGGAGCAAATATATACGAAAAGCTTGGCTTTTCAGTACTTCCCAACAGCACAGAGGACAGGCATGATATTATTCAGGCTATTACTTTCGGAAGAGCGGATGCGGTTGAAGCTTTCTGCAGAGGTATTCAGGCTGCGGCGCCCATCGATTCACACGTAACGCCGATTCCCTGGGATATGCCCGGGTACGATGCCCCTGTTATAATGGCGGCCGGTGCTTTTGTTTCGGGATCCTCCATCGAGCTTTCCGCAGACGGACCGATAAAGCCTCCCTATGCTGTATATTTCCAGGGCGGTCTTACATGGCCTCACGGTAAATTCGGCATTTTAAAATCTTTGCAATCCCTTGTGGATAATGGCATTGTTTTATGGTAAAATAAAATTTGTTTAATTCCTCTTAAGTCCCCGAAGAAGATTTGGGAGGTATATGAATAATATAAAAACAGAACAGCCTTACGAAAAGTTTGTAAAGTACGGAGCGGGTTCACTTTCCGAAAGTGAACTTATAGCTATCATACTCCGAACGGGAACAAAGGACCATGATGCAACCGACGTTGCTAGGCAGGTGCTTGGCCTCGGTGCATATCCGAGAGAGGGGCTCCTTGGCTTATACGATTTAAGCCTTGACGAGCTCTGTAAAGTAAAAGGCGTCGGAAAGGTAAAAGCGATAAAACTTAAAGCCCTTGCCGAGCTTTCCATGAGGATGCACAGAGCCTGCGCCCAAAGCTCCTTCAGAGCGGACAAGCCTTCGACTGTAGCGGACTACTTTATGGAAGACTTAAGACATTTAAGCCATGAAACTGTTGTTTTATGCGGTCTTGACTCTAAGCTTAAGTTGCTTTTTTCCCAAAAGATCTCTGTCGGAAATGTGAATGCTTCTATTATTTCACCGAGAAGTATCTTTATCGAGGCGCTTTCAAAAAAAGCTGTCTCAATTATACTTCTTCACAATCATCCCAGCGGAGATCCGACTCCAAGCAAGATGGATATGGAGTTTACCGAAAAGGTATACGAGGCGGGAGAGTTTCTTGAGATAAGACTTCTTGACCATATCGTTATCGGAGACAACAGATATTACAGCTTTATGGAAGAAGGAAATTTACAGACCAAAAGGCGGAAGGAATGACATGAGTAACGCATTCGGTATTGATCTGGGAACAAACAATATAAAGATTTATTCCCTTGCTAATGATGATATTATGGTTCAAAAGAACCTTATCGCCATTCAAAATAAAAATACTATTTTTGCTTACGGAGATTCTGCTTACGATATGTATGAGAAGGCTCCCGCAAATTTCGATATCACTTTCCCTGTTAACAACGGAGTTATATCCGACCTTAACAATATGGAAACTCTGATCAAGTTCTTTATCAGCGACCTTCAGGACGGACAGCTTAAGCCCGCCGATTTTATTGTTGCGGTACCTACGGATATTACGGACGTTGAAAAGAGAGCTTTTTACGATCTCATCAAAGAGGCGAATGTTAAAGGAAAGAAGATTCTTGTTGCCGATAAGGCTGTAGCCGACGGACTCGGAATGGGCCTTGATGTTAAGAGTACCCAGGGTATCATGGTCGTAGACGTTGGATACGAAACAACCGAGATTTCCGTTATTTCCCTTGGCGGAATCGTCCTTAACAGACTGCTTAATGTGGGCGGTCTTGCTTTTGACGAAAATATCAAGAGCCTTGTCAGAAATGATTTTCATCTTCATATCGGCAACAAATCCGCCGAGTTTATAAAGTGTTCTCTTACAGAGCACGAAGCTGAAGGAAAGCCTGTTACGGTTTACGGAAGAGATGCTGTTACCGGACTTCCCGTTGAGAGAGATATCCCCACAGCCCTTGTTGATAAGTCTCTTATGACCGAGTTTGAAAAGATCGTTGATGCCATCAAGGTATATCTCGATCTTACACCGCCCGAGCTTGCGGCAGATATCTACAAAAACGGTATCTATCTAACGGGCGGAGCTTCGCAGGTAAACCATCTCGTAGAAGCTATCGGAAACGGAACAAAGCTTAAAGTCAATGCTACTTCAAATCCCATGACAACTGTTGCTGAGGGACTTGGCAGAATGCTCAAGGAAAGCTATTACCAGAGCATTGCATATTCTGTTGAAGGAATGAGTAAATGAGCCCTGTAGTTAAACCAAAAAAGGAGAAATTTACTTTTCCGGGTAAATATCTCCTTTTAATTTTTTCAATCTTAAGTATAGCTCTTATGGTGGTAACCTATGGCACTACGGCCTTTGACGGGCCTTTTAATACTGCTGTGGGATATGTTGTTGTGCCTTTTGAAAAGGGTATTGGAAGACTGGGCGAATGGCTTTCAAACCGTTCCGAAGAGTTTACCGATGTTAAAAGGCTTCTTGCGGAAAATGAAGAGCTTAAAAACGAAATAAACAAACTTACCGAGGAGAACGCGATCCTTAGCCAGGAAAGATATGAGTTAAATTCCCTCAGGACCCTTTTTGAACTCAGCAACGAGTACGATTCCTACAATAAAGTAGGGGCACGTATTATCGCCAAGGACAGCGGAAACTGGTTTTCATCTTTTATAATCGACAAGGGAACGAATGACGGGCTTCAGGTAGATATGAACGTTATTTCCGGCGGCGGCCTTGTGGGATGTATTACCGGAATCGGCCCCAACTGGGCCAGGGTAAAGGCTATTGTTTCCGACAAAAACTTTGTAAGCGGTCAGGTGCTTTCTACAGGTGAGACCCTTTTTGTCGAAGGTGATTTGGAACTTTTAAACAGCAATATCATTTCTTTTTCTATGCTCGAAGATGAAAATGATGCAGTCGTTGTGGGAGATAAGGTTGTTACAAGCAAGATCTCCGACAAATACCTTCCCGGAATCCTTATCGGATTTATCCAGTACATCGAAAACGATAACAATAACCTTACAAAATCGGGATATATCACCCCCGCTGTGGATTTTGAACATATGTCCGAAGTACTTGTTATTACGGATATGAAAAATAACGATTACGAGTAATCTTTAAAGTATGATAAGAAAAATAATTATGGTTCTTGGAGCTTTCGTCATATTTTTGCTTCAAAACTGCGTATTTACACAATTTAATACAGGCGGAATCGTACCTAATCTTATTCTTCTTATTACCGGAATCTACGGCTTTATGCACGGTGAAAAAGCCGGGCTTATTGCGGGATTTCTTCTCGGTCTCGGATTTGATATTTTTTATGGCGATATCATCGGACTTCATGCTCTTATTTTTATGTACATCGGCTATATAAACGGCAAGTTTTGCGGAATATATTATCCCGAGGATATCAAGCTTCCGCTTTTGCTTATATTTTTGAGCAATATTTCCTGCGGCGTACTGGATTATATTTTCGGCTATCTTATCAGGGGAAGATTGCATTTTTCCTACTACTTTGCCCATATAATCCTGCCGGAAATGCTCTACACAATGCTTATTACCATAATCATTTATCCGATAATTGTTTTGATATACAATGCCTTTGAAAAAAGGGAAGTCAGGAAAGAGGCCTAAAAAGTGTTTAACAGCTTCAGAGAAAGATTATTAAATATTTTTACAAATCGCCTGACTATTCTTTGGGTAATTGTCCTTTTGCTTGGCGGCGTTTTAGTTTATCGCTGCTATAAGCTGCAGATAATCGAGGGTCAGACATATTTAGACAATTTTGTTTTGAATCAGGAAAAGACTCGCGACATCTCCCCTGCAAGAGGAAATATCTACGACAGAAACGGAAATCTCCTTGCTTATAACGAGCTCGCTTATTCCATTAAAGTAGAAGACACCTTTGAATCTTCGGGAAATACCAAAAACAAAGAACTCAACACTCTTTTATATAATCTTGTTAATTACATCGAGAAAAACGGAGATCATATTAATTCGGATTTTAAGATTTATCTCGATGAGGATGATAATTTTGCATTTAACGTAAGCGGAAAATCTCTTGAAAGATTTTTGGCTGATGTTTACGACCATCCTTACACCACAGATCTGACGGATGAAGAGCTTAGTTCTACCGCGGAAGACGTTATGATCTATTTAAGCAGAGCTTCCGGTAAAGGATACAGGTATTATGTCGGGGAATATGCAGAACCTGACAATACAAAATCCGAGTGGATCCCCGGAAAAGGGTATTCAAGAAAAGACTGGCTTAAGATCGTGACTATGCGCTTTGCTATGAGCCAGACTTCCTTCAGAAAATACATGGGAACAACAATAGCCACAGATGTCAGTAATGAAACTGTTGCGGTTATCTTAGAGAATTCGGATTCTCTTCCCGGAGTTACCATCGAAGAAGACACAGTCAGAAGATATGTGGACAGTTCCTATTTTTCACATATTCTCGGATATACCGGTAAGATTTCGTCTGAGGAGCTTGATGAACTAAATAACAGACTTTTGGATGAAAATATTACATCATATACCTACTCCATAAATGATGTTGTCGGAAAGGGCGGAATCGAGAGCTCCATGGAGACAAAGCTTCAGGGAGTCAAGGGATATGAAAAGGTAATGGTTAACAATACAGGTAAGGTTATTTCCGTTCTTGAAAGGCAGGAGGCTACTTCGGGTGAGGATATTTATCTTACCATAGACAAGGACCTTACCATTGCGGTTTATCAGCTTATAGAGCAAAAGCTTGCGGGACTTGTTGCATCAAAGATAATAAACGCCAAGGAGTATATTCCTTCCGAAAACTCCAGCAGCGCAAATATCAAGATCCCTATTTATGATGTTTACTTTGCTGTCATCAACAACTCCATAGTAAACGTAAAGCATTTCGAATCCGAAGACGCGAAAGAGACCGAAAAGGAAGTCTATCACGCCTTCCTTGATTACAAGGCTTCGTCCTACGATAAGCTTTACGACGAGCTTTACAACAAGCGTACGATTTACAAAAGGCTTTCAAAAGAGTATCAGGTATACGAGAGCAATATTGTCAGCCTCCTTTACAAGAATAATATAATCGATTTTGAAAAGATCGATCCAAAGGATTCTACATACAACGCATGGACCGTTGATGAAACGATATCTCTCGGAGAATACCTTGATTATTGTATTTCCATGAACTGGGTGGATACTTCAAAGCTTACCATAGCCGAGAAATATCCTTCCTCAGCGCAGATTTTTGATGCTCTTTACAATGAAATAATCTCATCTATAGAGAAAAATACCGAATTTCAGAAGCGTTTTTACAAATATATGCTTTTAAACGGTAAGATTTCCGGCAGACAGATATGCCTCCTTTTATACGAACAGGATGCCTGCAATATTCCTATCGATGAGATAGAAAAGCTTAAAAACTCCCGGATTTCGTCTTATCAGTTTATGATGAACCGGATTACCAATATCGATATCACACCGGCTCAGCTTGCGCTTGACCCTTGTAATGCGTCGGTTGTAATCAATGATGTTCATACCGGTAAGGTGCTGTGTATGGTTTCTTACCCGGGATATAACAACAATATGATGGCAAACTCCGTTGATGCCGCCTACTATGAGAAGCTTACAAGCGATAAAGCATCGCCTCTTCTTAACTTTGCGACTCAGTATAAGGCCGCTCCGGGATCTACTTTTAAGATCGTATCGGCTACTGCGGGGCTTATGGAAGATGTTATAACCTTAAGAGAGCCTATAAGGTGCCTCGGAACCTTCGAATCGATCACACCTTCTCCTAAGTGCTGGAATGTCTGGGGACACGGCAACGAGATTGTTCAGACCGCGATAAGAGATTCATGTAACTATTATTTCTATGAAGTTGGTTACAGACTTGCAACAAAAGACGGTATTTACAACGACGAAGAAGGTCTTGCGGCTCTGGCTGAATATGCGGATCTTTACGGTTTATCATCTAAATCGGGCGTTGAGATTTCAGAATATGACCCGGATGTATCTAATTCCGACGCGGTCCGTTCAGCCATCGGACAGGGTACAAACAGCTATACCACGGCTCAGCTTGCGAGATATGTTTCGGCTATCGCAAACAAGGGAACCGTTTATAACCTTACCCTGATCGACCATACGCAAAAAGCTTATGGAAATACGGCTACATATACGGAGCCCGATGTCAGAAATGTTGTGGATATTCCCTCCGAGTATTGGGAGGTTTTCCACAAGGGTATGAGAAACGTGGTTCAAAACAAGTCTTACTTTAACGATATTGGCGTGAACGTTGCCGGAAAAACCGGTACGGCGCAGCAGTCGACATCGCGTCCCAGCCACGCGCTTTTTGTAAGCTTTGCGCCTTACGAGGAGCCGGAGATAGGTATGGCCGTACGTATACCCTTTGGTTATTCATCGGACTATGCGGCTCAGCTTGCAAGAGATGTTTACAAATACTACTTTGAGCTTGTAAACGAGGAAGAGCTGATAGACGGTAAGGCCGATTCACCGGACAGCGGTATTACAAACGAACTCTAATGTTTTTGATATTATTATCAGAAAGGTTTTGGAATGAATACAAAGAAAACTCCACTGGTTATCAGAAGCTTTAAAGACGGCATTAAACTGATGCTTGATCCTGATGCCGGATTTGACGAGATCTGTGATGAGCTTGCAAAGAAGTTTACAGAAGGAAGAGCATTTTTCGGAGATGCCACCGTAGCTCTCGCCATTGAGGGCCAAAAGCTTACGGATGCACAGGAGCTTGAAATCCTGACAATAATCCGCTCTACATGTTCTCTCAACGTACTTTGTATAGTTTGCGATGATGAGATCCATAATAAGCATTATCTCAAGGCGGTTAAGCATATTCAGGATATGACAAAACCCGGAGATACTGGGCATTTTTATCGCGGTAGCGTAACCGACGGTCAAAAGCTCGAATACGACGACGGAATCGTTATACTTGGCGATGTAAACCCGGGATGTGTTGTCAAAAGCTCCGGAAGCATAATAGTTCTCGGCGGTCTTTACGGCGAAGCTTACGCAGGATCCGACTTTGATGATACGGATGCGTTTGTTATAGCGTTAGAGCTCTCTGCTGAGGCAATCGGTGTCGGAAATGCAAAGTACGTTCCCGAAACAAAGCCGAAGTGGGGCTTTAGAAAAAAGATCAGTCCTAAAATAGTTTATTCACAAAACGGAGAGCTTGTTTTTGACAATCTGAACAAGTCCGTATTGGAGCAGGTTTATGCCCTTTAAGAAATTCAAGATCAGGGATTATGATTTTAAGTTAATACTTTTGGTTGCGGCCGTTGCTTTAATAGGTGTATTTGCGGTAGGAAGCGCACAGCCGAATCTGTTCAAAAAACAGCTGTACGGCTATATTGTAGGACTTGTAGTTATGATAATCGTTTCACTGGTCGATTACCATTTTATCCTTAAGTTTTACTGGGTCATATACATAATAAACATTGCCTTGCTTGTTTTGGTAATATTTACAGGTGAATCCTCCCACAACGCACAGCGCTGGCTTATGATAGGTTCCATAAAGTTTCAGCCCTCCGAACTGGCTAAAATTTTATTGATTTTATTCTTCGCACAGTTTATTATGATACAGAGAGAAAAATTTAATTCTTTTCCTGTCATCTTGCTCTGCGTTGTATTTATCGGTGCACCTGTTGCGCTTGTACTGGCGCAGCCGGATCTGTCTACTACCATCATGCTAGCTATTATATTTGCTGCTATCATGTTTGCAGGCAAGCTTAAGTTCCGGATCATTTTAGGCATTTTGGCGATCATAGTGCCAGCGGCGCTTATATTTATGTCGATTGCCTTAAGACCCGATTCCACCATCTTAAAGACTTATCAGATGGAAAGAGTTTGGTCCTTCCAGGATCCCGAGAGTTATCCGGACCTTGTTTATCAGCAACAGAACTCCGTTACCGCCATAGCATCAGGTATGCTTGAAGGTAAAGGATATCGCAATAATGAGATCACCTCCGTTAAAAACGGAAACTTTCTTTCGGAGGACCAGACAGATTTTATTTTTGCGATAATAGGAGAGGAATTTGGATTCAGAGGCAGTGTAGTGGTTATAGGCCTGCTTATTCTGATAGCTCTCGAATGCATATCTGTGGGCAGAAGAGCCCCGGATGTGGGCGGAAGTATAATAGGTGCAGGTATGGGCGCACTTATCGGCTTTCAGAGTTTTATAAATATCGGCGTTGCGACATTTATATTACCTAACACAGGATTGCCGCTTCCTTTTGTCAGTTACGGTTTAACTTCACTTCTTACGTTGTTTTTCGGCATGGGAATTGTTATAAATGTACGTACACAGGCGAAAAGGGGTAATTCGACTGTTGATGATTATATATTTAATGATTTATCTAAACTTTAGTCTATTGGAGGTATAGGGGCATGAATATTGCGCTTATTGCGCATGACGCAAAAAAGAAGCTTATGCAGAATTTCTGCATAGCTTACAAGGGGATTCTTAGTAAGAATGAACTATATGCAACGGCTACAACCGGAAGACTTATAGAGGAAGTTACCAATCTGACCATCCACAAATCCCTTGCGGGACATCTTGGCGGAATGCAGCAGATCGGTGCTCTTATTGAGTGCAACCAGATTGATATGGTCATATTCCTCAGAGACCCTCTTAATCCCAAGTCTCATGAGCCTGATGTAAATATCGTAGTCAGACTTTGTGACACCAACAATATTCCCCTGGCTACCAATCTTGCCAGTGCAGAGCTTCTTATCAAGTCCTTGGAAAGAGGAGATTTAGAGTGGCGTGAGATGTATAAATAAGTCCAAAGCCCTGCAATATAGAATTATTGCGGGGCTTTTATCTGTAATTTGCATATGCTGCGTGTGCGGATGTGCCCAGATTCCCTATGAGGGAAAGTACGGCAGTTTCAATATGGGAGCTATCAGCGATAAAGCTTCCGTAGATGACAGGGCCGGGACTTTCGCTTCCTCGCTTTGTATAGCCACAAACGATCTTGTGGGGGATGGGCAGATTGATCTTGATACATGTGAGAGCGCCGTATTGTTTGATATAAACAATAAAGAGGTTGTGTATTCGAAAAATGCTCTGGAAACTTTGTATCCTGCTTCGCTTACCAAGATAATGACAGCTCTTGTGGCAATAAAGCACGGTAAAATGGACCAGGTTTTAACTGCTACAAATGCCGTAAATATCAAGGAAACGGGAGCTCAGCTCGCAGGTATTGTTGCCGGCGATTCCATGACTCTTTATCAGGCGCTTCGAATGCTGCTTATGTATTCGGCAAATGACGTAGCCCTGCTTATCGCCGAAAATATCGGCGGAAGCGTGGACGGATTTGTAGCCATGATGAATGAAGAAGCAATAAACCTTGGCGCTACCGGTACGCATTTTACAAATCCTCACGGGCTTTCAAACCCGGAGCATTATACTACTGCTTACGATCTGTATCTTATTTTTAACGAATGCATAAAGTACGAAGAGTTCACTCAGATCATCTCTCTTCAGACCTTTGATGCGACTTATACCGGGAAAAACGGAAAAGAAGTCATTTTATCCGTTAAAAATACGAATGCATATATTAACGGCTCTTTAAATCCGCCTTCCAATGTTACCGTTATAGGCGGAAAAACAGGAACGACCACAGCCGCAGGACATTGCCTTATCCTTCTTTCAAAGGATGTTAACGGCTCTCCGTTTATTTCCGTAATACTAAAATCGGACGGAACGGATTCTTTATATAAAAATATGAATACCCTTCTTGAACAGATCGGTACCTAAAAAAATAAAAGGTTAGTACGCAAATTGGCTAATAATATTAACGAATCAGAAGAAAATAACGTTTTTCGGTTCAGAAAAAAAAGACAAATAAATATTACGCTGATTTTATTTTTGCTGATACTTGTTTACGTCATCATTGTAGGTATTATCTACCTTCGCAGAACCCACACCGTCAGATACGAAGTCGTTGAGGGCGCCCTTGCGAGTACGACAATCTACAGAGGAGTTATATTAAGAGATGAGCTCCTTGTAAGCAATACCGCCCCGGGATACGTCAACTATCTTGCCAGAGAAGGCCAGAGAGTTGCCGTCGGAGATCTTGTTTATACTGTTGACGAAACGGGTTCTTTAAATGAATTCATCGAAGCTCAGTCTCTCGGAGAGAATACTTTGACCGACAGAGAATTATCCGAGTTTCGTACAGATATTATTAATTTTGTTCACGGATATGACCCCTCCGATTTTTCAGAGCTTTACAATTTCAAATATTCCCTTAAAAACACTGTTTTAAAGCTTGCAAATACAAAGCTTTTAAACAATATGACTTCAGCCGGTGCCCAAAGCAGCGGTATTAGCCTTAAGTATTCTTATGCCGGTAATACGGGCATTGTTTCGTATTGGTATGACGGATATGAAGATATGCTGCCGGAGATGGTTACAAAAGATGTTTTCAAGGAAAAGGATTACACAAGAACCCAGCTTCTGAGCAATGAGCTTCGTTCCGCGGAGGATGTTGTCTACAAGATAAACCTGGGAGAAGACTGGTCCCTTGTCATTCCCGTTACCAAGGCGCTCGGAGAATCTCTTGTTGAAAATGATTATATTCTTGTAAAGTTCCTTAAAAACCAGACCGAAAGCTGGGGCAAAGCTACGCTTCTTGACAATAACGGAGATTATTTCCTTTGCCTTTCCTTTACAAATTCGCTTATCAGCTTTGTGGATGACAGATTCCTTGATGTTGAGCTGGCTATTGAGGATGAGAAGGGACTTAAGATACCTAATTCTGCTATTGCGGAAAAGGAATTTTATCTTATTGATGAAAAGTACGTTACAGAAAATGTAAACAATACCTATACCGTACTTATGCAGGTATACGGAGAAGACGGCTCCAAGACCAAGAGCGCGGTCAGCCTCGAAGTTTACTCATACGATGAGAAAAAGGGAGTCTATTATGTTGATAACTCCGTATTAAGCGCCGGAGATGTGCTTTTCGGAAGCGATGAGACTACCTTCGTTGTGCATGATAAAGGCTCACTTATCGGAGTTTATAATATTAATAAAGGATATGCTGATTTTAAAGAGATCACCATACTCTACCAAAACAGCGAATATGCCATCGTAAAATCAAATTCCGCTTACGGACTTAGATATTACGACTACATTGCGCTTGATGCGGATTCTGTATCGGATGATCAGTTCATCAGCCAGTCAAAGTAATGGTTGCCGAAAATTATAAAAAAGTTTTGGAAAATGTTAAAAGATGCGCAAAAAAGGCAGGGAGAAGCGAAAATGATGTTACTCTTATCGCTGTCAGTAAGACTAAGCCTCTGGAGATGCTAAAGGAGGCTTATGAAGCCGGAGCCAGGGATTTTGGCGAGAATCATGTGCAGGAACTTGTAGAAAAGATACCTGCCATGCCTTCTGATATCAGATGGCATATGATAGGCCACCTTCAGCGAAACAAGGTAAAGTACATAGTCGGTAAGGTTTATCTTATCCACAGTGTTGATTCCTTAAGGCTTGCGCAGGAGATAAGCAAGGAATCGGTTAAAGCCGGTGTTACTTCGAATATTTTGATCGAGGTAAACGCTTCCGGAGAAGAGAGTAAATGGGGCGGAAATCTTAAAGAGAGCGCCGAACTTGTAAAAGAAGCCATGAGCCTTCCGGGAATTTGTGTCAAAGGTCTTATGACGGTTGCGCCGTATACCGAAAATCCCGAAGAAAACCGCACTTATTTTAGCACTTTAAAGCAATTGCTTGTTGACATAGAAGCCGAAAACAAAGATAATAATTCTATGGGCGAATTGTCAATGGGTATGACGGGGGATTACGAAGTGGCCATTGAAGAAGGGGCAACTTACGTAAGGGTCGGAACCGGTATTTTCGGAGAGAGAAATTATACAATTTAGCCTTTTTTATAAATATATATTTGGAGGACAAGATGGGTAAGTTCGATAGTATTATTAATGCTTTTAAGATGAACAATGAAGAAGAAGATTATGATGATTACGATGACTACGACGATTATGACGCCGCTCCGAAGTCATCCAGAAAAGCCGAAGCTCCTGCGGGAGATTTTTCCGAAAGCGAGAAAAAAACAAGAAGCTTTTTATCACCTATGACCGGTAAATCTTCAGGCGGTTCAAAGAAAGGAAAGGACATGAATAATATGGAAGTTTGCGTAATCAAACCCACCACTTTTGAAGAGGCTCTTCAGATTGCAGATGCTCTTCTTGAAGGAAGAAGCGTTGTCCTTAATTTAGAGGGTATCAACAGTGCACTTGCTCAGCGTATAGTTGACTTTGTAACCGGTGTTTGCTATTCCCTCAAGGCTCATTTTGAATCTATTTCAAAATTCGTATTTGTCATCACTCCCGAAGCTGTTTATATTTCCGGAGCTACAACAGATTCCGGAATCGGAATGGGTACAAAGGATTTTGAGAATTAATACTTGCTTAAAAGAATAGGTCGACTAGATAAGAGAGCTTCCTATAAGGGAAGTTCTCATTTTTTGGAGATATATCATGTCAACTAGAATGACAGTTAATTACAACAAAAAGCCCTGCTATGATATTGTATTTACGGACAGTTTTGATGCGCTTGCATCCGAGGTTGAAAACCTGCAGCTTGGTAATCGTAAGATTTGCGTTGTTACCGACTCTAACGTCGATCCCCTTTACGGCGAGGAGATGGTTAACTGCTTAAAGGGCGTTTCTTCAAAATGCGTTAAGTACGTTTTCCCTGCGGGTGAGGACAACAAAACCTTAGACAATATAAAGGAACTTTATAAATTCCTTATTGAGGAGCATTTTGACAGAAAAGATATCCTTGTTGCTTTGGGCGGCGGTGTTGTCGGAGATATGACCGGGTACGCTGCGGCCACTTACCTCAGAGGTATCGATTTTATACAGATACCCACAACGCTCCTTGCGCAGGTTGACAGTTCCGTTGGCGGAAAAACGGGCGTAGACTTTGACGGATATAAAAATATGATCGGCGCTTTCAAGATGCCGAGACTTGTCTATATGAATATGTCTACGCTGAAAACTCTTCCTGACAGACAGTATTTTTCCGGATTTGCGGAGGTTATGAAATACGGTCTTATAAGAGATGAGTTTTTCTATACCTGGCTTATAGACAATCTCTATGAAATCTGCGAAAAGGACCCTGCCGTTCTTGAGGAGATGATTGCAAGAAGCTGTGATATCAAGAGAGTTATCGTTGAAAAGGATCCTACCGAAAAGGGCGAAAGAGCTCTTTTAAACTTCGGACATACCATCGGACACGCTATCGAAAAGTTTATGAATTTTGAGCTTTATCACGGAGAGTGTGTAGCCCTTGGATGTGTTTGCGCAGCTTTTATTTCCTGGAAAAAGGATCTCCTTACCAAGGACGAATACTACGAAATAAGAGATATGTTTGTTCCTTTCAATCTGCCTATTTCTATTGACAAGCTTGATATGGAAAAGGTCCTTGAACTTACCAAATCCGATAAAAAGATGGATGCCGGGCAGATAAGATTTATACTTTTAAAGAAGATCGGAAAGGCTGTTATCGACGATACCGTATCAGATTCCGAAATCCTTGATGCTCTTTGTGAAATCAATTTCGACGAAGAAAACGGTATTTAGTTAGTTTGGAGATTAAAATGGAAAAGAAAAACAATTATTCCAGAAAAATAGTGTTGCTTATGGACCTTATCATACTTGGTGTCCTTATTGCTCTCGATCAGTTTATCAAGTCATCTGTTATAAAGACTTTAAAGGATAAAGACGCTTTTGTACTGATCCCGAATGTCCTCGAGTTTGACTATCTCGAAAACAGGGGATCGGCTTTCGGCATGCTTCAAAACCAAAAGATATTTATACTCCTTGTGGGATTTGTCTTTATGGCACTTATCGTATTTTTGGTATTTAAGCTGCCTCTTAAGCGTAAGTTTATTCCTGCAAATATTTTCTTTGCGATGGTTGTTGCCGGCGGTATCGGTAATATGATCGACCGCTTCAGATTTGATTATGTTGTTGATTTTATATCTTTTGTACTGATTCATTTTCCGATATTTAATTTTGCGGATTGCTGCGTTGTTATCGGTGTTATCGGTCTGTTTATACTTTTCCTCTTTGTCTACAAGGAGAACGATCTTGAATTTCTTAAGTTTAAACAGAACCGTTACAGAGACATGGAGAAATAATGAAATTAACGGTTTCAGAAGAAATGGATGGGGAGCGCATTGACAAATGCATCCCCATTTTTTGCGAAGGAATTACAAGATCATATATAGCCGGACTTATCAAAGACGGACTTGTTAAGGTGAACGGAAAACAGGTTAAACCCAGTTTTTCGCTCTCAGAAGGTGATGAGATCGAATTCGAACTTCCCAAGGCTACTTTGCCCGATATTGTTCCCGAGGATATTCCCCTTGATATTCTCTATGAAGACGCAGATGTAATTGTTGTCAATAAGCCTAAGGGAATGGTTGTGCATCCCGCTGCCGGACACTATTCGGGGACTCTTGTCAATGCTTTGATGTTTCATTGCAGGGGCTCATTATCGGGGATTAACGGCATTTTGCGTCCCGGCATCGTCCACAGGATCGATATGGATACAACAGGCTCTGTTATAGCCTGTAAAAATGATTCGGCTCATAACAGCATAGCAGCCCAGCTTAAGGAGCATTCCATAACAAGATGCTACAGGGCCATTTGTTTCGGCGTAATTTCCGAGGATGAGCTTACGATAAATAATCCCATTGGAAGAAACCCTTCCGACAGAAAGAAAATGGCTGTTAGACCGGACGGCAAAGAAGCTATAACCCATATAAAAGTTCTCAAAAGATTTGAAAAGTATACATATGTCGAATGCCGCCTTGAAACGGGCCGAACCCATCAGATAAGGGTACATATGGCTTCTATAGGGCATCCCCTTTTGGGCGATGGGGTTTATTCGAATCTTAAAGCGCCTTTTAAGCTTGAGGGGCAGTGCCTGCACGCCAAAACTCTCGGTTTTAAGCATCCTTCGACAGGAGAATATATCGAAACCGACGCACCCCTTCCGGAGTATTTTGAACATCTTCTTGAAATACTTAAATAAATTTCATAAATTGTATCAATTTTACGAAAAACTTTCTTTTTTAATTGAAAATTTGTGCAAAATACATTATAATTCATATATAACCAAACACGGGATGATGGTTTTCCCGGAAAGGCAGGTGCTTTATGAATACTATAATTACAATCGGAAGACAGTTTGGCTCTGAAGGAAGAGAAATCGGTGAAAAGCTTGCCGAAAGACTCGGTATTCCTTTTTACGACAAGGAGCTTTTGACAAGAGCCGCCAAGGAAAGCGGATTTTGCGAAGAGATGCTTCAAAACCATGATGAAAGACCCACAAATTCTTTCCTTTACAACCTTGTAATGGATACATATTCCTTTGGTTATAATTCAGCATCTTATTCTGATATGCCCATCAGCCACAAAGTTTTCCTTGCACAGTTTGATGCCATAAAGAAGATTGCTGAGGAAGGCCCCTGCGTTATTGTCGGAAGATGTGCGGATTATGCGCTTAACGACAATCCCAACTGCGTAAAGCTCTTTATCTTCGGAGATGACGATTATAAAGTAAAGCATATCATGGAGCGCTTCAATATCGATGAGAAGAAAGCTCGCGATATGATGGTTAAAAAGGATAAACAGCGCCAGAGCTATTATAATTACTACACATCCAAGAAGTGGGGCAGAAGCGATTCTTATGATCTATGCATCAATTCCTCCAAGCTTGGGGTTGAGGGCTGCGTAAAGCTCATCTGCCAGTATGTGGAAGATTTCGAGGCTTTTAAGCAGAATTAAAACTTCTGCAAATTCCTTAGAAAAAATATACAAAATTTATTGACATAATTTGGCACCTCTGCTATGATACTTGAGTATGCCGCTTAATGAGGTAGAAGTGTGTCCGTTTGTGACACCACCGAAGTTAGCGTTTAAAAGGCCGATAGCATACTTCATGGCCATATCATGAAAAAGGAGGTGCCTATTTATGTACGCAATTATTGCAACAGGCGGAAAACAGTATAAGGTTTCAGAGGGCGATCTCGTTAAGATCGAGAAGATCGACGCAGCTGAGGGTGATACTGTTTCTTTAGATGTATTAGCAGTAAGTGACGGAAAGCTTGTTGTCGGATCTGATGCAGCCAAGGCTAAGGTTTCTGCTACCGTAGTTGAGCAGGGACGTGGTAAGAAGGTTGTTGTTTACAGATATAAGAGAAAGTCCGGCTATCACAAGAAGAACGGTCACAGACAGCCTTACACTCAGGTTAAGATCGACAAGATCGAGGCTTAATAATGACTACAGTCACTATTGAAAAAGATGAGCATGGTTCATACAAAGGATTTGTTTTGTTTGGACATGCCGGGTTCGCCAAAAAGAGGTTCGGTAAATATGAGCCGGATATCCTCTGTGCGGCTATTTCGGCTTTGACGTCTAATGTTGTCAACGGACTTACCGAAATAGCAGGCGAAAAGCTTACCATTACTCAAAACGAAGAGGACGGATTTCTTAAATGTGTGATTGAATCCTCTTTAAAAGAATCGTCTGTAATCCTTTTGGATTCGTACGTATTATCCCTTACTGAATACAGTAAGCAGTATGGTAAGAATTTAACAGTAAACTTTAAGGAGGTATAATATAATGCTGAATTTAAGCCTTCAGTTTTTCGCTCATAAAAAGGGTGTTGGTTCCACCAAGAACGGTAGAGATTCTGAGTCAAAGAGACTTGGCGCTAAGCGTGCAGACGGTCAGCTCGTTAAGGCCGGAAACATCCTCTACAGACAGCGCGGAACTAAGATTCACCCCGGTGTGAATGTTGGAATCGGCGGAGATGATACTTTGTTTGCACTTACTGACGGAGTACTTCGTTTCGAGAGAAAGGGCAGAGACAAGAAGCAGGCTTCTGTTTATCCCGTAGAGCAGTAATTATTACAAGGCTCCAGACATTCAAATGTTTGGAGTCTTTTTTTCGCAACTTTAAAGGCTTTAAAAGCCTGTTACATAAGGAGTTAATCTATGTTTGCGGACAGAGCTAAGATTGTTATAATCAGCGGTAAAGGCGGAGACGGACACGTTTCTTTCAGACGCGAAAAATACGTTACCAACGGCGGTCCCGATGGCGGAGACGGCGGTAAAGGCGGCGACGTTATACTTAAAATTGATGAAGGTCTCAATACACTTTCTGAGTTCCGTCATGTTCACAAATATAAGGCGCAAAACGGAGAAGAAGGCGGCAAAAAGAATTGCCGCGGTAAGGACGGAGAAGACGTCGTTCTTACAGTTCCTCAGGGTACCGTTGTTAAGGAGGCTCAGTCCGGGAAAGTTATCGTGGATATGAGCGGAGATACCCGTGAATACACTATTCTTAAGGGCGGACGCGGCGGTAAAGGTAACCAGCATTACGCAACACCTACCATGCAGGCTCCGAAGTATGCTCAGCCCGGTCAGGAAGCAAAGGAACTGGAAGTAATACTTGAACTTAAAGTTATAGCAGATGTTGGACTTGTCGGATTCCCCAATGTAGGCAAATCTACTTTCCTCTCAAGAGTTACAAACGCAAGACCTAAGATTGCCAATTATCATTTCACAACCCTTAACCCCAATTTAGGCGTTGTTGATATGGATGGCGGAAAGGGATTCGTTATAGCCGATATCCCGGGACTTATAGAGGGCGCTTCCGAGGGAGTGGGGCTTGGACATGAGTTCTTAAGACATATCGAGAGAACAAGGCTTCTTGTTCATATAGTTGACGCTGCCGGCACAGAAGGCAGAGATCCTATCGAAGATATAAAAGCTATAAATAATGAACTTGAAAAATACAATGCTGATATAGCCTCAAGGCCGCAGATCATTGTTGCAAATAAAATAGATGCCATTTATGCAGAAGGCGAAGATCCGGTAGCAAAGATAAAAAAGGTTTTTGAAGAAGGTATGGGAATTCCTGTTTATCCTATTTCAGCCGTTACCGGACAGGGAGTTAAAGAACTCCTTTACGCTATAAGCGCCAAACTTGAAACCATAGGCGGCGAACCTACCGTATTTGAGCAGGAGTTTGATCCCGAAGTAGCTCTTGCGGTTTCTGATGAACCTTACACAGTTTATTATGACGATGAAACCGATGAATACGTTATTGAAGGTCCCAGGATTGAAAAGATGCTCGGATATACAAACCTTGAATCCGAAAAAGGATTTAAATTCTTCCAGGATTTCCTTAAAGATCAGGGAATGCTTGAACAGCTCGAACAGCTTGGTATTACTGACGGCGATACCGTAAGAATGTACGGACATTCATTTAATTACTATAAATAATTTTTGTATTTTAATTCACTAATTTAGAGGATAAAAACATGATAGATCTTACAAGCAAGCAAAGAGCATACCTTAAGAGCCTCGCAAGTAACTTAAACCCTGTTTTCCAGATAGGAAAAGGAAGCGTTACTCCCGAAATTACCGAGGCTGTAGGCGAATGCTTTAACAATAACGAGCTTATCAAGCTTAACGTACTTAAAAACTGCGATGACGACGCAAGAGAAATTGCTCGGGTTATCGCTGACAGAACCCATTCCACAGTAGTTCAGGTAATCGGAAAGAAAATTGTTCTATATAAGCCTTTTAGAGAAAACGCAAAAATTGTATTGCCTAAATGATCATTCATTTAACGTATATACATATCTTTTCCGGAGGGTTTAGATGGAACTCAAAAAAATAGGAAAGCTTCTTGAAAAAGAACTTGATTATAAGCGTTTCGAACATACAAAAGGCGTTGAATATACAGCCGCGTCTCTTGCTATGGTTCATGGCGCAGATATTGAGAAAGCAATGTATGCCGGTCTTTTACATGACTGCGCAAAAGCCATTGAAGATAGCGAAAAGATTAAGCTGTGTGAGAAATACGGGCTTTCAGTTAATGATATCGAAAGAAGCAATCCCGGACTTTTACATGCCAAGCTTGGTGCATATCTTGCAAAAAGTATATATGAAGTTGACGATCCCGAGATCTTAGGCGCAATCGAGTGGCATACTACCGGGCACCCCGGTATGACGCTTCTTGAAAAAATCGTATTTATCGCAGATTATATAGAACCAAACAGAAAGCATCTGGATAATATGGATGAGGTAAGAAAACTTGCTTTTACCGATCTTGACGGCGCTGTAAGAAGAGTTCTTAAAGATACGCTTACCTATCTGGGTGAAGGGACAAAAGCTGTCGATCCTATGACAAAAGAAACTTATGAGTATTATAAGGACCTTAAGTAATACTTAAAACTAGTAATAAAGGGGTAAAAAATGGAAGATAAATCTTTAAACATGGCAAAGCTTGCTATAGAAGCTTTAGAGGATAAGAAGGCTGAAGATATCAGGGTACTTGATATAAGCGAAGTATCTGTGATCGCCGATCTCTTTATCATCGCAGGTGGATCTAATAAAAACCAGGTTCAGGCGCTCTGCGATAACGTAACCGAAAAACTTGGAAGAGCGGGATTTCCCGAGAATCATATAGAAGGTTATGAAACTGCCAACTGGATTCTTCTTGATTTCGGCGATATTATCGTACATATCTTTGATAAAGAAAACCGTACGCTTTACGATCTCGAGAGAATCTGGAGAGACGGTAAAACCGTTGAATTAAACGAGCTTAAATAATACAGCTGTAAGTTATTAAGATTAAGATAAAAAGCATATATAACAGATATATAAACCAGAAATAAAAAAAACAAGCAATGTGGAGATTATCGCATTGCTTATTTTTTATTTACTAATATTTTAGAGTATATAAAGAAACTTAGTGAAAGAATCTGTATACGCCGAAAACCTTTCCGAGAATCTGACAATCGGGAACGATGATCGGATCCATGCTGTCGTTTTCGGGCTGAAGACGGATATGATCGTCCTCCTTATAAAAGGTCTTTACCGTAGCGGAGTCATCGATAAGAGCCACCACCATATCCCCATTACGGGCAGTTTCACACTTGTTAACAAGAATCTTATCCCCACTGAAGATTCCGGCATTTATCATGGAATCACCTTTAACATTAAGTATAAAGGATTCTCCGGCAGGAAGCTCGGAAGCGGGTATAGGGAAGTAATCGAGAAGGTTGTCACTGGCAAAAATAGGCTGTCCCGCAGCAACATTTCCGTATACCGGAAGGGTAGCCATTTCCGTTCTAACCATCTGAAAAGAATCGTCACAAATTTCAATAGCTCTGGGCTTGGACGGATCTCGCTTGATATATCCGCGCTTTTCCAGAGTCTCGAGATGGGAATGGACGGATGAAGTCGATTTAAGCTTAACGGTCTCGCAGATCTCACGTACAGTGGGGGGATATCCTCTTTTTAAGATTACTTCCTTTAAGTAATCAAGAATTTCCTGCTGCTTTTGAGATATCTTGTTTGAATTAGCCATAATAGGAACCTCCGTTCGATTAACTAAACAAAGTATACCATAAAAAAAGTAAAAAGCAAACATATTTTCTCGAAATTTTGTTCGATTTTTTGCTTAAAAAGTATTGACATGCGAAAATACGTTCGATATAATGCAGATACAAACAAACGTTCTCGAACAAATATTCACCAAGAGGATCACTAAGAGGAAATGATTATGGGATACTATTATGGAACGAAGAAAATTACAGAGATGAGCGACAGGGAATATGCAATCTTTAAAAAGAGAAGAGAAGCTTTCTATATCCGCAGGAAATTTCTTTTAAGCGTAATTGCAACAGTTCTTTTGATCCTGGTTTTATCCCTTGTTATAAAAGGCTTTGCTTCAAATGCATCCAACTTAGGTAAAGATCAAAAGTGCAAATATTTTAAAACCATAATGATCGAGTACGGAAAGACTCTCGATGATATAGCCGAAGAGTATTACGATCCCGTTTATTTTGATTCTGTTCAATCCGTTAAAAACGAAATAATGGAAGTAAACCATATCAGTCAGTATTCCGCTATGCCCGGAGGCTATATTATCTATGTCCCTTATTACTCTGATATTCATTAACAAAACTTACCGGACAGATAGTATGAAACGTGGGAATCCATAAAGCCCGTATAATTGATTCAATTGCTTGAAAAAAGGGTAAAACTTAGGTATTATTGTATTGATGTTGAAAATATTTAGGGGGTAATAAAACCGCTATGTCCGAAAATATAAATGAAAACATTAATATAAACAATTCCCAAGGTACCGATAGCTCCGGTAAAGAAGCTTCAAATAACGAGGGGAAGAAGTACAGAGATTACCATTCCAAAAAAACCTATCTGAGCAATAAATATTTTCTTTGGGGACTTACCGGATTTCTTACTATAATCGCATGTATCGCCGTATATTTACTACTTGTAAATATCGGTGTCATATTTAGGTTCTTCCAATCCGTAAACAAAGTGCTGATGCCTGTATATTTAGGCATGATCATCGCTTATTTACTTACTCCGTTGCTTAATTTTATTGAGTGTAAGGTTGTAACTCCCATTTTTGACAAGACAAAGGCTAAAAAATGCGAAAAGCGCGATAAGATAATTCGTGGTATTTGTATCTTTTTAACTCTTTTAATTGCCGTAGCAATTGTATTTTGGTTAATCTACTTGATGATCAGCCAGATTGTTCCTTCAATAAAGCAGATTGTCGACAACCTGGATACATACGTTACAAACTTCCAGGCCTGGGCAAATAAGACACTTAACAATAACCCGGATCTTAAAGACAATATAATTAAGATTGTCGGTGTTTCTTCAGAAGGTATAGAAGAGTGGATAAACGGAGATATCCTTACATTTGACTTTATCTCCAAGATAATTCCCTTCATTAATGATGACGGATCCGTTAATATGAGTCAGATGATGCCCATACTCGGTTCAATCATCGGAAGCCTTGGAAAGTTCCTCGGCGGACTTTGGAACTTTATTATCGGATTCATTATCTCTATCTATTTGCTTGGAGATAAAGAAAAGTTTGCCGGAAGAAGTAAGAAGCTTACCTACGTTGTATTTAACAGAAAGACTGCTAATAACCTTATATATGCCTTCAGATTTACCCACAAAACATTTATCGGATTCCTTGGCGGTAAGATAGTGGATTCTGTGATCATTGGTATCCTTTGCTTTATAGGTACAACGATCCTTCAAACCCCTTATGCCGGACTTATAAGCTTGTTTGTCGGTGTAACAAATATTATCCCTTATTTCGGCCCTTTTATCGGAGCTATTCCCAGCGCAATACTTATTTTCGTTGTGGATCCCATGCATCCGTTAAATATGCTGTTTTTCGTAATCTTTATCCTCGTATTGCAGCAAATTGACGGAAACGTTATCGGACCTAAGATTTTGGGCGATTCCACAGGTCTTGAAGGCTTCTGGGTTATATTCTCGATTACGCTTTTCGGAGGATTCTTCAAAGTACCCGGTATGATTTTAGGCGTGCCTGTATTTGCTGTATTTTATGCCGGTGTTAAAGCTTGGGCAAGAAACAGACTTAAAAAGAAAGACTTACCTCACCATACTTCAGACTACGTCAACCTCGTTAAGGTCAATGATGAAGGAGAAGTGGAAGAGTTTATACCCGAATCAAAAAAACCTTTTGCAAAGGAAGGGAAACATTCTTTCAAAGTACCTTTCTTCCATAAACTTATCGATAAGATAAAAGATAAAAAGAAAAATAAAGACAAATAATATCTAACCATGAAATTTGTAATTCAACGTGTAACAAATGCATCCTGTGAAATAGATGGCAAGATAACAGGCGTGGTAGATAAAGGTTTTCTCGTACTTATTGGAATTGCTGCGTCCGACACAAAAGAAATCGCCGATAAGATGATCAAAAAGCTTATTGGGATGCGTATATTCGAGGATGAAAACGGAAAAACCAATCTGGATCTTAAGACTGTGGGCGGCAATTTACTCCTTATAAGTCAGTTTACTTTGTATGCTGATTGTAAACACGGAAATCGCCCCGGATTTACGGATGCTGCTAAGCCGGACCTTGCAATACCTTTATATGAATATATTTGCGATGAATGTCGTAAGGATTTTCCCGATCTTGGTACCGGAATATTCGGAGCAGATATGAAAATATCTCTTTTAAACGACGGACCTTTTACAATCGTTTTAGATTCAAAGGAAATAATGTAAATTATAAGCGCCCTGAAAAAGAGCGCTGTTTTCCTAGATTAAAGTATGCGTTAAATTTATATTTTGCGTGTACATAATATAGGAAATATGGTATAATATGACTATGGGCTCCAAATGCTGTATTATAGCTCGTTTTACGTTTTAATAGGTATTCTATGTTAAATATATATTAATCTATTGCGCGTAAACTTATTTAGAATTTATTTTGTTTTTATTTATCTGAGGTAAATTTATGCTTGAGAAAAAACGCGACTCATCGGTTCTTATAGCTTTAATGGACGAATTACCTGAGTTTTGTCAGGATTATTTCATCGGAAGAAAAAATGAACGTGCCCTTAGTACAAGAATCGGTTACGCCAGGGATTTAAATCATTTTATCGACTGGATGATCGCAAATCATCCCTATTTTTGCACTCTTGAAAAACGCCATATTAAGCCCTCGGATTTTGGCCGGATTTCAGCCTCCGATATGGATAAATTCTTAGAGATTTATTCCGATGAACACCAAATTAAAGCTACAGCTCGTGTTCGAAGCGCCGTTTCTTCGTTTTACAAGTATTTAACAGATACTATAAGAGCTGTAGACTATAATCCGGTTTCAGGGGCTCAAAAGATAAAAATCCCCGAAAAGGACTATGTTATTTATTTAACAAGCGAAGAACAACAAAAATTACTTAATACGATTCTTTATGGATCCGGTTTATCTCCGCGCCAGTTAGCCTGGCATAAACATTACGAAAAACGCGATCTGGCAATGATTTTTTTGTTCCTTGATACAGGTATGCGTGTTTCAGAGTTAAATGGTATTGACAATGGCGATCTTGATTTAAACGAATGTTCCGTTGTAGTTACAAGAAAAGGCGGAAAACAAAGTAAAATCTATTTTTCGGATGAATCCGCCGCCTATATATCGGATTATCTTGACGAAAAACAGATAAATACACCACTCTCCTGCGGTCCTAAGGAGCCGCTTTTCGTCACATTACAGGGACGCCGCCTTACAATCAGGCAGATACAGGAAATCGTCCCTAAATACGTAGCGGCGGCTTTACCTGAAAAAGCCGGAACAATAAGCCCTCATAAGCTTCGTTCCAGCTTCGCCATGGAGTTTTACAGGGTTGAAAGGGATATTCTTGCTCTCCAGCAAAGAATGGGACATACAAGCCTTAATACGACAAATATCTACGCTAAAGCCTTTGAATCGGCTTCTCTACGTACAAGAAACTGGCGTAAGGATATGGATGATAATAAATAACTCGCGTAAAGTCTTATTTTTAAACAACGAAGTTAAGAATATGCAAATGTAATTTTACGATATGCGATTCATGTTACAGCTCTATATTAAGCTCTGTCAGAGGCTTATCGGTTTTTTGCCTTGTGATTTCCATTATTCCAAGAGGCGTAATATCTATAACCTTAACGGTTACATTATCCTCGGATACGTACTCTTCCATTTTACTTAAAAGGTACTCTTCATCCTCGAGGCTTTCCATATTGATAAAGTCTACGAGGATCATACCGCTTATATTTCTCTGGGAAAGAATAAACGCTACTTCTTTAGCGGCTTCCTCGTTTATCGCTTTAATAACCTCGGCTGAATCTTTCTTACCTGAGGTTATTTTTTTGCCTGAATTTACGTCAATTACGGTAAGCGCTTCTGTAAAACCAATTACAAGATAAGCTCCGCTTTTAAGGTATACCTTAGAGCTTTTGGCCTCTTCGAGCTTGGATTTAAGAGAATAAAGCTTAGAAAGATTTATTTTCTCGTCGCGGTATAAAGATACCTTTTCACCCAAAGGAGAAAGCATTTCAAATATTTCTTCACTTTCAGTAAGGACTTTTTCTATTGATTCTAAGCTGAATCTGCTTTTTAAATAGTCCAGAAGGCTGTTTTTAGGCTCATACAGCACATTAAAAGCAGCTTTATGCATAAAACCCTCAGGAAGCTTTTTCTTGCCCACAAGAGCGCTTACGGATATTCTTTTGCCTTTTTGCTTATCAGATATGATTTTTACGGGAATCAAATCACCCTGCTTTAAAGGAGGGGTTTCCTTCGGAACATTGCTCAGCTTAAGGAAAGCCTCATCGTTTTCTGATATTTTTACAAATGCCGCTTCTATATCCTTTTTAACGTTTATAACTCTTGCGAGGATAATCTTTCCGGAATCAGAATCCTTCGGAAACTGCTTTATCCTAGATAGCCTGCCTTCTTTAATCAGAAAAATATTAACGAAATCCTCTTTGTCAATCAGAATAAGCCTCGAATTTTCATCCGAGACCGCATCATGTTTTTTATTTGCATCTATAAGTTCCGATCTTACGTTAATATTTCTACTCATCGCTACCAATATCTCCCATGGAAATAAGGGCCCCGTTTTCATCTCTTGTGTAAGTATCGGCTCTGTAGATCATAAGAGAATTATCCTGCATAGAATCGGCGTTAAACTTAAGTAAAAGCTCGATAAGCGCAGCGGGTTTGATATTATAACCGCTGGATGCATCGACAATTGCATGTATACAGTTTTCCTCTGTATCCCAGGAAAGCGAAAAGATCCTGTCTTTGATATCAACTTCTCTAAGCCCCGCTTTACCTTCCTTAACAAGGATGATCGATTCCTGATCAAGAAATCTTTTGATAGAATCAGTAATTTCCTCGGGATTTTTTGAAAAACATCCGGGAACGCGGCCTTCTTTAAATCCGATATAGTATTCTGCGGCTGCAACACTAGCCATAGCATTTCCGGATTTTTCAGGAAGCTTTTTAACGGAAATAGCCTGTATCTCGGGAACGGAATGGGCGTTTATAAGGTCTTTTAGTTCACTGCAGGAAATATACGAATTCATCCTTAAATCCATATATTCTCCGTCGCTCTCAATACCAACTCCAAGAGGCTGGGCAAAGGTTGTAATCTGGTGGGGAGAATATCCGCCGGTATAAGCTATATCAAGCTCAGCCCTTCTTATTACCTTTTGGAAGTATCTCATAACGTCCAGATGGCCGATATAACGGATAGCTCCGTGTTTTGAAAATCTTACTCTGTAATCAAAATAAGTTTTTGTGTTTTCATTACTCATATTTTTCTCACACTTACTTCGAAATCTTTATATTGGAGATAACGCACTGATCTCCGGACAATGCTAAATAAACATCATCAACATCCGCCAAAAGCGTTGTTGTATTTTTGATGCTTATACCGCAGTTTTCGCCTTCAAATACAATGACATTACCTTTTCTCTTAACGGATAAAGAACAGTCTACACCGACTTTTTGTCTGTGTTTCCATTCATTCCAGTTAAGAAAATCGGAATTCATTTTAATCTCGGTATGGTTCTTAACTATCTTTTCTTCGTCCCAGCATTCACCGTCAACCCTGATGAAGGCAAATTCTTTATATCCGGGGCCCTGAAGCTTTCCGTCCGCCGAAGTATAAATGATAAAGAACGGACAATGCCATATAAGTCTCGCTGTAGGAAGGCTCATAGAATGATAAGAAATAATCAGCGAGTCGATAATGGGTATTCCTGCGGAGGAATTCGATCTCCAGGAATTGATCTGGATATTTGGAATATCTCCGACGGGGCCGGATAAATAGCTTATCTCTTCGGCGATTCTTGGGATATAGCTTTCATCAATCGAAACATCGGACTTTGTTATCTTTACATCCGATATGGTACAATGCTTACCCGTAAGGGCAAGATAGACAAATCTCGTTGAATCGGGCAAGGCAATCGTTATAGTTATCTTTTTGAAGGAATTATCTATCTTTAGCTGTAAATGATCCTTATACTTAACGGCATCAATCTTATAATCAAGGCCTGTGATATTCTCAAATACCCATTTTTTATCCTTATATTCCGGATTTAACTCCTCGGAAAAAGCTGTCTTTCTGGATCCTTTTTCCTTGATAAGTCCGTCAAGTCTTATCTCGTCATAGACAAAATAGGTCATATCCTCGGCGATAGTATCGCTTTCATGTGTTTTCGCATCAAGCGAATCAAAAAGGATTATTGAAGGTACGCAATCCTCCAGAGGATGTTTCTTGCTGGTTTTTGAATGAAAGCTGATAGTGACGGGATTCTCACCTATTAAAGCTCCGTCAGATATATTGGTCTTGTAATCTTCACAAACCAAAGTATCATTATCGGACAGTTCCTTTACTTCCTGTCTTTCCTTCATTTCATACTCGGAATCAAGGTCTATCATATGGAGCATTATCCTTGAAAACTGAGGATCAAACTGGAAACCTGTGCCTTTAACAAACTCTTCCCTTACCTTTTGCTGAGGTATGGGATCGCGGTAGCTACGTTTACTTGTCATAGCGTCGTAAGCGTCTGCTACGGCGATAATACGGGCAATTTCAGGGATTTCCTCGCCCTTAAGCCCTTCGGGATATCCTTTTCCGTCAAATCTCTCGTGATGATAATGGGCTCCGATACTTAAATAAGGCGATTCCGTAATACCGGAAAGAATCTGCTCGCCGAATATAGAATGCTTTTTGATCTCTTCATATTCGGAATCCGTAAGCTTACCTTCCTTGTTGATTATAGCATCGCTTATACCGATTTTTCCGACATCATGTAAAAGGGCGGCAAAATAAACCTGCTCGCATTTTTCTTCATCATATCCCGCCATTTTGGCTATCTTTAAAGAGTAATCCGCTACTCTCGAAGAGTGACCGTGCGTGTATCTGTCCTTTGCATCGATTGCCGTAACAAGGGATTCGGCGGTCTGTTCGAACAAAAGATGCATCTTCTTTTGCTCTTGCTTTAAGAAATCAAGCTCCAGCTTTTCGACTTGTTCAACGCTTTGGTTTACATCAAAAATGGACATGATATAAACAACAACAACCATACCGACCATCGCAAGATTGTTAAGCGAAATACCGTAGGTAAATATCTGTAAAAGTGATGCCAAAAGCGGCATAACCGCAAAAAGGATCATCGATATAAAAGCGATCCTTGAAACAAACTTTTTGTACTGAATGATTACGGAAAGCTGAATAACGATCATTATAAGCGGGAAAATAAGGCTTAATATATATGCGTTTGAACGCACATACTCGTTATTCTCGTTAAATGTATAATACAGTCCGGTAAACTGAGAAATTATCAGCATCAGGCTGCCGAGGCCGAAAAGATAACTGTTTATAAAAAGCCTCGTAGGAACTCTCTTCATTTTATCGTTTTCAAGATAAAGAGCGGAAAGGTACAAATTAAAAGCGTGCAGCGTAAAAAGCGACATAAAGAACACAAGGAAATTACAGATTCTGACCATGTAAAACCCTGTCGCTGAAGTATCGCCTCTGTAGATATAGCAAAGTCTGTCGGAATACAAAAGGATTGCCGCACCCAAGCTGAAAAGAACAAGGGCTATTTTCCTTCTTTTGTTTATAGCCTTGGAAAGCAAAACATAAACCGTCTGAATCGTACAGATTCCGGCCATGATAAGCATAATATCAAGCTGATATTCTCTGATAAAATTGTAGATAAAATTATTACTCATCCCTACTTTACCCTATTATCAAATATCCGTTACGCAAAACAGATTCCGACACCGAACTGCGCTCCGCCGCAACCGGAACACCTTTGTGAACAATTGGGCGTAATCTCCTCCCTTGCTGCTTTATGCCATTCATTAAGCAAAAATGATTTATTTACGCCGCAGGATAAGAAATCCCAGGGGAAGATCTCATCGTCGGGCCTTAATCTTGTCGTATAGAAATCGGGATCAACACCGTTTTTCTTAAACGCCTCGATCCAGACATCATGCTTATAATACTCAGTCCAGGCTTCGAAGAAACAGCCCTGCTTATAAACATCGAGAATAACGGGAGCAACTCTTCTGTCGCCTCTTGCGAGAACCCCTTCAAGTACGCTTAGATCCGCATCATGCCAGTTGTACTTGATAGACTTCTGATTTAACTGTTCTGTAATTGCTGTGCGGCAAAAATAAGCCTTTGATATAAAATCCTCTTTTGTGCACTGCGGAGCCCACTGAAAAGCGGTAAAAGGCTTTGGTACAAAGAAAGAAGTGCTGACGGTGATCTGAATCTTTCCGTTAACTCTCTTTTCCTTGGGAACAACATCAAAAAACGTAGCAGCGATTTCGTTTGCAAGTTCGGCAATGCCCCTGATATCGTCTTCGGTCTCGTAAGGATGACCAAGCATAAAGTACAGCTTAACCTTGTTCCAGCCCCCCTTAAAAGCCTCTGTGGAGCCGTTTATGATATCTTCAAAGGTAAGGCCTTTATTTATAACATTTCTAAGCCTTTGAGTACCCGCCTCGGGAGCGAAGGTAAGACTTGTCTTTTTAACGTCCTGAACCTTGTTCATTACGTCAAGAGAAAAGGCGTCGATCCGAAGAGACGGAAGCGTAATATTAACATGCCTCTTTGAACACTCTTCCATAAGGAAATCCAAAAGCTCCGGAAGTGCCGAGTAGTCGCTTGATGAAAGGGAACTTAAGGATATCTCTTCGTGTCCCGTGTTTTTCATCATCTCTATGGCATACTTTTTAAGGACTTCCACATCTCTTTCGCGCACAGGTCTGTAGAGCTCGCCCGCCTGACAGAAGCGGCATCCTCTGATACAGCCTCGCATTATCTCAAGCACTATACGATCCTGGGTACACTTGATATAAGGCACAACGGGCTTCATAGGGTAATACGTATCAGAAAGGTCCTTAACTACTTCTTTAAGGATCTTCTCGGGAATTCCATCTTCCTTTGGAGTAAAGGCCTTTATAGTACCGTCTTCCTTGTAAGTAACCTCGTAAAGAGAAGGAACGTACATACCCGGAATTTTAGCGGCTCTTCTTAAGAATTCGCGTCTTCCAAGCTTATTGTCCTTACAGTATTCATAAAGATCCATAAGCTCGCGGTATTTTGTTTCTCCTTCTCCGATATAGAACATATCGAAAAAGTCCGCTATGGGCTCCGGGTTATATGTGCAGGGACCGCCGCCTATAACAATAGGGCAATCCTCGCCTCTGTCCTTAGACAAAAGAGGAATCTGCGAAAGATCAAGAACCTGCAAAATATTGGTATAACACATCTCGTACTGGATCGTTATACCTAAAAAGTCCATATCTTTTATAGGCTTTTGAGATTCAAGAGCAAAAAGAGGAATGTTTTGCTCGCGCATGATCTTGTCAAGGTCAACCCAAGGCGAATACACTCTCTCACACCAGACATCTTCGAATGTATTGAACATATCGTAGAGAATCTGAATGCCTAAATGGCTCATTCCAATCTCGTAAACATCCGGAAAACACATAACAAAACGAACCCGAACATCGTTCGGGTCCTTATATACAGCATTAACTTCATGCCCGATATAGCGCTCGGGCTTCTCTATCTTCATAAGAATATCATCAGACAGAGCAAGATCTGTAGTCCAAAAATTTTTCATAGAATTCCTTTAACGGTTGGCAAGCTCGGTAGTAATATCCTCCCAGGAAACGCCCTTTTCAACCATAAGCACCATCATATGATAAAGGAAATCACTGATCTCGTACTTCACTTCGTTTGAATTGGGATTCTTGGCGGCGATAACTATCTCCGTAGCTTCCTCACCTAATTTCTTTAAAATCTTGTCTATACCTTTATCGAAAAGATAATTGGTATATGAGCCCTCCTTGGGATGAACCTTTCTGTCTTTTATAACATCAAGAACTTCCTCAAATACCATAAGCGGATTATCGGGCTCTCTGTAATCCTTTTTGGTAATCTCGTTGAAAAAGCAGCTCTTCGCACCGGTATGGCAGGCAACGCCGACCTGAGAAACCTTAGCAAGGATCGTGTCCATATCACAGTCTGCCGTAAGGGACTTAACATACTGGTAGTGTCCGCTTGTCTCTCCCTTAACCCAAAGCTCACCTCGGCTTCTGCTAAAGTAGGTCATCTTTCCGGTAAGAAGCGTATTTTCAAAGGCCTCTTTATTCATATAAGCGACCATTAAAACTTCATCGGTACGATAATCCTGAACAACAACCGGCACAAGTCCGTCCGGTCCAAGCTTAAAACTTTCCCAGGGGAATGCTGACTTTAAGGATACTATCGGAATGTCGTTTTGCTTGCAGAGATTCTTAAGATCCTGAATCTCAGCGGCATTATCGTTTATAGTATTTCCCGTTACGCCGCAAACCGATGGATATGCAAAGATTTCCAGGAGCTTATTTAAAGCAACCTGATTTATCGAAACGATAAAAGGAAGTGAAGTAACGGCAATGGTTTCACGGATAATATGAGGATTCAAAAGGATAAGTGAAGATATATACTTATCAACAAGATCGATATTCTCCTCAATAACCGATGGATCTGAAAAGCAGGCAAGGATCTTGTCTTTACCAAACTTTAAAGACACTTCTTCCGTTATATCAATATTGGACTGCTTATCGTAGTCAAGAATCGCTCTTGCGCATCCGGCGTAAAGGATTTTTTTAACATCCTCCATACGCTTTATATTTCCGCCGCAGGAAACGTCAATCTCAGATTCCTTGCAGATCTCTTTGATGATATCGAGAGCTTCTTCGTGGGATTCATCATTATCCGACATATCAAAAACGATGATCTCATCCGCATTGTTCTCAACATATTTGGAAACAAGTCTTAAGGGATCGGTTTCAACTATCGAAACATCATCAAGGCCTCTTACCGCATGTGTCTGATATAAATAAATGCAGGGCACAAATTTTTTAATAAACATAATAAACTCCGATCAATTTAAGTATATAAGAGAAACTTTCCTTTTTCAAGACCTATATAACTCCCTTGGTTGAGAGGACTCCGGAGAGTCTGCTGTCTTTTTGTGTAGCATTATCAAGGGCTTTTGCGAAGGCTTTAAACATGGCCTCTATTACGTGGTGTGCATTACCTCCGTCAAGAACCTTGATGTGGAGATTCATACCCGCGCTGTAGGAAACTGCATAAAAGAACTCGTGAACAAGCTCAGTGTCAAAATCTCCTACCATAGGAGCCTTAAACTCATAATCAAAGTTGAGATAAGGTCTGCCGCAAAGATCAACGGCGCAAAGAACAAGCACCTCATCCATAGGAAGAACAAAGTAACCGTATCTGTTGATACCTGCCTTGTCTCCGACAGCCTCTTTTATGGCGTTTCCGAGAACAATTCCGCAGTCTTCAACGCTGTGGTGACCGTCAACTCTTAAATCCCCTTTTATCTTTACATCAAGGTCAAAAAATCCGTGCTTGGAAAAGCCTTCAAGCATATGATCAAAAAAGCCAATTCCGGTATCAATGCTGTTTTTTCCGCTTCCGTCTATATTAAGAGAAAGCTCAATATCGGTTTCTTTTGTCTTACGGCTGATCTTTGATTCTCTCATATTTACCCCTTTATTCAAATCTGACTTTGATACTGTTTTCGTGTGCGGTTAAGCCCTCGCTTCTTGCGAAAAGCTCAATCTGCTTGTGTACTTTTTCAAGAGCCTCTTTTGAGTATGAAATGATGCTCGTCTTTTTGATAAAGTCATCAACGTTAACAGGCGAGAAAAACTTTGCCGTTCCGTTGGTGGGAAGGATGTGGTTGGGACCTGCGAAATAGTCTCCCAAAGGCTCCGAAGAATACTCTCCGAGGAATATAGCTCCCGCATTTCTTACCCTTGTCATAGTATCAAAAGGATTTGCGGTTAAAATTTCAAGATGCTCTGAAGCAATCTCATTTACTGCATCGATGCCGTCCTTTAAATCCTCTGCGAGAAGTATATATCCGTAATTATCAAGAGATTTTCTTATAATATCGGCTCTATCAAGCTTCTTTAAGTAGCCTTCGATCTCTTCGTTTACATCGTCCGCAAGTTTTTCGGAAGTTGTAACGAGTATTGCGCTTGCAAGCTCGTCATGCTCAGCCTGGCTTAAAAGGTCTGCCGCAACGTAGTGGGCATTAGCCGTTTCGTCGGCAAGAACCATAACTTCCGAAGGACCCGCGATGGAGTCGATACTTACATGTCCGTAAACAGCCTTTTTAGCAAGGGCAACGAAGATATTTCCGGGGCCTGTAATCTTATCAACCTTAGGGATAGACTCGGTACCGAAAGCCATAGCTGCGATAGCCTGTGCTCCTCCTGCTTTGTAGATTCTGTCAACGCCTGCGATATCTGCGGCAACTAAAGTTCCGGGATTGATGACGCCCGTCTTTCCGGGAGGCGTTGTCATAATAATATCACGTACTCCCGCAACCTTAGCAGGGATAACATTCATAAGAACGCTTGAAGGATAAGCCGCTTTTCCGCCGGGAACGTAAACGCCCGCTCTGCCTATGGCGGTAATCTTCATACCAAGGATCGTTCCGTCCTCTTTTGCGTCAAACCAGGAATTTCGAAGCTGTTTTGCATGGAAATCCCTGATATTTTCAGCCGCTTCCTTAAGTACATCTATAAGCTCGGGATCAAGAGCCTTGTAAGCTTCGTCAATTTCATTTCTTGTAACAAGGATATTCTCCTCGGTAAGCTTATATCCATCGAACTTTTCGGTATACTCAAAGAGAGCCTTGTTCTTATTGTTTCGGACATTACTAATTATATCATTTACTGTAGCTTCGTACTCTGTATACTGGCTGGGACTTCTCTTAAGAAGATTTTCAAGAATCTGATTCTTGGATTCGTTTGTAAGTTTAATCTTTTTCATGATACATCTCCATATTGTATTTTTAATCTTAGCTTAGTGGATTAAGGGTGATATATATAGTGAGCGAATCCCCTGTCGGGAGCGCAAGTAAAATGTCTTTATATAAATCGGTCCCGGCGAAATTGTTCGAGCAGCTCGCCATGATGAGGCGAGCGTCGCGAGTTAGAGCCGGGCGATTTTGTACTTTATAAAGACAAATTTTACGCCGGCGCGGAGACCCGGGGTGAGCTACTATATATATTACCCTTAATCCTTAACCAAGGTTAATAATTTGCAAATAAAAAATTATAATTTGAAAAAATAAAAGTTTACACGAGTTTCCTAAGTTTAGAAACAATATCCCGGATGCGCTCGCTCTCCATCTGCATAGATACCGGATTAACGATCATCCTTGCAGATAAAGGACAGATTTCCTCGAGAACGGTAAGTCCGTTTTCGCGAAGCGTGGAACCCGTCTCAACGATATCAACAATGACATCGGTTAGATTTACGATAGGACCCAGTTCTACAGAGCCGTTAAGCTTAATGATATCAACGGTCTGGTGCTTCTTCTCGTAGAAATACTCTCTCGCGATTCTCGGATACTTGCTGGCAACTCTGATGCGCTCATGGTGCAAAAGAAGATCCGCCGCGCTTGCAGGGCCGCATACGCACATCCTGCACTTTCCGAAGCCGAGATCTAAAACCTCGTAAACATTTCTGTTCTCTTCAAGGATCGTATCCCTTCCGACAACGCCGATATCTGCAGCGCCATACTCAACGTAAGTAGGAACATCGGGACCCTTTGATAAAAAGAACTTAAGCTTAAGCTCTTCATTTACAAAGATAAGCTTTCGCGAATCCTTGTCCTTCATCTCTTCACAGCTTATACCTATCTGCTCTAAAAGATCCATTGTTTTATTTGCAAGTCGCCCCTTTCCGAGGGCAAATGTAAGATATCTGTCGTTACTCATATTGATCTCCCTATCAAGGATTTGTTTTGGAATTAAGTATTACGCTTTTACCCAGACTTCTAAGCTCCTCTGCTTTTTTAAGAGCCTTTGAAAACTCCTCAAGATCATCCGGATTGTAAATAATATACGTAGGCTCCTCTTTAAGAGGAAGAGCGATATTCTGGCTTGATAAAGCTTCTAAAATATCATCAATCTGAAGTCCGAATCCGATTGCGGGAGCGTTCTTTCCAAAATGCATTAAGAGATTATCGTATCTTCCGCCCTTAACGATGGCGCGTCCTAAACCGTAAGTATAAACTCTGAAGATTACGCCGGTATAATAATTGTACTTGCTAAGCATACCGAGGTCGAAAGAAACGTATTTCTCGACTCCGTAGCTGCAAAGGACTTTGTATAACTGCTCAAGCCTTTCAAGAGCTTTCACAGATCTTTCGCTACCCACGTTTTCTCCGGCTGCCTGAAGGGAATCCAGATCATTAAAGGAATCTGCAATACCAAGAAGCTTTTCCTTGTAGGGAGAAGCAATCTCCTTTTCTTCGATAAGTTCCTGCGCCGCAAAATAGTTCTTTCCTGAGATCAGCTTTCTAAGTTCAAGCTCGGTTTCATCATCAATTCCCGCTTCCTCGCAAAGTCCTTTGAAATATCCGATATGACCAACGGATACTCTGAAATCCTTTAATCCCGCTTCTTTTAAGCAATTAATCGAAAGAGCGATAACCTCTCCGTCTGCGAAAACCGAATCATCTCCGATAAACTCGGCTCCAAGCTGAGTGGATTCTTCTAATTTTCCCTGAAGAGAATCCGTTCTCGTAAAGGCGCTTCCAAGGTATGAAAGCCTTAAGGGTTCATTACTGTCACAAAAATACTTTGCCGCGCATCTGGCAATCGAAGGGGTAAAATCCGGTCTTAAAACAAGAGTATTGTTTTCCTTGTCGAAGAATTTGTAAAGTTCATTGCTTGGAATCGTTCCGACTTCCTTTGAAAAAACATCAAAGAATTCAAAGGTAGGTGTCTGAACCTTTCTGTAACCGAAAGAATCGATAATCTTTGAAAGCTGTTCTTCGAGATAAGCTTTGTTATCGTATTCTCTTCCGTATATGTCCCTAACACCTTCGGGGGTATGCAATAATTTATTATTCATAAACATCTCCGTTTAAACGCTTTAGCGTAGTAGCATGCTAATATGGTAAATAACTAAATTAATGACAGTATACTTATATTTCTCTTATTTGTCAACTTTTTAATCTCGGTCATTGAGATCCTGCTGTAATTTATCGAGATATGGTACAAGTACTCCCGCTGACTTAGGGATAATATAGTCGGGATTAAGTTCATCATGTCTGAAGCTTTTTCTGCCCCCCTCTTTTGCTCTGTCCCAAAAGAACCTGAGCATATCCAAAGGAAGGTAATAAAGCTCGTCACGCCCCGTAAAATATATAAGGAAAAACGCAATACCGCCCTGCTTTTCAAAATCGATCATAAACTGTACCTGATGTTCATGTATATTTTGAAGGGCGAAGGTATCCGTAGCGCATTCCTTGGCGTCAAAGCAGACAGGAATCCCCTGTACCGCGCCTATATAGTCAACTGTACTCTTTTGATCAAAATAAGCAAGGGTAATATGCCTTGTCTCTTTATCTATTGTTATAGGCGTAATGGGAGTCGGAATCTTTTGAATAAGCGCAAGACCGCTCTCTAAATATTTTTCATTTGTTTTATTAATCATATCCTCAAGAGTAGATCCTCTGAGGCCTCTGGATTTCCAAGTAGGCATATCTTTCCTTTAAACCATATTTACAAGTTCATTACTTACGTTTGTTATCTCATCCTCTATCTTTTTTAAGGTGGATTTAAAGTTTTCTTTTCTGTTTTCCGTAGCCTTTATAAGCTCTATAGCGTCTTTTCCCGTTTGAGCAGCCGTGGGAAGCCCGCCGGGATATTTGATATAATGGCCCGCTAAAAATACATTTCCAAGGCCTTTTATATCCTGGGGTAAAAACGCGTTAACGCTGAGAGCCGTTGTTATAAACCTCATAAAAGAACCGTTGGTGTCATTGTTTCTTCGAAGGTATGAATATGGCGTCCAGACGTCAAGTATTTTTAGCTTGCCTTCATACGCCGGGAACTTCTTTTCAATCTCGTTTTGAATCGCTCTAGCGATATTGTATTTTTGAAGATCGTAATTGTCTTTTCCGGATTCGTAAAGCTTTTTCCAGTATTTGCAGTCCTTTTCATACTGATCCAAAGAAACCTGTATAACGGTTTTTCCCTCAGGCGCAATATACTCTCCGTATTTACGGTAGTTTTTAACGCCGATTCGGTTGTACTTTTCATATCCCGCCTCAATATCGGAACAGGGAAAAGTTAGAGAATCGGGTACTTCTTCAAAGAGGCCGTCTACGGCAAAAGCCACCTGAAAAGCGCTGTAGAAAGTATATTTAAGCCGGTCTTTATAAATCTCCTTTAAAGAAAGGGGCGCATACTTCTTGCTTATAAGATTATTGAAAGCGTAATTTATATCGCAAGCTATCAAAACATAATCACTGCCTATAAATTCGTCATTTTCAAGGACAACTCCTTTTGCCTTATGAACAGTGATCTGCTTTATTATATTTCCGATTTCATCCGCAATGGAGCTGACATATTCCTTGCGGTCTAGTTTTATCTTTTTAACGGGCGTTTTTAAACAGATCTTTCCGCCTTCTTTTATATATGTATCGTAAAGGCTTTTTGCAAGGCCGATAGAGCCGCCTTCGATAAGGTCTCCGTTTCCGGCGATATAGAAACTGTAAGCTAAAATAAGCCAGTAAGATTCATATTCCTTAGGGCAAAAATCAAGAATAAGTTTTTGAATTAACGGGCTTTTAAATCTCTTAGCCCAGTCTGTATTTCTAAGGCCCATATATCTCATGGACTTTATAAGGAATTCCTTCGGAGGAATAACCTTTGTCATTTCGCTGATGCTTTCCGCAATCTCTTTGGGTCCATTTTTCGGAAAGCTTACAGCGTCATTTGCTATTTTTGCAAAATCTATAAAAGAATTGATCTCTTCGGCATCTTTCGGTGCAATCCGAAGCATCTCTTCTCTTGTCTTTTCGGGATCCGGCCAAAGATGCAAAGTCTCTCCGTAATACTCCGAAGCCCAAAAATAATCTCTTTTTATGATCTTGGTATCGTCCGTAATAACACCGAGCTCTCTCCAAAGATCGTTTGTAAGAGTTCCCTTTTGCGTACCGGTAAGCCAGTGAAGGCAGTTGTCTATAGCGTATCCGTCCCTATACCAGCCGCTGCAGCTTCCGCCGTATGTAGCGTTCTTTTCGTAGATTACGGGCTCAAAGCCTGCTCTTAGAGCAAATATTCCGGCGCTTAACCCGGCGACACCCCCGCCGATTATAAGTACCTTTGTTTTTTTATTATTCTCACCACTCATATTTCAAATCTTCTTTAGAAAAACCGGCCGCCGGTTTTTTGTCAGTTTAAAGCTGCTCTGTAAATCTTATAAGCGCCTGCAGCATCAAGAGGTCTGATCCTTGATAATTTAACGGTATCCTGCATCGTAGCGTCCAAGGAAAGAAGCTTTAAGTCCTCGTCAGTCGGATTGATGCCAAGGTCTTTTAAACTTACGGGCATTCCGATAGACTTAAAGAAATCCACTGTCTTTTCTATTCCCAGCATAGCTGCCTTTTCATCATCGGTTTCAGTTATCTCCCAAACTTTTCTTGCGTACCTTGAAAATCTGGGAAGCGCTTCTTTATAAAGCTCTTTAGCCCATGCACCCCAAACTGCGGATAAAGAATCACCATGGGTTACATCGTACTTTGCTGAAAGCGCATGTCCGAATTTATGTACGGAAAAGTCTTTTCCTCTGCCGCATTCCGTAAGATTGTTGTGGGAAAGGCTTGAAGCCCAAAAAACCTCACACATAGCATCGTAATCCGAAGGATTCTCACAAACTATAGCTCCGTTTTTTATCATACATCTAAGAAGACCTTCCGCAATCTCGTCAGTCATATCGCAGTGCGATCCCGGGATAAAGTATCTTTCCATTGTATGCATCATAATATCTGTCACACCGGCCGCTATCTGGTTCTTGGGAAGGCTTGCACCTAAAGCGGGATTAACGATAGCAAAAGCGCATCTGTTAAAATCTGTATTGATACCGCATTTTTTACCTATTTTCTCGTTTGTAAGTACGGCGGAATCGCTCATCTCGCTGCCGGCGGCCGCTATAGTAAGAACGGCCCCTACGGGAAGAGATTTTACAAGAGGCGCCTTCTTAGTCCAGATATCCCAAAGATCGAACTCAGAATTTGCCGCGCCGTGAGCAATAGCTTTTGCTGTATCAATAGCGCTTCCTCCGCCTACGGCGATTATCATATCCGCGCCAAATTCGCATGCTGCTTTTACGCCTTCTCTTGCGTGTTCAAGGGTGGGATTTGGCTTTGCACCTCCAAAGTCTTCGTATGCTAAACCGGCATCATCCAAAGATTTGTGAACTCTATCCAAAAGTCCGCTTTTTATAACACTTCCTTTTCCGTAAACGATAAGTGCTTTTTTTCCGTATTTAGCTGCGGTTTCTCCTGTTTTATCTTCCGAGCTTTTTCCGAATATCACCTCTGTAGGTGCGTAGTATCTGAAATTATCCATTTTTTTCTCGCATTCTCCGGTTCGTTTAAATCTTTTAATCGAAAATTCTATTTTCTTTTAATATTATTAAAAAAAGTCAAACCTTTTAATTTCTTCGGGAAAATCTATCCTGATCTCTTTATTTGCCAAGGCTTTAAACTTCTCCCCAAGTACTGCCTCACCGGGGAAAACAAGCCTGTAAGCGCAAAGGATTTGATGCTTAAATCCTTTATCTACGGCGCCGTACTTTTTATCGCCGTATATGGGATGCCCAAGGCTTGATAGCTGAGCTCTGATCTGGTGGGGCTTTCCTGTGTGAAGATTTACCTCTAAAAGAGTCGCCTCATCATTAAAAGAAAGGGGCGTAAACTCCGTATAAATATTTGCCTTTAAATCATCATCCGAAATATTTTTGATAAATGATTTGTTTTTTACTGAATCCTTAACGAGTATTCCCCTTGCGGAAAAAAGCTTTTCTATTTTTCCGTGGCAAACAGTAACGTAATATTTTTCAATATTTCCTTCCCGGATTATCTCGCTCATCTTTTGAAGCCCGGGGAGGCTGATACCGCAAACAATAAGTCCGCTTGTGTTTCTGTCCAATCTATTGCAGGTAGAAGGCTTAAAGGTACGAAGCTCGCTTTCTGAAATCTTTCCACTTTCAAGAAGATACTCTATAAGCCAGTCATTAACGCTGTAATCTCCCTTTTCGGCTTTTTGCGAAAGAAGGCCGGCAGGTTTATTCGCTATAAGGATATCTTCGTCTTCGTATATAACCGTTGGTTTTTGCAAAGAGGAATTTCTTTTCTTTGAATCCGTTTTTACTTTACTGCCGCTACTTAATTCGGATGCCTTGTCAAAAGAGCTTTTATCTAAATCCGCGCCCCTAGTAAACTTCTCGAAGGTTTCATCCGAAAAAAAGCTCTCAACGCTGTCTCCTTCCGAAAGGATCTCAGAGCCGTCGGATTTCTTTTTATTCAGAGTAATATTCTTTTTTCTAAGCATCTTGTAAACAAGACTTTTTGGCGCACCGGGCAGGTACTTGGCTAAGAATTTGTCAAAACGCTGTCCCGCCTGGTTCTTGCCGATAATAAACTTTTGCATAATTCTCCTTACAAAGAAATGCTCTTAAGAACGTTCATAATCCCTTCTTCGTTTCCGGAGTTTTTAAGTTCCGATAAAGCCTTAAGTCTTTCAAGGTATTTATCTTTATCTTTAAAAACCTTGATGGTAATATCCTTATAGTTTTCAGCTTTTAAATAGGTTCCGATATGCTTGGAGAAATTCTCTTCGTTAAGTTCAGCCTTCTCCGTATAGCAAATAACTGAGCCGCTTTTAACGACAAGATGCGCTACCTGGTAGTTTTTCTCGTAGGAAGTAAAAACAAGATCAAAGGCGCTTTCGCTTGATGAACCGATCAGCTTAGAAACTTTCTCGGAAAAAGCCTTGTCGCAGGATTTAAACCTGATAAACATTATCATATTAACAGCGCTTTTTGCCGCGGGTAAAACGCCCAGTACCGCAACGATGGTAAGCAGATTCTTGTTGGTATGGGTAGTAAGGAAGCCTATAAGGTATACTGCAGCGCTTAAAGCAAATAAAAGTACTGTTCTGATTATTTCATATATGCGCTGAATTGAAAGGTAGTTTCTTTCGCCTTTAAATTTGTCTGTGCTAAATAATCTTTTGAAGTTCATCTTCTGTAAGTTCTCTCCATTTTCCTTCTTCTAAATCTTCGGGTAATGAAAGGCCGCCGAAACTAACCCGCTTTAAGCTGACTACTTCGTTACCCACAGCTTCAAGCATCCGCTTAACCTGGTGGTATCTGCCTTCATGTATTGTAAGGAGTAGCTTTTTATCCTCTAATAGCTCCACCTTAGCCGGAAGGGTAATCTCCTCATCCCCTATGTCTACGCCTGCTTCTAAGGCCTCTAAATCGCTTTTACTTAAGGGAAGTTTTGCTCCAACGAGGTAAGTCTTATCCACATGGTACTTGGGGCTTAAGAGCCTGTGTGACAAGTCTCCGTCGTTGGTTATAAGAAGAAGCCCCGTCGTATCCTTATCAAGCCGTCCCACAGGGAATAGGTCTTTATTCGGAAGTGGCTTTATAAGGTCAAGGACCGTCTCCTGTTTTTTATCCCGGGTAGCGGTTACGATATTTCCGGGTTTATTAAGGATTATATAGATAAACTTTTTATACTCTATCTTTTTACCCTTAAAACAGATTTCGTCCCTGTTTTCATCAATACTAAAGTCAGCCTTTTTAACGATTTCCCCGTTAACGGTCACAACGCCGCTCTTAAGCAAATCCTTCACCTGACTTCTTGTCCCGATATTGTTGTTACTAAGAAATTTATCAAGTCTCATATAATCAAAAAAATCACCGGTTTCACTAAATAGCGAAACCGGCGTAAATTAATAGCTTTATTCCTGTTCTGAAGATTCTTCTGCGATAGGGGCAACCTGGGCTTCTTCAGGATGCAGCTGCTTATGATCTTCACGAATATTGGCAGCGTATGTATTAAGAGTATTGATAAGAGCTGTGTAATGGTCTGTAGCCTGCTTTGAGGAAGAATCGAAAATGTTCTCGAGATAAACCATAACATCTTCCATATACTGAGTAGCCGCATCCCTGAGCTCATTCGCCTGAGCTGTAGCGGTATCGACGATGTTCTGCGCCTGATTTTTAGCCATCAGGATAACTTCGTCAGCCTGCTCGTAAGCTCTTCTCATAATAACATTTTCGCTGACAAGTTCATCCGACTGAACAACCGAATCGTCAAGAAGCTTTTTAGCTCTTGTCTTTGCGTCGGAATAAATGGCTTCCTGTCTTGCAATAATCTTACGGCATTTATCGATCTCTTCGGGAGCTTTACGTCTTAAGTCACGCAGGAACTCTTCCATCTTGTCCCTGTTACAAACAATTTCCGTGGAAGACATAAACTTGCCTTTGCAGTTGCTGACATATTCTTCCATCTCGTCGATCACTTGAAAAATCTGACTATCCATTTTTTCTCTCTAAGCTTTCTTTTAGTTTTGTTTATATTTTTCATGAATCATATCGGCGACATAATCCGGAACGGTCTTACTTATATCACCGCCGAAATATGCAATCTCTTTGACTCCCGATGAAGAAAGGTAAGAGTACTCAAGAGATGTTGATAAAAATATCGTATCAAGCTTTCCGCCGGATAAAACACGATTTGTCTGGGCCAGCTGAAGTTCGTATTCGAAGTCGGTAACCGCTCTCAGTCCTCTGACCGCTACATGAAGATCGTTTTTAAAAGCATAATCGCAAAGAAGCCCGCTGAAGGAATCAACCTGTACATTCGGTAAACCTTCAGTAGCTTTCTTTAATATTTTAACACGCTCATCAACCGAAAACAATGGGTTCTTTTGGTTATTGTTAAGTACAGCAACTATCAAAATATCGAACATCTCAGATGCTCTTTTGATAATATCCAGATGGCCTAAAGTCATAGGATCAAAGCTGCCGGGATAGACTGCTCTTTTCATAAAAATACCTCCTAAGCGGGTCTACACCTTTTTATGAAGAAATACGTGCTTGTTGTTCTTGTATTCCTTTACTCTGGAGATCTCAAATCCAAGATCCGTAACATAATCAAAATCGGTTTTAAGATCGGCCTCAATGATTATAAGAGTATCCTCGTCGCAGTATTTGGCGTTCTTTAAAAGCTCCAAAACGCCTTTCTCAAGGCCTTTCTCGTAAGGAGGATCCATAAAAATAATGTCTACATGCTTCTCATAAATATTATAGATTGCAGATGTAACATCCTGTTTAAATACTATAGCACGGTCTTGTAATTTCGTAAATGCAAGATTCTCGAGGATGCATGAATTGGCCGCGGATCCATTATCGATAAAGTAAGCTTTTCTGGCTCCTCTCGATAAAGCTTCGATGCCGATTCCGCCGCTTCCGGCGAACATATCCACAAAAACGCACTCCGGGATATCACCCTGTAAAATATTGAAAAGCGTTTCTTTGATTCTGTCCTGGGTAGGTCTTGTATCAAGGCCTTCCGGGGTTTTTAAAGGGAGGCTTCTGCATTCTCCTGCAATAACTCTCATATACTGTCCTCTTTGAATAACCGTCTTAACGACTGAAAAAAATTATCTTAACTTTGTACCCTTGGCATCTCTCTTTTGAAGCTTTACGGTGTTAAGAACGATGCTGTGGCCGTTGTGCTCAATTGCGGTATCGTCCTGAGCCTTTGTAATATAAACTTCCTCGACGCCATCCTTTGCATCAAGCTTCATAGCTCTTACGCCCTGTGAAACCTTCTTTAATACGGAAATCTCTTCTATCTGGAATCTTAAGAAATATCCGTTTCTCGACTTAAGGATGATATTCTTTTCATCCGTAAGAGGAAGCACGGCAGCTACCTCGTCTTTATCCGCAAGCTTTGTGGAGGCGATAGTCTTTCTCGTGGTCTCAAACTCGAGTCCGGGAACTATCTTTACGAGGCCGTTCTTTGTCGCAAAAAGAAGTCTTCCAAGTACCATCTCATCCATATTGCAAACGTAAACGATGGCGCCGTCTTCAGACTTGTAGTTGGTAATATTATCAACCGGAGTACCCTTGTCGCGAAGCTTTGACATAGGAAGGTCTAAAGCTTTTATGACATGCATCTGACCGTCCTCGGTAAACATAGCGATACGACCGTTGTTCTTAACGTTAAAGCAATACTTGAACTCGCTCTCGCAGGCTTCCTGGTTGCGCTCGTAGGTATTCTTGTCAATAAGCTTTGCGTAACCGAATCTGTCCATAAGGAAGTTAACGTCCATAACCTCGAACTCTTTTTCCTTATAAACTGCCTCTTCGCCGTTCTCTATAACAGTCTTTCTGGGCTTTCCGAACTGCTTTTTAATCTCATCAAGCTCAGAGATGATGACGGTAGCCATTGAATCTCTTCTGTCTAAGATATCTTCGTATCTGTAGATATTTGACATAGTTTCGTCATGCTCTTTTATAAGAGCCTCGAGCTCGAGACCGATAAGTTTGTACAGCCTCATCTCAAGGATAGCATTTGCCTGGCGTTCTGTAAACATAAGCTGCTGCGCCATGATTTTTGACTCTTTGGACTTAAAGCCGATTCCGTCAGTCTTTCCGCTTGTAAGGCAATCTTTAGCCATCTGGCGGTCCTTGGATCCCCTTAAGATCTCGATGATAAGGTCAATCACATTAACAGCCTTTATAAGGCCTTCCTGTACTTCCTTCTTTTCTTTTTCCTTGGCAAGAAGGTTGTTGTATTTTCTAGTATTAACTTCAAACTGAAAATCCACGCAGGACTTTAAGATGCTCTTAAGTCCCATAATCTCGGGGCGCCCCTCAGAGATTGCAAGCATATTTACGCCGAAGGTATCCTCGAGGTGAGTCTTTTTGTAGAGGAGATTTACGAAGTTTTCCGCATCCGCATCTTTACGAAGCTCAATTACGATTCTTATACCTTCTTTTGAAGACTGGTTCGAAATATCAACAATGTCCTGAGTCTTTTTGGTCTCGGAAAGAGCCGCAACATCCTGTAAAAACTTGGAGATATTGGCACCGATCATGGTATAAGGAATCTCTGTAATTACGACATTTATATGTCCGCCTTTAGCTTTTTCTATCTCGACCTTACCGCGAAGCTTTATCTTTCCTGCACCGGTCTCGTAGATTTCAAGAAGCTCGTCTTTATTGATGACAATACCGCCGGTAGGGAAATCGGGACCTTTAAGATGTTTCATCAGCTCTTTTGTGGAGATATTCTCATCTCTCATATAAGCCTTTGTAGCCTCGATAACCTCAGCAAGGTTGTGGGGCGGTATGCTTGTAGCCATTCCGACCGCGATACCTTCGGATCCGTTTACAAGAATATTGGGTATCTTAACGGGAAGAACCGACGGTTCTTTCTCAGTCTCGTCAAAGTTAGGTACAAAATCAACGATATCTTTATCAAGGTCTGAAAGGAAGGCTTCTTGCGTAATTCTTTGAAGTCTGGCCTCTGTATAACGCATAGCAGCGGCGCCGTCACCTTCGATGTTTCCGAAGTTTCCGTGGCCATCAATAAGGGGAAGGCCCTTTTTGAAATCCTGCGCCATAACAACAAGGGCGTCATAGATCGAGGAATCGCCGTGGGGGTGATATTTACCCATTGTATCGCCGACGATACGTGCGCTCTTTCTGTAGGGCTTATCCCATTTGATACCGAGCTCGCTCATATCGTAAAGAACTCTTCTTTGAACAGGCTTTAAGCCGTCTCTTACATCGGGGAGAGCTCTTGCTACGATAACGCTCATAGCGTAGTCAACGAAGGACTTTTGCATCTCCTCGGAGTATTCGGTTTTTATAATTCTTTCTTCCATGTTTCTTTCTCTTTGATAAAATTTTTAAAGTAGATTAAACATCAAGGGCTGCGTCCTGCGCGTGCTGGTGGATGAACTCACGGCGAGGGGGAACATCGGTACCCATGAGGAGCTCAGTCATCTCTGATGCGGCACGGGCATCCTCAATCTCAACAAGCTTCATACGGCGACGCTCGGGATCAAGAGTCGTCTCCCAAAGCTGCTCTGCATCCATCTCACCGAGACCCTTGTATCTCTGCAATGTGAAAGGACCCTTATGATTTTTACGGTACTTCTCAAGTGCCTTGTCATCGTAAAGATATTCTTCCTGTCCTCTTGAAGGAATAGCCTTGTAAAGAGGAGGCATGGCGATATATACGTGACCTTCAAAGATAAGATCGGGCATAAAGCGATAGAACAATGTAAGGAGCAGGGTTGATATATGCGCTCCGTCAACGTCCGCATCGGCCATGATTATAATCTTGTCGTAGCGAAGCTTTGTAATATCAAAGTCATTGCCGTAGCCTTCCGAAAATCCGCATCCGAAGGCGTTGATCATCGTCTTTATCTCGGCGTTTGCAAGGACTTTATCCATGGAAGCCTTCTCAACGTTAAGGATCTTACCTCTGATGGGAAGTATTGCCTGGTAATTACGGTCCCTTGCCATTTTTGCAGAGCCGCCTGCAGAATCTCCCTCTACGATAAAGATTTCGCACTTTGAAGCGTCTTTTGAAATGCAGTTTGCAAGTTTTCCGTTGGAATCAAAGGAAAATTTCTGCTTTGTAAGCATATTGGTCTTAGCTTTTTCCTCTGTCTTACGGATCTTGGCTGCCTTTTCGGCACATCCTATTATATTCTTTAAAGTCTCTAAATTACGGTCGAAATATCTTGTAACTTCGTCGGAAGTAACCTTTGATACGGCCTTCGACGCATCCTGGTTATCAAGCTTAGTTTTAGTCTGGCCTTCGAATCTGGGGTCAGGATGCTTGATGCTGATAACGGCGGTCATACCGTTACGCACGTCGGCTCCGGTAAAGTTGTTGTCTTTTTCCTTTAAAATACCGAGCTCATGGGCGTAGGAATTGATGATGGTAGTAAACTGCGCCTTGAAGCCCGTAAGGTGGGTTCCGCCTTCGGAGTTGTAGATATTGTTACAATATCCGAGGACGTTTTCATGGAACTCGTTGACATACTGGAAAGCACACTCAACGAAGATTCCCTCGTACTCTCCGGAAAAATAGCAAACATCGGTAACAGCCTCGTTGTTGGCGTTCATATGACGGATGAATCCGGCGATACCGTCGGGCTCGTGGTACGTGATCTCCTCGGGCTCATCACCTCTTAAATCCTTGTAATAGATCGTAAGATTGGGGTTAAGATAAGCAGTATCATGAAGCCTGTTCTTGATATCCGCCTCAGCAAATCTCGTACGATCAAAAATCTCGTCATCGGGAAGGAAATTGATGCAGGTTCCGTGCTCTCTGGTCTTTCCGATAACGGGTAAAAGGCCCTTTACAAGCTCGGTTGTAGGGATTCCGCGCTCGTAGGAATCCTTAAATATCTCTCCGCCTGTTTTAACGGTAACGGTAAGATGCTTTGAAAGCGCGTTAACAACGGACGAACCTACGCCGTGGAGACCGCCGCTTGTCTTGTAGGCGTTATTGTCAAACTTACCGCCGGCGTGAAGCGTAGTAAATACGAGTCTTTCGGCGCTGATGCCTTTTTCGTGCATTCCCACGGGAATACCTCTTCCGTTGTCGGATACAGTAGCGGAGCCGTCTTTTTCCAAAGTAACATATATCTTATCGCAATGACCGGCTAAATGCTCATCCACCGAGTTATCAACTATCTCGTAAACAAGATGGTTCAGACCTTTTGTGGTAACAGAACCAATATACATTCCGGGACGCACTCTGACAGCTTCAAGTCCCTCAAGGACGGTAATACTGGACGCGTCATAAACTTCTTTTGCCATAAAAACTCCTACTATCTTTACTCTATAAAAAATCGGTATGAACATTTGTTCACACCGATTTAGTATATCATATATTTAGTGGTATTGCAAATAAATATCCGCAAAATGTGGCATTTAAGCCTAATTTCTAGTCCCCCTCAAAGGTCCTTTTAAGTACCTCTGATATAGAAATCTTATTGCCCTTGTAAAGGCTCATCATTTTATAGATTCTTCCCGCCATATAAACCAAAAATACGATCAAAACCGCAAATGCTACAAATGCAGCAAGGATTACAGGCCATGAAACATATCCCAGCATCACATTCGCCGGAAGTATCATACCGCCCGTAAAGGGAACGATAAGCATCCAGTTTTTTGTGGTCTCCGCATTCATTCCTCCCGCAAAGATCAGGATAAAGAAGCTTATAAGAAGCGGAAATACAAAGAGCGTAGCCTTGCTTGATACTTCTTCTTTTGTACTGCTCATAGCGCCCGCAATGGCGGCGAGGCTAAAGTAAAGTACAAAGCTTAAAAGAAGGAATAAAAGTCCGATCACAACATTTACCGGTCTGAATACGTTTAATTCCTTCATGCCGTCAATAAAAGCGGAAAGGTAATTCTTTCCCGCGGGAAAATACGCCTTTGAGATAAGAGAACCGGCGGAAAATCCGATCGCTAAAGCCACGATCCATGAAAAAGCCTGGATCATAGCCGTAATTATTGCGGCAAGAAGTTTTCCGAAGATAAGGGATTCCGTTCTTACGGAGATAAGCATCGTATCCATAAGCTTTGACTCTTTTTCCATAACAACGGACTGGGCAAGAGTCTGTCCGTAGCTTAAGAGCATAAAATAAAGGAGCATTATGGTTGCGTAGGGAAGAGCCATGCTTACCACTTTCATAACCTGCTCTCTCATCAGTTCTTCGCTTGATAAGACATCTTCGGCTATAGAAAGCCCCTCTTTGTATCCGGTTTCGGAATAAGTATCATACGAGCTATTCGTATCAAGGACGGTCAGTTCTTCCTCCGATAATCCCAAAAGACCGATGGTGAAATACCTGTTATAGGTCTTTATATACTTTAAATAATTCTTGGCATTTCCTTTTTCGACTTTTGAGCCTTCAGGGATAATGACATTGGCCACGAGTCCGTTATTATCTTTAACGATAAGTATGATTCCGCTCTCATCCCCTTTTGCCTTTTCAAAAGCCTCTTCCCTGCTTTCAAAGACCTCATATTTAATGTTTTTGTAATCTTCCTCGGGTAAGGAAGAAAGGCCGCTCCAGAAGGCTTTATCGGAGCTTGTCTCATCGGCTACATAAACAGTCTTAGCCGTACAGCTCTTAAGAGTTTTTTCCTTTGACGAATTGTAACCGATGGCAATAAGTATTATGGCAGGTGCGAGTAAAAAAATGATTGAAAAGATTGCGGTAACAACCTTAAATCCTTTTGTGCCCGCCATATTTTTAAGGGAGAATCTTAAAACGGTTCCGAAATTCTTAAACATTTGTCTGCTCCCCCTTTCCTGCAAGCTTTAATATTTCGATAAAGCTGAGTTTTTTGCTGTCGTTTACGATAAGCTTTCTGTAGGTCTTAGCTGTTATCATAAAGAGCGCTATTGCAAGTAAAACCTGAAGCGCCAGAGAAATACCGTAAAGCCAGAAAGGAATCTTCTCACATACAAAATTGATCGGAGCTACGTAAGAAGAAATAAAAGGTACAACAGCAAGAATATTAGTTACAACCTTGTTGTCAATAAGAGGGATAAAGATCGTTATAATATATCCTGCGATACTGATAAACTGGATAGCCATAACGGTAGGACCCACTTCTTCCGTCTTTGTGCAGGCGCTTCCGAAAAGTCCCGCAAGAATAGAAAAGATCAGGTAAGTAAGAAGGACCGACAAAAGAAGGATAAGGATCTTCCCGAAGGAAAGTCCGAATATCGCTCCGAATTCATAACCGGTGGTTGCATGAGCGACAGCTTCGGATTTATTAACCATAAGCAGACCCATAACAGCTCCGCTGATCCCCGAGCCCACGCTTCCGAAGAAAAGTATTGATACTACGTAGATCATCATAGCGAAAATCTTACCCATAATAAGAGCCAGAGGTCTTACGCTGACAAGAAGGTTCTCAACCAGTTTTGAAGTCTTCTCCTCCATAACGGCTGAAATAACGTAGGAAACCGTTAAAGATACAAGTATCATAACGATAACAGAGTAAACCGTAGAAAGTGTAATGGTATCGGATGAAGTAAACTTGCTGTTTTGAAGCTCGTAGTACTCTTTTTCTGTAATCGCTTTACCCGTGGAAAATCCCGATAAATACGAAGCATACTTTTCTTCGCTGATTGAAGAAAGGATTCTTTTATCTTCAAAGGCATTAAAAATATGCTCCGTAAAGCCGTCAAGAAGAAGGGAGCTTACCTTTGATTCATCGCTTATAATTCCTGAGGTTTTGTAGCCTTCGTTTGAATCAAGCTTAATCTCTATTCCTATTTCCGTATCCTTAAGAGCGGGGATAGATTCAAAAACTACTTCCTTGCTTTCAAAAGCGGTATCTTTAAGGCCTAAATCTTCCAAAGAAAGGTCTATATCCGTTTTATTGTCGATATACACCTTTGTAACTTCGTTTTCCTGCTTCATAGAATCTACAACAGCCATTGTAGTCTCAGTAGACTTTGCGGAAAGAGCACTTATAGGGCTCATTAAGGTCATCATAGCAATGACCATGATATAGCTAATAAGATAGCCCTTATTCTTAAAAGTCTGCTGCAAGGTAAAGCGAAATACTTTCCCGATACCGTCCATACGGTATATATTATTTGAACTATTTCTGCTCTTCATCCGCACCCACCTCTTTTACAAAGATCTCATGCAAACTGAGCTCTGCAAGTTCAAATCTGATAACGGTAATACCTGCATCTGTAAGGCTCTTTAAAAGAGCGTTTGCCTGTTCATCACCCGTTACCTTCAAGGAGTATTCATTTTCCTTCTCGGAAAGGATCTCTATTCCGAGAGCGTTAATGTAGGAAGATACGTCGCTTTCACATTTAAGAGAGAGCTTAACTCTTCCGTAGCTCTTTTTAATATCGTTAAGATTACCCTTAACAATAGCCTTTGATCTTGAAAGGATCGTGATATCGGTGCAAAACTCTTCCACAACAGCCATCTGGTGTGAAGACATAATGATATACTTTCCGGCTTCAATCTGCTCTCTTACAACATCTTTTAAGATGTCGGTATTTACGGGATCGAGGCCCGAAAAAGGCTCGTCGAGTACCAAAAGCTCGGGGTCTGAAAGCATAGCAATCAAAAACTGGATCTTTTGCTGATTACCTTTTGAGAGCTGATCGGGACTCTTGGGCTTAGCCTTTATCTTGCGGCCGTTAACAACTACAGGCTGAGGATATAAATACTCATCAAGCTTTAATCTTCCCGACCAGTACTTAATCTTTTTCTCAAGCTCTGCTCTTGGTACACCGCGAAGCTCTCCGAAGTAGATTATCTGATCCATCAAAGGATACTTCTGATAAAGACCTCTCTCCTCTGCAAGATAACCGATATTACAGTTATCAAAACTAAGGGGCTTTCCGTTCCAGAGAACCTCTCCCGTGTCCTTATCAAGCATATCAAGTATCATTCGAATTGATGTTGTTTTACCCGCACCATTGGTTCCAAGAAGCGCATATACTCCCGGCTTTTCCATCTCGAATGAAATGTGGTCAACTACGGTTTTGTTTCCGTACTTTTTGGAAAGATCCGTTACTTTAAGTCCCATTATAATCTCCTCCTCATAAAAACTACTTAAGTTCGGGTGTTATCATGCATGTAGCAAGAGCGATGGCGCCGGGTCCTATATGGCAGGCAACCGAAAGTGAAAGGGGATTTACCACAATATCAAATCCGGGGAAATGTGTAAGAACCTGCTCTTTAAAATCAAGAGCAACGGCTTCATCGTAGGTATAAGCGATCTCGAGGTATACGTTTTCTTTAGCATTTTCGAGTCCGCCGAATCTGGTCTCGATATCATTTTTTATAGCGTTTATCATCTGATCTCTTCCGATAGATGATGTTCTCGCCTTAGAGAACGCGTCAAGCTTTTCGCCTTGAATCTGAAGGACCGGCTTAAGCTTTAAAAGGGTTCCGATTGCTGCGGCAGCAGGTGTGATTCTTCCGCCCTTTTTAAGATAGAAAAGAGTATCAAGCATAATATAAATACTGCTCTTAAACTTATCTCTCATAAGGATATCGGCGATCTCCTGTCCGGAAAATCCTTTTGCCGCAAGGTCTCTTGCGTCGATTGCCGACTGACGCTGGGTTACGGAAATTCGCTGATTGTCGATGACAAAAACTTTACCGTCAAATTCATCTTCCTGAGAAAGCATATAAGCGCTCTGGCAGGAGCCCGAAAGACCGGAGCTCATAGGGATATGAATTATCTCGTCGTAATCCTTTAAAAGATTTCTCCAAAAATCCGCAACTACGGTAAGATTGGGCTGGCTTGTGGAAATATTCTCACCGCCCTTTAACTTCTCGTAAAACTCGTCCTGAGAAAGATTGATATCCTCGAAGAATTCATTTTCTCCGATCATAAAAGGCATAGGGATTACATTGATCCCCAGCTTCTTTCCTTCGGCCTGAGTAATACCGCTGTTTGAATCGGTTACAACCGCTATTTTAGACATAAAAAATCTCTCCTTAAACTTTTATATAAAGCGTAAACGCTAAATACTGCTAAACAGTTCCGAATGTGCAAAGAAATAATCAACCTGCTCTTTTATAAGCCTGTTATCTTCTTTCGAAAGACTCGGATCATCCTTTAGGATCTCATCCACAAGATTTCCGGCGCTCTCAAGCAGGTCGCTGTCAGAGTAAATATCAGCTATCTTAAAGGCGAATTCTCCGCTTTGTCTTACCCCGAAGAAATCTCCCGGTCCTCTAAGCCTTAAGTCCTCCGACGCTATCTTAAAGCCGTCGTTTGTACTCTTTAATACATTTAGACGCTCCATTATTTTATCATCTTCTTTGGATGAAATAAATATACAATAGCTTTGGGCACTTCCTCTTCCTACTCGACCGCGAAGCTGATGGAGCTGTGAAAGCCCGAAACGCTCGGCATTTTCGATCATCATAACCGTAGCGTTCGGTACGTTTATACCGACTTCGATAACCGTTGTCGATACAAGGATATCCGTTTCGCCCTTTGAAAAGCGCTGCATAATATCAGTCTTATCCTGTGGTTTCATCTTGCCGTTTAGATGCTCGATGTTAACGCCGGGAAGAGCCGCTCTTAGCTTTTCCGCGTAATCAACAACGTTTTCAAGCTCTCCATCGTCTTCCTCGTCGCTTAAAGCCTTTGGACAGATAACGTAAACCTGATGTCCTTCGGCAATCTGATCTTTAAAAAACTTATAAGCGGAAGGTCTGTAGGAAGTTCCTACTACCGCGTTCTTAATAGCGCATCTTCCCGCGGGAAGCTCGTGTATCGCCGAAAGCTGCAAGTCTCCGTAAAGGATGATCGCAAGAGTCCTTGGTATCGGCGTTGCGCTCATAACAAGGATATGGGGCTCCTTACCCTTATAAGCAAGAGCCTGCCTTTGACGTACGCCGAATCTATGTTGTTCGTCGGTAACTACGATCGCCAGATTTTTATACAAAACCCTATCCTGGATAAGGGCATGAGTTCCGATGATAAGATTAGCCTCGCCGCTTTCAATCTTAGAAAGGGCTTCTTTTTTCTCCGCCGCCTTCATGGAACCGGTTAAAAGTACCGGCTCAAAACAAAGATTGTATTTTGAGATATACTCTTTAACAGTTTTAAAATGCTGCATCGCAAGGACTTCAGTCGGGGCCATCAAAGCGCCCTGGTAACCGTTGGATGCCGCAAGAAGTAGGGAAAGCAAAGCTATAAGGGTTTTACCGCTTCCTACATCGCCCTGAATAAGCCTGTTCATGCACCTTTCGCCGCACATATCATCAAGGATTTCCTTCCACGCTTTCTTTTGACCGGCAGTCGGCTTAAAAGGAAGGCTCTCAAGAAACCTCTTGGTTTCAGCCGTTTCGATCATCTTAAAATTGTTCGGAGTAGAGACAGATATGGCTTTATTCTTTCTAAGGAGCATTATAAAGTAAAAGAACTCTTCGAAAGAAAGCCTCCTTCTTGCCGTAACGATATCTTCGTCGCATTCCGGGAAGTGTATAAGTCTCAAGGCGTCTTTTCGGGAAGGGATTCCGGATTCTTTAAGATATTTTTCCGGGAAACATTCCTCCCCCCACTGCGCGTCTATAAATGCCGCTTTAAGCGCTTTTGAAATTGTCTTTGAAGAAAGTCCCGCAGTAAGTGAATACTTAGCCTGAGGGTACTTAACAAGCTCTGCGTATTCATCCTCTTTAAAAAGCTTCGGGGATTGCATAATAAGCTTAGCGCCTTTTTGAACGATCCTTCCCCGGAGGATATAATACCCGCCTACCTTTATAACCTTCTTGATAAAAGGCTGGTTAAAAAATACGGCCTCTAAGGTATTTAGCCCGTCTTTTAAAACTACTGTGATAATGCTATATCTTCCGGCTTTGACGGGCCCCTGAACATTTGCCGCAAGACCTCTTACCGTACAAACGTTTCCCGCTTTAAGCTCCGAAAAAGATACAGGAGGATTATATTTGATGTAATCTGTGGGGTAATAAGAAAATAGATCCTCATAAGTATTGATATTCAGTTTTTTGAAAAGAGCCGCGGTCTTTTCTCCGACACCTTTAAGGTGCGAAACGTCGGTACTTAAGTTCATATATAAACCTTTATATAAAAACAGAAGGAAACTCTTTAGTTTCCTCCTGTTATTAAATCAAATTGTACGTAGTTTGGCAAACCACTTACTCAACAGAGATCATATAATAGTAAACAGGCTGTCCGCCGGGCTGAAGCTCAACGTCTACCTTGGAGTACTTAGTCTGGATCATATCGGAAACTGCACTAGCTTCCTCCTCTGTAACATCCTGTCCGTAGTAGATGCTGATAAGCTCGGAAGAATCGTCTACCATAGATTCGATGAGTTCTTCGATAACTTTATTCTTGTCGGTTCCGACTGAAGCGAGTCCGCTGTCGGAAAGTCCCATATAGTCGTCTTTATGAATCTCCTTGCCATCGATAGAAGTATCGCGAACAGCGTAAGTAACCTGACCGGTCTTAACGTTCTTAATCTCCTCCATCATCGTAGCTTCGTTTTCATCAGCGGAAAGGTCTGCGATAAAGTTGATCACAGCGGTAATTCCCTGAGGAACAGTCTTTGAAGGTATTACAAGAAGATTCTTGTCGGTAACAAGCTCTGCAGCCTGATTAGCGGCAAGGATGATATTCTTGTTGTTGGGCAGGATAAAGATAGTCTCTGCATTAACCTTTGAAGCCGCATCGATAAAGTCGGCGGTTGAAGGGTTCATAGTCTGTCCGCCTTCGATTACATAATCTACGCCGAGGCTCTTAAAGATCTCAACAAGTCCGTCACCGGCAGCAACCGTGATAAATCCGAAGGGCTTGGGAGGCTCGCTAAATGCGGGCTTTTCCTCTTCCTTTGAGTCGCTGTCCTGTTCGGTAGCGCGGTTAACGATTTTTACTTCATTAAGAGAACCGTACTTAAGTCCCTTTGAAAGAACATGTCCGGGCTCGTTTGTATGGATATGAATATGAAGCTCGGATCCGTCGTTAATAAGAACAACAGACTCGCCTACGGACTCAAGATAAGCCTTAAGGTCGGTCTCGTTCTTAGGGATAAAGTTTCTCTCAAGCTTAACCTTATATTCTACGCTGTATAAATACTGTAAAGCTACTTCCTCTTCCTTATCTTCCTCTGCGGCAGGTTCACCGATGGTTAAGTCAACCTCTTTGCCGAGATAAGCGTCAAAAGCGCCCTGAAGGAACTGGATAAGTCCCTGTCCGCCGGAGTCAACTACGCCGGCTTCCTTTAATACGGGAAGCATCTCGGGAGTCTGCTCAAGTACGGCTTTACCGTGCTCTAAAATTTGCTCACAGAACTTCTCAAGATCGTCACATCCCGCCTCTGCAAGATCGTTAGCCTTGTCGCTCATACCTCTTGCAACGGTAAGAATAGTACCTTCCTTAGGCTTCATAACAGCCTTATAAGCAGTCTCAACAGCCTTGTTAAAAGCGGTAACCATTAAAGGAATAGTAATAAGCTCTTCCGTCTTAACAGTCTTGGTAAATCCGCGAAGGAGCTGGGATAAGATAACGCCCGAGTTTCCTCTTGCTCCTCTGAGGGATCCGCTGGAAATAGCCTTACATAGAGAAGCCATATCAGGCTCTGCTCCAAGATCGCTTACTTCCTTGGCTGCAGACATAATAGTCATCGTCATATTAGTTCCGGTATCACCATCGGGAACCGGGAAAACATTAAGCTCATTAATCCATTCTTTATTAGCCTCAAGATTCTTTGCACCGGCAATAAATACTTTAGCCAAAAGCTTGGAATCAATCTGATTTACGCCCACGTCAGTAGTTCCTCCTTAATCAATCACCTTAACGCCTTCAACGTAGACGTTAATCTTTTCTATTTCAAGTCCCGTAAACTCTTCAATGCGGTACTTGACATTCTCCATAAGGTTTTCACATACTGCCACAATGCTGACGCCGTAAGCAACTATAATATGAAAATCAAGTACAAGCTTATGATTACGAACGGATACGTTTATGCCTCTTCTTAAGCTGTCCTTTTTAAGGAGCTTTACCAGACCGTCACGTACATTGAATCCGGCCATGCCTACAATTCCGAAGCATTCGATCGCAACGCTGCCGGCGAACTGGGCAATAACGTCGTTGTCAACCGTAATGTTTCCCATATGAGTATTCACTGATGAATTCTTCATAGATGTTACCTCCTTTGTTTTGGCACATACACCTTAGACTATAACAGTTTTTTATGAAAAAGGAAACAAAAAAATTTTTATTAAAAAAAATCTTGCAATTATCCAACATTTTTGTTAGTATATCAATGTTGTGTTTAAAAAGAATACTAAATCCCTGCAAGGAGGTGTTATATCATGGCAAAATGTGATGTATGTGGCAAGGGCATTCACTTTGGTAACAATGTCAGCCATTCTCATAGAAGAAGCAACGCTATTTGGAAATCAAATGTACAGAGCGTTATGTGTAAAGTGAACGGCGGAAACAAGCGTCTTCACGTTTGCACCAGATGCCTCAGAAGCGGCGCTGTAGAGCGTGCTTAATTAAACGGCAGATTTTAAGGACAGCTTTTTGGCTGTCCTTTTTGTTTTGTACATATTTAAGTTTATAAGTCTTTTCTCTTCTGGAACTCTTTTGTAAGAGCCTGCGAAAGCTCTAAGTCTCCGAAGAGATTATCGGGATGAAATATCTTTAAAAGGTCTTTATATCTCTTTCTGAGCCCAAGGGAATTTCCACCGATACCTCTAAAGAGAAACTCCGCCACGTTACTCGCGTCCGCATTCTTCGCTTCGGACTCCGCGCGGCTTATACGCTCTAGATATGCCTTCTTCTCTCTTTCAAACTTACGCCTGTCTTCCTCTAAAGACCTGAAGCCCTCTGTAAGGATCTCCATCTTTTTATCGAAAAACATATTCTCCTCTTTTAGGCGCTTTCGCTCCGCAAGAGTACGGCGGTTGAGCTCATCAAGCTCATCACGAAGTACAACTCTGTCCTTTAAAAAGTCATCCTGAAGCTTTACGAGACGGGCTCTTTCTTCATCAAGACGCTTTTTCTCCTGGGAAATACGTAAGTTTTCTTCAAATAGAAAGATCTTAAGTTTTTTAAGCTCCTCTTCGGAGTCTTCCTTCTCTATTTCTTCCCAATCTATCATTTAGAAAAACACCCCTGTAAATCGGAAGCGGTTTATAAGTTCTCTTCGGGGAAAGCCGCATCTTTGGCTTCCTGATCCGTTACCTCACCCTTCTTGGGCTTTGTGATCTTATTAACTACTTCGGGCAGCATATCAAGTACTTTTGTAAGTACATCGGTATCTTTAACATTAATAAGTCTTGTATTTCCGTCGTGTATAACAAGTATAGCCGAAGGAGACATCTTTCCTCCCATGCCTCCCATACCGCTGTTGGAATTCTTGGTATTGTTGGCTCCGGCTCCTGCCGCAACTCCGAAAGATACATCAACAAGAGGTATGATGGTCGTATCTCCGATTACCGTAGGCTCCCCAACTACCGTTTTTGTGGAAAGAACGCCTTCCATTCCACCTATAAGCGAAGATATAACATCTTTATAATTATTCTCTCTGTCAGCCATTTTTCCCTCCTAAGTCGACTGTAACATACTATTTTTATGATACAATTTTTGTTTGGTTATGTAAAGTATTTTGTATTTAAGAGACGCTGTACTCTTCTTCTAGGGCCCCTAGCGTAGTATCGTGGCGCTTTTCTTCTTTTCTCTTGGCCTTTTCCATATTTTCAAAGTGCCTGTCAAGCCTTGCCTTAGTAAGGCGAAGCTTTTTACTAAAGACTATAGGCAGGGCCTTAACGATAATACTTATCAAATTAAAGTATCCCTTAATCTTAAAATCTCCCTCAATCATCTTTTCTTCGAAATTTGGTACTACAATATATCTTTTATATTTTTTGACAAAAAGAACCGAATACGCTCCGAAAATATAAGCCGTCGTATCGGGGCTTCCCGTACCGTATTCTATATTGCACCGTCCCTTTTTGGGGATTATGACCTTTAAGATCTTTATAAGCTGCTTTTTAAATATAGAAATCAGCTTTTTTGTATCTTCATGGAATAAAAGCTTTTTATAGAAATTAAATTCCTTATAAAAAAGCTTTATTTTAGCGATAACCTTATGCTTAAAGCTCTCAAAAGCTTTCTTTATATAATAAATCGGGCTCTTAAGAGGTTCTTTCTTAGGTTTTTCGGCGGTTGCTGTTTTCGCCCCGGCATCAGCTGCTTCGCGCGGCTCTTCCGCGCACGTTTTAGTCTCGGAATCAACATTTTTAACTGTTTTGCTTACGGAACTTGTATCGCCTGAGGCTTTAACTTCCGCGCCTTCGCCACTTGCCTCACTTACATTTTCATTTCCGGTTACATTTTCTGTTTCTTTTTCAGCTACATTTCCGGCTGCATTTTCAGCTGCATCTTCAACTTCATCCTCGGCGCCGCTGTCGTAAAGCGTATACCAGGCAACCTTGAAGACAATATTTCCGGGCTCGGGGTAAATGTAATCGCCACGAACAAGACCAAGTAAGTATCTTAGTTTAACCCTGATCTTTTTGTCCCCTCCGTGAAACTCTCCGTCAGCCTTATAACAAATAGGACAAAGGAGTACGAAAAGAAGCAAAAGAAGGATGAGGCCTACGATGCAACCCAAAACTATTCCTATTATTGATAAAATTTTTAAAAGAATTGGCCACATGCTATAAATTCCTTAAGGTTAAGATCGCCTCTTATCCTCCTGCAGTCCTCGGTCATAAGTAAAACCAGCTTCATCGCGTCTTCTTTATCGTCGCTTATTCCGCCGACAATAAGACGCTTTCCGTCGTAAATACTCTTTTTAAGCTCTCCGGATCCGATGATTTCCAAAAGCTCATCCTCTTTTTCTGAAGGAACAATTACAAAATACCCGCCCTTTCCTCGTTTTATCTTTTGTCTTATAAAGAAAAGCTTTTTGGGGTTAATTCCTTCAGATGTATAAACTTGTGGAAAAAACTTAAATTTCACTCTCATGTAGTAAAGTATATCACATTATTTTATTCTATGATATAATAAAAAGCGGGTATAAGAATACATACGGGGTAAACAAATGAAAGTAATCACTGTACTTGAATTAAAAAGCGGCATGGAACTCGGTGAGAGCGTTGAAACCGGCGGAAAGACGATATATGAGGCTCGTACGAAAATCGACGACATCATGATCGACCGCCTTAAGAGACATGGCGTAATGTGCGTTACTATTATGGAGCCGTCCGATTACGCTTCTACTCATAACGAAAAGCTCTATTTCAATGAACATTTCCAAAGGTTCTGCAAAGTCTACAACGATAATCTTATCAAATTTAAAGGCATATTTATCAGTTACCTGCAAAACAGTATTTCTATTTTCCCCGAAGATTTAATGGGAATCTATAATGAAGTCTCCTCCTGCATTACATCAGAGGGAGAGCTTTTGGATTTCCTTTATAATATGATGCCCAACGAGGACGAGCTTACTTATACTCAGTCATTTAACGCCGCTCTCCTTGCGGGCGCCTTTTCAAACTGGCTTAAATTCTCCCCCGAAGATAAAAAAATAATGATCCTTTGCGGATTCTACTACGATATCGGCAAGTGGAAAATTCCCGACGAGATCCTTTGGAAGCCCGGAAAGCTTACAGAGGAGGAATTCGCCCTTGTTAAAAAACATCCCGTTATGGGCTATCAGCTTATAAGAAACGATACTAATCTAAACGAGCACGTTAAAAACGCCGTCATCATGCACCACGAAAAGTACGACGGCTCCGGCTATCCCTATCATATGGTCGGGGAAAAGATTGACAGATTTGCAAGATATATGTCGATCGTAGATACCTATATCGCTATGGCTTCTCCGAGAAGCTTTAGAAACGCATTTACGCCTTTACAGATACTCGGAAACTTCGAGCAAAATATGGATAAATACGATCTGAATATGCTTCTTCCCCTAATGAGCAAGATTGCGGATACGCAGATTGGCTCTCACGTAGCCCTTAGCGATGAATCGGTTTGTGAAGTAATTATGATCAATAATCAAAACTACTCCCGCCCGATCTTAAAATCCGAAATGGGTGAAATCCTTGATCTAAAGGCAAGGCCCGATCTTAATATCGTAAAGATTATCTAACCTTCGGTTAGTTTTCACCTTTGGATGCAAAATACTCATCCAGAACCTTTTTTGCAAGCGGAACTGCGCTGCTACTGCCGGTTCCGCCTTTTTCTACGATTACGGTAATCGCAATCTCAGGGTCATCGGCGGGAGCATATCCCGTAAACCAGCCGTGGGAATCGCCTCTGTTATTGTACTCCGCAGATCCCGTTTTTCCGGCAACAGTATAAAGATCGTTTTTAAGAGAACTTGCGGTTCCCTTCTCTACTACTTCCTCCATAAGTCCGCGAAGGAAATCCGAAGAATCCTTGTCAAGGAGCTGTCTGTAAACAGAAGGCTGCGCTTTTTCTATTACCTTTCCCGATGAATTTACGCAACTTTCAACAGTATATGGCTTCATAATAGTTCCGCCGTCAGCTATAGCCATGGTAAGAAGGTTTATATGATAAGGCGAAACAAGAGTATCTCCCTGACCGATTGAGGTCTGCATACGTTTATGGTCCGTAGAGATATCGTATGAGGACTCGGGCACGGTAGCAGTAGGGAAAAGCTGAGGAAGGGATTCGTTAAACATCAAACTGTTTAAACCTTCCACGAAACTTTTTTCATCAAGGCTCATACCGATATTTGCAAAGGATGAGTTACAGGACTTGGCAAAAGAAAGCCCGAAATCAACGGTTCCATGGCTCTCTCCGTGATAACAGCTTATCTTTAGATCGTCGTACTTATAGGATCCCGTACAGTCGAAGCTGTATCCGTCCACATCTCCGCCTTCTTTTCTGAATTCATACGCCGTAAAGATCTTAAATACGGAACCGGGTGGATAAAGTCCCGCAGTCGAACGGTTCAAAAGAGCCGTTTCTTTTTCGTCTTTAACAAGATTTTCCCAGTTTTCCTCGATATTGTTGGGGTCAAAGGTAGGATGGGACAAAAGGACAAGTATTCTTCCCGTTTTTACTTCAGTAACGATCACCGCTCCGTAACGATCTCCCAAAGCTTCATGCGCAGTCATCTGGAGATTGTAATTTATCGTCGTATTAACGGTATTTCCGGAAGGAAGGAGGCCGGATTCTTCTATTTTGGCTCTTTCAATGGGGTTACTTCCCGATTTTAAAAGATAGTAATTGCACTCCGACTCAACGCCAGTTTTATCCAAAGCCGAGTATCCGACGCTGTGGCAAAAGGCGTCGGCATAAGGGTAAACCCTTACCTGATTTCCGGACTCGTCAAGCTTTGAGTAGGCAAGGCAGACTCCGTCCGAAGAAACAATCTCGCCTCTAAGGGTATTCTGTAAAAGATTCTTTTCCTGTTTATTATAGCTGTTGTCTATAAAGGCAGACTTATTTACAAAGGAAAAAACAATCAGATAAATACATATCCCGAGAAAGATTGCAGAGAAAAAGGTGGCTGTAATAATTACCTGCTTATTTCTCGAAAGCTCTTTTACAGGCTTAAAGTATTCATATAACTTATTTAGTTTTTCTGTCACCGGGTTTTGCTTTTCCGGGGACTTCTTTTTCTGATTTTCTGTTTCCATTTTTTAGGGGTTCTTTATTCGCTTTATTATTAATATTATTTCCGCTTTCTTTAGTAGCTTGCGGTTCCTGCTTTTTATGGAACCTGTATAAAGCGGGGCCTTTTTGAAGGCGGAGCCTAATATAGATTCCCTGTACTATAAAGTACATAAACATAGATACAAGAAGCGAGGTTCCTCCGTAGCTTACAAGAGGAAGGGTTACTCCCGTTAGAGGGATGATTTTTACTCCGCCACCAATGGTTAAAAAAGTCTGGAAGCACATGGAAACCGCGATTCCGTATATTACAAGGCGGTAAAACATATCATGTACGAGGAAGCTCAGTCTCATCATTTCCGCAAAGCAGGAAAGGCAGACAAGTATCACGCTCATGGCGAAAATGAGTCCCAGCTCTTCCGATATTGCCGAAAAGATAAAGTCAGTCTCACAAAAAGGAATACTTGTAGGCGAGCCCTTAAATAGACCAGTTCCGAAAAGCCCTCCGCTGTTTATGGAAAATAGGCTTTGAGCTATCTGATATCCCTTGTTGTCAATATCCGCCCAGGGATCAAGCCAGATAGATACTCTGACCCTGATATGTGAAAACAGATTGTAGGCCACAACGCTGGCTCCGGTACAGCAAACGGTTCCCAGTATCAAGTAGATGTAATTGCCCGTGGACATATATATCATAAAGATATAGATGATAACAAAGATAAGGGCCGTTCCAAGGTCTTTGCTCATTACAAGGACAAGTACAAAAGCCGCGCAGGTAAGAGCGCTAAGTATAACCTTAATATGGTTTATATCCTTCCAAAGAAGACAGGCCATATAAAAGATAAATAAAATCTTTACCGCATCCGAAGGCTGGAATCTAAGGCCAAGGACAGATATTGTAATCTTGGATCCGTTTATAACTTCTCCTAAAATAAGTACTGAAGATATAAGCGTAATTCCGACTCCGGCGTAAACCCAGGTGAGTTTTTTTATAAATTCCGCTTTCATGATGATCAGCGGGATCAGCATACAAGCAAGTAAAACAATTAAGAAGATTGCAAGCTGCCTTATTGCTCTGTCCGTAGAGATTCTTGTTATAACGATCATCCCCGTCGTAAAGAGCATAGACATATTGTTTAAAAGGAGCCTGTCGCATTCCCTGTAAATCGCTTTTGACAAAAAAAGGAGCATAATAAGCGCTATAAAAAGTACGCCAAAGAGGATAAGATAAATCATCTTACCTTTTAAAAGGTACATATGTCCGAAGGCTACTGTAGCGATAATAATGTTTAATACCGCTAAGAAAGCCGAAATCAAGGACTTTGCCGTACCATTTTTAACAAAAGCTCCACTTATACTTAATGCTGCAAAAGCAAAAGCGCAAAAAGCCAATATGTAATTAGAGGTTTCCAAAAATAAATACATTATTCGCAGCTTTTCTTTTCAAAACCGGTTGTGTATTCCCAGGCGGGTGCATCGGTTTTGTTATCAAAAATAATCTCTTTATAATACTTTAAAACTCTCTCGGTCTCTTCCGGAGTTTCATCTGTAAAGTCAAGTCTGTAAGTGAGGGACTCTTTGTCATCCGCCATAAACTTGTAAAGGCTTAAAGGAACAGAATTGTAAAGAGTATTATGGCAGCGGGCGCAATCCGCAAGAACAGGGATCTTGCGGTCCGTTCTGTCTTTAAGATATGTAAAATGCAGTTTATCCGCCGCCTTCTTTTTGCAGTTTAAGCCCGTTTTATAGATACAGTTTGCGGACTGCATAAGAGGGTATCTTCCGTAAACCATCTTTTCAAAAGATACAGAGTCGTTGCTCTCCGCCAAAGCGTTTTGAACCTTTGAAGAAAGCTCCAATGGAAGGCCTAAAGTATCGCAGCAGACTGAAAACTCTTTTATCGAAGAATTATTCCAAGCGTAGAACCCGTAATCTCCGGCAATTTCAAAACTGGTTCCTTCGCTTTTAATGCTTTTAAAAAACTGAAGGTCTTCGATATTCCTTACAAGTACTCCTTTAAGAGAACCGTCTTTAAGAAAGCTAACTATAAGGCTTCTAAGCATCTCTGAATCCGAGCGCCTTATATAACCAAGGGCGGCGTAAAGCTCTTTACCCTTGCCAAAGTACTCGTATATATTCTTTAAACAGGTAAGGAGGGTTTCACTTACGTAAATCCTTGAAACCGTATCTTCCTCTATAGCCGTCTTTAGCTGAGCTTCAGTAATAACGCTAACAGCGATTTTACCGTTTACAGACTTTTTTGACCGTTCACCTCTTGTTTCTTTAGCTTCTGTAAGCTCTCTTTTAACATCGAAACCGTTACTTTCGATAATCTTATCTTCAAGTAAGGAAAGCAGATTCCTTCTAAGCTCGTTAATCTCTTTTAAAGGATAGTAAGGGCTTTCCGAAAGATAAACGCTAAGATCCGTCTCGGGATTTCCATAAGCGAAAGGTGTATTTCCAAGCTTTTTAAAGGATTTAAGGACATCTCCCTCCTCTATCGGTCTTCCAAGGGCATGCTCAACCATCTGTCCTTTAACTGAAACAGAGAGTCCTTCGTAAGTAGCAGTAGCGTAAGCCTCTTCTCCTTCTATAAAGGATGCAAAAACGGATATATTCAGCTTTGTTTTACCTGAATCAATATAAGTTTCCCTAACTTTACTCAAAAGCTTTTCATCAGCTCCGGAATAAGACGGCGATGTGATACTAACCATCTCTGCGCCGTTACGCTTATTATAGTAACCGTCGGATACTTCGCTTCTGATATAAAGATTCTTTAAGGTATTAAGGTCGTCCTCCGATACATTTAAAGATCCGGTCTTTAAGTATCCGTCAATCGCCTTACGGTAAACGGAAGTTACACCGGCGGCATACTCGCTCTTTTTCATACGACCTTCTATCTTGAAAGAATCGATACCGGCATTAATCAGCCTGTCTAAAATCCCGATAGTAGACATATCCTTAAGACTTAAGGGATAGCACTCTTCTTTATACTCCGTAGAGTAAGGAAGGCGACAAGGCTGAGCGCAGCGACCGCGGTTTCCGCTTCTTCCACCTAAGACAGAGGAAAAAAGACAGGCTCCAGAGTAGGAATAACACATAGCTCCGTGAATAAAACACTCTACTTCAACCCCGGTATCTTTAATCGCTTCAATCTCGGGCAGTGACAGCTCTCTTGCGGGAACGATACGGCTTACCCCGAGTTCTTTTAAATACTCGGCGCCGTACTTACCCGTAACGGAAAGCTGAGTACTTGCGTGAAGAAGGAGGCGTGGAAAGCGCTCTCCAAGGACCTTTAATAGTCCGATATCCTGTACGATAACGCCGTCTAGCCCCGCCTCGTATAAAGGCTCAAGAAATAAAACCAGATCAGACATTTCGTTATTTCTAACCAGGGTGTTAACCGTTAGATATATTTTTTTGTTAAGCAGATGGGCATAGCGGATGCAGGCGATAAGCTCTTCATCCGAGAAATTATCGGCATATGCTCTTGCACCAAAGCGGCTTCCCGCCATATAAACGGCGTCTGCTCCCGCTTTAAGTACGGCATAAAAAGATTCAATATTACCCGCCGGAGCAAGAAGCTCCGGCTTTGTTATATTTTTAGTGTTTTCAGAAATCATTTTAATTAATTTGATTTTTTCTTGAGCTCCGTCTCAAGTTTTATAATCTTTGCGGCTGTATCCGCGGCTTTGCTTTGAAGCTCAACGACCTGATTTTTGGCCATTTCGTAGTTTGATTTAACCAAGGCCAGCTCTTTTTTAACCTCGTACAATTCTTTGTTTTTCTCGGCAAGTTCAATTAAGAGATCGTCGTACTTGGACTTTGTTGAAACATAATCATCCCCGATATTAAGCTCAAGCAAAATCTCTTTTGTGTCCATACTCATTCTAGAGTAGCCGGGAGAATTCTTGATCTCTTCAAGCTTTCCATTAACGTAATCCGCTACGTTTGTCAAATGCTCTGCTGATTCCCCGGAAACCAGAAGCGTTTTGCTGCCGATAGTAATTTTGCAATCTTTGCTCTCTGACATAAATACCTCCAAAAAACTAACCCAAAACCATAGAAATACCTATATTCTTACGCAAGACCAAGGTGCTTGTAGGCAGCCGGGGTAGCCACTCTTCCCTTAGGCGTACGATTTATAAGTCCGTTTATAATTAAGTAAGGCTCGTAAACATCTTCGATAGTACCGGCATCTTCACCGGTAGCGGCAGCAAGGGTATCAAGTCCTACCGGTCCGCCGTCAAATTTATTTATGATGGTATTAAGGATATTGCGGTCAGTATGGTCAAGGCCCATCCTGTCAACCGCCATAAGGTCAAGGGCTTCTATCGCAATCTCGCCCGTAATAACGCCGTCGTATCGAACCTCGGCGTAATCTCTTACTCTTTTAAGGATACGATTGGCAAGTCTCGGGGTACCGCGGCTTCTCCTTGCCATCTCTTTAGCGCCGTCTATATCAACAGTAACACCAAGCTTCACAGCAGAGTTCATAATAATCCTTGAAAGATCATGTACATTGTAAAACTCGAGCCTGTAAATAAGACCGAATCTGTCTCTTAAAGGAGCGGTAAGAAGTCCGGCTCTTGTAGTCGCGCCGACAAGGGTAAAATGCGGAAGCGGAAGTCTTACGGAACGACTCGATGAGGAAGAATCCTTGCCGATAATAACATCAATACAAAAATCCTCCATCGCGGGATAAAGGACCTCTTCAACTTGTCTGTTAAGTCTGTGTATCTCGTCGATAAATAAAAGGTCGCCTTCCTGAAGGCTGTTAAGTATTGCAGCCATCTCCGCGGGCTTTTCGATAGCAGGACCGCTGGTAACTTTAAGATGGGTCCCCATCTCGTTGGAAAGGATACCGGCAAGAGTCGTCTTTCCAAGGCCGGGAGGTCCGTAAAGGAGTACGTGATCCAAGCTGTCTTTACGTCCCTTGGCAGCTTCAATTGCGATGGAGATGCTCTCTTTTATCTGGTCCTGGCCGATGTAGGAATCCAGCGTCTGCGGACGCAAGCTGCTTTCTATTTTTTTATCTTCTTCGGTTAATTTTGTTTCTATTGTTCTCGGCATTGAAATCCGTCTTTCGATTCTAAATTTTTAATATAAAAGCTTTAAAGCGGCGCTGAGTATTGATCCTGAGTCCATATCCGAAGCCCCTTCAACGGAACAAACTGCCTTACGGCTCTCCGTAATACTGTAGCCCAAAGCGGCAAGAGCGCTTATAGCGTCTTCCATCTCGGGATTAAGCTTTTCGCCGCCGGCAGCACCGGAAGCTTTATTTCCGTCTTTTAAAGAGCTTATAACTGCTTCGTCGCTTAAGCTTACTTTATCTTTAAGATCTATAACGATTCTTTGGGCTGTTTTTGCTCCGACTCCGGGAGCTTTTGAAATAGCCTTGGCATCTTCGGAGACGATCGCAAGCTTTAATGTATTAACATCCATCGCGGAAAGAACGCCCAAAGCAACTTTAGGACCGACGCCGCTTACCGTAATAAGCTTTTTGAACATCCAAAGGTCTTCCCTTGATAAAAAGCCATAAAGACTGATACCGTCTTCTCTAACGGAAGTATAGGTATAGAGCTTAACATGCTCTCCGATACCGGGAAGCTCAAGGGCTGTCCTCGAAGTAATATTTACATTAACGCCAAAACCTCCTACGTCAACAACGCAGGAGTCCATATTTAAATCATCCAATAAGCCTTCAGCAAAAGCAAACATAAGGTTACCGCCTTAAAAACATACTCTTAAATAGAATACCACACCCGAACATACGTTTCAAGACTACTTAGCATAAGTTTTACTTGATTTTGCACAAATTCAGCTCTTTTTTCAGCTTATTATATACTATCATAAAGCAGATTAAATGAACAGCGGTCGTAAGGAACCAGCTGATGGGATATGAGGAATAAAGAACTTCAAGAGAGTGGAACCTTGCAAATACGGTAAATATCCAGATAATACGGAAAATGCAGGCTCCCGTTAGGCTTACGATAGTCGGAAGGATCGAGTAACCCATTCCTCTCATAACGCCGCTTGCAACGTCCATCGTACCGCAAAGGAAATACAAGGTACAGATATAGGTGATTCTAAGGAGTCCGTAGGATACAACGTTAGGATCATCAGTGTACAAAGATAAAAGGGGTCTTCCGAAAAGCACGGAAAGATTTCCCATTGTAAGTCCCACAATGCTTACGCAGGCAAGCGCAATCCAAAGTACTTTATTGATACGATCGTACTTTTTAGCGCCGTAGTTTTGACCCGAAAAGCTAAGGGCTGTCTGTGAAAAGGCGTTCATTGCCATATAAACAAAGCCTTCTATATTTTGACCGGTCGTATTTCCTGCTACGATTATTGTATCGTCGAAGCTGTTAACGGAGGACTGGATGATGACATTGGAAACAGAAAACAGCACGCCCTGAACTCCGGCGGGAAGTCCTATCTGGAGCATCCTGAGAAACTTGTCTTTATTGATATGGAGCTTAGAAATAACGAGTTTATAAGCTCCTTCAGATAAAATAAGACAGCGGATAATAAGAAAAGCGGAAAGGCCCTGGGAAATAATAGTCGCAAGGGCTACTCCCGCAACGCTCATCTTTAGCGGAACGACAAAGATAAGGTTAAGGACAAAGTTTAGCGCGCCGGATATAAAGAGAAAGATCATCGGGCGTCTTGTATCGCCAATGGCACGAAGTACTGCAGCTCCGTAGTTATAGAGCATCATAAAGGGCATGCCGGAAAAGTAGATACGCATATAGATTATGGCAAGAGGCAGGGCGTCTTTTGTAGTACCCATAAGGCGTAAGATAGGCGCTGAAAACAAAAGGCCGATTACGGTGAGGAGTACGCCGCTTATCAGAGCCGTAAGCATGGATGTATGGACCATATCGGAAAGTTCGTCGTCTTTTTTTCGCACCGTAGTATCTTGCGACCATAACGTTGGCGCCGACAGAAAGACCGATAAAGAGGTTGGTCAAAAGGTTAATAAGGGCGGAGGTTGAACCTACTGCGGCCAGAGCTTCGGAGCCCGCAAATCTGCCCACGACAATAACATCAGCTGCGTTGAAGACGAGCTGAAGCATTGAGGAGGCCATTAAGGGAAAGTAGAATTTAAGCATCTTTCCGAGAAGGGGGCCGTTGCACATATCTATTTCAAAGCGTTTTGTATTTGCCATAAGTTTAGTTGTTTATCCTAGTTACGGTGGATTGCGTATATTGTTCTATCCATGTTACGGTAGCTTACATATAGGGTTCATCTCGCACACGGCTCGCGCCTCGACCTCGTAACGTAGCGGTACTAATCTCGCTTTTTTAAAGCTCGCTAAGTACCGACGTTACTTTACGGTGCTCGATTGAACCCATATACGCAAGCTACCTGTAAGATATCTATATAATCTCTATAAAAGAATCTTCACAATAGTATCTAAAAAAATCAAGTACGAAAAATTTCGTACCTGATTATTATAATACTAATCTTAAGCAAATAAAATTAAGCAATTATTAAATTAGTAATACTTCTTCACCTCTTCTTCAGTTAGACCCGCGTAAGGTTCCTGCCTTATTACTATGTTATAAAGCGATTTAAAATCTTTGCATAATGGTTTTGTAGCGTTAATTAGGGCGATAAGTCCTTTCTCAAGTCCTTTCTCAAGTCCTTTCTCAAGTCCCTCCTCAACGCCATCCTTATGTCCCTTTTCAAGGCCCTCGTCGTATCTATAATCGCCGTAACTTTCTTTAGCTTCTTCCTGGGTAAGTAAAGTAAACATAACGTCCTCTACCTCCTTCCTGTGTTCGGTAAGGTAACGGGCTAGGTCGCCATTTTCAATACAGATTCGAATAGCTTCCTCTAACGCCTTCTTTTTATCATTATGCAACAAAAGCTGCTTTTTTACAACCATACAGAACGTAATATACTGACCGATAATATCTCTTCTTCCGTCATCAGCGTATATGACTTTTGCTTTAAGATCAAGTCCAAAAGCACAATCTGCAAAGAACTCGTCTTTTAATGATAAAAACTCCGGTTTTTCATCCTTATATCCCGTATAAATCACATAAAGTTCCGGGCTTGGTAGTTCAATTTTGCTCTTACTGTAAAGTTTTGATTTAAGCTTTCTGTTGTTGAAAATATAGTCACGATATGTTCTCGCAAGATAGATGAACATCCTGGCTATGATATTGGGGCTCCATGTGCTTTGAGCCTCAAGAAGAATCACCAG
>JAFUFI010000003.1 GCA_017469945.1 Lachnospiraceae bacterium | reverse complement strand
TTTTAGAAAGATATCCATAACCACCTTCACCGTTTAAATAGGCTTTGACAACTTTCTTTTTGAATTCAAAAGAATACTTAGACATAAAAATACCGACCTCCAAATGTTAGATTTTTGGTCTAACTTTTGGGGGTCGGTACAAAAACCTCCTGTTTTATTTCATAACGAATTATTCTTCAGTTTGCTTGTGGCTGCCGGATCTAACAGCGATTCCGTTTACCTCGACATCGCCGTTTAGCTCTACAACGAGGCAGGGGCGTCCGTCTATATCGCGGTTTCCGATAAGGTCAGTTCTATCGGGCTTAACCTTGATCGTTACATCAGGGGTCTTTACATCAAAAGAACGGGTGTTATATACGTTGCTCATATAAATGGGAGTATCGACGCCTGCGGCTTTTTCGTAGTGCTCGTCAAACTCGGTCATTTTTTCATTTACGACACCGCTTGTGGCAAAGAGATTCTTCACTTCGTTTTTGTCAAGGACAAGAGGCTTTAACTCTTCCTTGTGTTCCTCAATAAGCTCTGCCATTTTTTCGTGAATATTTTTAACCGCTTCAAATTCGCAGGTTTCCCCCAAGGTTTCCTCAACGATAGCCTGGAAGGTTTCTTTCTGACCGCCTGCGGTAAGGGGCATCTTGAATCCGAAAAGCAGATCCATCATCTCTTCGCCGAGATTCTCTGCATCCTTTGAATAATACATCATGCTGCTGATATCAGCACACCTGTCGTTGAATGCCGGGTAGAGGAAGGCTTTGATGGGAAGCTCTACAACCCAGTCTCTGACGCGATTATGAAACTCTCCTGTAGCAGCATCATAGCAAAGCCCGGGCTCGGAGAGGTTTACGGGACATATTACGGTATAAATGTAATCGTAAATTTCGCTGGAAGCATCATCCATCTCGATTCCATCGTTTGTCACTCCGGGTACATCGTATACATCGTGTACTACCATAATAAGATAGCTTCCGACGTACTCGAAAGCGGAGATTATCTTGCTGTAATATTCATCAAGAAGAGCATCGTCCTTGAGGGCGGAATCTCTAAGCTTAAGAAGGAAGCCTTGCGGAGAATCCTCTGTTGTCTCTTCGAGAGGGAATGTAAGGTCGATGCAGGTCTTTCCGGGATTTCCCGAAAGAGGCTTCCGGAGTATCTCAAAATACTTAAACATTTCTTCTTCGGGAATACCGAGGAAAGAGCGGGCAAAAGTAGCCTGCTTATTTTTGTCGCCGTCAACAAGACATCCGGCGATCCTTTGAATTGAGCATTTTTTCTGTGTATAGAGCTTTTTAATCTCTCCAAGTTCTGTTTTGATCATCTTTAAAACCTCTGTATAAATCTATTATTCTTTGTAACCACGCCGTCATATTATAACATAGAAAACAGGTTTATATTTTTATATTTTTAAAAATGAGGTACGATTGCCTGAATTTTGGGATGAACAGACGATGCTAAACCTTGAAAAGATGGCGACACTACTCTATATTTAATATGTGTGTTTCTGCGAAAAATTTAGAGACACCGGAGGGATAAAATGAGATTTTTTAAACAGATTAAAATTGCATTGGCTCTTGGACTTGCTGCTTCTACTTTGCTTTTTAGCGGGTGCGGACTTTCGACTTTAATGGATATCCTTGAAGATGAAGAGGGAGCGGAAAGTTATGGTGATTACGAAGAAAAGCCTTCGTCACCTTCCGCTTCGGGAGTTGTTTCAGCCGGAAGCTTAGGCGCTGCTACAACGGACCTTTTCCTTGAAAGCGGAGCTGTAAGAGAGCCGAAGGTTAAGTTAAAAGGAAATGGCGAGGATACTGTTACAATCCTTATATATATGAACGGCTCGGATCTTGAATCCGAGAGCGGTGAAGCGACAACCGACCTTTCCGAGATGGTAAAGGCCGGATCCTCCGACAAGGTAAATATTCTTGTTCAGACGATGGGAACAAAGAAATGGTTTAACTATGGTATTTCTTCAAATAGAAGCCAGATTTACTCCGTAGACGGAAACGGAGTAAGCCTTGTTAAGGATGATCTTGGACAGCTTGACTGTACCGAGTCGGATACTCTCTCAAGCTTTATCGCCTGGGGAGCTGCCAACTATCCTGCTGACAGATACATCCTTCTTTTCTGGAACCATGGAGGCGGTCCTGTTTACGGCTTTGGAAGCGATGAGTGGAATTCAAATGAATATGCATCCCTTACCATCGATGAGATGCAGACAGCTCTTTCAAGAGGCGGAGTTTACTTTGACTTTATAGGTATGGACTGCTGTATCATGTCCTGTATCGAGGTTTGTGCAGCACTCTACGATTACTGCGATTACACAATCCTTTCCGAGGACTTCGAGTCGGGACTTGGATGGCATTATACGCCTTGGCTTTCGGCTCTTTATCAAAACACTTCTATCTCCACACCGGAGCTTGGAAAAGTAATAGTTGACTCTATGATTGCAGCGAATGTAGCAGACAGCTATGCCGGAGATGAATCAATAATGGCTGTTATTGATGAATCGATGCTTAAGATTCTCTGGCAGGCCTGGACCGATTTTGCTTACGCAAACGAGTCGGCTCTTTTGAACGCCAATTACAGCCGTGAGGTTACGAGGAGCAATAACGGAAGACTTCACAGAATCATCTCTGATAGAAATGCTCTTAAGAAAAACTACAAGGGAAGCTGGGATGATTTCTCCTTCAGCGACTATTACAGCGACGAAGGCGATCCGGATATGTCCGAGTATTATGTAACGGATATTATGGCTGTAGCTTCGAATATTGATACCGAACAGTCCAAGGCGCTCAAGTCTGCTCTCAGCAATGCTATCGTTTATATGAGCGCAACGGCGGGAGATGCTGACCTTACCGGTATTTCGGTAACCCTTCCCTACGGAGATCAGGTTTTCTACGCCGATCTCAGAACAATCTTTACAAACAGCGGATTTGATACGAACTATATTGCCTGGCTCGAGAAGTTTGTTACAGCCTCCGGATCCGGCAGTTACTATGACTACAGCGACTGGGAAGATGACTGGGAAGGCTGGGACGATTACAGCGACGATTACGACTGGAACGACTGGGATTACTTTGAGGGTGATGACAATTACTGGGATGACTGGAATATCTGGGGCAGCTTCGGATGTGACGATTACAGCTGTTATGATGACGATTATTACACGGATGATGATTATTACGGCTGCTATGACGATTATTGCTATGATGATGACGGATATTACTACGGCGATAATTATTACAGCTACGATGATTATTATGATGACGGCTACTACGATTACGGCGATGTATACGAGGACTTCTACGGTGACGACGACTGGGGAGACAGTATATTCGGGTGGCTTTGGTAATATAGCGTGCTGCAATATTTAGAAGCTGTATACCTTGAAAAAATGATAGTTATGCTTTAAAATATAGCAGGCGGAGGAAAACTCCACCTGCTGTTTTTGTAAAGGACAATATGAGAAAAAGAGATTATTTTAACATTCCAAATTTGATGGGCTACTTCAGAATACTGATGCTGCCTGTGTTTATGATCTTTTACCTTAAAGTCGAGACCATCGGAGACAGAAACTACATCATTGCTCTTGTGGCGCTCCTTCTGTCGATCCTTTCAGACCTCTTTGACGGAAAAGTGGCCCGCAAGTTTAACATGGTTACCGACTGGGGAAAGATGCTGGATCCTATCGCTGATAAGCTTACCCAGGGCGTCCTTGCCATTACCCTCGGAATAAGGATTACTGCGAGGATCGGACAGCCTCTTATGTGGATCTTTTTGGGAATATTCCTTATAAAAGAGCTTTATCAGGGGCTTATGGGACTGTATATTATAAAGAAAAAAGACTTTGTCCAGGCCGCAAAGTGGTTTGGGAAGTTCTCTACCGGCGGCGTAGATATGACATTTTTCGCGCTGCTTCTTTTCCCGAATATTCCGGAGCATGTTGTAAAGATCCTTTGCTGGATGATCATTCTTGTAATAATCTACGCTTTCTTTTGCTATGTGCTTTATCATATCGGAATTCTTAACGACAAACCTACCTGGAATCAGCAGGTTAAGATCCAGATCGGCGTCGGAGCGGTATTTATACTTATCCACGTGGCTATTATGGCCCTGATCATCCTGCAGTTTTACGGAGTATTATAGTTAGCATCAAAGGAGTTATCATGGAACAGTACAAACAGGAATTTATTGAATTTATGGTGGAGAGCAAGGTTTTAAAGTTTGGCGACTTTACCTTAAAGAGCGGACGCAAGTCACCTTTCTTTATGAACGCGGGAGCGTATGTGACAGGAAGCCAGCTTAAGCGCCTCGGAGAGTATTATGCAAAGGCTATCCACGATGTATACGGAGACGATTTTGATGTTCTCTTCGGACCCGCTTACAAGGGAATTCCCATCAGCGTAGTTACCGCTGTCGCTTTTTCCGAGCTTTACGGCAAGGAGATCAGATACTGTTCCGACAGAAAAGAAGAGAAGGACCACGGCGCTGACAAGGGCTCATTCCTCGGAAGCAGCTTAAAGGACGGCGACAGAGTAGTGATGATCGAGGATGTTACCACATCCGGTAAGTCCATGGAAGAGACCGTTCCCAAGGTAAGAGGAGCTGCAAATGTCGAGATCGTAGGTCTTATGGTTTCCTTAAACCGTATGGAAAAAGGACTCGGCGGCGTAAAGAGCGCTCTTGAGGAGATTACCGAAACCTACGGCTTCCCCGCGCATGCAATAGTCTCCATGGCAGATGTTGTGGAAGCTCTTTATAATAAGCCTTGCAAGGGTGAAATTGTCATCGATGATACTTTAAAAGCGGCTATCGATGAGTATTACAAACAGTACGGAGTATAAGGAGAATCTTATGTCAAACGCAGGAGGAACCGATATGAAAGAAGATATCTACAAGACTATGAACAATGTCGGAAGCGGCAATATCGCCGTTGGAGCAGTTATGATCGTGCTTGGTGTTGCTGCCGGCGTTCTTGCTATTATTTCCGGAGCAAGACTTCTTGCAAAAAAGGACAACTTGCTCTTCTAAAGGTGGCCTCGGGTTGAAAAAGCGCAGTTATATTTTTACAAATAAAAAACATCCGCTTATAGCCATTATGTCCACGGTTCTTGGAGCCGTGAGTCTTTTGTCGTACGCTTTTGCAATCGTCAGAAGCTTTACGCTTGTCGGAAATATCTCCCTCCGATTTGGTTTCGGAGGTTTCTTAGCTTTGGTCTATTCACTGATCGGAGCGGTTTTATCCCTATACAGCTTTAAGCTTAAAGATACTTTTCATCTTTTCCCGGCTATAGGACTGGTACTTAACGTACTCAGTCTTTTTGTGGCGGGATTTTTGCTTTGGCTGCCCAATTAATTATATGAAAGGTTTTTGTTTTTTATGTCAGACGAAGAAGTTGTTTTTGAGAGATGGCTTTTAGCCACAACAAGACTTATGGAGATTAAGTCAGAGCTCGCCGGAGGAAAGAGTCCTCTTCCCGAGGCGTTTGCAGGATATTTTGAAAAGTGCGCATCTTTTATGCTTATGATCGGAGATACATGGGAGGCAATTGCCCAGGGAGGCCTGGAAAAGTCCAACTTAGAGCAGCTCGCCGAGCATAATGCGATGCTCTACGAGGATGTTACTGAAAAGAATTATGCGCAAAGCTTCGCTAATCCCGAGTATGCTGTTTCCAAGCTCGGAGAAGAGTTCGGCAGTATGCTTTCCGCTCTTTACTATGAGCTTAGAAGAAGCATCGGCTATGCCTACGAGGAGGATCAGGAAGAGCTTGTTAAGCGCGCTGAACTTCTCCTTGAAGTATACGGAATATTTATGAGTACGCTGGACGAGGCTGCAGAAGGCGGGCAGTACAAGCTCCCCGAGAGCGCCGAGGTCAAGGATACTCTTTATTGGTACTTCAGCGATTATGCCGATGTTTCCAATGAAAAACGTATAAGAGCTATGGTTAGCCCCGAAGCGGACAGATATGTGAAGATCGTAAAGGATATCAAGGATTATTCGGATGTGAGATATCTTTATAAGTACGGCTTCTATATCGGTGAGAATGAGATCGAGACTGCTAAGTTTATCGCAAGTCTCCCCGAAGAGACCATCGCTACTATGGCGGACACTTACACTGAAGGCTACCGTATCGGATTCGAGATGACCGGAAAGGATCTTTCCATAAAGACCGGAGCTGAGGTACTCTATCCTCTCGGATTTGAGAGAATGATCGCAAAGGCTATGGACAATCTCGAAAAGATGGGACTTAAGCCTCTTATCAGGAGGAACAGACTTTTCGGCGGAGAAGTAAACAGACAGCTTGGTTATGACCACAAGGACGACCGTGCTCTTTACTTTGACAGAAACTTTATAAACAGAGATCTTGAGGCAACTCAGACCGCTTTTGAAAAGTACAAAGCAGAGGCAAAGGGCTATGCAGGACCCGCTGTTGTAGAGAGCTTTGGCGAAAAGGATTTTGATCCCGTTATCAAAAAAGAAGCGATCCATATGTCCGACGACCAAAACAAGCTCTATGTCGAGTACATCACAAAGCTGGGCCAGACCCAGAGAAAGTACATCATCGAGGAAGAGAGAAGCTTTACCATCATCGCTTTCCCTGTTCCTGAGATCAGAGAGTGCCTGCCTGATAAGAGTCTCGAAGGATATGCTAAGTTCTTCGAAGAGATCATCAAGGTAAACACCCTTGACTACAAGCTCTATCAGGGCATCCAGCAAAAGATCATCGATGTGCTTGATAAGGCGGAGTACGTTGAAGTAACCGGACGCGGCGAGAACAAGACGGATTTAAGGGTTCATGTCTGGAAGCTTGACGATCCCGCTAAGCAGACCAAGTTTGAAAACTGCGTAGCTGATGTGAACATTCCCGTGGGAGAGGTATTCACTTCCCCCGTGCTTAAGGGAACAAACGGAAAGCTCCACGTAAGCCGCGTATTCCTTAACGGACTTGAGTTTAGAAACCTTGAGATTGATTTTAAGGACGGTATGATCGAGAAGTCATCCTGCTCAAACTACAAGACCGAAAAAGAGAATAACGATTATATTTCCGAAAATATCCTCTTCAGACATAAGACTCTACCCATTGGTGAGTTCGCTATCGGAACCAACACCACAGCGTACACCGTTGCGAGAAAGTACGGAGTAGAAGGTAAGCTCCCGATCCTTATCGCCGAAAAGACAGGACCGCACTTTGCTGTGGGCGATACCTGCTATTCACATGCTGAGGATATAAAGGTTTACAATCCGGACAAAAAGGAAATCGTATCCCGAACCAATGAGGTTGCGGAGCTTCGACATACAGATCCTGCTAAGGCATACTTTAACTGCCATACGGATATCACAATTCCCTACGATGAGCTGGGCGATATCGTGGCTGTATCCGAGGACGGCGAAAGAACATACATCATCAAAGAGGGAAGATTCGTTGTTCCCGGAAGCGAGAAGCTTAACGAAGCGCTTGATTGATTATTAAAGACAACTTAGTAAATGATACTTTTTCTATATTAATATTACGGAGGCATTACAAATGAGCGGAAAAGTTGGTATTGTAATGGGCAGCGATTCAGATATGCCCATCATGGCAAAGGCTGCCGACATCTTAGAGGAACTTGGCATCGAGTACGAGATGACCATCATCAGCGCGCACAGAGAGCCCGATGTTTTCTTTGAGTATGCAAAGAGCGCTGAGAGCAAGGGCTTTAAGGTTATCATCGCAGGAGCAGGAATGGCAGCACACCTTCCCGGAATGTGCGCGGCAATCTTTCCTATGCCCGTTATCGGAATCCCTATGCACACCACATCACTCGGAGGAAGGGATTCGCTTTATTCAATCGTTCAGATGCCTTCGGGAATACCTGTTGCTACCGTAGCTATCAACGGCGGCGCAAATGCAGGCCTTCTTGCTGCTAAGATCCTTGCAACAAGCGATGAGGCTCTTTTGCAGAAGCTTAAGGACTACTCAGCAAAGCTTAAAGATCAGGTTGTTGCAAAGGACAAGAAGTTACAGGAAATCGGATACAAAGAGTATCTCAATAAATAAAGAGGAGAAAAGTAATGGCATTAGATTACAAGCAGTCAGGTGTTGACATTGAGGCCGGCTACAAGTCGGTTGAACTTATGAAGGAGTATGTTAAGGGAACCAATCGCCCTGAAGTACTCGGCGGAATCGGAGGCTTCTCCGGAGCATTCTCCGCAAACGCTTTTAAGGATATGGAAGAGCCCATTCTTCTCTCCGGAACAGACGGCGTAGGAACCAAGATCAAGCTTGCGTTCTTACTTGATAAGCACGACACGATCGGAATCGACGCTGTTGCAATGTGCGTAAACGACGTTGCATGCGCAGGCGGCGAGCCTTTATTCTTCCTTGATTACATCGCATGCGGCAAGAACTATCCCGAAAAGATCGCAGCTATCGTTAAGGGCGTTGCGGAAGGTTGCAAGCAGTCAGGCTGCGCACTCATCGGCGGCGAGACCGCAGAGCATCCCGGACTTATGCCCGAGGATGAGTACGATGTAGCAGGATTCTCTGTAGGCGTTGTTGACAAGAAGGACCTTATTACCGGCGAGAATATTAAGCCCGGTGATACCCTTATCGGAATCGCATCAAGCGGTGTTCATTCAAACGGCTTCTCTCTTGTAAGAAAGATCTTTGATATGACAAAGGAAAGCCTTGATACCTATTATGACGAACTGGGAACTACTCTTGGCGAAGCTCTTCTTGCTCCTACCATCATCTACGTTAAGGCTATGAAAGCTATCAAGGACGCAGGTGTAAAGGTTAAGGGCTGCAGCCACATCACCGGCGGCGGATTCTATGAGAATATTCCCAGAATGCTTCCCGAGGGCGTACGCGCGCAGGTAGAGAAAGACAGCTACGAAGTTCCGGCGATCTTTAAGCTTATGCAGAAGAAGGGTCAGGTTGAGGACCATATGATGTACAATACCTACAATATGGGTCTCGGAATGGTACTTGCAGTTGACCCCGCAGATACCGAAAAGACATTGGAAGCTATCAAGGCAGCAGGCCAGAAGGCTTATGTAGTTGGTAAGACCGTAGCCGGTGAAAAGGGTGTTGACATATGCTAAAAGTAGTTGTCTGCGTATCCGGCGGAGGAACAAATCTTCAGGCGATAATTGACAGCATCGCAGCCGGAAAGATCACAAATACCGAGATAATCGGAGTAATCTCCAACAATTACGGAGTTAAGAGTATAGAAAGGGCTGAGAAAGCTGGAATCCCCGCTTTCGTCCTTTCCCCCAAGGATTATTCCGAAAGAAGTGAATTCAACAAGGCCTTTTTAGACAAGGTAAAGGAGCTTGATCCCGACCTTGTGGTACTTGCGGGATTCCTTGTAAGGATTCCTGAGGAGTTCGTTAAGGAATACTCCAACAGAATCGTAAATATCCACCCTTCACTCATCCCTTCATTTTGCGGAGTCGGATACTACGGACTTAAGGTTCATGAAAAGGCTCTTGAGAGAGGCGTAAAGATTACCGGCGCCACGGTGCACTTCGTAAACGAAGGCATGGACGAAGGCCCCATCATTGCCCAAAAGCCCGTTGCGGTTGAGGACGGAGATACACCCGAAATATTGCAGCGCCGCGTCATGGAACAGGCCGAGTGGGTCATCCTCCCCAAGGCCATCGACGACATCGCCAACGGCCGCATCAAAGTAAGCGGCACCAAAGTCATCTCTGCTTTTTGACCCCCGGGGACGGGGTTGGGGGTTCATTTTTATTCTTTTTTACAAAAAATCAAAAAATGCTTGACTTGGGGGTTGCCCCCGGGTTTATATTAATAACGTTTGGAAAAGATAATACTTGGCAAAGCAGGCGAAAGCCTGTGACGCAAAGCTATAGGGACTTCAAAATGTCAGCCAGTTGCAATCAGTCGGAGCTAATTCTTTTAGAAACTTCAACACCTGATTTATCAAGCGCAGGCTTTTTGGTCTGTGCTTTTTCTTTTTAGCGAAAGTCTTTCGTAAGCATGATCATGCAAGTTTCGACGTTTGCAACTCTTTTGTATTCCGCTTTGCATACCGCTAGGTACGAATCTTATATCATTTTTTTAAGCGCAGTATTTGCTGCGCTTTTTTGTAATGACCCCCAGGGACGGGGTTGCTGTGTCATTTTTTTATTGTGATTATAGACAAAGATTTGTGCTGTTTAGTTGTGGCCACTTACATCTTTGGCCATTTTTACAAGAACTTTTTTCCAGCAATTTCAAGGCTTTGCGATGGCTTTGTAAGTATTGACGAAGCAAATCTTTGTGCAGGTTGACGGTTTTTTTGTTTCTTGTTGAATTTCGGAAATGACAGGATATAATAAAGCCTGTTCTTTACTCGCGAGAAAGATTCTTTTATTTCACAATATCTATATTTTTGGAGGGGAAATGAAACTAAAAACAGAGATCAGCATAAATGCTGCAAAAGCCTACGGCGAAAAATACGACGAATCGGCTAAACAGTTATTCTTAAACCCGGAGATAATCGCTCCGATAATCCAGATGTCAGTACCTGAGTATAAAAAGTATTCTGTGGAACAGGTGATAAAAATGATAGACCGCTCTAGTATCGAGAGTACTCCGGTAGACAGCGCCTCAGCGATGGCAGACCGGCTGCCTACTGAGATGAGCTCCATTGGAGAAAAACTCATACGGTACGACAGTCATTTCAAAGCTATCAACCCTGCGCTTTCTGATAAGAATATCAAGTTTTATCTACACATTGACCTTGAAGTTCAAAATGATTACATGCCAAGCTCGCCTAAGTATCCTATCGTTAAGAGGGGGATCTATTATGGCGCGAGAGAGATCAGTTCGCAGCTTGGGATTGTTACTGAAGAGACTGATTACTCAAAGCTTGAAAAGGTGTACAGCATCTGGATATGCAACGAAAATGTTCCGCCTAAGTTGCGTAACACTGTAACTTCATATACTCTAACGAAGAAGGATGAAATCGGCATCACGGATGAACCTGTTTCAGACTATGATCTGATGTCTGTGATCATAATCAGACGCGGAGAGGAAGCATCCGAGGGAATCTTTGATTATCTCGAAGGAATTTTCAAATCCAATATTGACAGAATCGAAAAATACGTGGATATTAAAGATAACGAGAGTATCAAGGAAGGGGTGAAACGCATGACCGGACTTGGAGAAAGTATCTATATCAAAGCGTATAAAGAGGGAGAGGAGAAGGGAAGAGCACAGGGCGTTTCTCAGGGCATTTCCCAGGGAATTTCACAAGGAATCTCACAAGGCATTTCACAAGGCATAGCTCAGGGAGAGGCAAGTGCTATGTTCAAGCTTGCTCAAAAAGGAATGCTTACTATTGAAGAGGGAGCTTTTGAACTTGGAATGACACCGGAGGGATTTATGGAGAGCATGGCGAAGGCCGGTTTTAAGGTGCCCAAAACTGTTTAAATATCAGGGAGTTTGCTATTTTAAGCGCAGCATTTGCTGCGCTCTTTTTGTTTAAAAATGACACAGCATCCCCGTCCCCCTGTGTCATTTTGCAGATTTGATAAAAAAGTTCTTGACATGGGGGTTACACCCGGGTTTATATTAATAACGTTTGGAAAAGATAATACTTGGCAAAGCAGGCGAAAGCCTGTGACGCAAAGCTATAGGGACTTCAAAATGTCAGCCAGTTGCAATCAGTCGGAGCTAATTCTTTTAGAAACTTCAACACTTGATTTATCAAGCGCAGGCTTTTTGGTCTGTGCTTTTTTCTTTTTAGCGAAAGTCTTTCGTAAGCATGATCATGCAGGTTTCGACGTTTGCAACTCTTTTGAATCCCGCTTACATACTGCTGGGTACGAATCTTATATCATTTTTTTAAGCGCAGCAATTGCTGCGCTTATTCTTTTATTGCATAAGCGGGGACATAGATGGGGGGATTTTTGGTTTTTTTCCGTTCGTCACTAAAAAAAAGCTGTTTGTCCCAAGACGATTGAAATAACCGAAGGGTACGTGTATATTCTATCGTGGCATTAGAAAAAAGACATTTGAGTAAAATAAAGTAGATATTCATCAAAAGGAGAGAAAAGATGAGCAAGCTTATCAACAAAAACATCATTAAAGCGATGACAATCGGAATCTCAGCTGTAATGGCTACAAGTTCCATGAATCTTTCGGCTTTTGCCGCAAACGAAGGCACCGAGCCTGAGACAAAGGAGCCTGTTACGCAGGAAAATGCTGCAGTAACAAAATCAGCTCTTACCGAGACCCTTGAGAATATGGGTAAAGTTGTTGAGGATAAAAAGGTTGTTGATAATGAGTTAAAGGATGTCGGCGTTAAGCCTTCCGTAGAGGCTGCAGTAGATGCGTACGACGTTGCAGTAAATGCTTCTAACGACGAAACACTTCCTGTGGCAGTTAATAAAGAAACTGCTTCTTCGGAGACTCCTGCTCCTGACAATAAAGATGAAAATGAAAAAGCAGATCTTAAAGAGATTGCTTCTGATATAAAAGAGGCAATCAGCGGAACTAACGGAATGATCAGTAATTCCAAAGATGCCGATACTTATGCGGATATCGCAAACAGCCAGGCAGAGATTGCAAATAAGGCTGAAGAAAAGGCAGAAGGCATTGTAGAAAAGGCGGAAAATCTTCTTAACATGAATGAAGAAAACAAGACCGAAGGCGAAAAGACCGTAGGTGAGAAGATTGATGAAGCAGATAAGACCCTCGACACCGAAAGAGAAAATATATCAAAGGCTGAAACCGTTGGTGAGGCCGACGAAGCTATGAAAAATGCCGGAGATGCTGTAACTGCAGCAGACTCTGACGTTAAAACGTTAACTGAAGACTTTGAAAAGATTGAGTCTGAGTTCAATGCAGAGAAGAAAAAATATGATACTGCAGTAGGCCTGTATGATACTGCATGCGCAAATCTTAAGACTGCTCAGGACAATCTTGACAGCTTGAAGGCAACTGCTTCATCTGATACAGCAGCCGCAGAAGAGGAACTTGAGCGCCTTGCTAAAGAGGCAGCAACTCTTAAAACAAATGCTGAGGCAGCTCAGAGCAGCTACAACGAAAAAGGATTTGCTTATATTGCTGCGCTTGAAACTGAAATCGAGAACATTTTTAAACCGGGCTCGAACGGTACCGGTTATTGGGATAAATGCGGTAATCTCCTAAAAGCTATCCTTGAGTTTTACTATGTACCAAACTTAAATGAGGAAGATCCGACCAGGGAGTATAAGTTCATTAACACTGAATGGAGGATATTCGGTAATGTAAAGGATTATACCTATGAGAACAATGGCCTTTTAGTTGAGAGAGGCAGCGCAATTAACCACTGCGAGGTTACTTACGAAGTAACTACTCCCGCTGTTGTAGACGAAGAGGGAAATGTCGTTACTCCCGAAAAGAAAGAACTGGTAACCAAGAGATTTAACTTCAAGGGAGTCGATGAAAACAAAGAAAGAGCCGGCGGATTAGTTATCTTTGAAAGCGTTGAGCACATAGTACTTGACGGACATGATCTTACCGAGGAAGAACTTAGAACGCTTAATGCTGCTAAAGATAATATCATTGTTGGAAACGGATACGCTATCGTTAAGAGCGGCGAGAATGAGTACTCAAAGTATGTCCTTTCCGATGCGACCGGAGCTACCGATACACAGGTTACCGAGAGTAATACGAGAGATAAAAGCGGAGTTGGTACTACCGTAGAAATCGGAGATGAGTCAGTTTCATACTCATACGAACTTGGCGAGAACAACCATCCTCAGCTCGTAAAGACTGTAACCGCTGACGTTACAACTACCACATATACCGGAGCTACGCTTAGCGGACAGGAAAATTCAAGTAGAGACGAAGCTTCTGTAAAGGCACAGTTTATCGCTGATATTAAGAGCAAGGTTGGTGCGCTTACCGAAGGCCAGAGCATCGTTGCAGGAGACTTTACATTCGAGTATGGCAAGAAATATGAAGATGCTGATTATGAAGCTGTATACGAAACCGTTAAGACTTCAAAGACTGACAACGTTGAGACAACCGGATTTACTGTAAACGTAAACTACGGAAGCCATAAGTTTACTGAGACGAGAACTATTGAGAGAACTAATGAGATTAGTTATGGTACACAGTGGTTTTTCTATACAGAAGAATTAAAAGCCAAATACGACTTTGGCGATTTGTCAAAGATCTGGCAGAGAGAGTATGATTTAATCGGTGATATTAAGGAAGATAAAACTAAATATGAGGCTGGTCTCATAGATGACGCTTCCGGAACCCTTACCGCAAACGTTGTTAAGCTCTCAACAAAGACAGTTACGAAGGACTGGCTTTTTGCAAGAGGAGTTACAGAGAAAGATATAAAGGATAATAAGCTTTCTCTTTCCGAAGACGGCAAGAATTATGTCGGATTTACTGTTCTCGGTGACGGAGTAGATAATTACACCGTTTACTATTACCTCGATGATGCATCAAAGGATGTTACCATTAATGGATCTACAAAGGATGCTATAACAGATGAAGCTGTACAGGCTGCACTTGAAACTGCCGGAGTAAATGATGAGCACCTTGTATTTAGTTACAATAAGGATAACGCAACTGCAGTAACCCAGAACTACACAACCTACGGTTACAATGCCCTTTCCTACATCCTTAAGAGCGCGTCTGTTGAAAAGGCACAGACAATCTCTACAACTGCTTGGAATCAGGCTTCCGAGACCTCACACTTTGAGTACAGAAATGATAACTGGTACACAGGAAACATCTTATTTGCTGAGTATGACCAGGATAATAAGCAGAATCGTTACAAGACTGACGGAGCCCAGGGCGATAGCAGTAACCCCTACGTAGCGGTTGATAATTCAAAGAATGATGAGTTCCGCAGACTTGTTGCTGAGGCAAACGGTGAGGCTTCTAAGTACACCAACCTTCTTACTAAGATTGGCGAGGCTCAGGGAAAGATCACTGCCGCTCAGACCGAAGTTGATAGCTTAAAGACAAAACTTGCAGAGCTTGAACTTGAAAAGGCTGATGTCACGACCATCAATAAGTGGACTGCAAGCCTTGAGGCTGCTAAAAAGGTTCTCCTTGTTGCACAGACTGACAGAGACAACCTCGTTTCTAAGCTTACTACCGTTACCAATGAGTACAACGCAAAGGTTGACGCAATAAGAGCGCTCGAGAGAACAGCCGCTATCGCTGATACTGTAGCTCCTGCTGCTCAGACCATTCCCGCTGCAGTAACAAACGTTGCTGTGGGTGATGCAGGTAACGCAGGCGCAGGCAATGCAGCAGGAAACGTAGCAGCAGGTAATGCAGGAGCCGGAAATGCAAATGCTGCAGGCAATGCAGGCGCAGCAGCAAATAATGAAGCAGATGCCGCAGCAAATAATGAAGCAGATGCCGCAGAAGCAAATACTGACGGTGATAATACCGACAATACTGAGACTATCGAAAACGAGCAGTCAGCTCTTGCCGAGGGACTTACAAATACCAAGACCGAGACCGAGAATATCGGCAACGAATTGTCAGCTCTTTCAGAGGGCATCGATACAGTTAATACCAAGAGAAGCTGGAATTGGTGGTGGGCAGTTGTTGCCGCTGCTGTAGCCGGTGGAACAACCTTCGGTATCATCAAGGGCAACCAAAAGAAATCAAAGGTTACCAAGAAAGACAAATAAATCATAAACCTAAAAATGAACCCCCGGGACGTAGATGGGGGTTCATTTTTTTGACACCCGGGGACGGGGTTGGGGGGCATTTTTTGGCACATGGGGACGCAAGATGGAGTGTCAAAAATATTGACTAAAGACGGGTTTGCTGATATTGTTACCTATGGTGAGTAACCTATATCTATCAAGGGAGAAACAACATGAAAATACTTATTGTTGGAAGCGGCGGCCGTGAGCATGCCATCGCAACAAGCGTTGCAAAGAGTAAGAGAGCCGATAAAATCTACTGTGCGCCGGGAAATGCCGGAATCGCAAGTATCGCCGAGTGTGTTCCTATCGGAGCTATGGAATTTGACAGGATTGTTGCCTTCTCAAAGGAAAAGGCTATAGACCTTGTAATCGTAGGAATGGATGATCCTCTTGTGGGCGGTCTTGTGGATGAACTTGAGGCAGCAGGCATCAGAGCCTTTGGACCTAAGAAAAACGCTGCGATCCTTGAAGGAAGCAAGGCTTTTTCAAAGGATCTTATGAAAAAGTACAATATTCCCACAGCGGCATACGAGAATTTTGATGATGCAGACAAAGCTATCGAGTATTTAAAGACAAAGGCAGAGTTCCCTATCGTACTTAAAGCTGACGGTCTAGCCCTCGGTAAGGGCGTGCTTATCTGCAATACCCTTGAGGAAGCTGTTGACGGCGTTAAGGAGATCATGCAGGATAAAAAGTTCGGCTCGGCCGGAAACCGCATGGTTATCGAAGAGTTTATGACCGGACGTGAAGTCAGCGTACTTTCTTTCGTTGACGGAAACATCGTAAAGATCATGTCCTCCGCTCAGGACCATAAGCGTGCAAAGGACGGAGACCAGGGACTTAATACCGGCGGAATGGGCAATTTCTCTCCGACTCCTTTCTATACAAAGGAAGTTGATGATTTCTGCAAAAAGTACATCTTCCAGCCTACCGTAGACGCAATGAAGGCTGAGGGAAGACCTTTTAAGGGTGTAATATTCTTTGGACTTATGCTTACTCCGAAGGGACCCAGAGTCCTTGAGTACAACGCAAGATTCGGCGACCCCGAGGCGCAGGTTGTTCTTCCCAGACTTAAGAACGATATTATCGACGTTATGGAAGCCTGCATCGACGGAAAGCTCGATACGATCGACCTTCAGTTTGAAGACAAGGCGACAGTTTGCGTAATCCTTGCAAGCGACGGATATCCCGTAAAGTACGAAAAGGGATTCCCTATTTCCGGACTTGAAAAGTTCGAAGGAAAAGAAGACTACTACTGCTTCCACTCCGGAACAAAGTTTGACGAGGAAGGCCGCATCGTTACAAACGGCGGAAGAGTCCTCGGAGTAACAGCTACCGGAGATACCTTAAAAGAGGCGAGAGCAAAGGCTTACGAAGCTACCGAGTGGGTTGACTTTGCAAACAAGTATATGCGCCATGATATAGGAAAAGCTATTGATGAGGCTTAAAGCTCCCATTTAAAACTTTTTTAATCTTTTTAACAATTCTTAAACAAATAATCGCGTAAATTACTGGATAATCAGTATTTAGTATGATATTATAGTTATGATGTCTACATTATGTGGTTTTTGTGGGAGGTCAAATATAATGAATGCTAAAAAAATATACTCCGATAGGAAAAGCCTTTTCGTGGGTATTGTTACCACAGCTGCTGTTGTCTTTACGGTTTTCGCATTAACAACAAGCAGTTTTGCGGCAAGCTCGGGTAAGATATTAAAGGATGGAACCCGTGTACGCCAGGATGCAAGTACAAACAGCGAGATCGTTGTTTCTCTTGCAAAAGACGATTCTATTACAATCAACGGTCAGCTTACCGGTGCCGACGGAAATATCTGGTACCAGATCACAACATCATCCGGAGCAAACGGATATGTAAGAAGCGACCTTGCTACTGTTACCGACGGATCCACTCCCGGTACTGTGGGAGCTGACGGAAACGTTACAGCAGGCGACCCTAATATTCGCCTCGTTAATCCTATTACCGGATCCGTTACCTACGACCAGAACGTCAGAGTACGTCAGGATGCTTCTACTTCAAGCACCATCATCGACAGCCTTTCAAACGGAACCGCTGTTACGATTACCGGTGTTAAGAACGGAACTGACGGAAGAGAATGGTACTACATCAAGTTCACCAACGGTGAGGGCAAAGAAGTAGTAGGCTTCTGTAGAAGCGATTTCATCACACCCAGCGGAGAGCTTACCGACCTTGTTACCGAGACTCCTTCAGAGGAGCCTGCAGAGGCGCCCGTAGAAGAGCCCGCTCCTGTTGAGACAAAGGACTTTGATACCGAGCTTGAAGGCGAGGATTGGTACCTTATGGACTACAACGGAACCTTCAGCGAAGGAACCGCTTCAAAGTACAATCTTACAGAGCTGTTCTCAAGCCTTAATACATACAAGGACAGTGCTGCAAAATATAAAAAGCAGGCTTCCTCAATCAGAATCTGGCTTATTATCTTTATTGTAATCGCAATCGCCGGAGTAGGCGGATGTGTATACTTCTTTATGAAGGCTCGTGAGTCAGGTGACATGGCCGCGTTTGCAGACGCTGAAAAGAAGAGAAGACAGCGCCCTGCCGGAGGACCCGTCGCAAGACCCGCCGGTACCCCTCAGGGAAGACCTGCCGGAGCGCCTCAGGGTAACAGACCTGCGGGAGCAAGACCTATGCCCGGCCCCAACGGAAGACCTGCCGGAGCGCCTCAGGGAAGACCCGCGGGAGCAAGACCTATGCCCGGCCCTAACGGAAGACCCGCCGGAGCACCCCAGGGAAGACCTGAAGGAGGCAGACCCGCCGGAGCACCCCAGGGTAGACCTGCGGGAGCAAGACCTATGCCCGGCCCCAACGGAAGACCCGCCGGAGCGCCTCAGGGAAGACCTGAAGGAGCAAGACCTGCCGGACCTAACGGAGCAAGACCTGCCGGTCCCAGACCCGAAGGAGCAAGACCTGTTCAGGGGAGACCTGTTCAGAGACCGGCACAGGAGCCTGTCAGAAAGAATCCTGCCGACGATGATGATTTCGATTACGGCTTCTTAAATAACAAGGGTGAATAATCTCTTAAAAGATAATAAAATTTGCCCCATATAAATTGACAGTTACGAGCCTCTGTTATAACATTTGTATAACAGAGGCTTGTTTTTCCAATTCGGTAGTGAAACTATCCGAAAAGCAAATGGGGTGTGATGTGAAATGCTTATAGAGATAGATTTTAACAGTGATGAAGCTATTTATCTTCAGCTTAGAAATCAGATAATTCTCGGCATAGCTACAAATACATACAGGGAGGGCGATGCTCTGCCGAGCGTCAGAGCTTTGGCAGACGAGATCGGTATAAATATGCATACTGTCAACAAAGCCTACTCTTTGCTTCGACAGGAGGGATACGTAAAGGTTGACAGACGTAAAGGCGCCGTTATCGCCATAGATGAGACCCGCGAGGAACACTTGTCTCAGATAAGAGAGGTTCTTGCGCCTATCGTTCTCGAAGCAGTGTGCAGGAATGTTTCAAAAGAAGAGCTACATAAAATGCTCGACGAGATCTACGATAAATACAGATTATAGTCTTACAGGAGGAATAAAAGATTGCAGCGTAAGTTTACAGAGAAAGCCCAGGCCGCGCTTAAAGAAGCGGCTAAGTGCGCACGCTCGTTTCATCAGGGCTACATCGGCTCTGAGCATATCCTTGCCGGCCTTCTCGCCGACGAGACAAGCGTTGCCGGTAAAGTTCTCCGCGACAACGGAGTAGAGCCGGAAAAATATAACGAAATGATAAAGGATATGATCTCCTTTGATAAAAATGTTGTCATCAGAGAAAAGGGATTATATTCTCCGAGAGCTGAAGTTATCCTTGAAGAAGCGGCAAAACTTGCCGAGAGATTCGGTCAAAAGGAAATCGGTACAGAGCACCTTCTCCTTGCAATAATTAAAGAAGGCGAAAATGTTGCCGTAAGGCTTCTTCTTGCTCCCGGAACAAATATCCAGAAAATCTACACGGATACCCTTGTTGCCATAGGCCAGGATCCTGCCTACGTAAAGGAAGATTTAGGTGGAAAGGGAGGAAAGGGAAAGCCCTCGATGCTTTCCCAGTACAGCCGTGATCTAACCGCTCTTGCTGCCGATGGAAAGCTTGATCCCGTTATCGGACGAAGCGACGAAATAAGCCGCGTTATCCAGATCCTCAGCCGTAGAACAAAGAACAATCCCTGCCTTATCGGAGAGCCCGGCGTAGGTAAGACTGCTGTAGTCGAAGGTCTTGCCCAAAGGATTGTTTCCGGAGACGTGCCCCAGACCGTCAGAAACAAAAGGCTCCTTACACTAGACCTTTCGGGTATGGTAGCCGGAAGTAAATACAGAGGTGAGTTTGAGGAGCGTATTAAGCGTGTTATCAGAGAAGTCACCGAGGATGGAAACGTTATCCTCTTCCTTGACGAGCTCCATACTCTCATCGGAGCCGGAGGAGCGGAGGGTGCTATCGATGCCTCCAATATCATGAAGCCTTCTCTTGCAAGGGGAGAGCTTCAGCTTATCGGGGCTACGACCATCTCTGAGTACAGAAAATACATCGAGAAGGACGCGGCATTAGAGCGCCGCTTCCAGCCCGTTACAGTAGAAGAGCCCACGCAGGAAGAGGCTATCAGGATACTCGAGGGTATCAAGGTTAAGTACGAAGAGCACCACCATGTCCAGATAACCCAGTCTGCTGTAGAGGAGGCGGTAAGACTCTCGGCCAGATATATCAATGATCGTAACCTGCCTGACAAGGCCATTGATCTTATCGACGAGGCTGCAGCGGGAGCAAGACTCCGCAGCCTGGAAAAGCCCGATAAATTAAGAGAGCTTTCCGACAAGATCCAAAAGCTTGACAGACAGATAGAGCTCTCTATCCGTATGGAGGCCTTTATGCAGGCCCATGAGCTTAAGGTTAAGCAGGATGAACTTCTCAAAAAATATGAGAAGATGGTCAATAAGGTACAGAATGAGGATGAGGAATACAGCTTCTCAATCGATGAGGAAGATATAGCGGGAGTTGTCGCAAAGTGGACAAAGATTCCCGTTACAAAGCTTGCGGAAAAAGAGTCCGAAAGACTCCTTAAGCTCGAGTCGATACTGCACAAGCGCGTTATTGGTCAAAATGAAGCCGTTGAATCCATTTCAAAGGCGATGAGACGCGGAAGAGTAGGGCTTAAGTCGCCTAACCGTCCTATCGGATCATTCCTGTTCTTAGGACCTACAGGTGTCGGTAAGACCGAGCTTTCAAAGGCACTTGCAGAGGCAATGTTCGGTTCGGAGGATGCCATCATCAGAGTCGATATGTCCGAGTATATGGAAGGACACAGCGTTTCTAAAATGATCGGATCCCCTCCGGGATATGTAGGATTTGAAGAGGGCGGCCAGCTTACGGACAAGATCCGGAAGAACCCTTACTCTGTTGTACTCTTTGATGAGATTGAGAAGGCACATCCCGACGTTTTCAATATCCTTTTACAGGTTCTTGACGAAGGACATATTACGGATTCTAAGGGACGCAAGGTTTCCTTCAAGAATACGATCCTTATTATGACCTCCAACGCCGGAGCTCAAAGGATAGTCGATCCCAAGAACCTTGGATTTGCCACCGAAAAGAGCGAAAAGAAAGATTACGACAAGATGAAATCCGCCGTTATGGAGGAGGTTAAGAGATCCTTCAAACCCGAATTTATAAACCGTATCGATGACATCCTTGTGTTCCACCAGCTTACGGACGAGGATATGAAGTCCATCGTAAACCTTCTTACAAATGAGCTTAAAAAGCGCTGCGAGGCGCAAATGAATATTAAACTCAGCTTTACCGCAAATCTTAAAGAGCACATCGTTAAAAAATTTGCAGATAAGAAGATGGGAGCAAGACCCCTTCGCCGGGGAATACAGTCGGAAGTAGAGGATGCGCTTGCGGAAGAGATCCTTTCAAAGCGTGTAAAACCCGGAGATAAAGTAACTGTAGGCGTTAAGGACAGTAAAGTTACTTTTACTGTTAAAAGTTAATAAAATCTATTTACTTATGAGTGGTTTACGAAGTAAAATAAACATGTAGCAGGGGTGTTCCCCCAGGCATTTTTATCGGAGGAAAATATAATGGCTGTTGTTAGTGAATTAATTCGTAAGGAAGCGGATGGCAGCATCAGCTTCGGTAATTACGAACTGGCAAAGAAGTCTAAGGTAGAGGATTTCCCTTTTGAAGGCGACCTCCTTAAAGTAAAAACCTTTGCCGAGATTACCAAGCTGGAAAAGAATGGACTGTTCCTTTATGAATCTGTACCCGGAACCGCGGTAAACGGTTTCAAGGAGACTGAAAGCGGAGTTGAGTTTACCGTTGAAGCTTCCAAAGATGCACAGATCACTCTCGGACTCGAAGAGGACACAGTATACGAGGTCTTTGTCGGTGGCGTAAGCACGGGGGCGGTTCAGACAGGACTCGGCGGAAAGCTTTCCATCAGTGTTGAAACGCAAAATGCTGATGCAGTAGCAGTTAAGGTCGTTAAGGCCTAAAGGATTTATCATCATCGCACCCGGTTTTTGTAGCCGGGTGCGTATTTTGTCTTATAGATTGATTTTGAGGTGCGATATGCCTAAGAAAATGACAACGGTATTTTTCTGCAGCGAGTGCGGGTATGAATCCTCCAAGTGGATGGGCCAGTGCCCTGCTTGTAAAAGCTGGAATACCTTTACAGAAGAGAATATTTCAAAACAGACTGCCAAGAGTACGGCAGGTAAAAAGAGCGCACTTGCTTCTGAGGTTGTTAAGCTCTCGGAGGTTTCGGTACGGGAAAATGACCGCTTGGAGACCGGTATAGAGGAGCTTGACAGGGTCCTCGGAGGCGGTATTGTTCCCGGAAGCCTGACTCTTGTTGGCGGCGACCCCGGAATAGGAAAATCAACCCTTCTTTTACAGGTTTGCCATAAGCTGTCTTCTAAAGGAGTAAGCGTGCTTTATGTATCCGGCGAGGAGTCAAAGATCCAGATAAAGCTGCGGGCTGACCGGATCGGGGCTTTCGGAGACAATATGTCCCTTCTTTGCGAGACGGATCTTGATCTTATCTCCGATACGATCAGCAAGAACAAACCATCTGTTGTAGTGATCGACTCGATTCAGACTATGTACAGCGAGAGTATCAGCTCGGCGCCGGGCTCTGTAAGTCAGGTAAGAGAAACTACCGCTGTTTTATTACAGCTAGCTAAGGGGATGGGCATCTCAATCTTTATAGTCGGACATGTAACAAAGGACGGAGCTGTAGCGGGTCCAAGAGTCCTTGAACATATGGTGGACACCGTTCTTTATTTTGAGGGCGAAAGACACGCTATGTACAGAGTGCTCAGGGGTGTTAAAAACCGTTTTGGTTCTACGGACGAGATCGGCGTATTTGAGATGCACAGAGAGGGCCTTACTGAAGTAAAGAACCCTTCCGAGTATATGCTTGACGGCCGCCCCGAGGACGCTTCCGGCAGCGTCGTTACCTGCTCTATGGAGGGAACAAGACCCCTGCTTTTCGAGATACAAGCTCTTGTCTGCCGGACCAATTTCGGTATGCCGAGGCGCCAGGCCGGAGGCTGTGATTACAATAGGGTGAACTTACTTATGGCCGTTCTTGAGAAAAGATGCGGCCTTAAAATGGGAGACTGCGATGCATATGTAAATATCACGGGCGGTATGAAGATCTCTGAGCCCGCTATAGACCTCGGAATCGTACTTGCCGTTGTCTCAAGTTTTAGGAATAAGGCCATCAGCCCTAAGCTTATAGCTTTCGGAGAGGTAGGTTTGTCCGGCGAGGTAAGAAGCGTTTCTATGGCAAAACAGAGAGTTACAGAAGCCGCAAAGCTTGGGTTTGAGGTGTGTATTGTGCCTGCTTCCTGCGCCGCGGAATGTAAAAAGGTTGAGGGAATTGAGGTTATAGGCGTAGCCAATGTCACCGACGCAATAGATAAAGTTTGTTAAAACGGTTGCGCGCGTTATTTATAGTGTGATAAGATTTTTATAGTTTTATAGTTTTATAGTTTTATAGTTCCTTTTTACTATCAAGTGAACACAATTTTATGATTTGTTTTTTTTTGCCTTCTTGCTTGCTTCCTCAATATCATATTCACTATAGTATCTTTTATATCCGTCAACAATCTTACTTGACATAAGTGTATCAAGGTTGAAA
>JAFUFI010000037.1 GCA_017469945.1 Lachnospiraceae bacterium | reverse complement strand
GAGCACTCGGCTGTTAACCGAGTTGTTGTAGGTTCGAGCCCTACTCGGGGAGCTTTTTTATAAATTTGGGCTCCGTGGTCAAGAGGTTAAGACATCGCCCTTTCACGGCGGTAACACGGGTTCAATTCCCGTCGGAGTCATTACGACATTAAATATATATGGTGCCATAGCCAAGTGGTAAGGCGTGGGACTGCAACTCCCTGATCGGCGGTTCAAATCCGTCTGGCACCTCTAAATGAAAATCCCTTAAACAGTTATGTTTGAGGGATTTTTGTGAAATTTATTTTTTTAGGGATATTAAATATGAAAACAAGGGTTGGCCTGGTACTGGCCGGAGGAATGGCTAAGGGCGCATACGAAGTTGGCGCACTAAAGGCAATTACAAATTTTATTCCAAAGGAAGCCATAACTCAGATGAGTTGTGCTTCTATCGGTGTTCTCAACGGATATGCGTTTGACCAGGATAAGCTGGATCTTGCCGAAGAAATCTGGAAGGAGATATGTATTGACGACAACAGACTCTTTATCTCCCAGATTCTTCGAAGCTGCATTATCCAGGAAGATATCAAGAAGATCTATAATCCCGAAAATACTTTTCACAGAAATTTTTATGCTTCGCTGCTTGATTACTCGCATATGAAGCTTCTTTATAAGAATCTTCGTAAGGAAGATCATGAAAAGATATATTCATATTTAAAAGCCAGTGTTTCGATGCCTATTTATAATAAAGCTGTAAAGATAGACGGCAGTATGTATTATGATGGGGCTATTATCGATAATATTCCGGTTTATCCTTTAAAAAATAAGAATCTTGACTATATAATCTGTATTTATTTTGATACTTACAGTTACAGATTCGAAAGTAAGAATTTTGACAGTAAGATAATCCATATACCCTTTCCGGATGACGCATTTGTAAAGCATTCTTTAATCTTTACAAAGGACAACATCGAGAATATGCTTGTAAGAGGGTATGACAGGACCAATCATTTATTAAACAGGATCATCGGAAACGATTATACTGATATAGAGGCTATAAGACGCGAGATTACGAATCGCGATGACGATATTAAAGTGAGAATTACCGGAGAGGTATTAACTTCAGGATTTAACCGTGTTTCTCAAAAGCTTCTTCGAAAGTGTGTTGTTTAAGTCTCTAAGAGCCTATTAACGCTCTGCAAGAAGGAGGGAAGAGATATGTTTTATCAGATTGGAGAGACATTACAGGAAATAACCCTTGATGAACTTCTTGAAACAAGGGCAAAGTATGTTGCTGTACTTACGTCAAAGCAGTGGCGCGAGATGCGTGACGTCTTCGATATGGGTATTGAGCTTGAGATTGAGCCCGATCTGGTAGATATATTTACAACAAAGGCTGAGGTCAATTATGACTCTTTAACCGGAAGCTTTTCTATTCCCAATCGTGGTGATTTCTCAAAAGAAGACGCGAAATTCTCATTTGCCCTTGATGAAAAGGGAATCGTATTTATTGATGATGCTGACAATGCCACCCAGATAATCGAGAGTATTATTAAGACGAAAAAGTGGCGTGTTCCCAGTCTTGAGCGGTTTATCTACGACTTTCTTGATTTGATCGTAAAGGATGACCTTAGGATCATGGAGAGATACGAGAGAGAGCTTGATCTTATCGAAAACGAGATCGAGCATGATAAAAACGAGGATAAAGGATCCGAGAGGGTTAACGACATCAGAAGCGATATACGTGACCTGATGACGCATTACAATCAGCTTATAGACCTAGGGGAAGAGTTAGAAGAGAATGAGAACAATTTCTTTTCTCAAAAGAATCTCAGATATTTCAGGCTGTTCATCAGCAGAGTGGAGAGATTCAACGACAGAGCAGCATCCCTTCGCGACTATACGGTACAGATAAGAGATCTCTACAAATCGCATCTGGACATCAAGCAAAACAGGATTATGACAGTCCTGACGGTTATTACTTCCATATTCATGCCCCTCACTCTTATTGCGGGATGGTACGGTATGAACTTTAAGTATATGCCTGAGCTTGACTGGAAATGGAGCTATCCGGTAGTTACCGGAGTATGTCTGCTTATCGTGATAATCGCACTTATCTTTTTTAAGAAGAAAAAGTGGCTCTAATTTGGAAAAGGTTTAATAAAAAAGTCTTTAATTAGTGTCAAAAACCTTGAAAAATCAATATTTTGTGCTTGCTTTTAGGCACTTAGTATGATATCATAACTATTCGTGATATATTTTCCTTGCTCGTATTTTATATGGGCCAGAGACCAAAAGGAGGTAACAGATGAACAAGTATGAATTAGCCGTTGTTGTCAGCGCTAACCTCGAAGACGAAGAGAGAAATGCTACCGTTGATAAGGTAAAAGCTCTCGTTGAGAGATTCAAGGGCAACATCACAGAGGTGGATGAATGGGGCAAGAAAAAGCTTGCTTATGAAATCCAGAAGATGAAGGAAGCATACTATTACTTCATTCGTTTCGAGGCTGATGTAGACGCTCCTGCTGAAATCGAAAGCAGAATCCGTATCATGGATGGCGTCATCAGATTCTTAGTCGTTAGACAGGACGAAGCTTAAGAAAGAGAGTAGAGTATGAACAAAGTAATTCTTATGGGTAGACTTACCCGCGACCCGGAAGTAAGAGTATCTACCGGTGAGAGACAGACTACTATTGGAAGATTTTCAATCGCAGTTGATCGTAGATTTAAGAGAGAAGGACAGCCTGAGGCTGATTTCTTCAACTGCACTACATTTGGTAAACAGGCTGAGTTTGTTGAGAGATATCTTCATAAAGGAACTAAGGTTGTCGTAGTCGGCAGCGTCCAGAATGATAATTACACCAACAAAGACGGTCAGCAGGTATACAGCGTGCAGATCATGGTCGATGAGATTGAGTTTGCAGAGAGCAAGAGCTCTTCTGAAAGTGCCGGAAATACATTCCAGCCCACACAGCCTTCTGCCGGAAATGCTAATGATTTCATGAACATTCCGGATGGTGTAGTCGAAGATTTACCGTTCAACTAAGAGTTAGTTAATTTTCAGGAGGTTTTATTATGGCATTCACAAAGACCGAGCGTCCCGATGGCCCCGCTAAGAGAAAAGGCGGCATCCGCAGACGTAAGAAGGTTTGCATTTTCTGTGGTAAAGACAACGTTATCGATTACAAGGACGCAGCAAAGCTTAAGAAGTTTGTTTCCGAGAGAGGAAAGATCCTTCCCCGCCGCATCACCGGTAACTGTGCTAAGCACCAGAGAGAGCTTACCGTAGCTATCAAGAGAGCTCGTCAGCTCGCTATCATGCCTTACGTTCAGGATTAATCCTACGGGCATAGTTAGATTTATTTGAATCTATTAAGAGTGACAGATATTGATCTTATCAATTATCTGTCGCTCTTTTTTTTTATTTTCTACCTAAAAACTTTTTTTAGTTTTGATGACTTATTCTGATAATAAATTCTTTACTACAAAGTCTCATTATATGGTAATATGAATAACGGTGGAACTGATTTTGGAACTATATCGGAGGGTTAGAGGGTGCATACTTTTGTTATAGCTTTACAGATCATATGTGTTCTTGTTGTTTTCATTGAGTGTATGATTGTACTTCGCAGATGGAAAAGATCTGTTCATACATTCTTGTTTATGAGCTGTATAGCTCTTTTCGTAAACTGTATCGGTTATCTTCTTGAGCTTTTATCCACATCGATTGAATCTTACCTTACCGCTCTTAAGCTTTCATACGTAGGCAGAGAGTGGTATGTCTTCTTTATGTTCCTTTTTGTGGCGGAGCTTACGGGCAAAAAACTTCCATTATTTGTCAGAAATATAATCATCATCTTCAACATTACCGTAAATACATCAATCTTTTTAACCCCGCTTACCGACCTTTATTATACTGACATTTCCTTTGATACGAGTGGAGCGCTGCCGCTTTTTGTTCACGGGGACGGAATTCTTCACCACATAAACATGGGATTCCAGATCATTTATATTGTGATCGGAATGTCATGGCTTTTTGCGGCGGGTATAAAATCAAAGAGTAAGCTTGCCGTAAAGAGATATACGACAGTTATCATAGCAGTATTTATCGAGAGCCTTTTCTTTATAATCAAGCTTATAGGGATACCCGGACTTACGGAGTATTACGATATTACTATGATCGGGTTTATTATCAGTACGATCATAATGTTCGTTGCCATCTTTTCATACGATCTTTTGGGGACCCAGGAGCTTGCCAAGGAATATATTATAGACAGGCTTTCGGAAGGAATTATAGCTGTCGATAATGAAGGCGAGGTTCAGTACGTAAACGCACCCGCAAAGAGACTTTTCCCTGCCCTTGCAAACAAAAAAAGCGATACCGCGTTGATGCCGATAAGGCTAAGGCCCTTTCAGAGATAAAGGATGCCGCAAGAAATGACACTAGTATCACAATTGGTGAACACATCTATACACCCGAGGAAAATGAACTCATATATGGCGGTGAGATCGTGGGAAAGCTGTACGCTTTGGTGGATGATACAGAGCATTACAGGTATATGGAGGAACTCGAAAAGCAAAAGGATATCGCGGACAATGCGAATGAGGCTAAATCCAGATTCCTTGCAAATATGTCCCATGAAATCCGTACGCCTATAAATGCTGTCCTCGGAATGGATGAAATGATCCTTAGAGAGTCCGGGGAAAAGCATATAAGGGGATATGCATCGGATATTATGTCCGCCGGAAAAACTCTTCTTTCACTGATCAATGATATTCTGGATTTTTCAAAGGTTGAAGAGGGAAAGATGGAGATCATCCCGGTTCAGTACGAACTGTCCTCTATGATAAACGATCTCGTAAATATGATAAGAGGCAGAGCGGAGAAAAAGGGGCTGAGCTTCAATATTTCCGTAAACGAAAAGATTCCGCATATTCTCTTTGGAGATGAGATCAGGATAAGGCAGTGCGTTCTTAACCTTCTTACTAATGCTGTCAAGTATACGGAAAAAGGCTTTGTAAACCTGAAAGTGGACTTTACTCCGGGAAAAAATGACGAACATGTCAAATTAAAATTTTCTGTGGAAGACAGCGGTATCGGAATGAAACCCGAGGATATTGAAAAGCTTTTTTCACCCTATAAGAGGATTGATGAAAAAAGGAACCGGAATATCGAGGGTACCGGTCTTGGTATGACTATCACAAGGCAGCTTCTCGAGCTGATGGGGTCCTTCCTTGAAGTTAAGAGCGTTTACGGAGAGGGGACTTGCGTATCTTTTGAAGTAGAGCAAAGGATTGTATCTGCGGATGAAATCGGAAACTTTGCGGGAAGGCTTGATGAGGTAGGAGACAGTATCGAAGAGTACCATGAACTCTTCCACGCTCCGGATGCAAGGATACTTGTCGTAGACGATACGGAGATGAATCTTACGGTTATGCAGAGTCTTCTTAAAAAGACTGCTGTCCGCGTAGATACCGCCCTCTCGGGACGGGATGCCGTTAATCTTTCGGAGGTTAACAAGTATGACCTTATTTTCATCGATCATATGATGCCGGATATGGATGGCATTGAAACCCTTAAGGCTATACGCCTTTCGGAAAAAAACTTGGGGACACCGGCTATAGCTCTTACCGCCAACGCTGTTTCGGGTGCAAGAGAGATGTATCTTGAAGCGGGATTTAACGATTATCTTTCAAAGCCTGTTGACGGATCGAAGCTTGAAAAGCTTATGGCGGGGCTCTTGCCGAAGGAGAAGCTTCTTACACCTGTGCGCCTCGAGGATAAAGAGGAAAAAGCAACGCAGAGAAGGTCCAAGGTCCTTGTGGTCGATGATGATGAATCGGTATGTGCCTTGATAGAAAGTATTCTTGGCAATTCTTATGACATAGGCGTCATACACACGGGAGCCGAAGCGGAAAATGCGGCCGTGCAAATGATGCCGGATCTTGTACTTTTGGATATTCACTTAGGGGATGCAAACGGCTTTGATATAATGCGTACCTTTAAGGAGAATGAGCAGATAGCTGATATTCCGGTTTTGCTTGTGACGGGAGATAATGATACCGTTACTGAGGAAAACGGCTTCAAGGTTGGAGCTTCGGACTATATCCGAAAGCCTTTCGTGCCTGATGTGCTTAAGCAGAGGGTAAAGAGGATAATAGACCTCTATCATTACCAGAGATCCATCGAGGAGGAGGTAGAGGTACAGACAAGGAGAAGCCGCAGACTCGCAAGAGAAATGATGATCACGCTCTCCAAGACGGTCGATACAAAAGACCATTATACAGATGGTCATTCAAGGCGAGTAGCGGCCCTTTGCGCCGAGATCGGAAGGCGCCTCGGAAAGAACGAGTCGGAGCAGGTGCTTCTCTATGAAATCGGACTTCTCCACGATATAGGAAAGATAGGTGTCCGTGAAGATATTATCCGGAAGAACACAAGGCTTTCGGACGATGAATTCGCAGAGGTTAAGTCCCATACCGTAAAGGGATTTGAGATACTTAAGCATATCCACGATATGCCAAAGCTCAGAGAAGGCGCAAGGTGGCATCACGAAAGGTTTGACGGCAGCGGTTACCCGGACGGCCTTAAGGGTGAGGAAATCCCCGAGTCTGCAAGGATAGCTTGTATTGCCGATTGCTATGATGCTATGACGAGTACGAGAACGTACTCCGTTCCAAAAAGGCAGGAGGACGTCAGAGCGGAGATCGAGCGTTGCAAGGGAACGTGGTTTGATCCGGCGATTGCTGATGTGATGCTCGCTATGATAGATGAGGACAAAGATTACAAGATGAATGAGAATTCATCCGGAGGAGATATCTGGAAAGAGTATGAAAGGCTTTGGGAAAAGCCTGATGATTCGGTCCTCGGAAAATCAGATGTGATAGCAAATAAGGGTCGCGGAGATGCCAAAACCTCCGCACAAAGCACAAAAGAAGACCTCCCCGAAGGTATAACAAAGATAGCCGAAATAAACGCATCCGAGGGACTTAAAAACTGCGGAAGCGTAAGCGGATATCTGTCGGTTTTGGATGTCTTTCACAAAACGGCCGCACCTAAAGCCGATGAGATAGAAGGCTTTTATAAAAACGGTGATATCGAAAACTATACTATAAAGGTTCATGCTCTTAAATCATCCGCAAGGATAATCGGGGCCGAAAAGCTTTCACAGCTTGCGCTGGAGCTTGAAAACGCGGGTAAGGAGAAAAACCTGCCGCTTATTTCGGAAAAGACTCCGCTCCTTTTGCAGATGTACAGAGAGCTAAACGCTAAGCTTGATTCCGCGGATGAAAAAAGCGAAAAACTTACCGTTATAGATGAAAAGTCTCTTAAGGAGGCGTTTCAGACTATAACAGAGGTATCTCAAAGCATGGACTATGAGATGATGGAGAATCTGCTGGGAGATCTTAAGGAATATCGCCTTGATGAAAGAAGCAAGGGCTACCTTGAGAAGATAGAAGGTCTTTTGACAAATCTTGATTGGGATGAAATAACCAAGACAGCCGAAAATTATTTGGAAGGTTCGGAGGTATAAAATGGACTGTGAAAACAAGGTTTTAATAATCAGTCATTCAGACAGTTTTCTCGCTAAAAGTCTTATAACAAAGCTTTCCGGGGCGGGTATAAATGCCGGCTTTTCCAAGGCGGGACTTAAAGAGCTTGAACAGCAAACAAAAGGGATGGAGCTTGCGATCCTTTTTATGAGCGAGGAGCTTGAGAGCGTGCCCGAGTCTTTGGTTTATCTTAAAGACATCATACAGGATGGGGGAATCGGACTTATTGTGATAGGCGATGAAGAGGGATTTGAGATCGTAAAGAAAACCATCCCCGAGACCCTGGTTACGGAGTGGTTTAAAAGGCCTCTTGACATAGAGGGACTGATCAAAAAAGTAAGCCTCTATATCGATGAGAATACGGGGGAAAAGAGGCGAAAGACGGTCCTTATTGTTGATGATGATATTACTTATATGCGGACGGTGTACGAGTGGCTGAAGGGCGAATATCACGTGGGCATGGCCGGAAGCGGCGTGCAGGCCATAAGCTATCTTGCCAAAAATAAGGCGGATCTTATACTTCTCGATTATGAGATGCCTATTGCCGACGGCCCGCAGGTGCTTTCGATGCTTAAAGGCGACTCAGATACAGGAAATATCCCCGTGATGTTCCTTACGGGTCACGGGGATAAAGAAAGCGTATTGTCTGTTGTGGGACTTAGTCCCGCCGATTATCTCTTGAAGACTATCACAAAAGAAGCGCTTCTCGAGAAACTTAAAAACTTCTTTGAAAAAACAAGGACTTTTTAAAACGGTTAAGCTTTAAGCTCAAAGTGATTTATCATATCCTTAAGGGAATCGGCATGCTCGCTCATCTCGTAGCTGAGGGCAAGGGACTCTTCGCTGGTAGCTGCGTTGTTGTGTCCCTCCTCGGCAATCTGGTCGATGCTTACGGAGAGATCTCTTACGGAAGCTGACTGTTTGGTGGAAGCGTCGGCAATCTGTTTAACCTGATTGCGGATTCCCTCAACCTCTTTGACCATAGTATCAAGCTCTTTAGCGGTGGCATTCGCAATGTCAATTCCCTGAGCCACTGTGCGAATGGATTCATTGATAAGGTCGGCGGTATTTGAAGCGGCGTGGGCGGTCTGGTTAGCAAGCTGGGATACTTCCGTAGCAACAACAGCAAATCCTCTTCCGGCTTCACCTGCTCTTGCAGCCTCGATTGAAGCGTTGAGGGAAAGAAGGTTTGTCTGGTCTGCGATACTGTTGATGGTATCGATGATATTGCTTATTTGCTCGGAGGAAGCGGAGATAGCGTTCATTGCTTCTACAACTTCTTCCATTTTCTTATTGCCGAGGATGATACTGTCTACGACTCTGTCGACATCCTTTGATATATTTTCGGCTTCTGTGGAATTTCCGGAAATCTCATCACTTATAGTGCCAACCTGCTTTGAAAGATCGAATACAATATTTGCCTGGGTTGTTGTGGTATCGGCAAGGTTGCGTCCCGCGTCTGCAAGCTGGCCGGCGCCGGCGGATACCATTCCGGATACTTCGACGATCTCACGCATCGATTCGGAAATCTTCTTGGAAAAGCTTAAGGTTGCATCCTGGATAGATTTGAAATCGCCCTCGAAATCTTTCTCGAAATCGATATTGAAGTTTCCGTCCGCCATGGTGGACATAACTTCGCTTATCTTGTCGATATAGGTTGAGAGAGAAGAAACGGCGTTTCTAAGGGATGCGGCAACCTCTCCGATTTCGTTTTCTTTATCGTAGTTGATATCAACGTGAACATTACCTTTTTCGATTTCGGCTGAAGCGTCTTTAAGTACCTGGAGATCGTCTTCAATATTTCTTATAAGATTGCGATTTCTGATCCTGCTGACGATGATAATAGTAACGCAGGCAATTATAAGTACTGCGATCGCTACAATAGATATAGCAAGGATAGTCTGATATTTTCCGAGGGCGGCTGCATCGGCCCTTTCACCGGTCTCGTCAAGAAGGTCTGCAAGAACCTCTGAAACTGCGTTCAGATTGTTGTTGTAGTAGTCGAGGGCGGCGGCGCTGTCTCCGGAGTTTACAAGGTCAAGCATCTCGAAAGATGCGCTTTTTACGTCATCCCATGCTTTTGTAAGCTTGGCGCCTAAGGCTTCGTCTCCGAGGTTTTTGGATATTGTAGCGAAATAGGAAGTGATCTTCGCGAAACGCTTTTCAAGATCCTCTGCCTGCTCGGCTGTAACGGCAGCGTCGTTGGAAGCCTGCGCAAAGAGCAGTCTTTTATTGATTGTCTGGACATCCTTACGGATCTCCATTTGGTATTTTTCAGTAACATACTGAACATTGTAGAAATTAAGGAAATTAAAACCAATTATTACAAGAAACAGGAACATTAGAACAGAAAGACCTACGATCATCATGCTTGTGAAAGCTGACATCTTACCGAGAGATTTTGCAATCGTCTCATTGTTGTTAGTTTTAGCCATGCTGTGTCCTCCAAAGTAGGTGGTGCTAGACAATAGAAACAATATTTACTTGAAGCTATTGTAATATAATTTTATCAATAAGGCAATAAATTCATAACATAGACTTGAAGTTATATTTGTGCTAAAATATATTCTGATTTGGCCTATTCTATTTTAGGCAGGTCGAAGAAAGTTATTCGTGTCTGTTTTTTAATAAAGGGATTAGCATGAAGACTAAAATGAGGATAAAGGGTCGCCTTCGTACGTACCTGAGATTTACAATTTATCTGGGAATATTGCTGCTTGTAATAGATATAGCGGCATTTACCATTAACCGTACCGCAGGGTGGCTTTTGGCGGTGTTTACCGTTGTTTATATCGCGGTTACCCTAATACTTTATTTCTATAACAAGCCTCTTATTATGAATGAACTGGTCAGCTTCGCAACGGAGTACGGTCAGATACAGCGCAAACTTTTAAGAGAGCTGAACATCCCTTACGCTCTTCTCGACGAAGACGGAAAGGTTATGTGGACAAACCGTGCTTTTGAACACACGGTTCATCAAACCAAAGGTTATTCAAAGAATATCTCATCTCTTTTCCCTGTCATTACCCCCGACAGACTTCCAATCGCGGAGGGCGTTGAGGAGAGTGAGTGCAGTATCGAGTACGAGGGAAGAGATTACACCGCAAGATTCCGCAGGATTCCATTAAGCGAAATGGCGGAACACAGCGACATCATCGAGGCCAAGGGTTACAACGGATTTTTGATCGCGTGCTTTCTCTTTGATGAGACAGCGCTTCATATAGCTCTTCAGGAACTTGACGATCAGAGCCTTTGTGTAGGTATGGTATACCTTGACAACTACGACGAGGCTTTGGAGAGCGTAGAAGAAGTACGTCAGTCACTTCTTGTTGCTCTTATCGATCGTAAGGTCAATAAGTATGTTGCAAGTATTGACGGTATCTGCCGTAAGATGGAAAAGGACAAATTCCTTATCATCCTTCGTAAAAAGGCGGTTACCCTGCTTCAGGAATCGCACTTCGAGCTTCTTGAGGATATAAAGACTGTCAATATCGGAAACGAGATGGCAGTTACCATCAGTATCGGACTCGGAGTAGACGGGCTTACATACGCCCAAAACTACGAGTTTGCGAGAAACGCCATCGATCTTGCCCTCGGACGAGGCGGAGATCAGGCTGTTATCAAAACTCCCGAAGCCGTTACTTACTACGGCGGAAAGAGCCAGCAGATTGAGAAAAATACAAGAGTCAAGGCAAGAGTTAAGGCACATGCCCTCAGAGAAATCATGACGGCGAAGGATACTGTCCTTGTTATGGGACATTCGAGACCCGATGCGGACAGCTTCGGATCCGCTGTCGGCATCTACTGCATGGCCAGAGTCCTAGACAGAAAGTCACACATCGTTCTGGACGGTATTACGTCCGATATTCAGCCCCTTGTTGATTGCTTTAAATCCGTATCCGGAAATGAAGACGCCATCATCTCAAGGCAGCAGGCAATGGAGATGGCGGGTAACAACACGGTTCTTGTCGTTGTTGATGTAAATAAGCCTTCCCTTACGGAGTGCCCCGACCTTTTGCACGAAGTTAAATCGGTTGTGGTCCTTGACCATCACCGCGCGGGCAATGAAGTTATCGAAAACGCTACACTGTCCTACGTCGAGCCCTACGCATCGTCGGCTTGCGAGATGATATCCGAGATCTTACAGTATGTTCAGGACAATATCAAGATACATATCGAAGAGGCGGACTGCATGTACTCCGGAATTATGGTTGATACCAATAATTTCCTTACCAAGACCGGTGTAAGAACCTTCGAGGCGGCAGCTTTCCTTCGAAGATGCGGAGCAGATGTCACGCGTGTCAGAAAGATGTTCAGAGCCGATGCGGGTGAATACAAGGCCAAAGCGGATGCCGTCAGTCAGGCGGAGATCTACAGAGAGTCTTTCGCTATTTCCGTTTGTACGGCTTACGACGTTCCGAGCCCCACCGTTATCGGGGCGCAGGCGGCAAACGAGCTTCTTAATATCAGGGGCATCAGGGCAAGCTTTGTACTTACCGATTTCCAGGGAAAGATTTATGTCAGTGCCCGCTCTATAGACGAAGTCAACGTACAGCTCATCATGGAGCGTATGGGAGGCGGAGGACATATGAATGTTGCCGCCTGTCAGATTGAGGGCATCGGAATCGATGAGGCGATCGGAGAGCTCAAGAAGACCATCGATGAGATGATCGAGAGCAACGAGCTTTAATATTTATGAAGGGAGAAACTTCGAAATGAAGATCATTTTATTACAGGATGAAAAGAAACTTGGCAAAAAGGGTGATATCATCGAGGCCAGTGACGGATATGCAAGAAATTACATCTTGCCCAAAAAGATAGGTGTGGAGGCGACCGCCGCCAATATCAATGACCTTAAGCTTAAGAAGGCCAACGACGCAAAGGTGGCACAGGAGCATCTCGACGAGGCAAAGGCTCTTGCTGCGGAGCTTGATTCAAAGTCCGTAACGGTAAAGATCAAGGCAGGTACCGGCGGAAGAAGCTTCGGTTCCGTAACCAGTAAGGAAATCGCAGCCGCTGCCAAGGAACAGCTCGGTATCGAGATCGATAAAAAGAAGATCGTTCTTGCCGATCCTTTAAAAAATTTCGGATCTTACGACGTATCCATAAAGCTTCACCCTCAGGTTACCGGTAAGCTTAATGTCAAGGTAACCGAAGAGTAAAGCGCAGGAGAAGGTTATGGCAGGGGAAGAAAAAACCTTTAAAAGAATACTTCCGCACAGCGAAGAAGCAGAGATGTCCGTTATCGGTTCAATGCTTATCGACAACCAGGCTGTTAATCTCGCCGCCGAGATAATTACAGGTGACGATTTTTACAATCGTAACTACGGATTGTACTTCAGTACGATGGTTGATCTGAACGAGGCCGGAATTCCCATAGACCCGGTTGTTGTTCAGGAGAAACTTAAAGAAAAGAATGTTCCGCCGGAGTATTGCAGCGTACAGTTTATACAGACTATCATCAACGCTGTTCCCACATCCGCCAACATCAAGACATACGCGGATATTGTGGCGGAAAAATCTACTTTAAGAAAGATCATCAGAGCGAACGAAGAAATTGCGGCCAGATGCTACCAGGACGAGGAAGATCTCGAGATCATCTTAAACGATACGGAGAAGACTGTTTTTGATCTTGTTCAAAACAGAAATGTCTCAGATGTCGTCCCGATTAAAAGAGTTGTAGCGAACGCTCTTGGTAAGATTGAGAGCGCCTACTACAATAAGGGAGTCGTTACGGGTGTTGCTACCGGGTTTATAGATCTCGACTACAAGACCGCAGGTATGCAGCCTTCCGATCTTGTACTTATAGCGGCGAGACCTTCAATGGGTAAAACCGCGTTTGTCTTAAATATCGCGCAGCATATGGCTATTAAGAACAAAAAGCATGTTGCCATATTCTCACTGGAAATGAGTAAAGAGCAGCTTATAAACCGTATGTTCAGCTTGCAGTCTGCAGTTGACGCTCAAAAGCTTCGTACGGGACGCCTTACTCTTGACGACTGGAATAAGCTTACGGACAGCGCAAACGAGATTGGCAGGAGTAACCTTATAATTGACGATACACCTTCAATTTCTATCGCCCAGCTTCGCTCAAAGTGCAGAAAGTTCAAGATGACACAGGGACTTGACTGTATCATCATTGACTATTTGCAGCTGATGAGCGGCAGCGGAAAGTTCTCGGATTCCAAGAACCAGGAAATCTCCGAGATTTCAAGAGCCCTAAAGGCTGTTGCCAGAGAACTGCAGGTTCCCGTTATCGCTCTTTCTCAGCTTTCACGAGCGGTTGAAAAAAGAGACGATAAAAGACCTATGCTTTCTGACCTTCGTGAATCCGGAGCGATCGAGCAGGACGCGGACGTTGTTATGTTTATTTATCGTGAGTTTTACTACACAAAGGATACCAGTAAAGAAAACAGCGCCGAGATTATTATCGCCAAGCAAAGAAACGGCCCCGTCGGTACGGTTGAGCTTGCGTGGATTCCTGAACTTACAAGGTTCGCAAACATGGAGCACAAAAAGAAAGAAGAAGATTAACTTATCGAAATTTTTTGTCAATTTAAAAAATTTTCAAAAAAGTAATGACAATAGCCAAAATAAGTGATATTATGAAACGGTCGTGTGCGGAGTGCTTGAAAAGCATACGATAAATTAAGGACAAAGTCCGGAAAGGAGAAGCCATGAGCACAGTTGTAATTAGACGTAATAATCATATTAATGATTTATTATCTTACGGTAAGGCAAGTGAGAGTCTATGCAGCTGCAGATGCGTATGACTTTCTCTCCGGTTTAGTTTATTTTGGTATAAATTTTCTGACCGTCTGCCTTGCTTAAGGTGGACGGTTTTTTATTACAAAGAAAATTGCTTTATTTGAGGCTTGAATTATGGAAAAGAGATTTAAAAAGAGAAGTAGTTTATTAATGTTTTTTTTGAAGGGCAGTAAGCGGTTTTTTATTGCCTGTATGATCTGCGGAGCTCTTGTCGCTTTGCTTGATCTTGTTAACCCGAGAATAATCGCGTACACGGTTGATGCTGTTATCGGAGAGGAGGAAGCTAATATCCCCGCATTTCTTACAGGGATGATAGCTCGTATCGGAGGAGAGGAATTCTTAAAGAGCCACCTTTACATCATAGCTCTTTTGATCCTGGGGGTAGCGCTCTTGTCGGTTATAAGCAGATATTTCTTCCGCTTATTTAACGCTAAGGGCGGTGAAAAGCTGGTCTGCAATATGAGGGATACCCTTTATGACCACATCATCCATCTACCCGTTAAATGGCATAACGAGAACCAGACGGGAGATATTATCCAGAGATGCACATCCGATGTTGATACGGTAAGAAGATTCTTATCCGATCAGCTGACCAACCTCGTAAGGGTTATCATCCTGATCGCCATGTCTATCGTATTTATGCTTAATATCAACGTTAAGCTGGCGATGATAGCGATCTCGCTTGTACCTGTTATAGTCGGATATTCCCTTATCTTCCACAGAAAGATCGGTTCATCCTTCCAAAAGGTAGACGATATGGAGGGAAGGCTTTCCGCGATGGTACAGGAAAACCTTAGCGGTGTCAGAGTAGTTAGAGCTTTTGGAAAAGAAAGCTACGAGAGGGAGAGATTCGGAAAGGCCAATGAGAAGTATTGCGGAATGTGGATCAGACTGATGCAGCTTCTTTCATTCTTTTGGGCATCCGGAGATATCGTAAGCGGTACGCAGGTAATGCTTGTTGTTGCTTTTGGCGCGGCTTTTTGCGTAAAAGGACAGCTTACAACCGGTGAGCTTATTGCGTTCATTTCTTACAATGCGATGCTTACCTGGCCTGTAAGAAGCCTCGGAAGAGTTATTTCCGAGATGAGTAAAGCCGGAATCTCCATCGATCGTATCAGATATATTATGAATTCCGAGGAAGAAAAAGACAGAGAAGGTGCCGGAGAGGCGGATATGAGAGGCGAGATCGCTTTCAGAAACGTAACCTTTGCTTATCCTGTAAGCGAAAAAGAGGACAACTCCGGAAGCGATGAAGAGGAAGAGAAGAAGCTTGCTACTCCCTCTGAAATTAAGTACACGCAGGTACTGGACAATGTTTCCTTTACAATCCCTGCCGGATCAACGGTCGGTATACTTGGAGGAACAGGATCCGGAAAGTCCACCCTTATACAGCTTCTTGACAGACTACTTGAGATTGACGAGGAGAGCGAATGCTCGGGAAGCATAACCATCGGTGACAAGGACATCAGAGATATAAAGAGAAGTTTCCTTAGAAAGAATATCGGAATCGTACTTCAGGAGCCATATCTTTTCTCGGGTACTCTTGCTGAAAATATCGCTATTACGGCAGAATCTATCGATATGGATAGCGTAAAGGCTGCATCTAAGGTGGCGGCTTTAGACGAAGCTATCGAAAAGTTTACTAAGGGATATGAGACCTACGTAGGAGAGAGAGGAGTAACTCTTTCGGGTGGTCAAAAACAGCGTACAGCAATCGCACAGATGCTTCTTAGAGAGCCACCAATCATGGTCTTTGACGATTCCCTTTCGGCGGTTGACGCGGAAACCGATGTCAAGATTCGAAGTGCCCTTAAGGAAAAATCCAAAGGCACAACTACAATACTTATTGCGCACAGAATCTCTACACTTATGCATGCCGATAAGATTATTGTTCTTGACCACGGAAAGATAGTTCAGGAGGGAACTCACGATGAACTTATCGCACAGGAAGGGCTGTACAAGAAGATATTTATGCTTCAGAGACCTGCATGATATGAGGATTGCGAGAGGTGCTAAGCACCGTAGCAATCCGTATATCATATATATCTAGGAGAATAAACATGGAAGATCAAAATAAGAAAGAGGAAAGGGTTAAGCTACCTTTTTTTGGAATACCAACGCTTATGCCTTTTCTTAAAAAATACAAGACAAGGATCATCTTTATGATCCTTATGGGAATGGTTAGCAGCGGAATCGATTCAATATTCCCGCTCTTTAACAAATACGTTATAAACCATAACGTAGCCCTTAAAACACTGGACACCATTGGTTATGTTATAGCTTTGTATATGGTGTTTCTTATCGGTAAGGTTGTAATCGACTATTTCACAACCTTCCTTTGCAGCAGACTTGAGCTCTGGGTCAACAGGGATATGCGAAATGCATCCTTTAACCACCTTCAGACCCTTTCGTTTTCATATTTTAACCAAAACAATGTTGGTTATATTCACGCAAGAGTTATGAGCGACTCCGGAAAGATAGGAGAGCTTGTAAGCTGGTTTATGATGGAGTTTGTATGGAGTTTTTCGTACATTGTTGGCGTTATAGTGGTTATGTTTATAACCAATGTCAAGCTTGCACTAATCGTTGTGGCAATGATACCCGTAGCCGTTTTCGTCATAATATTCTTTGAAAAGAAGCTCACTGTTCTTAACCGAAAGGTCAGAGAACTCAACTCAAAGATTACCGGTGACTTTAACGAAGGTATCACCGGCGTAAGATCGATCAAGACTCTTGCGGCTGAAGATAAGATGAATGAGGATTTCAGAAAAGATACAGATGTGATGAGAAAGGCTTCTGTCAGAACGGCTCATCACTCAGCACTTTTCTCTTCTCTGGTTTCGCTTATCGGATCGGTTATCCTTTCGCTTGTGCTCTGGCGGGGAGGCTATATGACGGCCGAAGGAATTATGCTCATCGGAACACTTTCCGTATTTATGAGCTATGCGCTTGGAATCATGGATCCCATACAGACTATCATCTCCGATTTCGCGGCCCTTGTACAGGTGCAGGTAAATATCGAGCGAGTTAATAAGCTTCTTACCACGCAGTCTGACGTTGCGGATACGCCGGAAATAGTTGAAAAGTATGGAGATACTTTTAATCCCAAGAGGGAGAACTGGGAAGACCTTAACGGTGATATAGAGTTTGATGATGTGTCATTTAAGTATCCCGATGGAGATGAGATGGTACTTGAGCACTTTAATCTTAAGGTGCCTCAGGGCTCGAGCGTTGCAATCGTAGGAGAGACGGGAGCAGGTAAATCCACTCTTGTAAACCTTGTCTGCAGATTTTTTGAGCCTACTCTTGGAAGAGTCCTTATAGACGGAAGAGACGCAAGAGAGCGCTCGCAGCTTTGGCTTCACAGTCATATCGGATACGTACTTCAGACGCCTCATCTCTTTACCGGAACCATCAGAGAGAATCTTTGCTACGGTAAAACCGACGCCACCGATGAGGAGATCTGGAAGGCACTGGAACTTGTTTCTGCCGACGGAATAGTTAAGAGGATGGATAAGGGACTTGACAGCGATGTGGGAGAAGGCGGAGGAATGCTTTCTACCGGTGAAAGACAGCTTATCTCTTTTGCAAGAGCAATTCTGGCTGATCCCAGGATCCTTGTCCTCGACGAGGCGACAAGCTCCGTAGATACCGTTACGGAGAGAACGATACAGAATGCTATCGGAACCGTTACAGAAGGCCGTACAAGCTTTGTTATTGCCCACAGACTTTCGACCATTACTGACTCGGATATTATCCTTGCGGTACGTGACGGAAAGATTGTTGAAAAAGGTACCCACAAAGAACTTATGGACAAGAAGGGATATTACTACTCCCTTGTGATGCAGCAGTATGACCACCTTGAAGAAGGCGCGCTTGCTTAAAATAATAAAACCCCGTGGTGATATTCACCACGGGGTTTTGTGTTTTCTTTTTGATTGAAACCGTCAAAACGGATTCTAAATTATCCCTGCTGGATAGTTCCTACGGGGCATCCGCCTGCGCAGCTTCCGCAATCGATACACTTATCGGGATCGATCTCGAACTTTCCGTCACCCATGCTGATTGCACCAACGGGGCAGTTAGCCTCACATGCGCCACAAGCAACACAAGCATCACCAATTACATATGCCATAATAGTTTTCCTCCTGTTATAAATCAGATTAATGTCTTTTATCTTTCGTCAAATATTTGACAAATTTTATGATGTAATAATATCGTAATAGTCAGATAATATCAAGGGTTATTGATAAAAAGTCCCAACTAATCTTGGTTAGTTATGTGATTATTGATAAAATGTCAGAATATTTTCAACATTAATGATTAATGATTTTCATTTCTTCTGGCACGGATTCCGTCAAGTATCTTTTCCTTCTTTTCGATAAGGATTTTTTTATCCATAGCGGGAACACCCTTAAGCGGATATTCGATACCCAGCTTTTCGTATTTTGTCTCGCCCATCGTGTGGTAGGGGAGGGCGTCGAGGGCCTTCAGATTGCTGAACTGACCGATAAAATATCCAAGGTCGTAAAGATACTTGTCATCGTCTGTGATTCCCGGTACGATTACGTGTCGGATCCACATATCGACATGCTTTTCATCGAGATAAGCGCAGAATTTAAGGATATTTTCATTGGGCTGCTGGCAAAGCTCCTTATGATGCTCGGGGTCGATATGCTTGATATCAAGCATTACGAGGTCCACAAGAGGCATAAGACGATCAAATTTCTCCATCATAGCGGCATTATCGGGATTAAAAGCGATACCCGATGTATCAAGGCAGGTGTGTATTCCCTGTTCCTTGCATTTACCGTACAGTTCGATGAGAAAATCAATCTGCATCAAGGGCTCACCACCGGTTACTGTTAGTCCGCCGCCGTTGCGATAAAAAGGCTCATTTCTGTGGTACTGTTCAAGTATGTAATCCGTAGTCATCATCTGACCGCCTGTCATAGCCCAAGTATCGGGATTGTGGCAGTATTTGCAGCGCATAGGACATCCCTGAACGAAAACGACAAAGCGTGTTCCGGGACCGTCCACTGTTCCAAAGCTTTCAAGCGAATGAATTCTACCGTCCATAATATTTACTCCTATTTTTGAATGTATATTAAATATATACTAAATCGTTAAATATATAAAGCCTGTAAAAGGCGTTATTCTCCTGATATTGTTATAATTCCCATATACCTGTCAAAAGCGGCAGAGAAAACGTGCTGGTGGACTTTTTCTGTAAGCTGACCGTCCCAGGTAAAATGCAAATGGCCGCACAAAACTTCAACAAAGGGCGAGTCTTCGGCGTATATCATATCAAGGAGCTCGCCGGTTGCTAACCCGTTTGGAGTATCCTCTGTAGGGAAGTAAAATGTGTGGTTGGGATTCCTGCCCCAAATAAGCGCTCTGTCCTGATAAACTTCTTTGGACATACCGGAGAGGTTTTCATCTCCGAGGGGCTGTATCGGTACATGAGTCAGCAGTATAAGCGGCTTGCCGGTATTGGCGGCTTCTTTGATTTTCTCCAGACCTTCCGGCGTTATTAGGGAAGTGGAGAGATTCCAGCCTACTATAATAAAGTCATCAAATTCCTTTATATATACGTCTTCAACTTCGCAGATACTGTTTTGATAGCCGAGAGTTTTCTCATCGGTTAAGTCTTTGACCAAATAAGGGCTGCAGCTTTGGTCGTGGTCTGCTCGAATGTACATATAGGGCTTGTTTAGCCGTTCCATATCGTTTTTTAAAGCTTCTATATTTGAAAGAGTAGGGACATCAACCATATCTCCCCCAAAGAGGATATAATCGGCGTCAGAGCCATTTAGAGTATCAACCCAGCCGCTCCACTGATCTTTGGCACTTACACCTTCGTAGGAAGACCAGCCAACTCTTGCTGCCACGGTATCCTTTTGGGATTCGTCGATCTCTTCGCTTAAAGTTACGATATGCAGATCAGAAAGAAAAGCAAGCTTAACTTCTTCTGTCATCCCCGGGATGGTGATATGGACTTCCTCGGTATATACCGGGAGCTTTTTTTCGCATCCTGTAAGAAGAATAGTAAGCGGAATGGTTAAGATAAGATATTTAAATATATTTATGGCCTTCCTAAGGGGAAGGATGTCTGAATGAAGTCTCATATTCTTTATTAAACCTGTTGATTTACTGAAACAGACTAAGTGAAAAAGGTCTGCCGTAAGAAACGACAGACCTTTGAAAAAACAATTGGTTAGCCTTACCGACTATTAGATAGCCTCGTGGAAGGTTCTGGAGATAACGTCAGCCTGCTGTTCGGGAGTAAGCTTAATGAAGTTAACTGCATAACCGGATACACGGATGGTAAGCTGAGGGTAGTTCTCGGGATGCTGCTGAGCATCAAGAAGAGTATCTCTGTTGAGAACGTTAACGTTAAGGTGATGTCCACCCTTGGTAGCATAGCCATCAAGAAGATTTACAAGGTTATTAACCTGTGCACTGTTTGCCTGTGCCATAATTTATTCCTCCTAAAATTATTTAAAATCATCGATCCCATCATGGAGAGTAGGAACGCTGCATGCAAGAGGAGTTCTTGAGCAGTCGGTGCATCCAAGAGTCTGCACGTCGCAAGTTTCCTCTGACTTTTCATCAGCAAGGACATTTACATGTCCAACGCCCTTTTCCATACCGGAATCAAGCATCTTGATAAGATCATCAATTTTATCCTTCTGATCCATGATGGGTCCTCCTGTCAATCAATAATTAACAACTTGCTTGCAAATAATGCGGAACATTATTTGTTAAGGTCAAGCTCGATGTCTCCTGCAAATACCTGATCTTCCTTACCGAGAGCTCCGGGGATGATGGTGAAGGTATTTGAGATACCGTCCTGTGCATCATTGAAAGGAAGCTTAGATACTGAAGAAAGGGAAGCAACAGCACCATGAGTATCGCGGCCGTGCATAGGGTTAGCACCGGGAGCGAAAGGCTGTCCCTTCTTACGTCCGTCAGGAGTATTACCGGTAGCCTTACCGTAGGTAACGTTTGAAGTAATGGTAAGGATAGAGGTTGTAGGAACACCGTTTCTGTAGGTGTGATGACGTCTAACAGCAGTCATGAACTTGTGAACGATATCCTGAGCGATATCATCTACACGGTCATCGTCGTTTCCGTACTTAGGGAAGTCACCGGTAGTCTTGAAGTCTACGATGATGCCATCCTCGTCACGGATAACTTCAACCTTAGCGTACTTGATAGCTGAAAGTGAGTCAGCAACGATTGAAAGACCTGCAACACCTGTTGCGAAGTATCTCTTAACGTCTCTGTCATGAAGAGCCATCTCTGCTCTCTCATAGCAGTACTTATCATGCATGTAGTGGATGATGTTGAGGGTGTTAACGTAAACGTCAGCCTGCCACTCCATCATATCCATGAACTTGTCCATAACATCGTCATAGTCAAGAACGTCGCCGGTTACAGGACGATACTTAGGTCCAACCTGCTTCTTGGTAACTTCATCGATACCGCCGTTAAGAGCGTAGAGTAAGCACTTAGCAAGGTTAGCACGTGCTCCGAAGAACTGCATTTCCTTACCGATTCTCATAGAAGATACGCAGCAAGCGATACCATAGTCATCGCCGTGAACAACTCTCATAAGGTCGTCGTTCTCGTACTGGATTGAAGAAGTGGTGATAGAGATCTTAGCGCAGTACTTCTTCCATCCCTCGGGAAGTCTGGTTGACCAGAGAACAGTGAGGTTGGGCTCGGGTGATGCACCAAGGTTCTCAAGAGTATGGAGGTAACGGAAAGAGGTCTTGGTAACCATGTGTCTTCCGTCAACACCTACACCGCCGAGAGACTCGGTAACCCATACGGGATCGCCGGCGAAGATCTGGTTGTACTCGGGAGTACGAGCGAACTTAACGCAGCGTAACTTCATGATGAAGTGATCAACGAACTCCTGGATCTGCTCCTCGGTGAAGGTTCCGTTCTTAAGGTCACGCTGAGCGTAGCAGTCGATGAAGGTTGAAGTACGTCCGAGGGACATAGCTGCACCGTTCTGCTCCTTTACTGAGCAAAGATATCCGAAGTAAGTCCACTGGATAGCTTCCTGTACGTTAGCTGCGGGCTTAGAGATATCGCATCCGTAAGATGCTGCCATTTCCTTCATCATCTTAAGAGCTACCATCTGCTCGGAAAGCTCTTCACGAAGACGGATAACGTCATCGGTCATAACACGTCCGGTAGAATCCTTCTGTGCCTGCTTATCTTCGATAAGTCTGTCGATACCGTAGAGGGCAACACGACGATAGTCGCCGATGATACGTCCACGTCCGTAAGCATCAGGAAGACCGGTGATGATGTGTGAAGAACGGCATGCTCTCATCTCTGCGTTGTAAGCATCGAAGCAGCCTGCGTTGTGGGTCTTTCTGTGAGTGGTGAAGAACTCTGAAATCTCAGGATCAACTTCGTATCCGTTGTCTGAGCAAGCCTTCTCTGCCATACGGATACCACCGTAGGGCTGAAGTGATCTCTTGAAAGGTTTATCGGTCTGGAAACCTACGATGGTCTCCTTGCTCTTGTCAAGATATCCGGGGCCGTGTGAAGTGATGGTTGATACAACCTTGGTGTCCATATCGAGAACGCCGCCTGCTTCACGCTCCTTCTTCTGAAGATCAAGTACCTGTGCCCAGAGGTCCTTTGTGTTCTGGGTAGGGCCTGCTAAGAAACTCTCATCTCCGTCATAGGGAGTGTAGTTTCTCTGGATGAAGTCGCGGACATTGATTTCTCTGTCCCACTTACCTGTTACAAAATCTTGCCATTCAGGTCTCATTATAAAATGCCTCCTATTAAAAAATAATATTAGTTATAAATCTGAAGCGCATAATGCTTCGAATTTGACTTCCTATAATTATAGGTAAATTGAAAAATATAGTCAAGAAGAATGGGGGAAAATAATCGTTAAATATTCCTTAATTTTTGGGCATTTTATTGGTAATTTGGCGCTTTTGCGAGTTAATACGTCAGAGTTTAGAAAACTTTAACCATTAATTAGGTTGACTTAAAAGCTTTTTTGATATAAAAGAATGAGTAGATGTTTTATTTTGATTACAGTAAATACGGAGGAAATAATCAATGACCGGAATTACAAAAGATATGACTATGGGCGAGATCGTTTCAGCTCAGCCCGACGTTATTCCTATTCTTATGAGCGCAGGAATGCACTGCATCGGATGCCCTTCAAGCGCCGGCGAATCTCTTGAGATGGCTGCGGCTGTACACGGCATCGACATTGATGAGCTTATGAAAGCTATCGAAGAGGCGTAAGTCAAAATCGCCAAGATAAAAGACTTGCCCGAACTTATAAAAATCCCCCGGTCGCGATTTAACGCCGATCGGGGGTTTGTTCTTATTTAAAACTGTTAAACATCTTTTAAACTTCCGAAAGTTTTTGTATCGCACCCTCGGCTACGATGGTGTCGCTGTGCTCTTTAAGGAACTCTCTTGCCGAATCGGGAATGCTGCGTCCGCGTCCGTATTCGGAAGCTAAGAGGCAAACATTCTTGAATGCGTTTTTATCGGAGCCCGAAGGTGAGATAACGAGCTGATATTCTTCGCCCTGCGCCTTGTAAAGGCTGCTTTCTCCGGGATAGTTTCTTGCCTGTCGGCAAAATCCCACAACCTGAGATATTGAAGCGAAGGAGAAAAGGAAACTGTACTTACGCTCATCTTCCATAAGAGCTTCTTTAAGCATATCGCCGAAGGAGGGCTCTACGGGCTGAGGCTTTGAGAACATACTGCCTGCAAAATCTTCGCCGTCTTCGTCGTAATCCTCCTCGTCCTCATCCGGGTTGTTATATGGAGAGAAACGGGAGAATCTTGTGTCAAGTTCCTCGGGATCCTCTATTTTTGTAATAATAAGAACAATGCTTCCTGATGAGGTGGGTATAGCCTCTACCACAAGAGGAATGTTTTCGGTTTCGAAACCGTACTGATAATCTGCTTGCTTTACCATCTCCCGAAAAAGATTTTGCGTCTTTTCAGAACCGTATGCAAGTTCGCTAATGCGAAGATTGCGTTTGGCAAGGTCTTCTCCGGTGAGCGTACAGCGAATCTGATTATCGTTTAATTTCTCGATTTTCATAATCTTTTCCTCCTATCGTAAGAAATAGGAAAATCCGCTCATCTTTGTGAGTTTTACCTAATATATCTTTTTAGGCCGATTTAGTCAAGAAGTGAGGGGCTTTTTTTATAAAAAGTTTATCGAATATTTATAGGAAAAAAATTAGATTCAAAACGATAAAACATGCCAGTTTTTACTATGCAATATTCACAAAGATTTTTAAAATATGGCATGCGTGTCACTAAAATCCCGTTATTTTGCACAAAAGGGTGCAAAGCCTGAAAATATGAGGAATTGAGGAATGCCGGGGGCCCCTGCGCGGGGGGCAAATCGCGATTGTAGTATAAATATTGACGAAAAAAAGTTTTTATTGCATTTATGCAGCGGGGGATTTTATAATCACCCCTGCAAAGACAAAGCAGTCCTTACCGCAGAGGGGAGGTGGGAGAGCTTTAGGATCGAATTATGTTCTGTTGGTCTGTATATTTAGATAGCGATCTGCAAAGCGTTCGTAATTAAGATACAGCCTATTCTTCCGAAAAGTAAAAGTCACTTTACATCTAGACATCGTTCGATAAATTTTTCCAATTATAACTGTTTGACATTTAGTCTTAAAAGGTAGCTTTTTCTTTGCGGACAGGAGAATATATCACATTCCTTTTGGAAAAAAGGGAAAGCCGGTTTTACAAAAACTCCTGAGACATTCGCAATTAAAAGGCAGGAACTGCCGCTAAGCATATTTGCGAATAAAAAAAGGTAATGACGGCAAAAAAAGAGTGTGTTAGAATAAATCTGTATGCAGTTTTTCAGATAACTGCAGCCGGCAGATTATTCTGCACACTATTTTTTTACGGTAAGAAGAGAAGACATCATGAAAAAGAAAGTAATAGTTATTATAGTCGCCATTGTGGCAATCGTACTTGTTTTAGCCATAGGTTTCGGAAAGCAGATATTCGAGGAGTACTCATACAGTAACGAAAAAGCGGATCTTTCCGAATACTTCGGATTATCAGACGGTGAGATGGCAATAGTCCTTCAAAACGATACTCTTGTTTCGAAGGCTGTAAAAGAGGGAGAGGAAGTATATATACCTTTAGAGACCGTGAATGAAAAGATCGGGCAGGGATTTTACTATGACCCTTCATATAATTCCGGAACCTTGATGTTTACAACGGCAGACGGAACGTATGAAACTGCGCCCGGCTCTTCATCCTGCAATCTTGAAGGAATCGAAGAGAGCCTTGGATATGTGGCATCTGTCGTAAAGGGCAACGAGATTTACATTTCAACAAAATACATCTCGAGATTTATACAGGCCTCCTTCGAAATTTACGACAAGCATGTCAGAGTAGCAACTGTAGGAGGGGACTTTGATGCCAGAAAAGTCAGCTCCGATACCCAGATCAGGGTACAGGGCGATAAGAACAGTCCTCTTATAAGAGATGTTAAAGAGGGAGAAACCGTTGAGCTTATTGAGGCAATGGAAGAATGGAGCAGAGTAGTTACCTCTGACGGCTTTACTGGATTTATTGAGAACAAAAGGCTGAAAGATGCGGGAGCGGGAACCTATGAAGCTGCAGTATCCCCGGACGTAAGCGAAACGGCGTTTAATCTTCTCGGAGAAAGAGTGGTTCTTGGGTTTAACTCAATCGCGGGACTTGGCGGAAACGATACGGTTTATGGTGCTCTTGACGAGGCAAAGGGAATAAATGTTATCGCGCCCACATGGTTTTCCGTAACCGGAGCGGACGGCTCTGTCAGAAACCTTGGAAGTTCCTCCTACGTTCAGACGGCGCATAACAGCGGAGTTAAGGTTTGGGCTGTTGCCGACGACTTTAATTACCGCAATGAAAACGGAGATACATCTTTTAACGACCTTGACTTTTTGTCAAATACAGTAGCAAGAAGAAATCTTGAGAACAATATCGTGAACGCCTGCGTGGCTTTAGGAGTCGACGGACTTAATATTGACTTTGAGAAGCTTTATTCGGAATGCGGAGAGCATTATGCCCAGTTTATAAAAGAACTGTCTGTTTTGACCCATAAAAACGGACTTGTATTATCGACGGACAACTACGTTCCTTTTTCGTACAACGAGTACAATCGTCTTGACGTTCAGGGAGGATTTGTTGATTACGTGCTGATCATGGGATACGACGAGCACTACCACGGAAGCGGCAATATTGGAAGCGTTGCAAGCTTTGACTATGTATGCGGCGGAATGGATAAGACTATGCAGTATGTAGCCCCTGAAAGGATTATCAACGCTGTTCCTTTCTACACTATCGTTTGGAAGGACGAAGGCAGCTCTGTAAGCGACTCGTACCTTACCCTTGTAAACCAGGCGGAGTATATTTCAAAATATAACATTTCCTACGAATGGGACGAGACCACCTGCCAGAACTATGCCGAGTGGAAAAGCGGCACAACGACCTATCATGTCTGGTTCGAGGATTCAAAGTCTCTTACTTCAAAGTTAAATGCTATGAATACGAGAAACATCGGCGGAGTCGGTGTATGGCGTATCGGATACGGTACTCCCGAGGTTTGGAATCTTATCGGAATGTACAAAAACATGAAGACGGAAAGTACTAATTAAGATGGAAACCGAGATAATAAATATAGAAAGAAATAAAGACGGCTCTTTAACCGATGAGGACTTAGAGAATATAAAAAGAGCCGGAGATATGATAAAAGCGGGAGGGCTTGTGGCTTTCCCGACGGAAACGGTTTACGGACTCGGAGGAAATGCCCTTGATAAGGAGTCTTCCAAAAAGATCTATGCCGCCAAGGGAAGACCTTCCGACAATCCGTTGATCGTTCATATTTCGAAATGGGATGATATCGGTAAAATCGTAGGGGAAATTCCGGAGGACGCCCAAAAGCTTGCGGATACATTTTGGCCCGGTCCTCTTACCATGATCCTTAAAAAGTCTGAGATCGTTCCGAAGGAGACAACGGGAGGCCTTGAGACGGTTGCGGTCCGCTTCCCTTCCGACGAGGTTGCGAGAGCCCTGATCGATTTTTCCGGCGGATACGTAGCTGCGCCCAGCGCCAATCTTTCCGGAAAACCAAGTCCAACCGAAGCAAAATATGTCATTGAGGACATGTCAGGCCGTATATGTGCTATAATAGACGGTGGCGAGGATGAAATCGGCCTTGAATCCACTATAGTTGATGTTACGGTGGATCCGCCGATAGTCTTAAGACCCGGGTTTATTACCTGCGAGATGCTTAGCAGCGTCCTCGGAAAAGAGATAGAGACCGACCGGGCGATTATCGATCCAAAGAGCGGCATTAAGCCTAAGGCTCCCGGAATGAAGTACAGGCACTATGCGCCGAAGGGCGAGCTTACTATAGTTGAGGGAAATGACAAAGACGTCATCAACACCATAGGCGAGCTTTTGAAAACCGATAAGGAAAACGGACTTAAAACCGGAGTTATGGTCTGCGAGGAAAACAGCAAATTTTATGATGCAGATGTCGTAAAAGTAACGGGAAAGCGCGGAGACCAAAAAGAAGCGGCTCACAGGTTGTATTCAATCCTTAGAAGCTTCGACGATGAAGGGGTGGAAAGAATATACTCCGAAAGCTTTGATAAAGAAGGTTTTGGCGCGGCTATTATGAACAGGCTTTTAAAAGCTGCGGGACACAAGATTATTAACTGTAAATAAATATCAAGGAGATTAGTTAAATGATAGCAATTGGAAGCGATCACGGCGGATTTGAAATGAAAGAAGCCGTTAAAAAGTATCTTTTGGACAAAGGCTTAGAGGTAACCGACTGCGGAACATACAGTCTGGACAGCTGCGATTATCCTCAGTTCGGAAAAGCTGTAGCGCATATGGTGGCCGACGGAAAAGCCGAGAAAGGTATCGTTGTCTGCACAACAGGTATCGGGATCAGCATGGCTGCAAATAAAGTAAAGGGTGTTAGATGTGCTCTTTGCTCGGAGCCTCTTGGCGCAAAGATGACAAGACTTCACAATGACGCCAATGTTCTTGCCCTCGGCGGAAAGATGATCGGCATCAACCTTGCTTACGAAATAGTGGACACATTTTTAAACACACCTTTTTCAGCCGAGGAAAAGCACTCAAGAAGAGTTTCTCAGCTTGATGAAGATTAATCTGCTTATAAAGCATATTGCTTTTAGATAAACATATATTTTTACAACTGACAAAGAATTTGTCATCAGGAGGTTATTTATGTCAAAAGTAGTAGTTATGGATCATCCCCTTATACAGCACAAGATCGGTTTCATCAGAAGAACCGATACCGGTACAAAGGATTTCAGAGATACCATCAGTGAGATAGCAATGCTTATCTGCTATGAAGCTACAAGAGATTTAAAGTTAAAGGATGTTGAGATAGACACCCCTATCTGCAAGACTACCGTTAAGGAACTTTCAGGTAAAAAGCTTGCTGTAATTCCCATTTTAAGAGCAGGACTCGGAATGGTTGACGGTATGTTAAATCTCATCCCCGCCGCAAAGGTAGGACACATCGGACTTTATCGCGATCCCGAGACTCACAAGCCTATCGAGTACTATTGCAAGCTTCCTGCAGATTGCTGCGACAGAGAGGTATTTGTGGTTGACCCTATGCTTGCTACAGGCGGATCCGCAGTAGCCGCAATCCAGATGCTTAAGGACAAGGGATGCAGAAATATCCACTTTATGTGCATCATCGCCGCTCCCGAAGGAATCAAGGCTATGACAGAGGCACATCCTGATGTTGACCTTTATGTCGGAGCTCTTGATGAAAAGCTTAACGAGCATGCTTACATCGTTCCCGGCCTCGGAGACGCAGGCGACAGAATCTTCGGTACTAAGTAGTAGCGATGAGCCTTGTGTATTTTACAAGGCTCATGAAAAAGTCCCAATGAATTAATGGGCTTTTTCACACGGAGTGTCGCGCAGAATGCACCGTATTTTGGTGCATTCTGTATAGAACAATATAAGGGAATAACAATGCCAAAGAGAGAAGACTATATAGGATGGGACGAATACTTTATGGGGGTTGCGCAGCTTTCGGGCTTTCGCTCCAAAGACCCCAATACCCAGGTTGGCTGCTGCATTGTCAGCGAGGACAACAAGATCCTTTCCATGGGTTACAACGGACTCCCCAAGGGTTGTTCGGATGAGGAGTTTCCCTGGAACAGAGAAGGCGAAGAGCTTGACGATACCAAGTATGCTTACGTTACCCACGCCGAACTGAACTCCATCTTAAACTACAGAGGCGGATCCTTAGAAGGGGCAAGCCTTTATGTATCTTTATTTCCCTGCAATGAATGCGCCAAAGCGATCATTCAGGCGGGTATAAAAAGAGTTGTTTTTGACAGCGATAAATATGAGGGGACTCCCGGCAACAGAGCAGCCAAAAGGATGTTTGATGCCGCGGGAGTGGAATACGTTCCCTACAGCAGAACGGGACGAGAGATCAAGATAATGATTTAGTGAGGGACCGGTATTGAAAAGAAGGCGCAGTCTTTTTGCTCTATTGCTGGCAGCAACCGTATTTGCGGGCTCATTTACATTTTTCGGAAGCCAGTCCGAAGGAGACAACGCGGCGGCACTGCAGCAGCAGATTGATCAGGCTCAAAAGGAAAAAGAAGAGCTTGAGAAGAAGCAGGAGCAAAACGAAAACCAATTGAGCGGTCTGAAGCAGGAGAAAAACACGCTTCAGGGTAAGCTCTACGAACTTAATACTACCCTTGAAGAAGTAGGCTATCACCTCGAAGACCTTGAGGACCAGATCAATATCAAGGAGATGGATATCAGCATCGCAGAAGCCGAACTTGCTGAGGCTATACGTATTGAGGAAGATCAGTACAGAGCGATGGTCCTTCGGGTAAAGCAGACCTATGAAAGAAATGACACAAGTGTTATAAATGCGATACTCCATGCCGGAAGTCTTGCGAATCTCTTGAATCTTGAGGAATACTACCGCAAGATAGAAGAATACGACCAGAAAAAGCTTAAAGAATTCAAAGAGACCAGGGCGTATATAGCGGGAGAAAAAGAAAGACTTGAATCCGAGTACGCTTCCCTGGAGGAATTAAAAGCAGAAGCCGAAGAAGAAAGAGCCAGGGTAGAGCGGGTTGTGGCTGAGACTCAGACTGCAATCAGTAACTACACGGCGCAGATATCCGATACTCAAAAAGCTATCGAAGCCTACGAGGCACAAATAGCTGAAAAAGAAAAGGATATGGAGTACTTGAAAAAACTCCTCGAGGAGGAGAGGGCGAAGTCCAGGCTTGCCCAAAACTCTACCTGGAGGAGCATCGGAGAAGTTACTTTTGCGGAGGGCGACAGGACGCTTCTTGCAAACCTTATCTACTGCGAAGCGGGAGGAGAGCCCTACGAAGGACAGGTTGCAGTCGGAGCGGTAGTAATAAACAGAGTGCTCAGCAGCGTTTTCCCGGATACCGTATCCGGAGTAATCTATTCTCCGAAACAGTTTTCACCGGCGGGAAGCGGAAGACTTGCTCTTGCCCTTGCGCAAAATAAAGCAACAGACAGCTGCTACAGAGCGGCCGATGAGGCAATGAGCGGTTATACGAATGTTGGTTCCTGCGTATATTTCAGAACCCCGGTTGAAGGACTCTCCGGAATATCAATCGGTGGACATATATTCTATTAATGCATATAAAAGCATAAGACGGTTATCATCGTGTGATGGTAACCGTTTTTTCTATTTACAAAGTGAGGGAGATAAAATGGCGATTCTGGTTCAGAATCGCCATTTTTGCGTATACTTGACGGTCTTGCTCTAAAGGAAAAAGTGGGTTATAATATAACAAACGGTAAGATGCGGTAATATTTGCGACGCCAAATATGGAGAGTACGACTATGACCATAGATGAAATGCGGGATTTAAAAGAGAAAAAAGGATACACATACACTCAGATATGTGACTATAGTGGAGTGCCTATCGGTACAATTATTAAGATTTTTGCAGGTCAGACGCTGAAACCAAGAAGGTCAACTCTTGATGCAATTGAAAAGATGCTGACTGATCCTAAGTATGAATACCTTGGGAAAAGGCATTCTTATGATGACCGGTCTAAAACGACTAATAATTCATATGAAAATATTTATGGCGAGAATATTGTTATGGAAGAAGCCGCTGCCTATGTTGAAGATGTTGGTAAGTATACGGTAGAGGATTATCTTAATCTTCCGGAGGGGACGAGAGTAGAGCTAATCGATGGTAAATTCTATGATATGGCTTCTCCGACGGTAGTGCATCAAGATATCATCTATAGATTTGTTAAGCAGGTTGATCGCTTTATTGATGATAACAAAGGAAAATGCAAAGTCTTTATCGGACCTGTAGATGTTCAGCTTGATAATGATGATAAAACCATGGTTGTACCGGATGCTGTCATAATCTGCGATAGCAAGAAAAATCGTAAAGACAGGATAATAGGAGCCCCGGATCTGGTCCTTGAAGTCCTCTCGCCCTCTACAAGAAATAAGGATATGGAAAAGAAATGCCCCAAATACAGGATGGCTGGAGTAAAAGAATACTGGATGATCGATCCGAAGAAGAAGGTACTTATAAAATATGATTTCACGGATGAAGACTATTTACCCAAGATCGTTCCGCTAAAAGGAGAAGAACCTCTTGTAATTTATAAAGATAAGTGCCTGATAGATCTGGACGAGATCGGTAAGGCTATACAATAAAACAATTAAGGTGGCGAATTCATATTTTGAATCCGTCACCTTTTCTTATCACAATCCCTTATAATCCAGGCAGGCCTGGAAACGATCGAATTTATCCCGGGCGATGAGTGACAACAGACTATCCAGCTGCCGCAGGCAGTTTATCATCTGCTCGTCTGTGATCAGACCCTGCTCTTTGGCGTCAGCCAGTTCGTCAAGATCTACGACCTTCATCCTGCCGCTGGGATAGAGGATCACATCGGCGAGAAGATCGGTAACCGTAAGAGAGTTCCCGTCTTCGGAGAAGTCGTATTGAACTACATCACAGTACCAATAGAGCAGACTTCCGTCGCTTCGATAGAACTTGCTGACCTTGATCCCGTCGTTTAAAAAATAGCAGGACGTACCATGGTCAAATTCATCCTTTGGGCGAATTGTATGCCAGCTTGTGATAATATGCTCGTCGGTCCTTTCAACGATAATATCTTTGTCAAGGAGGATACATTCTGCAGGAATTATCCGTTTTCTGAATATTTTGAGCTTTTCCATACTTTGACCTCCAATTTTTATAAATTATAGCATAGTGTCGCTTTTTTTATAGACTTTTTTAGCATTTTTAGTTATAATTGTCGATATATTTTAATGCTTTATTTTTTGGTTGCTGGGGGAAAAATGCCTGATAGATTTGATGATAACGGAAAGAAAAGAAAAAAGCGGGAAGATAACAGCAGCATATACCGAAATTTAAGCCTTATAACACAATTCACTCTATACATGCTGGTACCCATCGGAGGTCTTTCGGCGGGCGGATATTTTCTTGACAAGTACTTTCACACTTCCTGGATTATCATAGTATGCTTTTTTGTCGGCGCCATAGCCGGCGGTCAGGCTGTTTACCGGCTTGCGATGAAAATTGCAAATGAAAAGAGTAAAGAGCCCGAGCGGAATATCTTAAATCGCCCGAGGCGTACTGAAGGGCCTTTGGATGAGGCGGGTTCAAGCAATAAAGAAGAAAAGACTCCGGAGAAAGTAGATGATTAACTTTCTTAAAAAAAGTAACAGAACCCTTTTGGAACTCTGGAGCGGGATGATAGTTTTTACGGCTGTCTGCCAGATAGCGGTATGTATATTCAGCAGGAAGCTTGGAATTCATTCGGCTTCGCTCTGGATCGGGACTATACTAGCCCTTCTTGCTTCTCTTCATATGTACAGAAGCCTTGACAGAGCTCTGGATTTTCCCGAAGGAACTGCCAAAAAAAAGATTACATTTTCATATATTTTAAGATATGCTGTGGTTGTAGCTGCTTTTGCAGTTATATGTATAACGGGATTTTTTAATCCGCTCCTTTCCTTTTTGGGATATATGTCCCTTAAAGTCGGGGCGCTTATACAGCCGCAGACCCACAAAGTATATAACCGCGTCTTTAACGAAACCGACCCTGTTCCCATGACAGAGGAGGAGTACAAGGCTTTTACGGAAGCTAAAGAGGCGGAAAATATAAAACAGACCTAAAACAACTTAATACGGGCTCTACTATAAAAAAGGTAAGGAGGTGAAGCTATGAACTATTGTGTTTTGCTTGCCGATGACATTGACTTTATGGTCCACGGTATTTTCAAGTACAATTTCTTCGGACTCGGAGAAGTGTGGATTACGACGACGCATGTTTGTCTGCTGATAGTGATGCTTATCCTGATCGGATTTGCCATCGCCGCCAACAGATGCCTTGCAAAGGCTAAGGACGAGCCGACCGGCTTCCAAAATGCCATTGAAATGATAGTTGAGATGCTTGATGGAATGGTTGACAAAACCATGGGACGAGCAGCACCGAAATTTTACAACTACATCGGAACAATATTCATCTTTATATTGTTCAGTAACATTTCAGGACTTTTGGGCCTGCGGCCCCCCACAGCCGACTACGGAACGACTCTTGCGCTTGGTGTGATCACCTTTGTACTGATACATGTAAATACCTGGACGCATAATAAGCCTAAAGACATTTGGAAAGATAAGTGTTCTCCGTTGCCGCCATGGCTTCCTATATGGCTGCCCATCAATATCATTTCGGATATTGCGGTACCGATCTCACTGAGTCTTCGTCTTTTCGCAAACGTTCTTTCGGGAACGGTTATGATGGCACTTATCTACGGCTTGCTTAAGTGGATAGCGATAGGATGGCCGGCTGCACTGCATGTGTATTTCGACCTTTTCTCCGGAGCGATCCAGACATACGTTTTCTGTATGCTGACAATGACGTATATTTCAAATGCAAGAGGCGACAAGTAAAGATTACTACTTTAGGTAAGCAAATTTTTCACGGGAGAAAGCCGTAAAGCGCTGAAAGCGTCTTTCTCAAAAACAAATCCAAGCAGCGCAGAAATGAGGAAAAAATGTTTGATCAGAATTTTATTTTAGGTTGCTCAGCAATCGGTGCAGGTCTGGCAGTTATCGCCGGTATCGGACCCGGTGTAGGTCAGGGTATCGCTGCAGGTCATGCCGCAGCAGCAGTTGGACGTAATCCCGGAGCAAAGGGTGACGTTACATCAACCATGCTTCTCGGACAGGCAGTTGCCGAGACAACAGGTCTTTACGGACTGCTCATTGCAATGCTCCTGTTATTCGTTAAGCCCCTTGTTGGTTAATTAAGGTTTAATTGAAAGGAGAAAACGAATGATACTTTTGGAAGGAGATTCATTATCCAGATTGTTTGGTCTGGATCTTCAGCTTGGAGCTGACTTCTTTCTATCTGCAATAGCTATCTTCGTTTTGTTTTTTGCATTCAGTTTTCTTTTGTTTAATCCGGCCCGTAAGATGCTCAATAACCGTAAAAAACGTATCCATGACGAAATTCAGGATGCGGCGGATCTAAAGAGCGAGGCCGAGAAACTTAAGGCGGAGTATGAGGATAAGCTTAAGAACATCGACAAAGAGTCGGAGGAAATCTTAAGCAGCGCCAGAAAGCGTGCCTTAGAGGGTGAGAACAGAGTTCTCGAGGAGGCCCGCAGCGAGGCTGACAGAATCATCGCCCATGCCCGTACTGAAGCAGAGCTTGAAAAGCAAAAGGCAATGGATGAAGTAAAACGCGAGATGATCGTTGTAGCTTCTATGATAGCTGAAAAGGTAGTATCCGAGAAAATCGATACCACCATACAGGACAAATTGGTAGAAGACACGCTTAAGGAAATAGGTAAAAGCACATGGCAAAATTAGTTTCCAAAACCTACGGCGAAGCTTTATTTGAGCTTGCGCACGAGGAAAACAAAGCATCCGAGATGCTTGAGGAAATTCAATCCGTGCGCGAGATACTTGATTCCAATCCCGAGTTTAAGCAGCTTATGCTTCACCCGGGAGTAGCTAAGCAGGACAAGCTGAAAGTGGTTGATGACGTATTCAAAGGACGTACCAGCGACGAGATCACCGGATTTATCCGTATAATCGTCGAAAAGGAAAGATTCAAGGAAATCGACTCCATATTTGATTATTTCATCGACAAAGAGAAAGAATTCCGCGGAATCGGTGTAGCCTATGTGGTCACACCGAAAGCACTTGATTTAGAAGGTAAGAGCAAGGTCAGGGATAAGCTTCTTGAGACTACCGATTACAATACACTCGAGATGCACTATGATGTTGATCCTTCTCTTATCGGAGGCATGGTTATCCGTATAGGCGACCGTGTTGTGGATTCGAGTATCAAGAGCAGATTGAATGATTTGACAAAGGAATTATTAGAACTCCAGCTGGGGTAACTCAGCAGGAAGAAAGGTGCTATTAAGGCAATGAATTTAAAACCTGAAGAAATAAGTTCTGTCATCAAGGAACAGATCAAAAGATATGCATCCACCCTTGATGTGGCTGACGTAGGTACGGTCATTCAGGTGGCGGACGGTATTGCTCGTGTTCACGGTCTTGAGAACGCTATGCAGGGTGAGCTTCTTGAGTTCCCCGGAGACATCTACGGAATGGTCTTAAACCTTGAGGAAGATAACGTCGGTGTAGTTCTCCTTGGAAACTCCAGGAATATCAACGAAGGCGATCTCGTTAAGACTACCGGACGAGTTGTTGAAGTTCCCGTAGGCGATGCAATGCTTGGACGAGTAGTTAACGCTCTCGGACAGCCCATCGATGGCAAAGGCCCTATCCAGACAACCAAATATCGTAAGATTGAGAGAGTTGCCAGCGGCGTTATTACCCGTAAGAGCGTAGATACCCCTCTTCAGACCGGTATCAAAGCTATCGACTCTATGATCCCTATCGGAAGAGGTCAGCGTGAGCTCATCATCGGCGACCGTCAGACAGGTAAGACCGCGATCGCGATCGATACCATCATCAACCAGAAGGGACAAAACGTTAAATGTATTTACGTTGCTATCGGTCAGAAAGCTTCTACCGTAGCAAATATCGTTAAGACATTTGAAGAGTTTGGCGCAATGGCTTATACAACCGTTGTTGTTTCAACTGCAAGCGATCTTGCACCCTTGCAGTATATCGCTCCTTATTCCGGATGCGCTATCGGTGAGGAATGGATGGAGAGCGGACAGGACGTGCTCGTTATCTATGATGACTTAAGTAAGCACGCTACCGCATACCGCACACTCTCCTTGCTCCTCCGCCGTCCACCCGGACGTGAGGCTTATCCCGGAGACGTATTCTATCTCCACTCAAGACTTCTTGAGCGTGCGGCTCGTATGAGCGATGAGTACGGCGGAGGATCTCTTACCGCCCTTCCCATCATTGAGACCCAGGCAGGCGACGTATCAGCTTACATCCCTACCAACGTTATCTCAATCACAGACGGTCAGATTTATCTTGAGACCGAGATGTTCAACTCCGGATTCCGTCCCGCTGTTAACGCCGGACTTTCCGTATCCCGTGTAGGTGGTGCGGCACAGATCAAGGCTATGAAGAAGATTGCGGCACCTATCCGTACCGAGCTTGCTCAGTACAGAGAGCTTGCATCCTTCGCACAGTTCGGATCGGAACTTGATAATGATACCAAGGAAAAGCTTGCTCAGGGTGAAAGAATCAAAGAGGTATTAAAGCAGCCTCAGTATTCGCCTATGCCGGTTCAGTACCAGGTTATCATTATCTATGCAGTTACAAGAAAGTATCTGCTTGATGTTCCTGTTGAGGATATCACACGCTTTGAAAAAGAATTCTTTGAGTTCCTCGATACAAAGTATCCTGAGGTACCCAATTCTATCGCTACCGACAAGGTAATCTCCGATGAGATCGAAGAGAAGCTTAAGAAGGCGATCGAGCAGTTCAAGGCTGATTTCCTTAAGGCGTGAAACACAAAGATGAGGTAATATATTATGGCATCAATGCGTGATATTAAACGCCGGAAGACCAGTATACAGGGAACTCAGCAGATCACAAAAGCTATGAAGCTGGTATCCACCGTTAAGCTCCAGAGAGCGAGAGCGGCTGCAGAGAAATCCCAGTACTACTTCGACAGTATGTTCCGCACGGTGAACAGTATTCTTTCCCGTGTCGGACATATCGAACACAGATACCTTATTCCCGGAGAGTCCGAGAGAAAGGCTGTGGTGGTAATAACTTCCAACAGAGGTTTAGCCGGCGGCTATAATTCCAATGTGGTAAAACTGATTACCAGAAATGATGCTTTTAAGAAAGAAGACCTTGATATTTATACTATCGGAAACAAGGGCCGTGAGGCTTTTGCGAGATACGGATATACTATCAGGGAAGATATGCCGGAAGTAATCGAAGATCCCTTATATTCGGAAGTAAACGCACTTACCGACAGGCTTCTTAAATCCTTTGAAGCCGGAGAGATCGGAGAGATCTACCTTGCATATACTTTCTTTAAAAATACCGTAAGCCAGGAGCCCAGACTTATCAAACTCTTGCCCGTAGAGGCGGAGGAAGAGGACGAAGCTTCGGCGGTAATGAACTTTGAACCTGAAGATGTTGATGCGATAGATATGATCATCCCCAAGTATATCAGCAGTCTGATATACGGAGGACTTAAGGAAGCTATCGCCAGTGAAAACGGAGCCCGTATGCAGGCCATGGACAATGCGACCAGCAACGCGGAAGAGATGATAGACAAGCTCTCGCTCCAGTACAACAGAGCCCGTCAGGGATCCATCACACAGGAACTTACGGAGATTATCGCAGGCTCGGAAGCAATCGGATAATCAGTTTATGCCGCTTAAGCGGCGGAAATGAGGTTATAAATGGCAGAGAATAAAGGAAAAGTAACCCAGATCATCGGAGCGGTACTCGATATTCGCTTTGATGAGGGTAAGCTTCCTGAAATTAACGAAGCAATACGCATTCCTCAGCGGGATGGCGGGGAACTCGTAGTTGAAGTTTCCCAGCACCTTGGTGATGATACCGTAAGATGTATCGCCATGGGACCCACCGACGGACTTGTCCGCGGAACGGAAGCTATTGCCACCGGAGCTCCTATTTCGGTTCCGGTAGGAGAAAATACACTTGGCCGTATCTTCAACGTACTCGGACAGCCCATCGACAACAAGCCGGCTCCCGAAGGAGTTGACTACGAGCCTATTCACAGGGCTGCACCCGCATTCGAAGAGCAGTCCACAGAAGCTGAGCTTCTCGAGACCGGTATCAAGGTAGTCGATCTTCTTTGCCCTTATCAGAAGGGTGGTAAGATCGGACTCTTCGGAGGTGCCGGAGTAGGAAAGACAGTTCTTATTCAGGAGCTTATCCGTAACATCGCTACAGAGCACGGCGGATATTCGGTATTCACCGGTGTAGGAGAGCGTACCCGTGAAGGTAACGATCTTTATCATGAAATGAGCGAATCCGGAGTTATCGACAAGACCACCATGGTCTTCGGTCAGATGAACGAGCCCCCGGGAGCGAGAATGAGAGTAGGTCTTACGGGACTTACAATGGCGGAGTACTTCCGTGATAAGGGTGGAAAGGACGTACTTCTTTTCATCGACAACATCTTCCGTTTCACACAGGCCGGTTCCGAGGTTTCAGCGCTTCTCGGACGTGTGCCTTCGGCCGTAGGTTACCAGCCTACACTTCAGACCGAGATGGGTGCTCTCCAGGAGAGAATTACATCAACAAGAAACGGTTCCATCACATCCGTACAGGCTGTATACGTTCCTGCGGATGACCTTACGGACCCTGCGCCCGCTACTACATTCGCACACCTTGACGCGACAACCGTTTTGTCCCGTTCAATCGTTGAGCTCGGTATTTACCCGGCTGTAGACCCTCTTGAGTCTACCTCGAGAATACTTGACCCCAGAGTCGTAGGACAGGAGCATTACGAGACAGCCCGCGGAGTACAGGAAATCCTCCAGCGCTACAAAGAACTCCAGGATATCATCGCAATCCTCGGTATGGACGAGCTTTCCGAAGAAGATAAGATCGTCGTATCAAGAGCAAGAAAGGTACAGCGTTTCCTTTCACAGCCTTTCTTCGTAGCAGAACAGTTCACCGGACTTGTCGGTAAGTATGTTCCTATCTCCGAGACTATCCGCGGATTCAAGGAAATCCTTGAAGGAAAACACGACGATATCCCCGAGAGCTATTTCATGAGTGTGGGAACTATCGACGATGTTGTAGAGAAGTATAACGCAAACAATAAATAATCGGTTTATTGTTGCCAAAGCCATCGGTAAGATGCTGCAAGTGTCTTGAAACTGCCGGTTTAAAAAGGAGTATATATGGCTGACAATATGTTCAACCTCCGCATAATAACACCCGAGAGAGTGTTTTATGAGGGAGAAGCCCAAATGGTAGAATTCAATACGACCGAGGGAGAAATCGGAGTTTATCCGGGTCATATTCCTCTTACGGTAATTGTTAAGCCCGGCATCCTTCGCATCCATGAAAAAGATGGAGAGAGAATTGCCGCACTTCACTCAGGTTTTGCTGAGATTCTGCCGGATGCTATCTCTATTCTTGCGGAAATCGTCGAATGGCCCGACGAGATTGACGAAAAGCGTGCAAACGAAGCGCTTGCCCGTGCCAAGGACAGATTGAAGAACAGATACGAGAACCTTGATGTTGCAAGAGCCGAGACTGCGCTTCAAAGAGCAATGGCACGAATTAATGTTTTAAAATAGAGGATTGTGTGATACAATCTAATAAGCCTAAAGGCGCCCGCCAGGGGCGCCTTTTAGTTTAGTGAACAAATAAAGGTATCAATATATGAACTTTTCCGTAATAAGGAAAAACTTAATACGTATTTTCGTCTTTATATGCGTGTTCATTGCTGCGTTGTTTATAGCCTCCGAGATTTTAAACAGAGATATAGACAATATAACAATGGATATGGAACCGGCTACTTTGCCCGTTGTCAGTATGATCCGGGGAGATTTTTCTTATAATAAGCTCTTTGGGTATGTTGATAAAAGAAACGTAAGCGAGGCCGGAGAGAATGTTACCGTACTCTCAAGCGACCGTAAGCTTACCTTTAAGATAAAGACTTACTCCAAAGATATAAGAAAAGTTTCCTACGAAGTAAGAACAACCGATGGTGAGAGACTTGTCGAATACGGAGACCTTCCGGAGATTAAAAAATCCGAGGATGTTTTAAGTCTTAACCTTTCTCTTAAGGATCTTTTGACAAAGAATGTTTTGTACTCTTTGGAGCTTACCTTAACCGATAATGAGGACAACGAATACTACTACTATACCGATATTATCTGGGGTGACGACCTTGGCTGCGACGAGAAATTGGAGTTTGTTCAGTATTTCCACGACAAGCTTTTTGACAAGGAAAATGCCTCGGAGATCAGAAAGTATTTAGAGACAAATTCGTCCCTTAATGATAACTCATCTTTTGCCAGTGTGGATATACATTCAAGCCTCGACCAGATAACCTATGGTGATTTGGGACTTACTCAGACAGAAGAGCCTGATATTGAGATCAAGGAAATATCAGACCAGATGGCGGAGATAACAACGGACTATATCGTCTTTTCGGGAGACGAAAAGGATAAGGTCTATTACAGACTTACCGAGTATTATCGTATCAAGACCGGAAAAGAGAGAATGCTCCTTATCGATTATCAAAGAACAATGGAGCAGCTCCCTGATGAGAAGAATCTTTGCGTTAATGACAAGATCGTACTGGGAATTGCCGACAGAGGAGTTGAGTATTCCGAAAGTGAGGACGGAAATACAGTCGCATTTATTTACGCCGGAAGACTGTATTCCTATCAGGCAAAGGAGAATAAGCTTACCAGAGTGTTTGCCTTTTCCGGGAATGATGATTTCGACGAAAGAGCCATGCGAAGCGCTCACGGCATAAAGATTCTTGATATTGATGAAAGCGGAACGATAAAGTTTGCCGTCTACGGATATATGAACAGCGGACGCCACGAAGGCGAGGTAGGCATAGAAGTATACAACTTTGACGGAAAGCTTAACACTATAGAGGAACTCATATATATTCCCTACGAAAGATCCTGGGGTATTTTGGCTGCCGAGCTTGATACGCTTTTGTATCTTAACAGAGAGGAACATCTTTTCCTTGCTCTGGAAAACAAGGTATATTGCGTAGATCTCGAGGACAAGAGCTATACGGTTAGAAACGACCTTGGGGGCGATGATACGCTGGTTACGAGCTATGACCATCGAATCCTTATCAGCCGCAGCGCTTACGAGGACTCGCAGCTTTCAAGGAGTATTACACTTACGAACCTTAAGTCGGAAAAGGATAAAGAGATAAATGTTCCCGAAGGCGACTGCATAAGGTCTCTGGGATTTATCGGACCCGACGTAATCTACGGAATAGCGCATATACAGGACGTTCGAAGAGAAAGCTCGGGCCGTCTTTTCTTCCCGATGTACAGGATCGTCATCTGCGACGAGGAAGGTTCTCTTATCAAGAACTATCAGTATGACGGACTTTATGTAGTAAGCGTGGAGTTAAACGACAATCAGCTTACTCTTAAGCGCGTATCTATAGACGAAAAGGGTAAGGTAAAAGAGGAAAAGACTGACTATATTACCGCTGAGGATATGAGCGGAGGTGTAAATGTCACTGACGCTACCGCTGTAGTCGATGTTTACAAGACTTATGTACAGCTTCAGCTTCCTTCGGAGGTAAACAGCACTCTTTTAAAGGTTGCTACTCCTAAAGAAGTGGTATACGAGGGCGGAAGAGATCTTGCTTTAGAGATCGAAAAGCTTAAGAGATATGTGGTTTACGATGCGTACGGCGTAGCCGACATATACAACGTTGCTTCGAATGCCATAGAACTTGCCAACTTAAAAGCGGGCTGGGTAATAGACGAAAAAGGTGATATAATCTGGAAGAGAACTCCGAGAAGCTCTCGAAATCAGATAATGTCGATCGAAGGCAGGGGCTGTGAAGAGGGAGAGACAACTTTGGCAGTCTGTCTGGATGCCCTTCTGGAGAATGAGGGAGTTATAAGAAATTCCCAGTATCTTTTAGATGAAGGAAACACAGTACTGCAGATACTTGAGGACAATCTGGAGAATTGCAAGATTCTGGATTTAACGGATTGTGAACTTGACATGATGCTGTACTATGTTAATATTGAAACGCCGGTACTTACTTTGACGGGGGAGAATGACGCTTTACTGATCGTAGGTTATAACGACACAACGGAAATAGTTGTACTGCTTAATCCTGTAACCGGTACTCTTGATAAGATGTCCTACGATAAAGCGACGGAATTGTTCGAGGATTACGGAAACAATTTCATCACCTATACAAAATTGGAGTAGATAGAGGTTAAAAAATGTCTTCAAAAGATAACTATAAGCTTGATTTTTCTCACCCCGGAAAAATATTTTTCGCCGGAATAGGCGGAATCAGTATGAGCGGACTGGCGGAGATTCTTGTTGACGCCGGATTTGAGGTCTTGGGCTCTGACAGGGATAAAAGTCCTATCACCGAAGGCCTTGAGAAAAGGGGCGTTAAGGTTTATTATGGCCAGAAAAAAGAAAACATTACAAAGGATATAGACTGCGTTGTATTTACCGCTGCAATAGGTCCCGACAATCCGGAATATATAGCTACAAAGGAACTTGGACTTAAATCTGTTTCAAGAGGCGAGCTCGTCGGACAGATGATGAGCAATTATCAGATACCCATCGCTGTCAGCGGAACTCACGGTAAAACAACAACAACTTCTATGATAAGCGAGATCCTTCTTGAGGCGGGCCTCGATCCCACCATCAACAACGGAGGAGTCCTTAAATCCATCGGAGGAAACACGAGAGTAGGCGGGCATAAATACTTTGTAGCAGAGGCCTGCGAGTACACCAACAGCTTTTTGCATTTCCTTCCAAAGATTGGAGTTATTATGAATATCGAGGAGGATCATCTGGACTTTTTCAGAGACCTTGACGATATCAGAAAATCATTTAAGGAATTTGCACTTCTTTTGCCCGAAGACGGAACTCTCGTCATCTGTGGTGATATCGAAGATTACCATGAGATCACAAAGGATCTTAAATGCAGTGTTGTGACGTTCTCGGCTAAGGGCAAGGATGTATACGGAAATCCTACAGACTATAAAGCCGAGAACATCAGCTTTAACAGACTTGGATGCGCCGAGTTTGATGAGATAAACAAAAGGGGAATGCGAAAGATATCGCTGAAGGTTCCCGGAGAGCATAATATTACAAACGCTCTCGCTGCGCTTGCTGTGGGAGATGCGGTAAAGGCTGAGTATCAGTCCGGAGCCGATGCCTTAAATAAGTTTACCGGAGCCGACAGAAGATTCGAATACAAGGGAGAGGTAAACGGATTTACGATAGTAGACGATTACGCGCATCATCCCACGGAGATTCACGCCACAATGAAGGCGGCATCAATGATCGAGTACAATAAACTGTACGTTGTATTTCAGCCCCACACCTATACGAGAACAAGAAGCTTTTTCGACGAATTCGTAAATGAACTTTCGGCCGCTGATGTGGTAGTGATGCCGGATATTTACGCCGCAAGAGAAAAGGATAATCTCGGAATAAGTTCAAAGGATCTTTGCGATGCTTTAAGTAAAAAGGGAACGGAAAGCTACTATATTCCCGATTTTAAAGAAATTGAAAAATTCCTTCTGAAAAATTGCACAAAGGGTGATCTGGTGATAACCATGGGTGCGGGAGAAGCCAATAAAATCGCCGATGCGCTCGTTCGGGGAAGAAGATAATCCACAATATCCACAAACGGTTTTAAAGATTTGATTAAACCGATTTGTGGATATTTTTTTGCCGGCTGTGGATATTTTTGCGAGCTGAAATTTTGCACTGTTTCCGTCTGTTAACAGATTTGAGAGGTGCATAGTGACAACTTAGTCACATATTATCCACATAATCCACGGCATCCACAAAGTGTCCGTTTTATTTCCCTCAAAAACCAAATAGTCACTTTGTCTATTTATTTATGAAGCCCCCATATGCTATATATATAAAGGACTTAATTGCGGAAGAATAGAGCAAAATCATTTTACGTCCGGGGGTTTGTCAGATGTCCGGTTTCACAGTTTTTCAGGATAGTTATATCGGAGCTACAATTGTTTCCAACAGATTTATAGATGAATACATGACTGAGGCCAATGATGCACAGCTCAAGGTATATCTCTACCTTGTGCGTATGCTTAATGCGCATCTTGAGACCAGTCTCGGAGATATAGCCGACAGATTTAATCATACCGAAAAAGATGTTATACGTGCCTTTAAGTATTGGGAGAAAAAGGGCGTTCTTACCATCGATTACGATGGGGATAATAATATCTGCGGAGTGCACCTTGTAAATCTTTGCAAGGAAGATCTAAACGGTCCTACCGTTGAATCTACCCATAAGTCTGTTAAGGTGAGCACGCAGTGCGCAGCGCCTGCTAAGACTGCCGAAAAGCCCGGGGAGAGCGTAAAGGCTGAAGGCGTAAAGGCTGAAGAAATAAATGAGGAAGCTGTCGCAATTCCTATTAAGCCTTCTTTTGGTGCAAAAGAACTGACTGTTTTCTCAAATGAAGGAGGAAACGGGCTGGTTTTCCTTGCGCAGATGTATTTTGGAAAGCCCGTTACCCAGTCGGATCTTCAGACCCTCTGCTATATAAGCCAGACTCTTGAATTTTCCGACGATCTTGTGGATTATCTCCTTCAGTACTGCGCCGAGAAGGGAAAGAAGGATTTCAGATACGCCGAAAAAGTAGCCATTGGTTGGAAGCAGAGCGGTATCGAAACTCCCGAACAGGCAAAGAACGGAAGCCAAAGATACGACAAGGGCGTTTATGATATAATGAAGAGGCTTGGAAAGAACAGCTCCCCTACCGTAAAAGAGATGGAGTTTATCACGGGCTGGAGGAAAAAGGACGGATTCTCCGACGCTCTTATAATGGAAGCTTGTGACAGAGCGGTACTTTCCACTGACAACAACAGATTCAGCTATGTTCAGGGCATATTAAACAGGTGGAAAGAGCAAAATATAAATACTCTTGAAGACGTTAAAAAGGTTGATGAGGAGTTCAAGAAGCACCAGCAGACGGAAAGAAAGCAGGCTTCCGGCGGAACGACATACACTGCTGATACATCTGCAAGAAAGAACCTTGCGGGAAGCTTCGGTAATTTCAAACAGAACGATATCGATTACGATGAGTTGGCTAAGAGAATTTACGCCAATTAATACAGAGGTCAAAAATGTCACTGACTAACGAACAATACGATTCCATAATGCGTGAATACGACAGGATCAGAAACCGCAACGCAAGAGCAACCGCCGAGAAACAAAAGATGCTCTACGCGAAGTTTCCGGAGATAAAGGCCTGGGAAAACAGAGCGGTTACGCTTAAGGTCCGGGAAGCCAGACTCAAGATGGAAGGCGCGGATGAAAGACAGATAGAGGATGTAGAGAATGAGGTTACGGAGCTTTTGGTAAACCGTATGGCTCTTTTGGAGAGCAACGGACTTTCAAATGAAGACTTCGAGCCGATATACGACTGCAAGTATTGTAAGGATACGGGATATGTCTACGAACCGGACGGAACCAGATATAAATGCCATTGTTTCAAAGACAGAGAGATAAATATCCTTTACAACCAGTCGGGAATCAGACAGCTTCTTAAGACCGAAAACTTTTCAAAGCTCAGTTTTTCCTACCAGGAGGGTGAGGACTTAGAGAGGTTAAAGATGGCCGCAAGCGTTTGTAAAAACTTTGTGGAGACCTTTGATACCGAGTATAAGAACCTCTTGTTTAACGGCACGGTCGGTACGGGGAAAAGTTTTTTGAGTTGTTGTATCGCGTCGGAACTTCTCGAAACCTATCATTCTGTGATATACTTAAGTTCCATATCACTGTTTGATATTCTCGCAAAAAAGCAGTTCTCGAAAGACGGAGCGGACAGCGCAGAGGAAACGGGCAATCTTTACGATTGCGATCTTCTTATTATCGATGATCTTGGAACGGAGCTTTCCAACAGCTTTGTGGCGTCAGCCCTCTTCGGACTTATTAATGAGCGCAACTTAAAGAGAAAGTCGACGATCATCTCTACCAATCTTGACCTTAGGGAGCTCGGAGAAAGGTATTCGGAAAGAGTACTCTCAAGACTTACCGGCAACTTTATTTTCCTGCAACTAACAGGTAAAGATACAAGAATGCTTGTCAAATAGCGGTACTTCGTATATAATGGCAAAGGTCTTTGGGGGACCGGGGTAAATAATCGTTAACAGTTTGTTTATACAGGAGAATTTATCTAATGGGCAATCGTGAAGAAAAGAGAAACCTTGAGACTATACCCGTAGGCTCGCTTGGAATTATAGCTCTTAAAGGATGCAGAGAACTTGGAGACAAGGTTGATGCTTATCTTGTAAAGTGGCGCGCCGAGCGTGAAAGTGAGCACAAAGGCTCCCTTGCTTTCGCAGGATATCAGAGAGATACATATATCTTAGAGGCAAAGGTACCCAGATTCGGATCCGGAGAAGCAAAGGGACAGATATTGGAGTCTGTTCGCGGTACCGACCTTTTCCTTCTTGTTGATGTACTTAACTATTCTCAGACCTATTCACTTTGCGGCCATGAGAACCATATGTCACCTGATGATCACTATCAGGATTTAAAGAGAATCATCGCTGCAGTCGGCGGTAAGGCAAGAAGAATTACAGTAATTATGCCGTTCCTCTACGAGAGCCGCCAGCATAAGAGAACAGCAAGAGAGTCTCTTGACTGTGCCATCGCGCTTCAGGAACTTGTTAAGATGGGCGTAGATAACATCATTACCTTTGATGCGCATGATCCCAGAGTACAGAATGCTATTCCTCTTAACGGATTTGAGACTGTTCAGCCTGCTTATCAGTTTATTAAGGGACTCCTCAAGAATTACAAGGGACTTCAGATCGATTCCGACCATATGATGGTTATCAGCCCCGATGAAGGCGGAATGAAGAGAGCTATCTATATTGCCAACGTACTTGGCCTTGATATGGGTATGTTCTACAAGAGACGCGATTATACAAGAGTCGTTGACGGAAGAAATCCTATCCTTGCACATGAATTCCTCGGAAGCGATGTTGAAGGAAAGGATATGATCATTATCGATGATATGATCTCATCCGGCGAGAGCGTACTTGAAGTAGCCGCTGCACTTAAAGAGAGAAAGGCAAATCGTATCTTTGTATTTGCAACATTCGGTCTCTTTACAAGCGGACTTGATAAGTTTGACAAGGCATTTGAAGAGGGACTTATTACAAGAGTACTTACTACAAACCTTATTTACCAGACTCCCGAGCTCTTAGAGCGCGAGTGGTACATCAATTGCGACCTCAGCAAGTACATCGCATACATCATTGATACCTTGAACCACGATTCATCGATCTCCGATCTCCTCAATCCTAACGAGAGAATCCAGAACATCGTTACAAGATACAAAAACGGCGAGCTTGGATAATAGTATATTTTATAGATATTTATGTATGAACATAGGGCAGGTGCTTAGCACCTGCCTTTTGTTAACCAAACAAGGAATGGCTGGTTGACAATAAATCTCTCTAATGTTAATATCATAAAGATTGATAACCTTATTTCTAGAGTTTGGTTAACAATTTAATATGAAAGAATGAGAGAAATTAAATAATGAGCGAAGCAAAAGCATTAACAAAAACAAACAACGACAGTAAATTCAGAACTATCGACCTTGTGTTCATAGCGGTATGCGCAGCACTTATGGCTGTTTGTTCGTGGATTTCCATTCCTACAACCGTACCTTTTACACTTCAGACATTTGCGGTATTTTTTGCGGTTTATTTCCTCGGCGGTAAAAAGGGAACGATCTCTGTACTTATCTATATTCTCCTCGGAGCAGTGGGAGTACCGGTATTTGCAGGATTTAAGGGCGGATTTGGAGCACTTATCGGAACAACCGGCGGTTATATTATCGGATTTATTTTTTCTGCACTTGTATTCTGGCTTTTAACATCTCTTTTAGGCAGAAAACTTTGGGTTGAGATTGTAGCGATGGTCCTTGGACTTCTTGTTTGCTATGCATTCGGAACCGTTTGGTTTATGGTAGTATACGCCCGCACAAAGGATGCCATCACACTTGCAACAGCACTCAGCTGGTGCGTATTTCCTTTTATTATTCCGGATCTTGCAAAGATTGCCTTAGCTCTTGGTCTCGGAAAAACCCTCAGAAAAGTAATAAAGTGGTAATAGTTGTCAAAAAATTGAAACATATTTAGAGGGTTTCTGTATATATTTAAGCCTTCCTTTAGTCAATTTGGCTAAAAATTGTATAAATTAGATAGAAAATTCACAAAAATTCAAAAGATTTTGTGTAAATTATTCCATATATTCCTGAATAGTGTTATAATATCTCCATATTTATTAGAGTTCTTCGGGGCGCTAAAAAACGAACCTGAGAACTGGAGGGTGTATGGTTAAAAAGGAAATGATTGCCATGCTTCTGGCTGGCGGACAAGGCAGCCGTCTCGGTGTTTTGACATCAAAGGTCGCAAAACCTGCGGTTGCATTTGGCGGAAAATACAGGATCATTGACTTTCCGCTTTCTAGTTGCATTAACTCCGGTGTAGATACTGTCGGAGTACTTACCCAGTACCAACCTCTTCGTCTGAACACCCATATCGGAATCGGAATTCCCTGGGATCTGGACCGTAACATCGGCGGTGTCAGCGTTCTTCCACCTTATGAAAAGAGCGAAAACAGCGAATGGTATACCGGTACAGCTAACGCTATTTACCAGAACATCGAATATATGGAGAGCTTTAATCCGGAGTATGTTCTTATCCTTTCCGGAGACCATATATACAAGATGGATTACGAGGTTATGCTTGATTTCCATAAGGCTAACAAGGCTGATGTAACGATCGCCGTTATGCCTGTTCCGATGGAGGAAGCAAGCCGATTCGGAATCATGATTGCAGATGAGAACAAGAGAATTACAGACTTTGAAGAAAAGCCTGCACATCCTCGCAGCAATCTTGCAAGTATGGGTATCTACATCTTCACATGGAAGACCCTTAAAGCTGCATTTACAGCTCTTAAGGATCAGCCAAATCTTGACTTCGGTAAGCATGTTATCCCCTATTGCCATGAAAAAGGCAAGCTCCTTTATGCATACGAATTCAACGGATATTGGAAGGATGTGGGAACCTTAAGTTCGTATTGGGAAGCCAATATGGAACTTATCGATATTGTTCCTGAGTTCAACCTCTACGAAGAATATTGGAAAATTTACACAAAATCCGAGATTCAGCCTCCTCAGTATTTCTCGAAAGAGAGTAAAGTCGAAAAGAGTATAATCGGAGAAGGATCTGAAATATACGGAGAAGTTTACAACTCGGTAATCGGATGCGGAGTAACCATTGGTAAGGGCGCTGTCGTCAGGGATTCGATCATAATGAACCAGACGAAGATCGGCGATGGAAGCGAACTCTACAAGGCAATCGTAGCCGAGGATACCGTGATAGGTAACAATGTAAAACTCGGTATAGGCGAGGAAGCTGAGAATGATACCGCTCCTCATATTTATAATCACGGAATAGTCACTGTCGGAGAGCGGAGTATAATCCCTGACGGCGTATCTGTCGGAAAGAACTCCGTAGTCTTTGGCGAAACCACAGCAGCCGATTATCCGGACGGCGTTTTGCCCAGTGGAAAAACATTGATTAAGGTAGGTGATTAACCATGAGAGCAATCGGTATTATTTTAGCCGGCGGAAGTAACCATCGCATGGATGTTCTTTCACAGAAAAGAGCTGTTTGTGCAATGCCTATTGCCGGAAGTTACAGAAGTATAGACTTTACATTAAGTAATATGTCCAACTCCCATATTCAAAAGGTTGCGGTACTTACTCAGTACAATGCCGGAAGCCTTAATGAACACCTTAATTCATCCAAATGGTGGGACTTCGGACGTAAGCAGGGTGGACTTTACGTACTTACTCCTGCTGTTACCGCAGAGAACAGTAACTGGTACCGTGGAACGGCAGATGCAATTTATCAAAATATCAGTTTCTTAAAAAAGAGTCATGAACCATATGTTGTAATAGCCAATGGTGATTGCGTTTATAAGATGGATTTCAATAAGGTTTTGGAATACCATATAGACAAGAAAGCTGATATTACAGTGGTTTGCTCGGAACTTCCCGAAGGATCCGCAATCGAGAGATACGGAACCATCACAATGAACGAAGACAATCGTATCGAGGAGTTCGAGGAAAAGCCCCTGCAGGCTAAATCCACTATCGTCTCCTGCGGAGTTTATGTTATCCGCCGCAGGCAGCTCATCGAGATGATCGAAAAGAGCGCTCAGGAAGACCGTTACGATTTCGTAAGAGATATCCTGATAAGATACAAGGATATCAAGAGAATATACGGATACAAGACCACAGAGTACTGGAGAAACATCGCAGCAGTCGATGATTACTTCAATACAAATATGGACTTTTTAAAGAAGGAAGTAAGAGATTACTTCTTCAGGTCACACCCCGATATTTACTCAAAGGTTGACGATTTGCCTCCGGCGAAGTATAATCCAGGTGCAGCCATTAGTAACAGCTTAGTGTCCAGTGGCTGTATTGTTAACGGAGTGATCGAGGATTCGGTCATCTTTAAAAAGAGCTACATCGGCAATAATACGACTATAAAGAATTCGATTATTCTTAACGATGTCTATATTGCGGATAACGTAACAATAGAAAATTGTATCATAGAAAGTCACAGCACTATTAAGGCCGGTTCCTATTACAAAGGCGATAACGGCGTAAAAATCGTGGTTGAGAGGAACGAGCGGTACACAATTTAAATTTTGCTTACATCATAGAACCGACCGACGTCTTAAAAAAACGCCCGGTCGGTTTGTGATTAAGGGGGCATGTAAATGCTCTAATAAAAAATAAATACAGGAGAGTAGTACGGAATGGAAATTACGGATGTTAGAGTTAGCAAGACTACCAAAGAAGGTAAAATGCGTGCAGTAGTATCAATTACTCTTGAGGATGAGTTTGTAATCCATGACATCAAAGTGATTGAAGGCGAAAGAGGATTATTCATCGCAATGCCCAGCAAGAAGTCAGCAGACGGTGAATATCGCGACATCGCACATCCGATTAATTCAGCAACGAGAGAGAAAATACAGAAAATCATCCTCGAAGCATACGAAAATGCAGAGGATAACTAAGGTAGCGGTTCGAAACTGAAAGAGTCGTAAAGAAAATCCTGCTTGGGAACGGCAGGTACTTACAATTGAATAAGAGTAAAGAAAAGCAGAAAGGGAAGGAAGAGCTTGGCTCCGGTTTCTTTTTCTGTTTTTTGCTTTTTACTGTACTAAAAATTTTTTTTATAGTAAAATCTAGCTACGGAAAAACAGGAGGAAGAAAAAGTGTATATTATTGCCGGTCTCGGAAATCCGGGTAAAGAATACGAAAAAACAAGGCATAATGCCGGGTTTATGGTTATAGATACAATCGCTGACAAAGCGGGTATCAAAGTTAACGAAAAGAAGCATAAAGCGCTTATAGGAAAGGGCAGTTTTGCCGGCGAGAAGGTTGTACTTGTTAAGCCTCAGACATATATGAACTTAAGCGGGGAGAGTATCCGTGAAGTAGCTGATTATTATAAGATCGATCCTGAAAGTGAACTTATTGTTATTTCCGATGATATCGATCTTGATGTGGGACAGCTCCGTATAAGACCCAAAGGAAGCGCCGGAGGACATAACGGGCTTAAGAATATAATCAGCCACCTCGGAAGCGAGGTATTTACAAGAATCCGCGTAGGCGTAGGCGCCAAAAGAGTGGGAGGAGATCTCGTTTCGCATGTTCTTGGAAGTATTGATAAAAAGGACATGGAAGCCTTTGAGGAAGCTATAGAAAATGCGGCAGCCGCTGCACAGACTATTATTGAAAGCGGCACAGAAACCGCTATGAATAAGTTTAATACCAAGAAAAAGTAAAATGAAAGCATTATTCTCTCCACTTGAAAATCTTTCGGATTTTCAGAGTATCAGGGATGTCCTGAAAAGAAAAAAGAATAAAGGGATCATCGCGTTAAGCGGATGTGTGGACGCGCAAAAGCTCCATCTTATGAGAGCTCTCTCCGCCGACTCAAAGATAACGCTTATAGTAACATACGATGATATCAAGGCCAGGGAATTGTACGAGGAGTATCTTTTCTACGATTCCGGGGCTTGCTTTTTCCCCGCTAAGGATCTTATCTTTTTCCAGGCAGATATCCACGGAAATGAGCTTACCAGGGAAAGGGTAAGTACGTTAAGAAGGCTTTACGAAGGCGATAAGGTTACTATCGTTACAACATACGCTGCTTTAATGAACCCTGTTGCGGTAAGGGCAAGGGAAGAATCCTGCATCGAGCTGCCAATAGGTATAGAGATTAATACGAAGAAGCTGTCACGGGATCTTGTCAGTCTCGGGTACGAGAAGTTGCCGCAGGTAGAAGGCCCGGGGCAGTTTTCTGTGCGCGGAGATATAATCGATATATTTGACCTTACGGAAGAGAATCCCTATCGTATAGAGCTTTGGGGGGATAATATAGAGTCCATAAGGTCCTTCGATGTCCTTACCCAGAGGTCGATGGAAAACTTAGAGGAAGTCTGCATCTATCCCGCCACGGAGTTTATCCTTTCGGACGATGAATTAAGAGCCGGAATTGAGAGAATCTGCGCTGAGGGGGAAAAACAGGAGAAAAAACTCCGGGATAGTTTTAAGACAGAGGAGGCCCACAGGCTTTCAAAGATCATAGGAACCCTCAAAGAAGAGGCTTTAGAGCTTGGCCTTAAGGTAAATCTTGAGAGTTATATAAAATATTTTTACGAGGACAATGAAAATGCCGAGATAATGTCCCTTCCGCAGTGGATCTTAGAGATAACCGGGAAAAAGGCTTTTATTTTCCTTGAAGAGCCCGCAAGGCTTAAGGAGCAGGCGGAAGCAGTCCGGTATGAATTTACCGAAAGTTATAAGCACAGACTTGAGATGGGATACTGTCTTCCGGGTCAGCTTGATCTTTTATACAGCGGTGAGGAAATAGCTGCCTGCATTTCACAGTGTAACGCTATCGCTATGTCCACCCTTTCCCCGGGAATGGGATATTTTGAGGCGGATTATAAATATGACATAGGAGCCAGAAATATAGCTTCATACAACGGAAGCTTTGAGGCTCTTTCCAAAGACCTTGAGGGTTACCGAAAGAAAAAGTATTCGGTACTCCTCCTCTCGCCTTCGAGAACGAGAGCAAAGAGGCTTGCGGAGGAAATCCGTAACATGGATATCCCCGCGGCTTATTCAGAGGACGAGGACAGAGAGATAGCCGAGGGTGAGGTGCTTGTCTCTTACGGACGTATTTCAAAGGGATTTGAATATCCTTTGATCAAGTTTGTAGTACTTGCGGAAACCGATATATTTGGGGCTGAGCGCAGGAAAAAGAGAAGAAGAAAGGTTAATCTTCAGGGAACAAAGATAAGCTCCCTTGAGGATTTAAAGCCCGGCGACTATGTTGTTCACGAGGTATACGGACTCGGAATATACAAGGGTATCGAGAAAGTCGAGTCCGACCATATCGTAAGGGATTATATAAGGCTTGAGTACAAGGACGGCGGAGTGCTTTACGTCCTTGCAACGGAGCTTGACGAGATACAAAAGTACGCTTCTGCGGATGCGGAAAAGGTTCCTAAGATCAATAAGCTGGGTACAAAGGAATGGGAGCGTACAAAGAGCAAAGTAAGAACCGCGGTTGATGAGATTGCGCAGGACCTTGTGGAACTCTATGCCAAGAGACAACAGACGGAAGGCTTTATGTACGGTAAAGACACTGTCTGGCAGCAGGAATTCGAGGAGATGTTTCCCTACGAGGAGACCGAGGACCAAAAGGCGGCCATCGCCGATACGAAGGCGGATATGGAAAGCCGCCGTATCATGGACAGGCTTATCTGCGGAGACGTAGGCTTCGGAAAAACAGAGATTGCCATCAGAGCCGCGTTTAAGGCCGTACAGGAGAATAAACAGGTTGCCTACCTTGTACCTACTACAATACTTGCTCAGCAGCATTACAACACCTTTGTGCAGCGTATGAAGGACTTTCCTGTAAGGGTTGAACTCTTAAGCCGCTTCAGAACCGCTTCTGAGATAAAGAAAGTAGTGGAAGACCTTAGAAAAGGGCAGGTGGATATTGTAATCGGTACCCACAGGCTTTTGTCAAAAGATGTGACCTATAAGGATTTAGGTCTTCTTATCATCGACGAGGAGCAAAGATTCGGCGTAGGCCATAAGGAAAAGATTAAAAAGCTCAGAGAAAATATTGATGTTTTAACACTTTCTGCCACACCTATCCCGAGGACTCTTCATATGAGCCTTGTGGGAATAAGGGATATGAGCCTTTTGACCGAGGCTCCGAACGACAGACTCCCCATACAGACCTTTGTCTGCGAACATAACGACGAGCTGGTAAGAGAAGCGATAACTAGGGAACTGGCTCGCGGCGGACAGGTTTATTATGTCTTTAACAGGGTGAACCAGATAGCGGAAGTTGCCGCAAAGATACAGGATATGGTTCCCGACGCGAATGTCGCTTTTGCCCACGGACAGATGAATGAAAGGGAACTTGAAGATATCATGTATGATTTCGTAAACGGCGAGATCGATATTCTTGTTTCCACTACGATAATCGAAACGGGAATGGATATCTCCAATGTCAATACCTTGATAATACAGGATTCCGACAGATTCGGTCTGTCACAGCTCTATCAGCTTAGGGGACGTGTAGGAAGGTCCAACAGAGTAGCTTACGCCTTTCTTATGTACAGCAAAAACAAGATCCTCACGGAGGTTGCCGAAAAGAGACTTGAGGCTATAAGAGAGTTTACGGATCTCGGAAGCGGCTTTAAGATTGCTATGAGAGACCTTGAGATCCGCGGCGCGGGAAATCTTCTCGGAAAGACCCAGCACGGACATATGGAAGCTGTCGGATATGAGCTGTACTGCAAGATGCTTAACGAAGCCGTATCGAAGATGAAGGGAATTACGATAGACGAGTCCTTCAATACCGTTATAAATATAGGCGTCAGCGCTTATATTCCTCAGGAATATATCTTTAACGAGGAGCAAAAACTCGATATGTATAAGCGTATCGCGGGAATTGAGAGCGAAAAGGAACTGGGAGAGATAAAGGATGAACTGATAGACAGATTCGGAAGTCTTCCTGCCCCCGCGGATAATCTTCTTCGGATCTCCCTGATGCGCGCGGATGCCCATAAGCTCTACATTACGGAGGTCAGAAATGCCGACGGCGTTATAAGCTTTATATTTAAGCCCGATGCTAAGCTTGATGCAGTAAAGGTTCCGGATGTGATGCTTAAGGTCGGAAAGAATCTGAAGTTTAATCATTACGGAAAGCCGGCTTTTCTTTACAGCTACGAAAAAGAAACTCTTGTGGAAAAAGAAGAGGAGCAGCTTCTGAAATTGACAGAGCAGCTCCTTGACGAGATGAAGATATTGATACCCGAAGGTTAGGGTTATTCTCCCTCGCCTTCAGGTAGTTCGATAAGCTCAGGCTCAGGGATTGGTAGATTGTTCCTTACGCTCCAGATAAGAAGCCCGGCAAGCTCGTCTCCGGATTCCGGAAGAGCTCCCGTTACGGGAACAAATAAATCTTCGGCGGTGTTTTCTTCGTCCATACTGAATTCGGGGATGGAGGAGGCGCCGCCGTTTTTATATACGTTTTTACCGTAGGTCAGCATCAGCTGGGAAACATTGTTTCTTGTGACGATATCCTCGGCGCCAAGCTCTATACAGCAGATGGTGTGGATTCCGTTATCTCCGGAAACAGACACCGCGCTGACAAGGCAGGCTCCGGCTTTGTTTGTTGTACCTGTTTTGAAGCCGATGCAGCCGGGAACATTATAGAGCATAGGATTAGTATTGTAGACCGTGCGGCTGAAAGAGGGCAGCGTTTTGTACGTACAGGATGTGATATCCGTAACCTGGGGGTAACGGGACATCAGATAGCAGACAAGCTTAAACATATCTTCTGCGCTAATCCTGTTTTGAACCTTGCTTCTAAGTACGTTCTCGGTATAAACAGGAAGTCCGTTACAGGTAAAGAATTCCGTTTCCTCGGAAAGACCTATGGCTTTTGCTTTTTCGTTCATCCTTCCGACGAAGGCTTTTTCGCTTCCGGCCACGGCTTCAGCCAGGGCAAGTGTGCACTCGTTGCTTGAGGGAAGGAGCATAGCGTACAAAAGCTCTTCTACGGTTACGGAAGTACCTTCTTTTATCAAAAAGCCTCCGTCAATTGAGTTGGAAAGCTTTTCCACGGCAGCGGAAGTGGTAACGACGGTATCGTAGCTAATGGCACCGCCCGAGATCGCGTCCATAGCAACTATATAGCTCATAAGCTTTGTGGTACTTGCCATGGGTACTGAGAGGTCGCCGCGGTATGAATAGTAGATTTCTCCATTGGTTATATCTCCGAGAAGAACGGCGTTTGTTGCAAGAAAGTATCCGTTTCTTTCCAGCTCTTTGGGGGAGATATTAAGGGGCGCGGAAGAATCTACGGAAAGAGTATTTCCTGTAAAGTTCAGATTTTTGTTTAGCAAAAGAGCGAGATCCGGCAGGTACATAAAGCAGTCGTAATATCCCGTTTCTTCGTCTTTATAGATGAAGGTATAGTAGTGTACATTTTGACCGTCTAAGATAAAAGTATTTCTCCTCCTAACATATTCCTTGCTCGAAGGGTCTCTTGTAAGAACGGTGAACGCGGAGCCCTCTCCGCCTACAGGAGAGTAAACGCCGCCTCTTGACAGGCGTATGGTATCCTTATCGACAGAAACGTCAAAGGCGGCCCCTGTTTCCGCAAGGGCAGCAGCCATATCCCGTAAGGATACGTAGGCGTCATGGTCATAGTACATGTCGATGTATTTAACGTTTTTCGCCGCCCCACCGTCCGCCGAAACGCTCATATTTCGAAGGTATTCGTAATCATCCTCCGCGTAGGAGGGACAGTAAGCGGAAAGTATAAAGGTAACAGTCAGTAGAGAGACGATAAGTGTTTTTGCTATGTTCTTAAATATCATGCCAATTCCCCTGCTTAAAAGTTAAAATATAGAAAAGTGCTTACTCTGGTCATATATATAACGCAAAGCGCAAATGCGACTCCAAGACATATTATAAATCCGAAGGAGTAGTTTTTTTGCTTTTGCTCAGCTGTTATCTCACGGGCGTTTTTCAGATTGCATAGAACAAAGGCTATAACAATAAATACCCCAAGGAGCGTCGCGTAAACCATATAAAGGGTTGGAGCTCCGATATGAAGTATCTTTTCCATCAGACCTTTAAGCTCCGGTAAAAGGGACATAGTAGAGCCTATATCTATTATGAATCCTGTATTTGAGGGGATGAACATTTTCTTCAGCATTATAAGCGCTGTATTTAAGGTTTCGCTTCTGAAGATCGTCCATGTGACGACAAGGAAAAACATAGTAAAAATACGGGCGGGCAGTTTATGCTTTACTTTTAAGAAGTTCCTTCTTGACCAAAGTACTCCGAAGCCGTGCAGTACGCCCCAGAGAACGAAAGCCCAGCTCGCTCCGTGCCAAAAACCGCTTACAGCAAATACGATCATTGTATTAAGCGCTGTAAGGAAGGAGCCTTTTCGATTACCGCCGAGAGGAATGTAAAGGTAGGATGTCAGAAAAGATGTAAGTGTAATATGCCATCTTTTCCAGAAATCTCTCACACTTGTTGCTTTATAAGGTGAATCGAAATTCTCGGGAAGATCGATCCCGAACATTTTACCGAGGCCTATAGCCATATCGGAGTATCCGCTGAAATCAAAATAAATCTCTAAAGTATAGCAGATCGCTACGATCCAGGCAGACGGCGTATCGAGGTAGTAAAGCTTATCGAAGCCGTAATCCACAGGGAGAGCAAAAAGATCGGCGATAAGAACCTTCTTTATAAGTCCGAGAATAAAGCGGACAGCGCCCTCAAGAAAGCCGTTTATATCAAATTTACGGGCATTTTCTGCCTCAAACTGCGGAAGCAAGGTGCTGTGCAGGACTATGGGACCGGCTACCAACTGAGGGAAGAATGTTACAAAGGAAGCATACTTAAGTATGTTTACGTGGGGAGCCGTGCCTTTATATCTGTCAACGATATAGGAAATCTGCTGAAGAGTAAAAAAGCTAATACCTAAGGGGAGGACGATGTGTTTTAGAGCAAAATCCGTTTTAAATACCGCGTTGATATTTGAAACAAAAAAGTCAAAATATTTAAAGTAGCCTAAGAGAGCAAGATTGCATACCAACCCTGTGATAAGGAAAAATTTTTTCAGCTTTTCTATTTTTTTGATCAAAAAACTGATAAGATAATTGATGGCAATACTGAGGATGATTATATAAAGGTAATGGATATCGAAATAACCGTAGAACCAAAGAGACATCCCGATTAAAAAAGCCAAAGACAGATTATACCTTTTAAACTTCCGTAACAGGTACCAAACCACCAGACATATCGGAAGGAATATGAAAATAAAAAATTGTGAATTAAACAGCATTATTCTCATCCTTTGGTTTTTACAAAGCTATTAGTATTTTACTACAAGAAGCTTTAGGACGCCAGTAATGAAGTTTAAAGCGGAGAGTTGATTTGAATAAAAAAAGAGTTGTCGTTATATGCATATTGCTATTACTGCCCCTGGTGATAACAGGATTGACAGTGGTTATCTGCGATCCTTTCTTTCACTACCATAAGCCCATAAAGGGATATCCATACGCTCTGGAGAATGAAAGATATCAAAATGACGGGATAGCAAAGCATTTTGATTATGAACTGATGATCACGGGCAGCAGCACTACCCAGGTTCTTCTCCCGAGCTATGCCTCAGAGCTTTGGGACTGCGAAGCTGTAAGAATGTCCTTTGCGGGCGGGTCTTTATATGAAACTGCGGGACTTGTGGATACAGCAGTAAGCTCGAACAAGGATTTAAAGGTTGTGATAAGAGGGCTTGATATCGGAAGATTAGTACAGGAAAAAGACACCGTAGATTACGAAGATATCCCGGAATATCTATACGATAAAAATCCTTTTAATGATTATAGATATCTTTTTAACAGAGATGTGATGACATCTATCGGAAGAAGCGCCGCAAAGCTTGCTTCGGGTCAAAAGGCCGACAGTTTTGATGATTATGAAAACTGGAACGACAGTAAGGTATTTGGAAAGGAAGCGGTACTTACTACTTTCGAAAGACTTCCCATAACAGACGAAAAACAGGTCTTTACGGAAGAGGACAGAAGCATAGAAGACGAGAATCTGTATGAGAATATAATTAAGACTGCTAAAAATAATCCTGATATAGAATTCATTGTCTTTATACCGCCGGTAAATGTCTGCTATTGGGATGCAAGTCTTAGGAGCGGAGGCTTTGATTATACTTTAGACGCTTTAAGCGAAGCCTTTTTAAAGCTTAGCGAGGCAGATAATATCAAGGTTTATGCCTTTGACGACTGTACGGAGATAACCTGCAATTTTGACAATTATATCGATGGATTGCATTTTGGAGAGGAAACCGGTAAATACATTCTGGAATCCATACACTCAGATAACCATAGGATAACAATGGACAATAAGGATGAATATCTGAACAGGATCAGGAATATCTATTCTGCCTACGATTACGAAAGCATATTTAAATAGGGCCGATTTATTTCTTTGTATAAACGGCGGGGTAGTCGTAGAGCATTTTAAGGGGCTCATCATCTGAAATGCTCTTTCCAAGGCTCGGCCCAAATGTATCATCAACCGTTCCGGCAAAGACAAGGAAATCATCTTTTACGAAGAAAGACTCGCAGATGGATTTACCGCCAAGGGTGCGTTTCATGGAATTGTCCTTTACTTCGTAAGTCCCTGAGGTGTTGTACATATCTTTAAGGGCATCAAGAGTCGGCAAAAGTTCGGGGCCGCTATTTTTCATGTATTCGGCGACGCTCATACCGAGAGCGTCTTCAATAAGCTCGTCTATGCTCTTTCCTGAAGAGGCACTGTCTATACCTGCATTATCAAGCCTTTTTTCAAGGAAACTGATAAGACCTGAAAGGGCAAGAGCATCTGCGGATTTTTTAGCTTCTTCAAAGCTTTTTTCATCTATCTTTTCGGAGAACTTCCCGTCGCCCGTAAATACAAGATCGACTTTAACGGTAACCTTTGTATCGTCAAAGGTAACGAGAGCGGCTGTAGTCGGATCTTTGAACCATTCATTCATTTCCTCGATAACATATCCGCGAAGATCTATTTCCCTGCTCCAGGAGCCTACATAAGAGGTGTCCTTAGCAAAAAAATTCTTATAAACAAGCAGTCCGCCTCCTGTAAGGATCACAAGCAGAAGGAATATTACCATAAATGTCAAAAATCTATTTTTTCTCATAGCCTTTTCCCCGTATTAAGCTTTTCGTTAATAATAATCCTATCATAAAAAAGCCTTAAATACACGCAGATGCATAAAATTGTTTAAATTTACCAAAAACGGAAACACTTTTTCGTGATTTAGTTTCTTGCGCGTGTAAAGGCATGCACTTTATAATGGAAACTAAGAAGGGGGTTCATCGTTTCCGAACCGAAACAGAATCAGAAAGATACGAGGAAATAACATGGCAGAAAGAACAAAGCAGCAGGAGCATATACTTGAAGGCACTATCAGAGTGTTCAACAAAAAAGGTCTTAAATTTACAATGGATGACCTTGCTCATGAACTTGGAATGAGTAAAAAAACCATATATGTTTCCTACAAGGAAAAGAATGAACTTTTCTTTGATATGGTTGATTACCTTTTTGACAATATAGCGGAAAAGAAGGAAGAGGTCCTTAATGATTCCAAACTTTCCACTACCGAAAGGGTAAAAGTAATACTTGGTGTGATGCCGGAAAGCTATAGCGAGATTGATTTCAGACAGCTTTATATGCTTAGGGATAAATATCCCGATATTTACAGAAAAGTAGAAGAGAGACTTGAAACCGGATGGGAAGACACCATCAGCCTTATCGAAAAAGGAATAAAAGAGGGTGTGATCAGAGACATACCGATTTTTCTTGTAAAGACCATGCTTGAATCATCTCTTGAACAGTTTTTCTCGAGAGATATTCTCCTCAAAAACAAGATGACCTATAACGAGGCTCTTGCCGGAGTAGTAGATATCATCGTTGATGGAATAGCCGTCAGATAAAAAGGAGGCAAATATGGACAGATCCGCATCTATTTTTGGAAATGAAATGCCTAAAAGCGTTGTTTCAAAAGCTGCCCGAAGTAAAAGAAAGTACATAAGAAAGTACGGGGACGACAGCAATGCCTCATATCCCGTAAGAATAGAAAAGAATAAATATATCGGAGACAGCCTTGGCGTTAACAATGTGCTGGTAGGGGATCTTAACTCAAATGCGCATTACGATCCCGATTCTCAGCTTCCCGAGCTTTCATGGGATACAGAAAAAGGAATCATTGTCGGAAATATCCGCATGGGATTCGGACATTACCGCATATCTATGGCAATTGCTTCCTGCGCAAAGTATCTGGGATATACGCCATACTGGATGGACCTGAATTCTTATAAAGAGACTACCTGCACAAAGGTTATCGGAGCGCAAAACGATCTATATTCACTCGGCTCAAGGCTTTCGAAGAATCCCATTTTCAATAAGCTTGTCTGGGAACCTATGAACTATGAGGGTTTCAGAGCTTTGTCGTATAATGCGGCAGATCAGAAAAATGCCGAACTTATGGCTCCTGTTTATAAAAATGTTCCCAAGGAGATTCCCGTGGTCGGCACACACGTTTGGCCGGCACAGGCAGCGCTCCACGCGGGAATGAAATATGTTGTGAACGCTATTCCGGATAACTGGCCTATGGCATTGCACTACGCGGAAGGCGCAGTTCATACTATACAGTGTCGCAATGCATATCAGGGATACGCCATCTGCAACGGAATGATGAAAAAGAAGGTATGCAAGCCGATGCCCGAAGGGTCTCTTGTTTATACCGGCCACTATATCGATCATGAGCTTGTTGTAAATATCGAGAAGGACTGCGAGGCGCGCATCAGAAGAAAAGAAGAAGGAAAACCTATGAGATTCCTTTTGACCATCGGCGGCGCCGGAGCGCAGAAGGAAATATTTGCAGCTATTATTAAATACTTACTTCCCTTCATCAAAGAAAAGAAAGCTGCGCTTTATGTAAATGTAGGGGATTACAGAAACGTTTGGGATGAGCTAAAGGCAGAAATCCCAGGTATGGCTGAAGTAGCCACGGAACATATGGATAATTGGGCGGATACCGAGAAATTTGCCGAGTATGCTCTTTCGGAAGATGCGGATGTAAGCGGAATCCATGGATTTTGGCACAAAAACATTTTTGAGGCTGTTTACTGCACGAACCTTCTTATGAGAAGCTGCGACGTTCTCGTTACAAAGCCCAGTGAACTTGCATTTTATCCTGTGCCTAAGCTTTTTATCAGGCGCGTCGGAAAACATGAAATGTGGGGAGCTATTCATTCCGCGGAAATGGGAGACGGAACGCTTGAATGCAGAGACATCCCGCATACCCTTCAGATGGTGGACAGATTTATGAACTCCGGAAGTCTGCTTGAGGATATGTGCGGTGCGATTATTTCCAACAAAGAAGTAGGTTTGTACGACGGAGCTTATAAGGTTGTTGAACTTGCTATGGGACTTAAAAAGAATTAACCGGAAATTGGGGTTTCAAATAAGGAGGAATTATGGAACAGGGTAAGAAAAAACTTTCGGGTAAAGAAAAATTTGCCTACGGCATAGGAGCTGTAGGAAAGGATATGGTTTATATGCTTTCGGCAAGCTATATCCTATACTACTATCAGGATATTATGGGCGTATCGGCCTGGGTTATGGGTATTATACTTCTCATTGCCAGAGTATTTGACGCTTTCAACGATCCTTTGATGGGAGTACTTGTTGCCAAGACAAAGACTAGATGGGGAAAATTCAGGCCTTGGCTTTTTATCGGAACGCTTACAAACGCGGTAGTTTTGTTTGTTATGTTCGCCGCTCCGCCTAAGCTTTCGGGAAGCGGACTTGTAGCGTATGCAGCTATATTTTACATCCTTTGGGGCGTAACCTATACAATGATGGATATCCCTTACTGGTCAATGGTTCCCGCATTTACCGACGGAGGTAAAGAGCGTGAGAATATGTCCGCTCTCGGAAGAACCTGCGCCGGAGTGGGCTCCGCCATTGTAACCGTTGTCACTGTTATGGCGGTATCGTTTTTAGGTAATGCGGCTACAACAAACAGCGCTAATAACGTTACAAACAGCTACACAAATGTTACAGCTTACGTTGCGGAGATGGACGAAACCGGAGCGGCAACCGGAAATGTAAAGACTCTCAGCGGGGACGTTTCGTTAAATGTTACTGCGGATAAGTCTGAATTCGAAGAAGCTTTATCATTCAATGCAAGCAATGCGAAATATGACGTAACTGCAGGAAGCCTTACCTATTCGAGCGAAGGAGGAGATGCACTTACTCTTCAGGGACTTGATGTTGCTAAGGATTCGGCAGAAGGAGAAGCTGTAATCTGCTTATATGTAACGGAGGATGAATTTTCAAAGATAACCGATGGGGATAGCGTCAACATCAGTCTTACATCAAAGAAGGAAGTAGAGCGAGAAGGATTCAAGTGGTTCTCCCTTATCATTGCAGTACTCTTCTTTGTATTTATCCTTATCACATGTCTTTTCATCAAGGAGAAGTCAACCGTTGATGTGCAGACTGCGAAAGTCGGGGATATGTTTAAGGCACTTCTTCAAAACGACCAGGCAATGGCTATGGTTATTACCATCGTCCTTGTAAACTCTGCTACTTACATTACATCAAACCTTCTTATCTACTTCTTCAAGTATGATCTCGGAGGGGCTAATTGGCAGGGCAACTATACAACATTTAACACATTCGCCGGTGCATGCCAGATACTTGCGATGATGGCGCTTTTCCCGCTCCTTAGAAAGTGGTTCAGCACCATGAAGATTTTCTATATTTGCATTTTCTCTGCAATCGGAGGATATGTCGTTCTGCTTATTATGGCGCTTACCGGAACAAGCATTGTATATCCTTTCTTTGCACCCGGATTCTTTATTATGGCAGCAGTCGGAATGCTTAACGTAATCGTAACCGTATTCCTTGCAAACACCGTTGACTACGGAGAGCTTAAGAACAACAGGCGTGATGAGTCGGTTATTTTCTCGATGCAGACCTTTGTTGTTAAACTTGCATCCGGTATTGCTGCGCTTGCCGCATCTATCTGCCTGTCGGTATTTAATATAAGCAAGTCCGACAGCACTTATGAAGCGATAGACGGAAGCCTTGTAGCCGGTCTTAAGGCAAGAGTGGCGGATATTATGGCTAACGGAGCTACTGTTGTATCCGGAAGCTCGGTTATCGGACTTAGATTTGTGATGACTGTTTTACCTGTGTTTGTGCTTGTTATCGCGCTTATTATCTTTAGAGCAAGATATAAGCTGACGGATGAGAAACTTGAGGAGATCACAAAGCAGCTTGCAGCCAAGAAAGCATAATTGCATACATTTAGGACTATCCTAGTGACGACGATTTCCTAAACGAATATGTCTCCGGCACCGCCTCGCGGCTATAGGGTCCTCGTGGCAGCGGTACTAAGCTCAAATAGAGCTTCGCTCTTTTTCGCTAAGTGCCGGCCTCGGACATATTGCCGGATGACATATTTCGTGTAGGAAGTCGTCTGTTTATTCTTGACAGAAGATACAATTGCTTTGACAAGGGTATAAAATATGCCTAATGTGCTGCTTAGGGCAGGAGTTATATACACAGGACATTTATGATATATTATTGATGACAGGCGAGCGGCGGCGTAACTAGGAATACTACATAAACATACTAAGTTAAATGCTGAATATGTTGCATGCGCGTAAGAAATAATGAGGAATTTCATATGATACGAATTGCGGAAAATAATGGTTTCATAATAGAAACGACAAATACTTCATACATCTTCAAGGTACTTTCGACGGGACAGCTCGAGCACTTATATTACGGGAAAAGGCTGACAATTCCGGAGGAAGCTGTAGAGGGAACATTGGATGCCCTCTGCGAAAAACACGCCTTCTATCCCGGAAACACCATAGGCTATGACCAGGAGCATCTTCAGTACTCTCTTGAGGATATGCGACTTGAGATGTCATCATACGGAAAGGGAGATATAAGGGAGCCCTTTGTTTGCATTACACATGCCGACGGAAGCCGTACTTCGGATTTTCTGTACGATTCATATGAGATTAAAAGCGAGACCCTTTCCTTAAAGGATATGCCTTCTTCCTACGACGAGACCGGAAAGGCGCAGCAGCTTACCGTAATCCTTAAGGATAAGTCATATGACCTTACAATGAAACTTAATTACGTTGTATACGAAGAATGCGACGTGATCACGAGAAACGCAGTACTTGAAAATACAAGCGGCGAAAAGATCAGCGTAGAGAGATTAATGAGTATGTCTCTTGATCTTGACCATGCGGGATATGTATACAGTTCTTTCAGAGGCGCATGGGCGAGAGAAATGCAGCGGGACGATACTTTCGTAACCGGAGGAAAACATATCGGATCGTCGATTACCGGAACAAGCTCAAGCAGATGCAATCCATTCTTTATGGTCCATCCCATAGAGACAAGCGAAGATGCGGGGGAGGTATACGGCTTTAACCTTGTATACAGCGGGAATCACTATGAATGCGTTGAGGCAAGCGCTTTCGGAAAGACAAGGATCGTAAATGGAATCAATCCTGAGGGATTTTGCTTTGTATTGAAGCCGGGAGAAGTTTTTGAATCCCCCGAGGCTGTTATGACATTCAGCTGTAAGGGATATAACGATATGAGCCATCATATGCACGACTTTGTCAGAGAGCATATCGTTCGAGGGGAGTGGAAGAAAAAGACAAGACCCGTTCTTTTAAACAGCTGGGAGGCAGCTTACTTTGATATAAATGAAAGTAAGCTTACGAAACTTGCCAAGGCCGGAAAAGAAGTCGGAATCGAGCTTCTCGTAATGGATGACGGCTGGTTCGGAGAAAGAAACGATGACAGTTGTTCACTCGGAGACTGGGATGTTAATACAAAGAAACTGCCCCGCGGCCTTAAAGGACTTGCTGACAAGATTAACGGCGTAGGTCTGGATTTTGGAATCTGGGTCGAGCCTGAGATGATCTGTGTAAAGAGTAAGCTTTACGAGGCCCATCCCGACTGGGCTGTTAATATACCGGGAAAGCCTCATTCCGAGGGACGTAACCAACGGATACTTGATTATTCCAATCCGGATGTGGTTGATTTTATTATCGAAAAGATGTCTGAGGTATTCTCCTCCGCAAATATTGCTTACGTTAAGTGGGATATGAACAGAATCTTTTCCGACTACTTCTCACAGTATTTAACGGCAGAGCATCAGGGCGAGCTGGCGCACAGATACGTACAGGGATTATACCGCTGTATGAAGACTCTTACGGAGAAGTTTCCTCATATTCTCTTCGAGGGATGCAGCGCGGGAGGAAACAGATTCGACCTCGGAGTGCTTAGCTATTTCCCGCAGATTTGGGCAAGTGACGATACTGATGCGATGTGCAGACTTGCAATCCAGACCGGATACAGCTACGGATATCCTATGTCAACCGTAACAGCGCATGTATCCGACTGCCCTAATCATCAGACGCTTCGTACGACTCCTTTGGAGACCAGATTTAATGTGGCTTCCTTCGGAGTTCTTGGATACGAGTGCAATCTTTGCGATATGAAAAAAGAAGAGGTTGCAGCTATCAAGGCACAGATAGAGCTCTACAAGGAGTGGAGAGAAACCTTGCAGTGGGGCGACTTCTACAGAGGAAAAGGAAATGCTGCATTGCCAACGGTTACAGCCTCAACAAGCGGCACCGCGGCGGTTCCTTACAGCAGTGACAACTTTGCGGAGTGGACCTGCGTTTCGAAGGATAAAGAAAAAGCGGTGGGCATGGTGATGCAAAGGCTTGTTGTTCCTAATTCTCCTTTCCATTGCTACCATGCAAAAGGGCTTAAAGAGGATGCACTTTATAATCTTTACAACAGAGTCCTTAAAGTAGATGTAAGAGAGTTCGGAGATCTTGTAAATACTGTAGCGCCTATACATGTCAAGAAAGACGGACTTCTTATAGATATTATCGCGAAGTTTGTAAAGATGGATGGTGAGAGCGAGAATGTAACTGCCTCCGGCGATACCCTTATGAACGGCGGCTTACATTTAAAGCAGGCCTTCGGTGCTACAGGCTACAACGGAGAAGTTCGCCACTTCCAGGACTTCGGTTCCAGGCTGTACTTTATGGAGAAGAAATAAGACATATTTACGATAAAAAACGGCGGGTGATGGTTATCCATCATCCGCCGCTTTTAATGCTTTATGCCGTATTATAAACGATTGTTTAATTTCCGGAATTTTGTTCGGAGGTAGAACCTTCAGGAGCTGCCTCTTCGGTTTCTTCAGCTTCTGCCTGCGTTTCTGCATTCCTTGCTGCGTCATATCCTGCAAGCATTGAATCGTAGGAGCTTATAAGTTCTTCGCGCTTTGCATCATCAAACTGGGAGAAAATCTGCTCTCTTGTAAGGATCTTGTCGCCGAAGATGGTATTTGCTCTTTCCTGAAGCTTGTCATAGCTTAGGTAGAAGCCGCCGTGGCCGTAAACACCGTGTTTTCCGGCGAGGTCTGCAGAGTAATCTTCAAGAAGATAGGTTCTTTCATATCTCAGAGGATTCCAGCTGTAGTGGTTTACAAGAGGAACGATTCCGCATTGATCCTTGGTAATTGAGATTCCCTCCTCGGTAACATGGAAGGAAACCCAGGCAAGTCCCTCTAAGAGGACATCCGTTGACTGGTTCTGAGTTGAAACGTAGTTTCCTAAAGAGTAGTAGCAAAGGCTCTCATTTCCATTGTCTGAGGAAACCCATTCAACGGGTTCGGGGACATGGGGGTGCGCTCCGATGATAACATCGGCTCCGGCCTCGGTCATCTGCTTTGCCCAGCTAACCTGATAATCGGTAGGTGTGGTTGTGTACTCGACTCCCCAGTGAGGGCAGACGATAACGACATCTGCTACGGTCTTTGCAAGCTTAATATCCTCGAGTACCTGAGGGTTAAGCTCGGTAAAGTTGATATATCTGGTATCGGGGTTCCAGGTTGTAAGGAAATCCAGATGTCCTTCCGATGAGGTAGGATAAATCTCGGTATTGTTTCCGTATGTGTAGTTAAGGATTGCAAAGGTATAATCCTTGATCTTTAAAAGTCCGATCCTTGAATAGTCGTACTTGTCGTTGCAAACCGCTGAAACGGCAGCCTCTTCGGGAGTGATGTCTGAGGCGGTACCGTCGGTCTCAAGGACGATATTTACGCCCTGCTCTCCGGTAACTGTGTGAGGAATCTTGGAGGTAATGTTCTCTCCGTGGATACCTGCGATAAGTACCTGAGGGTAGTTGTTATGCATATAATCATAGAAATTATAGAGGCCGCTGATTCCCATATCTGTGGCATGGTTCGTGGCACCAAGCATAACATTGAATCCGAATTTTGCTATAGAATCTCCGACTTCGGTAGGGGTGTTGAAAACAGGATAGCTCTGGAAGCCTCTGTCATTTCCACCGAAAGGAGTTTCCTGGTTGATCATCCTAATATCCGAAAGAGAAAGGAGATCTTGGATTCCAAGGAACTCGTGGTCATAGTTTCTCGTTCCGTCGGCCTGCTCTCCGGATCTGATAACGCCTGTGTGGTACAGATTGTCGCCTACCATTAAAAGGTGGATATCGTACTCCTCAAAAGGCGGTTCCGGTTCGGGTTCAGGTTCGGGCTCGGGTTCGGGCTCGGCGATTTCTTCGGGGTTTATTTCTGTTTCTTCCGCGACAGTCTCCTCGTTGCTGCCGGAACGGTTTAGTTTAAGCTTCCCGGAAGAGATCAGATAAGCACCAACGGCTATTAAAATCAATAAAATGGGTAAAATAATTAATAAAGACTTGAATTTTTTCATGTAGGTATTGTATCATAGGATTGTTACAAATTGTTTAACAATAACACTTAAAATATTAAAAAAATGTTACAAACGATAAAGAGAAAATTTTATAGAGGGTTAGCAATCGGAACTGTAGCGGCACTTATGGGTACAGTGCCTGCCATCAACACCTTTGCTACCGAGAAACAGGTTGCCGGAGACGGTGGTGCATCAGCTGTATTATCCGTCCTTGGTAATTCATACGATAAAAAGACTGTAGAGTCCGATATGATGGGGATTGTCACATCCAGCGCGGCCGAGCTTGACATTGATTTCGATATGTCAATCTACGAAGAGGAGTATGCAAACTTCGCCATCGCAAACGTCAGTGATTTTATCAATGTAAGGTCACAGGCCACTACTGAGTCGGAGATTGTAGGACATATGTACAATGGCTCTGTTTGTGAGATCTTGGACAGAGTAGAGGCTCCCGATGGAATCTGGTTTAACGTAATATCCGGAAATGTAGAGGGATTTGTAAGGTCTGACTTCTTTATATACGGAGATGAGGCCCTTGAGGTTATTGAGGACTATGTCAAAAAGGTTGCAGTTGTTCAGTGTAATCTTTTAAACGTAAGAGCTGAGGCAAATACCGACGCTACTGTTATCGGTTCGGTAAGATCAGGCGACAAGCTAGATGTTTCAGAGGATGAAGATATCCGCGCCGAAAGATTAAGCAGAGCTAAAAAAGCTGACGATACTGAGGGCGAGGAAGCTGAAAATATCGAAGAGACCGAGACACCTGCTACGGAATCCGTTACGTCAAGCGGAGTAGCGGGGAACAGTGCTGAAGAAACAGCCGGCGCTGATGATTCAGAAAGCGCAAATACAGAGACTGAAGAGGAAAAGCCTCTTGAGTGGGTTAAAGTTAATTACACAAGAGATAAAGAAGGATATGTTTGCCTTAACTATGTAACAATCCAGGAGAGTTACGTTACCGCCAAGACAATCGAGGAAGAGCGGGCGGAAGCTGAGGCCAAGAGAAAAGCCGAAGCAGACAGACGTGCAGCGGCAGCGGCAGCTGCAGCAGCTGCGGCGGCAGCACAGGCAATCGCCGAAGATACTACAATGTCATCCGGGGTATCATCCGGATCAAGCAGTGACATCAGAAGCAGTATCATTGAGTACGCCAAATCCTTTGTCGGAACAAGATACGTGATGGGTGGACAGAGCCTCTCAGGCGGAACGGACTGCAGCGGATTTACTTCTTACGTACTTGCAAACTTTGGTTACAGCGTTGGAAGAACACCTTCCAGCCAGTACAACAACGCCGGAAGAAGCATTTCGCTTTCCGAGGCTCAGCCCGGAGATATTATCTGCTACGGTAGCGGCGGATGCTCACACGTAGCGCTCTATATCGGCGACAACCAGATCGTTCATGAGGCAAACTCCAGACTCGGATGCTGCATCAGCGGTATCAACTTTATGAACATCGTAGGAGTAAAGAACGTCATCGACTGATAAAGTATATAGAGCAGTCAATCTAATAACAAACTCAAGGCGGAATCCAATCGATTCCGCCTTTTGTGCATTTATAACAAAATAAGGACGAAATCTTTTCTCTTCAAGGCGGTTTCCTTAAAACCGCTGTTTTTAACAATATTTCACAAAGAACCTCAAAATAGTTTCTGAATTCACCGCAGTATGCATAAAAACTTAATGCTAAAATTCAGTTTCCATGGTAAAATATTACTATAAATTGATTGAAATGCGGGGTAAATATATGCAAGATATCATAATAATCGGGGCGGGAGTCACGGGATGTGCAATTGCAAGAGAACTTTCGAGGTACGATCTTGATGTTTGCGTAATAGAGAAAAGCAGCGATGTCTGCGAGGGGACCTCGAAGGCAAACAGCGGAATTGTGCATGCAGGATACGACGCAAAGCCCGGATCCCTTAAGGCTAAGCTAAATGTTCGGGGAAATGAGATGATGGAGCAGCTCTCAAAGGAACTTGATTTTCCTTTTAAGAGAAATGGTTCCATGGTTCTTTGCTTTGATGAAAAAGACAAAGGACAGCTCGAACGCCTTTTAGACCAGGGACGTCAGAATGGTGTAAAGGACCTGCGGATAATTACCGGGGATGAGGCAAGGAAAATCGAACCCGGGCTTTCGGATGAGGTATGCTTTGCACTGTACGCTCCGACGGGAGGAATAGTATGTCCTTTTAATCTTACCATTGCTCTTGCTGAAAATGCGGCGGTTAATGGGGTAAAGTTTCATCTTGGTACTAAAGTAACAGACGTCTTAAAGGAAGATGGCGGCTATCTTGTAAAAACATCAAAGGGCGACTTTAAAAGCCGCATCGTAGTTAATGCTTCCGGAGTCTACGCCGCGAAGATCCACAATCTTGTTTCCGATGAAAAAATAAATATTGTGCCGAGAAAGGGTGAGTACTGTCTCTTTGACAAGATGGTAGGTGGCCTTGTTTCTTCAACGATTTTCCAACTTCCCACAAAGTACGGAAAAGGTGTTTTGGTAACTCCTACTGTTCACGGAAATCTCCTTGTGGGTCCCAATGCTGTAGATATTGATGATTTTGAAGGCGTAAACACAACGGCGGAGGGCTTATCCGACATACTAAAGCGCGGCGGCTTAAGCGTAAAACAGCTCCCCACAAGGCAGATCATCACATCCTTTGCGGGACTTCGCGCCCACGAAGACAAAGGGGATTTTGTAATCGGTGAAGCAAATGATGCGCCGGGATTTTTTGATGCGGCGGGAATCGAGTCGCCGGGTCTTTCCTGCGCTCCTGCCATAGGTGAATACTTAGCAGATATGATAGTCGCAAAATATCCCGCTAAAAAGAAAGAAAATTTCGTCTCGAAGAGAAAAGGAATTCCTTCTATGGCACTGGCATCTCCCGAAGAGAAAAAGAAACTGATAGAGGAAAATCCCCTATACGCCAATGTTGTTTGCAGATGCGAGCTTGTAACCGAAGGTGAGATAGTTGATTCAATAAAAAGACCTCTCGGGGCGACGACTCTTGACGGCGTAAAGAGAAGAACCCGCGCGGGAATGGGAAGATGTCAGGCAGGCTTTTGCTCACCTAAGACTGTAGAGATACTTGCAAGAGAGCTTGGGGTGGACGAAGCGGAAATTACGAAAAATGACCGGGGTTCCGAATTTATTCTTGGAGATATCAAGGACGTATAAACAGATTAAATACGGACTGCCAAAGTTGGTATAAAAGCAGGATCATTAACTGAAAAGCCAAAACGACGGGGTAATAAAATGGAAAAAGATTTGGTAATAATCGGAGGCGGACCGGCGGGACTTGCCGCCGCTATAGCCGCTAAAGAAGCGGGCGTAAGCAATCTTCTCATACTTGAGAGGGACAATAAACTCGGAGGTATTTTAAATCAGTGTATTCACAACGGCTTCGGGCTTCATACTTTTAAAGAGGAGCTTACGGGACCTGAGTATGCTGCGAGATTTATCGACAAGGCTCTAAAACTTGAGATACCGTATAAACTAGAGACAATGGTTATCGATATTTCAAGGGACGGGGATTTTAAGATGGTATCCTATATGAACAGAGAAGAGGGACTCGTCACCGTAAAGGCAAAAGCCGTGATCCTTTGTATGGGCTGCCGCGAGCGCTCGAGAGGAGCTCTTAATATCCCCGGCTACAGACCGGCGGGAATTTACACCGCGGGTACGGCTCAAAGATACGTAAATATCGAAGGACGTATGCCGGGAAAAGAGGTCGTGATCTTGGGCTCCGGAGATATCGGACTTATTATGGCCCGCCGTATGACATTCGAAGGGGCAAAGGTTAAGCTGGTTGCGGAGCTTATGCCATACAGCGGCGGACTTAAGAGAAACATTGCACAGTGTTTGAAGGATTTTGATATACCGCTTCTTTTAAGCCATACGGTTGTGGATATCAAGGGTAAGGAAAGAGTTGAAGCTGTTGTTATTGCAAAGGTTGATGAAAACTCAAAGCCTATTCCCGGTACGGAAGAGGAGATAAAGTGCGATACGCTTCTTTTATCCTGCGGACTGATCCCCGAAAATGAGCTCTCAGGTGGTCTCGGAGTCGGAATGAACAGAGTTACCGGCGGACCTTTGGTTAACGAGAGCCTTGAGACAGATATAGAAGGCGTTTTTGCCTGCGGAAATGTGCTACATGTACATGACCTTGTGGATTATGTATCTGAAGAGTCGGCCCAGGCGGGAAAGAAAGCTGCGGAATATCTGGGTGTAAATGAAGAAAAAGACAGTTGCGATAAGGAGCGCTGTGCGATTAAAGAAACCGGCGGTAAATCGGACGATAAAGATACGGAGAAGGCAGATCATTTTATAAAGATAAACGCTGTGGACGGCGTGCGTTATACAGTGCCATCGGTTATAAGACTTTCGCATATGGAAGACAGACAGACCGTCAGGTTCCGCGTTGGAGCCGTATATAAAAAGGCCGCGATTCAGGTGCTTGCGGGGGATAAAGAGATAATGAATCTTAAAAAGGCTGCCCTTGCGCCCGGAGAAATGGAGCAGGTAATACTTCAGAAATCTGTTCTTGAAAGCATACCGGATCTTGAGGAAGTAACGATCCGAGTAAAGACCGATTAAAAACGATGATCAGCGCATCTTTAGTAAAGGTACTTTGAGAAAATATTTGAAGAAGATATCTTGGAGAAAAATATGGAAACAAAAGAATTTACTTGTATACGGTGCCCCCTTGGCTGCAATGTAGTAGCTACTTTAGAGGATGGCAGGATTGTAAGTATTACGGGGAACACTTGCCCTCGCGGCGCCGAATATGTTACAAATGAACTTACGGATCCGCGTCGCATCGTGACCAGTCTCGTAAAGGTAACAGGCGGCGCGCATCCCGTGGTCTCCGTCAAGACTGCATCCGACATCCCGAAGGGCAAGATCTTCGACTGCCTCGCCGCTCTCCGCAGCGTCGAGCTCGTCGCTCCCGTCCGCATCGGGGACGTTGTCCTCGCCGATGTGTGCGGAACCGGAGTGGATATCGTTGCTACTTCGAACGTTCAGTAATTCGAGGCTCAAGTACGGTAAGATTGGTATCTGAGCGGAATCGTAGCGAAGAACCAACTTGCCGTGATTGAGCCGTGAAATGTAGAAAACTAATGTAAAGGGATATACAACTATGGAAAAGTACATTATGGCACTGGATCAGGGGACAACAAGCTCCCGCTGTATTCTTTTTGATAAGCAGGGAAATATCTGCGCAATGAGCCAAAAGGAATTTACGCAGATCTATCCTAAACCCGGCTGGGTAGAACACAATCCGATGGAGATCTGGTCATCCCAGCTTTCCGTTGCGGCGGAATGCATGGCAAATTTAGGAATCGACGCCGAGGATATAGCTGCCATCGGAATTACAAACCAGAGAGAAACTACAATTCTTTGGGATAAGCATACGGGGCAGCCTATCTACAACGCCATAGTCTGGCAGTGCAGACGTACTTCGGATATGATCGATGACCTGAAAAAGGACGGTTTTGATAACAAGATAAGGGCTAAGACAGGTCTTATACCCGATGCATATTTCAGCGCTTCAAAGATCGCATGGATCCTTGATAATGTAAAAGGTGCGAGAGAAAAAGCGGAAAAAGGAGATATCCTTTTCGGAACGGTTGATACCTGGCTTATCTGGAATCTGACGAGAGGCGCGGTGCATGTTACGGATTATACCAATGCTTCAAGAACGATGCTTTTCGACATACATAAGCTTTGCTGGGATAAGGATATTATGAAGAGATTTAATATCCCCGAGTGCATCCTTCCTGAGGTAAAGCCTTCAAGCTGTCTATACGGCCACACGGAAACCAGCGTTTTAGGGGGCGAGATTCCCATTGCGGGAGCGGCCGGAGACCAGCAGGCTGCCCTTTTCGGTCAGTGCTGTTTTCAAAAGGGAGAGGTTAAAAATACCTACGGAACAGGCTGCTTTATGCTGATGAATACAGGGCATGATGCAATCTATTCCACAAGCGGACTTCTTACTACCATCGCAGCTTCAGATTCCGACAATGTTGAGTACGCTCTTGAGGGAAGCGTGTTTGTAGCGGGGGCAGGTATCCAATGGTTAAGAGATAGCATGCGGATGCTTAAGAGCGCAGCGGCGTCAAAGGAGTATGCTGAGACTGTAGAAGATACAGCGGGGGTTTATATCGTACCTGCTTTCGTCGGTATGGGCGCGCCCTACTGGCAGCAGCATGCAAGAGGAATGGTCGTCGGACTTACAAGGGGATGCGAGAAAGAGCATTTTGTAAGGGCGATGCTTGAATCCATAGCATATCAGACGATGGATGTTTTAAAGGCTATGGAGGCAGACTGCGGAATAAACCTAAGCAGACTTAAAGTAGACGGCGGAGCCAGCGCAAATGACTTTCTTATGCAGTTCCAGGCTGATATAATAGACACATACGTAGACAGACCGGCAAGCGTAGAGACCACCGCCCTTGGCGCTGCATATCTTGCAGGACTCGCCGTCGGATATTATAAGGACAAAGACGAGATCAGAAAGAACTGGCAGCTTGGAAGGACGTTCAGTCCCGCTATGGATAAGGAAAAGAAAGCGGATTTAATAAAGGGCTGGAAAAGAGCTGTTAAATGTGCCCTTGTATATGCAGAGGATTGATAAGGATTTATGATCACATTTGTTTTGATACTGGCGATTAGCTCACTATTCGTAAACCCTAAAAAAATATATAAGAAACATAGCCGTTACTACCGCACTCTCCTTAATATGACAACCTGGCTTGCCGTAAGGATAATGCGGATAAAGATTCATGTAAACGGACTTGAAAAGATACCTAAGGGAACGAGGTTTTTGCTTGTGCAAAACCATAGATCGAAGTTTGACCCGATCCTTACCTGGTACGTCCTTAGAAAATACGATCTAGCCTTTCTTTCAAAGGAAGAGAATATGCATATCCCAATCTTTGGAAGGATCATCAGAAAGTGCTGTTTTATGTCTATTGACAGAAAACACCCGGGAAGAGCCATGGAGACGGTTAATACTGCAGTAGAGCTTCTTAAGGATGATCAGGTTTCGATCGGGGTTTACCCGGAAGGAACGCGAAATACCACGCAGGAGCCGCTACTTCCTTTTCACAACTCGATGTTTAAGATAGCGCAAAACGCCGATGTTCCTATTGTTGTTATGGCGTGCCACGGAACAAGCGCGGTTAAGGACAATTTTCCTAAGAAAAAAAGCCATGTCTACTTTGAGGTTACGGGGGTATTAAAACCCGAAGATATCAAGGGATTAAAGACGAATGTCATCGGGGACGAGGTGTCGAGACAGATTCTGGAATCTCCGATATTTAGAAAAAGTTTATAAAAACTTTAGAGCCCAATTCTTTAAAAATCTTCTCACCTGGATTATATTGTTACAGTAACGCACTAAATTTCTGAAAATATGCCGGGTGAGAAAGATGTCTAAATTCAGCGTAAAAAAACCTTATACAATTCTGATTGCGGTGCTTGCTGTACTGATTCTTGGTGTAGTAAGCATTACAAAAATGCAGCTTGATCTGCTGCCGGAAGTAAATCTCCCTTATTTACTTGTTTTAACTACATATCCCGGTGCCAGCCCCGAAAAGGTTGAATCCGTTGTTACGGAGCCACTCGAAGGATCTCTCGGAACAATAACCGGCGTTAAAAATGTCACCAGCTTCAGCTATGAGAACTACAGTATGGTTCAGCTGGAATTTGAGGATGATACTAACATGGACAGCGCCCTTGTTAAGGTTACCTCGGCTATAAATACCGTTCGAGCGGTTTTCCCCGAGGAGGTCGGGATACCGAACGTACTTGAACTAAGCGCGGATATGCTTGCTTCTATGTATCTTGCCATAAGTTATGAGGGCAAGGATATCGAGGAACTGTCAAGATTTGTGGAGGATGCGCTTTTACCTCAGATTGAAAGACAGGACGGTGTGGCCGATGTTTCAGCGACCGGTCTTATCGAAAAAACCGTACAGGTTTCCCTTAACCAGAAAAAAGTAGATGAATTAAATGAAAAAATAAAGGCGAAGGCTCAGGATGCGTTAGATGATGCCAGAGCTTCTCTTGATGATGCGAAAAAACAGCTTGAAGACGGTCAGGCCGAGCTCGATAAGGGCAAAAAAGAGATGGCTGACGGACAGGCTAAAATAGACAGCGGAAAGGCTGAACTTGAAAAAGGCAAGGAAGAGCTCGATAAGAAGCAGAAAGAGACCTACGAGCAGCTTGCTCAGGCTTCTCTTGCTCTTGACCAGCTTTCATCCTACCAGAGCCAGCTCGTAACTCAGCAGGCTCAGGAAGCGGTACTTAAGACCGCCATCGAAGAGGCGGGAAAAGCTCTTGCTCCATTCGGAATATCGGTTGATGATCTTGATTCTACCGTAAGTACGATGGAGGCGGGATTAGCAACAGCTACAAACTCAATTACAACTATGGAGCAGCTGATCGCTCTGGCTGATGCTATTGCAGCAGATCCTACTTTTGCTACTCAGCAAAACTCGACTGTTCCGGGTCAGACCAATGGTCAGGTCCTTGGACTTGGCCTTGCAACTTTAGCGACGGCAGCTCCCGATCTTGCCACCTTATCAGCTGGATATAATGCGGCTTATGCAGCGTACGAAGCAGATACATCCGATCCTAAAGATGCAACTGTGACCGCGGCATACGTTGGAGCAGCTACTGCTTCATCAGGAGCATTAACTGCAGCAAAAGCAGCTACCCAGACTCAGGTAGATACTTTAAATGCCTCCCTCCCCCAGCTTAAGACTGCGCAGCAGACAATAAACAGCTACAAGTCGGAGCTTACGGCTTTAGAGGTTGAGATAGAAGTAACAAAAGGAATTGTTGCAAAGTTTGAGGATGAGCTTAAAAAACTCGGTGTATCTTATACCGATATAGAGGCGGCCAAGATGCAGGCGGCAGCAGGCTTTGCTGCAGCACAGGCTCAGCTCGCAACCGGAGCGAGCGCTCTCGAAACAGCTCAGGCACAGCTTGATGCCGGGAAGACACAGATGGATTCCGCAAAGGAACAGTTAGAGAGCGGATGGGAAAGCTACAATGATGCCGAAAAGACATTTGAGGATCAAAGTAAAACTGCTCTCGAAAGTGCAAATGCAGACGGACTTTTATCCCTTGATACAATCTCTGCACTCATATATGCACAAAACTTCGAGATGCCTGCGGGATATATTGATGATAAAGATGACAATTCATGGCTTCTTAAGATCGGAAACAATTACGATTCCGTGGAAGACCTTGGAAATATGCTCCTTGCAAGCATAGACGGAGTCGGAGATATAACCCTTGATTCCGTTGCGGATATTACGGTTATTGACAACTCCGGAACCACGTACGCAAGACTTAATAACCGGAGCGCGGTAATTCTGTCCGTTTATAAAGCAAGCACCACAGGAACCAACGAGGTAAGCCGTACCCTTCGCTCGGAGATAAAGGAACTCGAGGACAGATACGAAGGTCTTGATATCCTTGTTATGGTGGACCAGGGTGACTATATCGAGATTATCATCAAGAGCGTAATGCAGAGTATGATCCTCGGCGCGGCTCTTGCGGTTATCATCCTTGCATTTTTCTTAAAAGACGTGATGCCGACCATCGTTGTTGCCATAAGCATTCCTTTAAGTGTACTTTTATCACTTGTGGCTATGTATTTCTCGGGAATTTCCCTGAATATGATGTCCCTATCGGGAATGGCGCTGGGAATCGGTATGCTTGTTGATAACTCAATCGTTATCATCGAAAATATATACAGGCTAAGAGGAAGAGGCATAAATGCGCCGAGAGCTGCTGTTCAGGGAACAAACCAGGTAGCCGGAGCGGTTGTCGCATCCACCCTTACCAGTGTCTGCGTATTCTTCCCGATGGTTTATACAACGGGTATGGTAAGGTCTTTGATGCTTCCTATGGCCCTTACCATAATATATTGTCTGCTGGCATCGCTTCTTGTTGCAATGACGGTTGTGCCTGCGGCAAGCTCGACGCTTCTTAGAAAGACAAAGCCCAAGAGCCATAAAGTCTTTGATAAGATCCAGAATCTCTACGGAAAGGTACTTGCTTTCTGTCTTAAGGTTAAGGTTGTGCCTCTGGCCGTGGCAGTACTTCTTTTGGGAATATCAATCTGGCAGGTATTCAGAATGGGTATTGTTATGATCCCTGAGCTTACCAGCAACCAGATACAGGCAACTGTTTCCTTTGATGAGGAGGAGCTTTCAAGAGAAGAAGCCTACGGACTTGTGGATGAACTTATCTACAGAACGGTCGAAGTACCCGGAGTGGCTTCAGTCGGATCTATGTCCGGAAGCGGTGAAGCTCTTTTCGGATTTGGCGGAAGTGACGGAGCTTACAACAGCTTCTCACTGATGATCTCTACCGAGAATGAAAGAGCCGGCGCCGGAGAAGTTAAGAAAATCACAGACTCAATCTACGATATCGCAAAAGAACTTGGAATAGATGTATCTGTTTCCGGCGGTCTTGATGAGATGGGAGCGATCCTTGGAAGCGGACTTTCAATCTCAATCTACGGACAGGATCTTGAGACTCTTCGAAAGATCAGTGAAGATCTGATGGAAATCGTATCTCAGGTTGACGGATATGTAGATATAAGCAATGGACAGGAAGAGGCGGACAAGGTCCTTCACCTTGACGTAGATAAAGATAAGGCTATCAAATACGGTGTTACCGTAGCACAGATTTATCAGGCTGTAGCCGCGGAAATGGCTACAACAAAGAACGCCATCACGGTTACCGTAGACGGTGTAGATATGAAGGTTGATATCGTTGACGAATTAGATCCGGTAACAGCCGAGAACCTTCTTGATATTGAGATTCCCGTAACACCTCCCGAAGAAAAATCGGAAGATGACGATAAAGAGACAAAAACCGAAACTAAGAGTTCATCTCTTACGGGGGCGTCGGGAGGATTTACTGCCTCTATGGGAGGAAGCGGAGGATTTGGTTCAGCATTCGGCGGATCAGGCTTTGGCTCACAAATGGGCGGAAGCGGCATGAGCACGCAGGCATCTGCGCAGGAGACAAGACCGCTTTCAGAGTTTGCAACTTTATCTTTTGAAGACGGATACAACAGTATCTCGCGTGAGAACCAGACGAGATATATTACCGTAACTGCTGGAGTTGCCGAAGGAGAAAATGAAACTCTTCTTTCGAGAAAACTTCGTCCTCTTCTTGATAAGTATGAAGTACCCGATGGTTATACTATTGATATGGGCGGTGAATCGGAAGCTACTATGAAGATGGTAAAGGATATGATGCCTATATTCTTAATGGGTATCGCATTTATCTACTTCGTTATGGTAGCCCAGTTCCAGAGTCTGCTCTCACCATTCATCGTGCTCTTTACACTGCCTCTTGCTTACACCGGAGGATTTATGTCCCTCTGGTTTACCGGCGAAAATATCTCAATGATGGCACTTATGGGATTCATAGTCCTTACCGGTACGGTTGTTAATAACGGAATCGTATATGTAGACTATACGAACCAGCTTAGAATGGGCGGTATGGAAAGAAGGGATGCTCTTATTGCAACAGGAAAGACCCGTATGAGACCTATCCTTATGACGGCCCTTACAACTATCCTTGCAGAGGCAAGCCTTATTTTCGGCGATGATATGGGAAGCCAGATGGGAAGAGCAATGGCACTTGTTATAGCCGGCGGACTTTTGTACGCAACCTTGATGACTTTGTTTATCATACCGGTTATGTATGATATCCTCTTTAAGAAGCCGCCCCTTAACGTTGATGTAGGCGGAGATAATATCGATGACATCCCCGATGATGCCAAGGAATTTATGCTTCAGATAGAGGCTGAAAAGGCAGAAAAAGCCCTAGGCAAAGAGGAATAAATTTTATATAAAAATTCACGCCCGTAAATATTTATGGTACAATGTGCTGAAAAGAACAGAAAATGTGCCCGGATGTTTACGGGCTTTTTATGGGTGAAAATATGATACTTATTAAAGACGGACGGGTTATAGACCCTGTATCGGGACTTGACGGTGTAAGAGATATTCTTTTATCCGAAGGGAAAATCCTTTGCATAAAAGAAAAAATATCGGAGGATGATTTACAGGGGATAACGACTATTGATGCTGCGGGCAAGGTTGTAGCGCCGGGTTTTGTAGACGTACATGTACATTTCCGCGACCCCGGATTTACGGACAAAGAGGATATTTATACGGGGGCGAAAGCGGCGGCGGCAGGCGGCTATACAAGCGTCGTTATGATGGCCAACACAAAGCCGACGATCGATAATGTCGAAACCCTTAAGTACGTTCTTGAAAAAGGGAAAGAGACAGATATAAATGTATATGCCTGCGCAAACGTAACATACGGAATGAAGGGAGAGGAGCTAACTGATTTTGATACTCTTGCAAAGGCCGGAGCGGTTGGCTTTACGGATGACGGTATTCCTCTTGTCAAAGAAGAAATAGTCCTTGAGGCTATGAAAAAAAGTAAGGCGCTGGATCTTCCTTTAAGCTTTCATGAAGAAGATCCGTCGGTTATTGAGAATAACGGTATCAACAGAGGAAAAGCCAGCGAGTATTTCGGCATCGGCGGATCTCCGAGGGATGCGGAAATAAATATGATCCGAAGAGATATCGAACTGGCGAGAAAAACAGGAGCTGCCATCGATATCCAGCATATCTCCACAAAAGAGGGCGTTGAGATGGTAAGAAGGGCAAAGGCTGAAGGGCTAAAGGTCTATGCCGAGGCTACTCCTCATCACTTCTCGCTTACTGAGGAAGCAGCAATCGAACATGGCACATTAGCCAAGATGAATCCGCCTCTTAGAGAAGAAGCTGACAGAGAGGCTGTTGCGGAAGGACTTGCAGACGGAACCATAGATATGATCGCTACGGACCATGCGCCTCATACCGCTGAAGAAAAGGCAAGGGAACTTACAAAGGCCCCCAGCGGTATTATAGGACTTGAGACCGCACTGCCTCTTGCCGTGATGAATCTTTTGAATACAGGAAAGATGAGACTGAGATCTTTACTGGCGAGCATGAGTACAAATCCCGCAAGGATATATAAACTCGACGCGGGATATCTTGCCGAAGGGGGACCTGCGGATATCGTTATACTTGACCTAAACGAAAAGTATGTATACAAGAAAGAAGATATTGCATCAAAGGCTTGCAATACACCTTTTATAGGATGGGAAATGACAGGAAGAGTCTTGTATACTATATGCGGCGGTAAAGTCGTTTATAAAGCTAAGTAAAGATGATTTTAAATCTACAGATAAAAAACGGAGATCTTAAATGAAGAAGAAAACAACAGCAAAAATACTTTCGCAAAAAAGTCTTGCACCGGGCATCTACGATATGTGGCTCGAGTGTGATATTGCAAAGGATGCCAGCGCCGGACAGTTCATCGGAGTATATCCTAACGACAAGAGCACCCTTCTTCCCAGACCTATAAGTATCTGTGAAGCCGATGCATCAAAGAGCGCTCTGAGACTGGTATACAGAGTAGCCGGAAAGGGAACCGCAGAGTTCTCACAGTACAAAGAGGGGGATGGCTTAGACGTTCTCGGCGTCCTTGGAAATGGCTACGACTTAAGCCTTTTAAAGGGAAAGCGCGTTATGCTCATGGGCGGTGGAATCGGAATCCCGCCTATGCTCGAACTTGCAAAAGAGCTTTTTTGCCAAAACGAACAGCTTAGCATTAATGAGAAGTCCGAGATCATAATTGTTGTCGGCTACAGAGATGACAAGACTTTCCTTAAGGAAGACCTTGAGAAATACGGAAAGGTTTATATAGCCTCGGAGGACGGAAGTGTAGGAACAAAAGGAAATGTTATGAACGCAGTGGAGGCTGAGGAAATAGAAGCTGACGTCATCTGCGCCTGCGGACCTATGCCTATGCTCAGGGCAATTAAGAAATTTGCGTCGGAGAAAAATATTCCTGCATATATTTCTCTTGAGGAGCATATGGCTTGCGGCGTGGGAGCCTGCCTCGGATGTGTTGTCAAAACAAAAGAGGTTGACCATCATTCCCATGTAAACAACGCGAGAATATGTACCGACGGACCTGTATTTTTGGCGGAGGATGTTGAGATATGAAAACAGAAATAGAAATTGCCGGCGTAAAGTGGAAAAATCCCGTAACCGTTGGTTCGGGTACTTTCGGATCCGGAATGGAATATGATGAATTTGTTGATCTTAATAAATTGGGAGCTGTTACCAGCAAGGGCGTTGCCAATATTCCCTGGCCCGGAAATCCGACTCCCAGAGTTACGGAAGTTTACGGAGGTATGCTTAACGCCATCGGACTTCAAAACCCGGGAATCGATGTCTTTTGCGAAAGAGATCTTAAGTTCCTTGAAGGCTACGATACCAATGTTATCGTAAATGTCTGCGGAAAATCCATTCAGGATTATGTGGACGTTGTTGAAAGGCTCTCTGATGAAAAGAGAGTCGATATGCTTGAGATAAACGTCTCCTGCCCCAATGTTAAAGAGGGCGCTATCGCCTTCGGTCAAAAGGCGGAGGCTCTTACAGAGATCACGAAAGAGATAAAAAAGCATGCAAAACAGCCGATCATCATGAAGCTTTCTCCCAATGTCACGGATATTACGGAGATGGCAAAAGCCGCTGAGGCAGCAGGCGCTGACGCTCTTTCTCTTATCAATACAATTACGGGAATGAAGATCGATATAAACAAAAAGACCTTCGCTCTTGCCAACAAGACCGGAGGAATGAGCGGACCCGCCATAAAGCCGGTGGCAGTACGTATGGTTTACCAGGCAGCGCAGGCGGTAAAAATCCCGATTATCGGAATGGGAGGAATCGCTACGGCAGAAGATGCTCTTGAGTTTATCCTTGCGGGTGCAACAGCCGTATCCGTCGGCGCGGCAAATTTCATTAATCCCTACGCTACGATCGAAGTGATCGAGGGTATCGAGGATTACATGCGCCGCAACAAGGTAGACGATATTAAAGACCTCATCGGAGCGGTGAAGTAGGAGATAAAGAAATAAGGCGATAAAATAAGGGAACTCTCGGATTATTCCGGGAGTTTTTTTGATGGAATGAAAAATTTTTAATTTTTTTTATTTTTTTAAAACCTCTGACGATTCTTATTCGTATTAATAGTAACAGAACAGAAAATACCTGCAAAAAACGAAAAAACAAAGGAGACGAATTAACGTTATGAGTAGATTAAAGAAAAGAATCATAATAATAGGTTCCGCCTGTTTGCTGGCTGTTATTGGAATCGGAACTTATCTGCTACTGAAGAACAATGCCGGAAAAAAGGATCGTGACATACCGGCAATCGGAGAGGTTGACGAAATGGACGAAGAAATTGCCGACTTGACAGGGGAAGACAATGGGATGATTCCTGACGAGCAGCTCTGTGAGGCGGATATCACAGAACCTGACGAGATGACACTGCTTTCCATTACTACTGTCGGAGATAGGATATACATCGGAAGTTTCGAATCCGAGGAGCTTGGCTGGATCGTATATGACGAAGATGAAGAATATCTTTATCTTATATCCGAAAAGGTGATCGATGCCAGACCGATGATTGACAATACCGATACCTCGAAGCTTTTTGAAAACGCAGCCGGAGACGGAACCGATCCTGACTCTCTCGCGAGCCTGTATGAAATGGTAGAGTCGTCCACTGAATACAAAGGTAAATTTACCGATACCGACCTGTGTCAATGGCTCAATGATGAATTCATAAACAGCGCTTTTTCGGAAGATGTAATTGAAAAGATGCAGCAGTGGAGCGACGGGATCAAGGTCACGCTTCCGGATGATGAATTTGTGACAGAGTTTGGTGATTATCTTTGGGCCGGACCAACACAGACCGCAATCGAAAACGGAGCTGAGGTTTTTGACCCGGAGCCCTATATAGAGGCCGCCGGAGAGGTCAGGGACCCGATGACGGGGGAGGTGATCCCTGAGGATGAGATCGTAAATCACCCCGGACTTGTATATCCGGCTGAAGCTGATGGAAGCGCATCATATGCCCTTGGCAGCGATATTACGGATGGCAATGTAAGCATAAGGTCATTCGGCTTTACAAGAAGAAACACAGGGCTATATGAAAAAGTAGGCGTAAGACCGATGATAAAGGTTTTGAAGTGAAAGGAGTGCTTATGAAAGATAAAAAGAAATCATTTATTTCGGTATTGTCCGGGATAATCAAATGCATATTAATAACTTGTCTGTTTACAGTACTGGTCCCTATGATGAGTGTCCGGGCTGAGAATGAAATGGTATCACTTAGCAGAGTTGGAACATCACAGTTGGGATATTATACAGATCCGGATGGTTATTGCGTTTATTGTGTTGATGAAAAGAAAAAGAATGCTGATCACGGTGGAGAGATCTATATAAAAAGCATCGGCGCAGGATACGAAATGTATGATGGCATCTTTGGAGTGGGGCAGGAGGCAATTTCCGAAGGAGAGCTGGATGAATTTACCATACGTGTTCTGATGCAATTGGCTATATGGTCAAAGGCAGGAGACAATCAGTATGATGTAGCTTTATGGTATTATGGCGATGTAGCTGCAGAACTGTTTACCCGGATGATGAACGCCGACCCGGGTGATTATAATGTCACACATATCATATACACACCTTCAGATGATCGCTACCAGCCGTGTGCAGGAGCATACGCTGTTTCAAAGAATGAAATACATACCCATTCATGGGACGCGGGAACGGTTACAAGGGAATCAACGTATTACGCTGAGGGAGAGGTAACATATACCTGCGCCGGATGTGGTGAAACCAGAACGGAAAGCATCCCAATGCTTGTCTGCCCTTCACATACCTGGGATAACGGAAAGGTAACAACCGAGGCAACATACAAAACAGAAGGAGTAAAAACCTACACCTGCACGAACTGCGGGGCAACCAGAACGGAAAGCATCCCGATGCTTGTCTGCGCTTCGCATTCCTGGGATAACGGAAAGGTAACAACTGAGGCAACATACAAAACAGAAGGAGTAAAAACCTACACCTGCACGAATTGCGGTCAGACCAGAACAGAAGCCATCCCGATGCTTGTCTGCACTACACATTCCTGGGATGAGGGAAATGTTACAACCAAGCCGACATACAAAACAGAAGGAGTAAAAACCTATACCTGCATGAATTGCGGTCAGACCAAAACGGAAATCATTCCGAAGCTTGTCTGCACCACGCATGTATACGGGGATGCTCTTCTTACCCCGACGGGCAGCGGAGAATTCTATTGTATAAGCGAATGTACGAGATGCGGGGAGAAACATTCTGTGCTGCATGAGCATAACTATAAATGGGTCACTGTAAAGCCTGCAACTGAAGAGGAAACAGGAACAGAAAGATATATTTGCGAAGAATGCGGCTATTACAAACTTGAGCGAGAGATTCCCAAGATCCAAGCACAGGTTTGCACACATCCATATCCAAGAGAATTTGTTGAAACAGTCCCTGCAACCTGTTGTTCGTATCCAAAAGGTAATGTGGTTTGTAAAGAATGTGGCGAAGTTATAGTATATGATTACGAATCCTCTTCACGTGGATACAATCCTGATAACCACTCCCTCTTTACCGCAACGGTACGTGTTGAACCTACATATAAATCAAACGGTGTAATGAGATACACTTGTGATGGTTGTGGTTATTACTACACAGAATCCATTCCTAAGCTTGAATGTCCACATGCACATAAATGTGTTATGTTCCTTAAAGACGGTTCTTGGAAAGTATGCGATGACTGTGGTGAAAAACTATATCGAGTATCATCCATTCCTTCAACTTGCAGCCACGTTGGTACAAAGAAAACACAGGTTCTTGTAAAGGCAGCTACACCAACAGAATGGGGCGAAGCAGCAATAGTTTGTGAATGCGGCAAAACAGTATCAACAGAAAAGATACATCCGTATTCAGAATATCAGGTAACAAAGCCTGACGGTTCGGTGGTAACGGTGTACGGCTGGTTTGATTATGATGCGGCGCATGAAATTGCAGATCTGACAAATGCATACAGAATCGAAAACGGATTAAACGCACTTAAGTATAACGAATCATTGCAGAGCGGGTCTGATACGAGAGCGCTTGAAACAATAGTTTCATTCAGCCACACAAGACCAAACGGTACCAGATGGAACACGACTCTTCCGCAGTGGCAATACGGCGGTGAGAATCTGGCAAGCGGACAAACCACGGTCGCATCCGCGATGAATGCCTGGAAGGATTCCGAAAGCCATAATGATAACCTTCTATATGGTATAAAAAGTGGACAGACACCATTTAAAGGTATATCGGTCGGAGTATTCCACCGAATTATATTTCCCTACGATAATAAGCCGTATACACCATATGAATATACCTACTACACACAGCAGTTTACATTCTATTGATCAAAATTTTAAAACCTTTGGCTATTCTCATTCGTATTAATAGTAAGAGGATCGAAAAAAGGCCTCGAATCTAGTGCAAAGCCGCATAAACACGGAACTTGACATTTTTCAAGTGGGGGGGGGTAAAATAACACTATATATTTAAAGGCGGAGGTTTGAAATGAAAAAGAAGATTTTAGCAATTATGTTTGCGCTGACTATGTGTACCAGTTTATCTGCATGTGGAAGTGTATCAGATGGAAATTCATCAGATGACCGGGAGGAAACCGTGACTGTGGGCAGCGAAAGCACATCGGAGGAATCTGAAGCTCAGGAAAACTTTGCCGCGGAGGAAGAAAGGTTAGCCGAAGAAGAAAATACTTATGTTGGACATATGAACGATGAAGGATACTATGTCTTTGGCTTATACGAGCAGGACGGAGATGAATCCAACGGACCGGAACCTATAGAGTGGGCAATCCTCGATGAGAATAAGAACGGAACTCTTCTGATTAGCCGTTATGTTCTTGATTGTGTTCAATTTAATACAACCAAAACAGAGGTATCATGGGAGACATGCAGCCTTAGAAGCTGGATGAATGATGTTTTTTATAATGCGGCTTTTAACGATGCGGAGAAAGCAAGTATCAACACAGAAGAAAGAACAAACGATAAGATCTTCGCACTTAATGTAGGTGAAGAAAGAAGATATTATGGTAATTTTGATCCATGGTATTCGCAATGTAGCTTTAGGGGTGGCCAATCCCCCATAGCACAGCCGACTAAGTATGCCGAGAGCAGAGGCGTATACTCAAACATCGTAAAAAATGATGACTACTGGATGTCCGGAGAAAAATACAGTGCAAATTGGTGGCTTCGGTCCCTAAGAGGGCCTACCGACAAAACTGATGACGAAGCATGCGTTTTCGATAGTGATGTTAACTGCTTCAGAGCCGTAGACAGAGATGACATTGGCGTGCGACCTGCATTATACATCAGTGATAAATTACCATGGGAGCCCGAAACACAGACAGAAAACGCTGTTTCGCAAAAACCTGCTGTAGTGGAAGAATCGGAAGTAGAAGGACCAGCTATAGAAGAACCAGCTATAGAAGAACCTGAAGTGGAAGGACCTGCTATAGAGGGACCTGCTATAGAGGGACCTGCTATAGTAGAGGGACCGGCTACGGAGGAAGGGGTAGCAGAAGAGAAAAAAAGAGCTGACGGATTCATAAATGATGAAGGTTACTATGTCTTTGGCTTATATGAGCAGGACGGAGATGTATCCAACGGACCGGAGCCTATAGAATGGGAAACCCTTGATGAGAATGAGAACGGAACACTTCTTGTAAGCCGTTATGTCCTCGATAATGTTAAGTATAATGATAATAAAGAAAAAGTAACGTGGGAGACTTGCAGCCTTAGGAGCTGGATGAATGATGATTTTTATAATGCGGCTTTTGACGATGAGATGAAAGCAAGGATCAACACAGTTACGATAGTTAATGAGGATAATCCTAGATACGGGACACCCGGTGGAAATGATACGAGCGATAAAGTATTTTGCTTGAGTTTGTCTGAAATCTTAAAGTATTACAGCTTTAATGAATGGAATTCGGACGGTTGGTGGGGATACAGTCAGGCGCTGATAATCCCTCCGACCAAGTATGCGACAGACAATGGCGTATTTACATACACCATATCAGATAATTATTATCAACTTTTTTTAGCCCCTGTAGATTTTAGCGATGATTGTATTGGGAAGGAATGTGCATTTTGGTGGCTTCGGTCCCCCGGCAATAGCAGTAAGAGAGCGTGCCTTGTCGAAGCGTATGGAAGAGCGGATTCGAATTGCAGCACATGGGTAGGAAGTAATTTGGTAGTTTATAGTTGGAGTGACGAAATTGGCGTCCGTCCCGCTTTATACATTAATAAGTAACTAATATTTCTACCAGAAGAATTTTTTATAAAACAAAAAAGGTGAGGTAAAGCTTATGAAGGAAATTATTATTTCCGCAAAAAACGGTGATTCCGAAGCATTCGGAAGTCTCTATGAATCATGCAGAAATGCCGGACTTTCTGTGGCAAAGCAGTACGTCAAAAATGATACGGATGCAGAGGATATGTATCAGGATGCCTTCCTGAAAGCGATGGAAAATATTGACAGGTTTGATGAAAACAGAGAATTCGGGCCCTGGCTTAACACCATAATCGCAAATACCTGTAAGGATTTCTTGGGCAAAAAGCGCCCGATGAACTTCACCGATATGTCGGATGAAGAAACCGAGTTCGTTGATACGATAGAAAGCTCCGATGTAAGCTCGCTTCCGGAAAGCGTGTATGTGCGCAAGGAAATGTTGCAGATCGTCGACGGGATAGTCGAAACGCTGCCGAATGAGCAGAAGGAAGCTACGGTTTTATTCTATTTCAAGGACTTTTCCGTTAAACAGGTAGCGGAATATCAGAAAGTATCCGAGGATACCGTTAAAAGCAGGCTGAATTATTCCAGAAAAAAGGTCGAGCAAGCGACGAAAGATTATGAGAAGAAACACGGCATAAAGATATGCATCGCTTCCGTTATTCCCGCAATCCTCGTGCTTTACTTCAAAAACAGTGCGTACGCTGCGCAGTTTGAAGCAGCACTCAGTATGCTTTCGGCTTCAGGCGCGTTACCTGAGGCGGGCATTGGGGCAAAGGCAGGCATGGGAGCCGCAAAAGCAGGAGCCGTAGCCGGTAAGGTCGCTGCTTGGAAGATTGCCGCAATAGTAGTTGCAAGCGCTGTTGTTGCAACCGGTGCCGGATTTGCCATACATCATTTCGTTACATCAGGTGACCGTGAGGAAACAGTGATTGAGGACAGCGAAAACACATCGGAGATCGGAAGCCAGACTGAAAACGATATCCCGGATGAATCTGAAACTTCGGAAGATGCCGGAATTCAGGAAGAACCTGTTTTAGAGGAGGTATCCCCTGTAAAGGAAGCTATTAAGAATGCACAGGTCGGTGACATCATAGAGATCGGCTCTTTTGAGCAGGATGGGGACGAAGCTAACGGCGCAGAGCCCATCGAATGGCAGGTAATTGCCGACGAAGACGGTAAAAAGCTTCTTTTATCCAAGGATATTCTGATGCCTTTGGGCAATATGATGTATGAAGAGTATCCCGGAGATGGCGTAAATTATACCTGGAAAGAGTGTGGTATCAGAACCTACTTAAACGGTGAATTTTACGAATCAGCATTTACGGACGAAGAAAGAGCGCAGATCGTCGAAACCGAAATCCGTACCACTTGGCAGGATAATGCTTCGCTCGGTGCCGAACTTGTGGATGTGGAAACGATCAGTTATGAGAGCTTAGGAACAGTATTTACTCATGAAGAGGGCAAAATCGTTACGATCGACAAGATTTTTATTCCGGATTTTGATGAAGATTTTGCCAGATATTTGAAGGTTGAAAAAGGCAGCTGGTTTATGTACGGAACGGATCTGCTTGCAAAAGCTACTGTTGCAAGCAGTGTGACAAATATCGCTTATGAGCAATGGGCTTACGATGAAGCAAAAGGAGTATGTTCCGAAGATGTAAACCTTGATGAAAGCCTGATTGGAGACGAGTTTGGTTGTTATATAATGAGAAATGGCGGATCGTACGAGGTTAATAATTTCGCAAGCGGAATTCCGGGAGATATGATCCGAACTACCGCATTTTATGTTGTATCGGGAGACTCGGCCGGCGCTTTTTCACCTTGGTATCTTACCGAATTAACCGATAGGACAGACGTCGGTATCCGCCCGGAGATGTGGGTCTACGTAGAATAAACAGAAGTTACCTTATGACCTCAGCATCATACTATATACGGAGGAAATGTTGAAATGTATTGTTACAAATGTGGTGTACAGAATTCTGATGATGCAAAGTTTTGCTGCAGTTGCGGAACCTCTCTCGCGGCAACGGCTCCCAAAGCCGAAGTTAATCCCGGTTATAATTTTTCAGTCGATTACACCGCTATCAATCCCCAGGTTATAATGTCCATTTATTTCGAGGATTGGTTGGAGAAGTTTTTCCTGGAAAACTGCGAGCAGAAGGTTTTCAATCTTAATCCCGGATTGCATGCCGCAATTATTCAGATTGGTAACAGAGCATACAAGAGGATCATCACAATTATTCCGGACAAAGTGGTTAGGGTTCATTGTTCATGGGACGGCAGAGCTCATATAAGCATTGAGCAGCCCAAAATCTAAACTTTTATTTCAGCGGAGCTATTTTAAAAACGTTTTATAATCTTACTATAGGAGGATAATACAATGGAATGTAGTGTTTGCGGAGCTCAGATACATGAAGGAGACAAATTCTGCACGTCTTGCGGTTCACCTACGGATCAAATGAATCCTGCTTCTGAGAGCAATGCTCAGGTAAACGAAAGGGGGGCGTCAGATGTACCGTACAGTCAGCCTGTCATACAGTATGTCCGGAATGACGCGCCGTATAATCAACCTGATGTGAAGATTAGTCAGGAAACAAACGATCAGCTCAATATGAAACATATAATGCATGATCACGATAACCCGATAAACATCGAAATGAACTCATTGGCAAGAACCACCCTTGTGATGGGAATACTTTCTCTCGTGTTTCTTTTTATATATTTTCCCCCTGTGATATTCGGAATCATAGGAATAATATACGGTAATCGTTACACATCCAAGGGGTATCCTTATCGTCCTAAAGTTAAGGCGGGTAAGGTGATGAGCATCATTGGATTAATATTAGGCAGCATAATGTCATTTGTTATTTTGATAGAGTGTATAGCGTCGCTTTTTTAACTGAAATTCAATGACGCTTAAAAATTTTTTTTGAGTTTTAAAACCTTTTGTATTTCTCATTCGTATTAATAATATCAGAACAAAAAATGTTCAATAAATAAAGATATAAAGGAGAAACAAAAATGAGAAAGAAATTGTTAATGTTGATCGGGGCTGCCGCGATGGTAATCTTCGCCGGCGGATGTGGCAAAAGAGAGGTAATTGATCTGAACAAGTACGTGCAGGTCGAGTATGAAGGAGTTGATTCTATAGGTACAGCTGTAGCTTCATTTGACACTAAGGCTCTTAAAAGAGATGTCATGAACAATCTTGAACTTACAAAAGCAGGGGTAAAGTCGTATGACTTCCTGGTAGAAGAAGCTGAAGAGAACGGTTTTTCTTCAGACACTCCTGAGCTTTTGGTTTCATGTCTTGATGGAAGCTTTGACAAAGCGGACAACCTTTCAAACGGGGACACTATCACATACAAATGGAACATCGATGAAGAGAAAATAGAAAATCTGTTCAAGTGTAATATTGTATTCAGCGATATCGAATTTGAGGTTGAATCTCTCAAAGAGGTTAAAACAGTGGATCTTTTTGAAAAAATCGATCTCGCTTTTTCGGGAATTTCACCGAAGGTTAAAGTCAACACCAAAGGTAGCTGCGACTACCGCGGTGTACATTTTGACATCGTTCCCGATAATGCGTACGGACTTAAAAACGGAGATACGGTTAAGCTGGTAGTATCCGGGGATGCTTCCGAGGTCGAAAGCTATCTGCTGGAGGAATACCAGGTTCGCCCCGAATCGTTGGAAAAGGAATATACAATTGAAGGTCTCAGTTCGTACATGATGTCTGCATCTGAGTTGTCCAAAGAAACTATGGATAAAATGAAGGAAGTGACTGAGGATGAAATAGCTTCTTATGTTGCTCCGTGGGAATCCGGAGATAAAAGAAGACTCTTAGGATACGAATTCATTGGTACATATGTAAGAACACTTAAAGAAGGCAAAGGCGGAGATGACAACACTATCACACTTGTCTACAGATGTGACAGCGCACTTCGTTTTAAGAATAAACACAGTGACGGTTATTTTGAAGATATAGTTCCTTTCTATTTCCCGGTTACATTTAAGAATGTGACTATACTGCCGGACGGAACGGAAAGCGTTAATTATTCTGATCATGATGTATCCTACGCTAAGTTTAGTGTAAATGAAAGTACGAATGATCTTTGGGGAAATGTGAATGCGTTTGATTACAAAGGGTATGAAAATCTCGATTCGTTATTCAACAAATTCATAACCGAGAAGCTTGAGCAGTATGACTATGAAGATAATGTGAAAGATACCGAAATACCAGAATACCCTAATGCTTTTGACTGGGTTGAAACAGAGGAGTAATAACTATGGACAACAACAATATTTATAATGATCAGCAGCAACCCGCATACAGCCACAATCCACAGGCTCCCGGTGGGATAAGCTCTCCCGGCAAGGAGATAGCAGGCCTTGTACTGGGAATCACGTCGCTTACAGCAGGTGTTATGGCAGCCATATTCGGACTTATTCCCGCTTTTGGCACTATCTTTGCGGTTGTCTCAGGACATTTAGGTATTGGGCTTGGTATTGCGGCTATTGTACTTCACAAAAAAGTTCATGAACAGGCTACCATTATCACCAGAAAGATCGAGACCGGCAAAAAACTTGGAACAGCGGGGATAATAACCGCCGGAGCGGGAATGCTTCTCAGTCTTATCATATTACTGAGCTTGGCAGGGTGTGCCGCGTGTCTCTCGGCTGGCAGTTACGGTGCAATGAATCCATCACTTTTTGACAGTATAAATTATTAGTAGGTACGACCCTCCAAATTTGGAGGGTCGTTTTATATAGGCCCTCTTGAAGATATAAAATCTTTGACATTCGGCACGTTTCGTGGCAAAATTATATAGATATTGTGATGAAAATGGGTGGTTTATATCCCAAAATGGGATTTTGCCCTTTTTAAAGACTTAGTTCAGCACCGGAGGAAATAAGATGTACAAGCAAGTGTCAACCGACCTTAATTTCGTCGACAGAGAAAAAGAAGTCGAGAAATTCTGGAAAGAGAATGATATCTTCAAAAAAAGTTATGACATCCGCGAAGGATGTCCTACATATACTTTCTATGACGGACCGCCTACCGCTAACGGTAAGCCCCATATCGGTCACGTAGAAACCCGTACCATTAAGGATATGATCCCCAGATACCGTACAATGAAAGGATTCCAAGTTCCCCGTAAGGCAGGCTGGGATACTCACGGACTTCCCGTAGAGCTTGAAGTTGAAAAGCTCTTAGGCCTCGATGGCAAGGAACAGATTGAAGAGTACGGCCTCGATCCTTTTATCTCCAAATGTAAGGAATCTGTTTGGAAGTATAAGGGAATGTGGGAGGATTTCTCCGGAACAGTCGGATTCTGGGCTGATATGGACAATCCTTACGTTACCTACGACGACAACTTTATCGAGTCTGAGTGGTGGGCTCTTAAGACTATCTGGGACAAGGGACTTTTATACAAGGGATTCAAGATCGTTCCCTACTGCCCTCGCTGCGGAACCCCTCTTTCTTCACACGAGGTTGCACAGGGCTACAAGACCTTAAAGGAGCGTACCGCTATCGTACGCTTCAAGATTAAGGGCGAGGATGCATACTTCCTTGCATGGACCACTACACCCTGGACCCTTGCTTCAAATATCGCACTTTGCGTTAACCCCGAGGAAACCTACGCTAAAGTAAAGGCTGCCGACGGTTATACATATATTATGGCACAGGCTCTTCTTGACAATGTTCTCGGTATCATCGAGAGAGAAGAAGGAACTCCTGCGTACGAGGTACTTGAAACCTGCAAAGGTAAAGACCTTGAGTACAAGGAGTACGAGCCTTTGTATCAGTGCGCCGCAGATTCTGTTGAAAAGCAGAAAAAGAAGGCTTTCTTCGTATATTGTGACGACTATGTAACTATGCAGGACGGTACCGGTATCGTACACATCGCTCCCGCCTTCGGTGAAGACGATGCAAGAGTCGGACGTAAGTACGATGCGCCTTTCGTACAGATGGTTGACGAGCACGGTGTTATGAAGCCTGAGACTCCCTTCGCCGGAATGCGCTGCAAGCCTACCCAGAAAGAAATAGACGCAGGCGCGATTAGCTGCGACCCCGAGGTATTAAAGGAACTTTCATCAAGAAAGCTTCTTTTCAATGCACCCAAGGTTGAGCATGACTACCCTCACTGCTGGAGATGCTCAACGCCTCTTCTTTACTACGCAAGAGAGTCCTGGTTCATCAAGATGACCGCAGTAAAGGATGACCTTGTTGCAAACAATAAGACCGTTAACTGGATCCCCACATCGATCGGTGAGGGACGTTTCGGAAACTGGCTTGAGAATATCCAGGACTGGGGCGTTTCAAGAAACCGTTACTGGGGTACTCCTCTTAATATCTGGGAATGTGAAGAATGCGGACATCAGGAGGCGATCGGCTCCAGAGAACAGCTCGAAGAGATGTCGAAGAACCCTGCCGCAAAGACAGTTGAGCTTCACAGACCTTATATCGACGAGATAACCTGCGTATGCCCTAAGTGCGGAAAGACAATGAAGCGCGTACCCGAGGTTATCGACTGCTGGTTCGACTCCGGAGCTATGCCTTTCGCACAGCACCACTATCCTTTTGAAAACAAGGACAAGTTTGAAAAGCAGTTCCCCGCAGCATTCATCTCCGAAGCTGTAGACCAGACAAGAGGATGGTTCTACTCCCTTATGGCAGAGAGTACTCTTCTCTTTAACAAGGCTCCTTACGAGAATGTTATCGTTCTTGGTCTCGTACTCGATGAGAACGGAGAGAAGATGAGTAAGTCAAAGGGCAACGCCGTTGATCCTTTCGACGCCCTTCAGACATACGGCGCAGACGCTATCAGATGGTACTTCTACACAAGCGCGGCTCCCTGGCTTCCCAAGAGATTCTCAGGAGAGACCGTTAGAGAAGGACAGCGTAAGTTCATGGGTACTTTATGGAACACATACGCGTTCTTCGTACTTTACGCAAACATCGATAATTTCGACGCTACAAAGTACAGCCTCGATTACGATAAGCTTGGCGTTATGGATAAGTGGGTTCTTTCAAGACTCAACTCAACTATCGAAGCGGTTGACAATTTCCTTGATACCTACAAGATCCCCGAGGCCGGCGCAGCGCTTGAGAAGTTCGTTGACGATCTTTCAAACTGGTACGTAAGAAGAAGCCGTGAGAGATTCTGGGCAAAGGGCATGGAGCAGGACAAGATCAATGCTTATATGACTCTTTACACCGCCCTTGTAGCTATCTCAAAGGCTGCAGCACCTATGATCCCTTTCATGACCGAGGACATCTACCAGAACCTTGTCAGAAGCATCGATAAAAACGCACCCGAATCAATCCATCTTTGCGATTATCCGGTTGTTAATAAAGAGCAGATTAATCCCGAGCTCGAGAAGTCAATGGAAGAAGTCCTTGACGCCGTTGTTATGGGAAGAGCTGCGAGAAATGCGGCAGCGATCAAGAACCGTCAGCCCATCAGCTGCATGTATATCAAGAGCGTAGACGGAGAGGCTAAGCCCCTTGAGAACTACTACACCGATATCATCCGTGATGAGCTTAACGTTAAAACCGTTGTTTACGCAGAGGATGTAAGAGACTTTACTTCTTATACATTTAAACCTCAGCTCCGCACCGTAGGACCTAAGTACGGTAAGCAGCTCGGCGGAATCAAGAATACTCTTGCATCTCTTGACGGAAATGCCGCTATGGACGAGCTTAACGCAAAAGGACAGCTTTCCTTTGATGTTGACGGCGTAACCGTAGAGCTTACAAAGGATGACCTTCTCATCGAGATGACCCAAAAGGAAGGCTATGTATCTCAGGAGGACAACAAGCTTATCGTTGTTCTTGATACAAACCTTACTCCCGAACTTATCGAGGAAGGCTATGCTGCCGAGCTCGTATCCAAGATCCAGACAATGCGTAAGGAATCCGACTTTAATGTTACCGATCATATCAAGGTATCCTTAAATGGAAACGACAAGTTGTCACAAATCGCGGAAAGAAGTAAAGAATCCATATCCGGCAAAGTCCTTGCTGATGTACTTACCTCCGGACAGACCTACAAGGTTAACAAGGACTGGGATATCAATGGTGAAAAAGTAACTATCTCTATCGAAGTAGTTTAATAAAAAACAAGGAGGACTCATCGTGAAAAGCACAACAACAACCAAAAAGGTTAAATTCGATAAGGAACTTTTTAAGAGAAGCGTTCTCTATAACGTAACAACCCTTTATCGTAAGACACTGGAGGAGGCTACTCCCCAGCAGATTTTTCAGGCAGTTTCGTACGCTATCAAGGATCAGATAATCATGAGCTGGATGGAGACACAGAAGGCCTATGAAAAAGAAGATCCTAAAATGGTTTATTACATGTCCATGGAATTTCTTATGGGACGCGCGATGGGTAATAACCTCATCAATATGCAGGCTTATAAGCCTGTTCAGGAAGCATGCAAAGAACTGGGACTTGACCTTAATGTGATCGAGGACCAGGAGCCCGATGCTGCTTTGGGAAACGGAGGCCTCGGCCGTCTCGCTGCCTGCTTCCTTGATTCACTTGCTACCTTGGGATATCCCGCATACGGATGCGGAATCAGATATCGCTACGGTATGTTCAAGCAAAAGATTGAAGACGGTTATCAGGTAGAGGTACCGGATAACTGGCTCGCAGACGGCAATCCTTTTGAACTTCGCCGCCCCGAGTATGCTAAAGAGATTAAATTCGGCGGTTATGTAACCGTAAAAACCGACCAAAACGGAAGAAGCGTATTTACGCAGGAAGGATATCAGTCCGTAAGGGCGATTCCTTTCGATCTTCCTATTGTCGGATATGGCAACGGAATAGTTAACACTTTAAGGATCTGGGACGCAGAGCCTGTTGAGTGTTTCCAGCTTGACGCTTTCGATCAGGGAGACTACCAGAGAAGCGTTGAGCAGGCTAACCTTGCGAGAAATATCGTTGAGGTTCTCTATCCCAACGATAACCACTACGCAGGTAAAGAGCTGCGCTTAAAGCAGCAGTATTTCTTTATCTCGGCCTCCGTTCAGGAAGCTGTTGATAAATATATGAGAAAGCACGACGACATCAGAAAGTTCTACGAGAAGGTTACCTTCCAGCTTAATGATACTCACCCTACAGTTGCTGTGGCTGAGCTGATGCGTGTGCTTATGGACGATTATTATCTTACTTGGGATGAAGCATGGGACGTTACCACAAAGACCTGTGCTTATACCAATCACACCATCATGAGCGAGGCTCTTGAGAAATGGCCTATTGAGCTGTTCTCAAGACTTCTTCCCAGAGTTTACCAGATAGTTGAGGAGATAAACCGCCGCTTTATCGAGGAGATCAAGAATAAATACGGCAATACTCCGGGAATCGACGTTAATGAGAAGATCCGTAAGATGGCTATCGTATATGACGGACAGGTTAAGATGGCGCATCTTGCTATCGTTGCCGGATACTCCGTAAACGGTGTAGCAAGGCTTCATACGGAAATCCTCAAGAAGCAGGAGCTTCGCGATTTCTATGAGATGTTCCCCGAAAGGTTCAACAATAAAACAAACGGTATTACCCAGAGAAGATTCCTGCTTCACGGAAACCAGCTTCTTGCGGATTGGGTTACGGATCATGTCGGAAACGACTGGATCACAGACCTTCCCAAGATTTCAAAGCTTAAGGTTTACGCCGATGACGAGAAGGCTCAGCAGGAGTTTATGAATATCAAGTACCAGAACAAGGTCCGCCTTGCAAAGTACATTCTCGACCATAACGGAATCGAAGTAGACCCCAGATCGATCTTTGATGTACAGGTTAAGAGACTACATGAATACAAGAGACAGCTTCTTAATATCCTGCACGTTATGTATCTTTACAATCAGCTTAAGGAGCGCCCCGATATGGAGTTCTTCCCCAGAACCTTTATCTTCGGAGCAAAGGCCGCTGCCGGTTACCGCAACGCAAAGCTTACCATCAAGCTTATCAATTCCGTTGCCGATGTGATAAACAATGATGAATCGATCGGCGGAAAGCTTAAGGTTGTATTTATCGAAAACTACAACGTATCAAATGCGGAGATAATCTTTGCGGCAGCAGATGTATCCGAGCAGATATCCACGGCTTCCAAGGAGGCTTCCGGTACCGGTAATATGAAGTTTATGTTAAACGGAGCCCTTACCTTAGGAACTATGGACGGAGCAAACGTTGAGATCGTTGAAGAAGTAGGGGCTGAAAATGCCTTTATCTTCGGTCTTTCATCCGATGAAGTCATCCACTTCGAAAATTACGGCGGATACGATCCGATGGAGATCTTTAACAACGATCCCGACATCAGAAAAGTTCTTATGCAGCTGATAAACGGAACCTATAATCCGGACACTGAGCTTTTCAGACCGCTTTACAACAGCCTTCTTAATACTCAGTCAACCGCAAAGGCAGATACTTACTTTATCCTTAAGGATTTCAAGTCCTACGCCGAGGCGCAAAGAAAGGTTGAACAGGCATACAAGGATGAAGCCGGATGGGCAAGGAGCGCGATACTCAATGTTGCTTGCTCCGGAAAGTTCACATCCGACAGAACTATTCAGGAGTATGTTGATGAGATCTGGCACCTTGACAAGGTTGTACTGAAAGAAAACAAGAATTCAACCAAATAAAAATATATCACGGAGAAGAAAGATGAAAATGATCGAATTGTACGATGGAGGAGCTTACCTTGTAAACGGAGCCGAGCTTGTGGCAGATAATGCTGAGGCACAGGCAGCCATTAAGAGCAAGACCGGTAAGGATGTAACCAAAGAGGCAGCTAAGAGAGAGACTATCGCGTACGGTATCCTCCAGCAGCACAACACTTCAGGCTCACCGGAAAAGTTAAAAATCCGCTTTGACAAGCTTACAAGCCATGATATTACTTTTGTCGGTATCATCCAGACCGCAAGAGCATCGGGACTTACAAAGTTCCCCATGCCTTACGTTCTTACCAACTGCCACAACTCTCTTTGCGCGGTAGGCGGTACTATCAACGAGGATGACCATGTATTTGGACTTTCGGCCGCAAAGAAGTACGGCGGAATCTATGTACCCCCTCATCAGGCTGTAATCCATCAGTTTGCAAGAGAGATGCTTGCGGGCGGAGGAAAGATGATCCTCGGATCGGATTCCCATACCCGTTACGGAGCTCTCGGAACTATGGCTGTGGGCGAGGGCGGACCCGAGCTTGTTAAACAGCTTCTCAACCAGACATACGATATAAATATGCCCGGAGTAGTAGGAATCTACTTAAAGGGCGAGCCTGTAAAGGGCGTAGGACCCCAGGACGTAGCTCTTGCCATCATCGGCGCCGTATTTAAGAACGGCTACGTTAAAAACAAGGTTATGGAGTTTGTGGGCCCCGGCGTAAGCGCGCTTTCAGCTGATTTCCGTATCGGTGTTGACGTTATGACTACCGAGACAACCTGCCTTTCTTCAATCTGGAAGACCGATGATAAGATCAAGGAGTTCTACGAGATCCACGAGAGAGCGGAGGAGTATAAAGAGCTTAATCCCGGCGAGGTAGCTTACTACGATGGAATGGTTGTTGTAGACCTTTCGGCTGTCAGACCGATGATTGCTATGCCTTTCCATCCCAGCAATACCTACACCATCGAAGAGCTTAACGCCAACCTTCTCGATATCCTTGACGAAACCGAAAAGAGAGCTCTCGTATCTTTGGATGGTGCGGTAGAGTATGACTTAAAGAGTAAGGTTAAGAACGGCAAGTTCGTTGTTGATCAGGGTATCATTGCAGGTTGTGCCGGAGGTGGATTTGAGAATATCTGCGCCGCTGCCGATATCTTAAAGGGAAGATATATCGGTTCCGATGCCTTTACATTAAGCGTTTATCCCGCTTCAATGCCTATCTACATGGAACTTATAAAGAACGGATGCGCCGCTACTATCTTAGAGACTGGTTCTGTTCTTAAGACAGCATTTTGCGGACCTTGCTTCGGCGCCGGAGATACACCTGCAAACAATGCGTTCTCCATCAGACACTCCACCAGAAACTTCCCCAACCGTGAGGGATCGAAGCTTCAGAACGGTCAGATTTCTTCCGTTGCTCTTATGGATGCGCGTTCAATCGCTGCAACAGCGGCAAACGGAGGCGTTCTTACCCCCGCTACGGAATTTGACGGAGAGTTTACAAATTACAAATATCATTACGATGCTAATATCTACAAGAATCGTGTATTTGATTCAAAGGGAGTCGCAGACCCTGATGCAGAGCTTGTCCTCGGACCCAATATCAAGGATTGGCCTAAGATGAGCGCTCTTCCCGAGAATCTCATCCTTAAGGTTGTTTCCGAGATTCACGATCCTGTTACTACTACCGACGAGCTCATCCCTTCGGGAGAGACTTCAAGCTATCGTTCGAATCCTCTCGGACTTGCTGAGTTTGCCCTCTCAAGAAAGGATCCTCAGTACGTAGGACGAGCTAAGGAAGTAAAAGCTATCGAGGATGCGAGGGTAGAGAACCCCGAACATCTTTGCAAGAAGGCAGACTGGGTTCATGACGTAATGCATTCTATCAAGGACAACGGATTTGCTGAGGCTTCACCTAAAAATACAGGATTCGGATCGACGATCTTTGCCGTTAAGCCCGGAGACGGATCGGCCCGCGAGCAGGCAGCTTCCTGCCAGAAGGTACTCGGAGGATGGGCAAATATCGCAAACGAGTATGCTACCAAGAGATATCGTTCAAACCTTATCAACTGGGGTATGCTTCCCTTCCTTATTCCCGAAGGAGAGCTTCCTTTTAAGAACCTTGACTTCCTCTTCATACCCGACATCAAGAAAGCTGTTGAGGAAAAGTGGGATGTTATCAAGGCATACAGGGTTGATACCGAAGGACATAAGCTTTCAGATCCCTTCGAGATGAAGCTTGGAGAGCTTACGGACGAGGAAAGAGAGATCATCCTTAAGGGATGCCTTATCAACTACAACCGCGTAGATTGATCGCAGGTTTAGCCCTTAGAGCGGTCTGACAGATATACTAAATAAGCTATACAAACGAAAGAGTTTTACTTAAATGAAATTTAACGAAGAAACATCAAATCCTATGCTTGTCGGAGCGCTTCAGCTTTTAAGAGCTGAAGATACTCCGGAGCACAGAAAGCTATTTACCGGAGAGCTTACCAAGGCTGTTTTGGTTTCTCCCGTATTTATCGATCCCGCGCCTTTTGTAGACGAGAAGGGCGTTACAATCGTGGAGAAGGGAGCAAAGGTACAGTTTCCCTTTATTACGGCGAATGACGGAAAAAGATTTTTTGTAGCCTTTACGGATATAAAGACTATGAATGACTCTCAAGACGCCAACGGGAATACTACTCCCGCAATCTTTAAGGATAATCATGCCAACATAAGGCTCGAAGAGTTTGGCGCAATGTTCGCGGCTCCTACGCCTGACGGAGCAGAGCATCCCATTTCGGGAGTAGCCATCAATCCTTTTAACGAGAATATCGTTATAAACAAGGATATGGCTATCAGCATCTTTAAAGAGAAGATGGATGCCGTAAAGAACAATATCGAAAAGATGAAACAATAGAATAACCGACGGATAACCTTAAGGTTTCTTTGCAGCGCACCGATATATGGAATGTAACCGTATTTTACAAACTATATTTCAGGGAGAGAAATGGATGGGCGTAAGTACTTATGAGAATTGCTATGTCAGCAATAGGAATGGAATCCGCCCGCAGTCATATGACTGCTAAATTTTCCTGTATGCGCTACGAAGAAAGGGAATTGGACAGCGCATCTGCAAAAAGCCTTTTTGGGCAGCAACTTTTCGGAAACGAAACTTTAAAGGAAGAACTTTCCGAAAAGGATGAACTTTCTGAAAAGAAAGAATCGGAGAAAAAGACCGGAAAGAGTAACATGATGAGCATGTCTGAGATTTTTAACCTCAGACAGAAGGTTGAAGGGGCGAGAAGAAGCTACTCGGTACGTAAGGAAGAGGACATTGATGCCGAGACTATCAGAAACAAATCCGTACTTTGGATCCTGGAGCTTTTATTCGGAAGAAGATACGGGGATTACAAGAGCTCTCTGTATTCTAACGATTCTTCCGAATCGCAGATCCCTTTGGAAACGGAAACGGCAGTTTCGGCCGGGGCTTCACAGGCGCCGGTAAAGGTCTACGAGTATACAGCTCTTGACTGCTATACCGAAGAGGAAAACACATCGTTTTCCGCGGAAGGGAAGGTGGTAACAGGAGACGGCCGCGAGATCAGTTTTAACATTAATGTCTCTATGAGCCGAAGATTTGTAGCCGAGACGGGAGTATCCTTGGGAACGGGATTTGTCAGAACCTGCGATCCGCTCGTTATCAGTCTTGACGGAAATCCCGCCGGTGTTTCGGATCAGACCTTTAGGTTTGATATTGAGGGCGATGGAGAGACAGACACTATCGGAAGGCTTCGCAGTGGTTGCGGATATCTTGCTCTTGATAAAAACGAAGACGGAGTCATTAACGACGGAAAAGAGCTTTTCGGTACATCAAGCGGAGATGGCTTTAAGGATCTTGCCGAGTATGATTCGGACGGTAACGGCTGGATCGACGAAGATGACGAAATCTGGCAAAAGCTTAAGATCTGGGTTATGGATGAAAAGGGTGAGTCAAAGCTTTATTCACTTGCCGAATCCGGAGTCGGAGCGCTGTATCTGAAAAATGTTGAAACGCAGTTTTCCGATACGGATGATTTAAACAGCGCCAAGAGCTTTATCAGAAGCAGCGGTTTATTCCTCTACGAAAACGGAATGACGGGAATGCTCCAGCATCTTGACCTTGTGAAGTTTGAGAAAGACGCATAGTCTTGGCAAGATGTATAGAGGGTTTTGGATTTTTTGGTAAATATGTTATAATCATCCCTGTATGGACAAAATTCCATACAGGGATGATTTTTTATGTTTGAGAGATTTTTGAAAAATAATACAAAAAAGAAGAATAATAATAAAAATAAGAAAAATAAAATAAAACCTGCCGCTCTTTTTACCTTTGCCGTAACGGTTCTCGGAGGCCTCGCAACCGGCGGCTGCGGGTCTTTTGATGCGGGTGAAAACCTGATCCAGAGCCAGTGGCAGCTTGGGGGGAGCGAAACCTATTCGATGGAAAATGAGGCGGTGCTGGATTATGAAGTGCCCAAGATGACCCCCGGAATCCTTGTGGACCGGAAGGGATACAGCAGCAATGAAATCGTTACAGCCTTTGTGTATTCCGGAAAGCTGCCGGAGGAATATGCTCTTGAAGATCCGGAAGGAAATGAAGTTTTAAAGTGTAACAGGGGAGAAGCAATCCTTAAAAAAGATGAGGGAAAGTTTTTTGCAAGGCTGAGTATCGAGGAAGAGGTTCCGGAGGGAACCTATTATATCAACGGAGGAGAGATAGGCAATTCTTTTTCTTTTGATGTAAGCGACACCTTTTACCGTGATATTTACTGGAATCTTATAAAAAATGAGTGCGAAAAGATTCAGGTCGGGAATGCGGATGTCTGGGAAGTGTATTCCGTTCTTTACTCTTTTGAGAGGTATAAAGAAGTCCTTTACGCGGAAAAGGCTGATGTGCCGGATGTGCTTGATGCTGTGGGAAAGTGGATCTCTTTAAGCAATTTGGACGAGTTAGAAGGGACGCAAAAGTATCTTTCCATAGCGCTTTTATCTAAATTTGGATACAATTACAAGTCGGTTGATGAAAAGCTTGCTACGGAATGTATTCAAAAGGCTTCGGCGCTTTATAAGGAAACCGCATCGGAATCGGCTACCGAGAATGATGAGAAGAAAAAAGCCCGCTTTTTGGCGATTGAGGAATTGTATCGTACTTCGGGTGCTGCCTCCTACGCGAAAGAAATCCTTAATATGGGGGAGTATCTGACTTCGGATGATGACCTGTACGATTCGGGATATATCCTTTACGGAGCTATGGGCTATATGACGATAAGAAGCGGAGTCGACAGAGCTCTTTGCGATAAAATGATGGAGAATCTTCTTTTCAGATGCAGGGACTTAAATGACAATAAAAAGCTGATATCTGTTTCCGGAGATCCGAATGAAGACGGTGATCAGCTTCTTAAGTATGCGCAGCAATTTGCGGCCATGAACTATATTCTTGACGGATATGAGTACAATGAGCAGATACTCAATATTGTGCATTATCTTTCGGGAAGAAATACCGGAGCGGTAAGCCTGGATTTTGAAGAAAAAAGCCCCACCGATGCCGTGGCGATATATGCCTGGCTGGCATGGCTTGAAAACAATGGGAAGCTGGACCCTTCAGCTCCCGTTATATGGAATTATTCCTGGTAGTATAAATAATAAGCGATTGAAAGAAGGATTGAAATGAAGATTGTAGTTTTATGTGGCGGAATAAGCACAGAGAGAGATGTATCCCTTATTTCGGGAAGCATGGTTTATAAGGCTTTAAAGAAAAAAGGGCATGATGTCATTATGCTTGACGTTTACCTTGGAATCGAGGGAGATGTTACGGGTATTTTTGAGAAGGATAAGGATTGGGCAGCGCAGGTTAAGGGAATCAGCGAGATCAATCCCGATATTTCGGCTGTAAAGGCAATGAGACCCGACGGAGACAGGAATTTCTTCGGACCCAATGTCATAAAGCTTTGCCAGGAGGCAGATGTTGTATTTATGGCTCTTCACGGAATCGGCGGCGAGGACGGAAAGGTTCAGTCCACCTTTGAACTTATGGGAATCAAGTACACCGGAACCGATTTTACCAGCGCGGCAATGGCGATGGATAAAGCCATCACAAAGGACCTCTTTAAGGCCTGGGGTGTTAACACACCTAAGGGAATCGTTATCTATAAAAAGGATAATGTTCCCGCATGCGCCTGCGTTTCAGGGGATGTTTACGATAGGTACGTTGCGGAGAACGGAACTGAAGCCGATATAGTTTACCCCTGCATTGTTAAGGCAACCAACGGTGGTTCTTCCGTAGGTGTTTCAATCGCAAACGACAGATCGGAATTTGACAAAGCCTGCGATGAAGCGTTTAAGTATGATACCAAGGCAATCGTAGAGCAGTACATAAAGGGCCGCGAGTTTGCGGTAGGTGTTATCGAAGGAAAGGCACTTCCTGTTATCGAAATTGCGCCGAAGCAGGGCTTCTACGATTACAAGAATAAGTATCAGGCAGGAAGCACGGTTGAGACCTGTCCCGCAGAACTCACCGCGGAGCAGACTGAGACTGTTCAGAAAATGGCAGAGAGGGCTTTCGCCGCTTTAAGATACAAGAGCTACGCCCGTATGGACTTTATGCTTAGCGAAAGCGGAGAGTTCTATTGCCTTGAGTGCAATACTCTTCCCGGAATGACTCCCACCTCGCTTCTTCCTCAGGAGGCAGCTGCGGTAGGAATCAGCTATGAAGACCTCTGTGAGAAGCTTATTAAACTTGCATTGTAAGTAAATAGTCGCAGCCTGAAAATATGCGACGATAACCAAAGGATATATTATTCAGTTATGAAACTTTCTATTGATGATATAGTAAAAGCACTTGGGGGAGAGGCACATATAGCAAAAGGCGCCGATGTAAACGCTGACCTTACAAGCGTTGTACTTGACTCGAGGCTTGTTACCCCGGGCGGAGTATTTATTGCTCAAAAGGGTGAAAGAGTAGACGGCCATTCCTTCATCGGACAGGTTTTTGAAAAAGGCGTCAGCCTTGTAATATGCGAGATGGACCCGGAGCAGGTTAAGCTTGTCTTCGGAACAAATCCCGAGAACTGGGGAAGCTATATAGTTGTAAAGGATTCTTTGACCGCTTTAAAACAGATTGCTGCCTGCTACAGAAATAAGCTCTCCATTCCTTTTGTGGGAATTACGGGAAGCGTCGGAAAGACAAGTACAAAGGAATTTATCGCAGGCGTACTTGCCGAAAAGTATAATGTCTTAAAGACCGAAGGAAACTATAATAACGAAATCGGAGTTCCGCTTACTCTTTTAAAGATAAGAGAAGAGCATGAGGCTGCCGTCATCGAAATGGGAATCAGCGATTTCGGCGAGATGACAAGGCTTACGGAGATGGTTAAGCCCGACATCGCCGTTATTACAAACATCGGTCAGTGCCATCTTGAAAATCTTAAGACTCGTGACGGAATCCTTAAGGCTAAGACAGAGATCTTTAAGTGCCTTAGCAAAGAAGGAAGAGCGGTCCTCTTTGGCGGAGATGACAAGCTTATAACCGTTGGCACTGTTAACGACAAGGAGCCTCTTTTCTTTGGGGAGAACGGTTCGCCCAAGGCTCTTATGACTAGGATACAAGAAACTGAAGGGAAAGGCCTTCTCGGAACCCAGGCAAAGCTTGTACTTAACTTCGAAGGAAGGACGGTTAATACAGGAGAAAACGTAAGCGTACGCAGCGAGATAATAGGCGTACGCGTCCCTCTTCCCGGATATCATATGGTTATCAATGCGGCAGCTGCATCAAGTGTTGCGCTTTTACTTGGACTTACTCCCGCAGAGATAAAAGCCGGAATTGAGAGCATGGGAGCAATCGCCGGAAGAAACAATATTGTAACCATTGGTGATGTTACTCTTATTGACGATTGCTACAATGCAAACCCTGTTTCCATGAAATCATCCATCGATCTTCTTGGCCTCGCGGAGGGCGTAAAGGTAGCAATTCTTGGAGATATGTTTGAACTTGGCTCAAACGAAAAGAACTTCCACAAGGAAGTCGGAGAGTACGCTGTTAGAAAAGGCGTTGAGAAGGTTTACTGTATCGGCGCTTTATCTGAGAGTATGCGGGAAGGCGCAAGAGAGGCTTTTGAGGAATTAAGAAAAGCCGGAGAGCCCGGCGGTACCGACTACATCGGATACTTTGAGACGAGGGATAAATTTATTGAAGCTCTTAAGGAAGATGTAAACAAGCGGGAACTGATCCCCGCAGGAAGCGCAGTACTTGTAAAGGCTTCCCACGGAATGCATTTTGAGGAGATAGTGAAAGTCTTTAAAGAGATTTTTTAAACTATCTTGCGTTTAAGAAATCAGCATATTCAGCTTTATTCTTAATATATGTTTTTTGAATGATGTCTCTGGTAATTTCAGAGACATTTTTTAATTCTTCTTTTGAAAGGTCTTTGGTGTAAATAGGCTCGCCGTACTCGATGACCATGTTCTTACCGTGCATCCAGGGGAAGTGGTCCTCCCAAACCTTTCCTGCGTTAATAAGAGTAACGGGAACGATGGGACAGCCTGTTTTGGTAGCAATCTTGAAGGAGCCTGCGTGGAAGGGAAGAAGCTCATCGCTTTCGGCGTCACGGTTTCTTGTTCCTTCGGGGAAGATGCATACGCTGATACCTTTTTTGATAAGTTCGATTGATTTAAGAAGCATATCCATACCCGAGCGGGGCTTCTTTCGATCAAGGAACTGGCAGTTTAAAAGAAGCATCCATATGTTAAGAAGAGGAGCGTAAAGAATTTCTTTTTTCGCAACGTATCCGGTGGGGTTCTTAACGAGCTGATACGAGGTTATGGTATCGAAAAAGCCTCTGTGGTTACAAATATAAAGAACGGGTTCGTCGGGGATGCGGTCGTGACCGATGACTTTGGTCTTTACGCCGGCGAGGAACTGCACTGAGCGGAATCCGATCTTGTTTACGATCCAAAGGGAAGCCCTGTCTCCTGCGGGTTTGTTTATTTTTCCGATGATCCAGGTAACGAGCATCGCCGGAAGTGACAAAACAAGGAAAAGAATAAGAAAAATGCTTACTAGGATGAGACGTATCATGCTGTCTGCCTTTCGTGAGTTATATTTAGGCTTAAACCTTTACATAGTATAACATTTTTGATATAGAGGTACAAACTATATGAGGTAGAGCTTATGTTTACAAAAATGAGAAAATGTGATATAAATTTAGTAAGTGCGTGTACTGCGCGCTTAATATTTGTAGCCTTTTTTTAATAAAAGTGTTACTTACAGAGGTGTGTCATGGAGCAGTATGCTATAAAAGGCGGCACACCGCTTGTAGGCGAGGTAGAGATCGGAGGAGCTAAAAACGCGGCTCTCCCCATACTTGCTGCGGCGGTGATGACTGATGAGACTGTCCATATTGATAATATTCCTGATGTCAGAGATATCAACGTTCTTTTGGATGCAATGAAATCCATCGGCGTTATGGTAAAGCGTGACAGCAGGCACAGTGTAACTATTAACGGTGCTAATATCAATAGTCTTGTAGTCGATGACGAAAATATTAGAAAGATCAGAGCGTCCTATTATCTTATAGGAGCTTTACTTGGAAAATATAAAAATGCTGAAGTTACTCTCCCCGGCGGATGTGACATCGGATGCAGAGGAATCGATCAGCATATTAAAGGGTTTAAAGCCCTCGGAGCCGAGGTCAATCTTGACCACGGTATGATCCGTACCCATTGCGAAAAGCTTACCGGAAACCATATCTATATGGACCTTGTAAGCGTCGGTGCTACTATTAACGTTATGATGAGCGCTTCTATGGCAGAGGGTACTACTATAATCGAAAACTCTGCTAAGGAGCCCCATGTAGTTGACGTGGCGAACTTCCTTAACAGTATGGGAGCTTCCATCAAGGGAGCCGGAACCGATGTTATCCGTATAAAGGGCGTAAGTAAGTTCCACGGAACCGATTACACGATCATCCCCGATCAGATAGAGGCCGGTACTTTTATGTTTGGTGCCGCTATTACCCATGGCGATGTTACGGTTAAAAACGTTATCCCGAAGCACCTTGAGTCCATCTCCGCAAAGCTTCTGGAGATAGGTTGCGAGGTTATGGAGGAGGATGACTGCGTTCGCGTTGTTGCCTCCAAAAAGCTTAAGCATACCCACGTTAAGACTCTTCCTTATCCCGGTTTCCCTACGGATATGCAGCCGCAGATTACAGTCGCTTTGGGACTTGCGGAAGGAACGAGTATCGTTACCGAAAGCATCTTTGAAAACAGATTCAAGTATGTTGAAGAGCTTATAAGAATGGGCGCAAGCATCAAGGTTGAGAGCTCTACCGCCATTATCGACGGAACAAAGGGCTATACCGGAGCCGATATTTCCGCCCCCGATTTAAGAGCGGGTGCCGCTTTGGTACTTGCAGCTATTTCGGCCGAAGGCTTCAGTACGATTGACGAGATCAAGTACATTCAGAGAGGTTACGAAGATTTCCACATCAAGCTTAAAAAGCTTGGCGCAGACATCGAACTTGTGGAGTCCGAAAAGGATATCAGCAAGTTCAAGATCAAAGTGGTTTAAATCTTTGATTGACATAAGCCTGTATAGGTGGTAATTTATCATTACAAGTTAATAGTGTTCTCTTATTCAGAGCTGGTGGAGGTACATAGGACCTGTGAAGCCACGGCAACCCCGATACGGAAGGTGCCAACCTGAGCGAATCATTCGTTTAATATTCGATCAATAAGAGGATTTGAAATCATATGGAATCCGCTTCTTGTTTCGAAATAAAATTTGAATTTTGAAATTAAGAAGCGTTTTTTGTTCCCCAAAAAACAAATCACTACTTATCCCGATGTTTAACAGGGAAGACAGAGAACACATAATAATGCACCGGTGCCTAAGGCACAGAAAGAAGGAAATATGGAGAAAAGATTATTTACATCAGAATCCGTTACAGAGGGACATCCCGACAAAGTCTGCGATGCCATCTCCGACGCGATTCTCGACGCTTGCATGAAACAGGACCCCATGAGCCGTGTTGCATGCGAGACAGCCGCCTGTACAGGATTTGTGCTTGTAACAGGAGAGCTTACCACAAACGCATACGTTGATATCCAGAGCATCGTACGCGAAACTGTTAAAGAAATCGGATACACCAAATCCGAGTACGGCTTTGACGGAAATACCTGTGCCGTACTTGTTGCACTCGACGAACAGTCCGCTGATATCGCTATGGGCGTAGACAAAGCTCTTGAAGCTAAAGAAGGAAGCCTTAAGGATGACCTTGATACAGGAGCCGGAGACCAGGGTATGATGTTCGGTTACGCTACAAACGAGACTCCCGAGCTTATGCCTTATCCCATCTCTCTTGCACACAAACTCGCGCTGCAGCTTACCAAGGTCCGTAAGGACGGTACACTTAAGTATCTTCGTCCCGACGGAAAGACTCAGGTTTCTGTTGAGTATGACGAGGCCGGCAAGCCTGTAAGACTTGAGGCGGTTGTTTTATCAACTCAGCATGACGAGGACGTTACTCAGGAACAGATTCATGCTGATATCAAGAAATACGTATTCGCTCCCATTCTCCCCAAGGAGATGGTTGATGACAATACAAAGTTTTTCATCAATCCTACCGGAAGATTTGTTATCGGAGGACCTCACGGAGATGCCGGGCTTACCGGACGTAAGATCATCGTAGACACCTACGGTGGATATGCTCGTCACGGCGGCGGAGCTTTCTCCGGTAAGGACTGCACTAAGGTAGACAGATCCGCTGCATACGCAGCAAGATATGTTGCTAAAAATATCGTTGCTGCAGGACTTGCCGACAAGTGCGAGATCCAACTTTCATACGCAATCGGCGTAGCTCAGCCTACCTCTGTTATGGTAGACACCTTCGGAACCGGTAAGATTTCCGATCAGAAGCTTGTCGATGTTGTCAGAGAAAACTTTGACTTAAGACCTGCAGGAATCATCAAGATGCTTGATCTTAGAAGACCTATCTACAAGGCTACCGCCGCATACGGCCACTTCGGAAGAACTGACGTAGACCTTCCCTGGGAGAAGACCGACAAGGCTGAGACCCTTAAGAAGTATCTGTAAGAAATAAACAGGGTTTTAGGAATATAAAAAGACAAAAAGAATCCCTCTCTGCTGTGAATAATGGCGGGGAGGGATTTTTAACAGAAGAAATTGAACATCATTCCAGAGTAGGAACTGGTTGTGTACGGGCTTGCGAAGTTGTGACCCGGGTTTTTATAGGCTACAACGGTCCTTTGTACATATTCCATAGGATCGAGGGCTACCTGATTGCTCTTTCTAAGGAGCGCGTTGGAGAAGTCTTTGATAGCCGCGAAGGTAGAGGATAAGTCGCCGGATTGTCTTGCGGATTCCTTAAGCTTATCTTCGTCTACCGACAGAGCGCCGTCTTCGTCTATTCCGATGCCGACGTTCGAGAGGATGTTTCCGTAGTAGGAACCGATTCCTTTAATTTCACCGGTAAGCTGCTTGCTTCTTGCGAGGGAGCTGGTGTAAGTACTGACAGCTTTAAGGAAATTGTTGTAGCTGCCGATAAGTTTTGATACGTTATCTGTAACGGTTTCGGTATCCGTTTTAAGACCGATCGTGGTAGGCTCGCCCTCTTTGCTGACGCCGCCTAAGGTGAGCTCGTAAGTCTTGCCGACGGTAAAGTGATTTGAACCTGTTTCTCGCTCTTCGCCGTTTATTACAAAGCGGGCATTGGAGGGAGAGGTTTCTATATTGTCGAGACCAAAGTAGTCAACGGCTCCTTTTGCCTTACTTGTACGGTCGTCGGATATCTTGAAGATCACATCGCGGCCGTTTGGAATTCCGGTTGCTTCGGAAGAAACGGAAAGCGAGGAATCTGTGCCGGATGTTCTTACTTCGGCGGAAAGACCGATTCCGGAATTATTGATAAGTCTTGCGAGCCTTTCCTGAACATCACGGTTTGTCTCGCCTTCGGTAATAGAGAACTGGAACTCGTAGCTCATACCGTTTATACCCACGTCAAAGGAGTATGTATCCTCTGAAAGACCGACCGCTGAATTCGGAAGGTAGGTTCCGACGTTCTCCTGAGATGTGGCGATGGATTTAACCTCAATTTCGAAGGAAGGGATGGAGTCTGCGTTTTTCTCATCGCCTACGAATACTGCATTTACAACTGAAGGGTTAGAGGAGTAAGCACTCTTTCCGCTTATAAGACCGTCTTCTTCGAGACCGCCCAGTTCGGCGATATCCGCGCGAAGCTCACGTGCGTTTTCTTTAAGACCCACAGCAAAAGCCTGAGCATCTTTACTCGTAACAGGAAGATACCAAGGAGATTCTTTATTTAATTTGACAATGGAATTATAAGTATTTCGCAAGTCGCTCTTTTTGTGAGAGTCGTATCGCGTAATACTTGGCTGATATGTTTGAAGATAATTATTTAGAATAGTATCTCTGACAGCACTCATTGCCACAACCTCCTTTCTTCCATGAAATGTGTGACGCCTGAGCAGGCATTTTAAACCAAACGGAAAATCCTTTCTCCGTAACTAAAGCTACTAATCCACCTTTAGTTACTTCAAAATATATCATAAATTGAAAAGAAGCACAATAGCTTTTATATTTTTTTTTGAAAAAGTATACCCCTCCCTTTAAAAGAGGGTTTTCGTATGATAAAATATTCTCTGTATGGGAAGGTAAAATTAACTGATTTTAGTTGGATTTTGGGGAAATGGAACCAAATATTTTTAAGCAGATTAAAGATGTCATAACGGGCCAAAGAGTTGTCTCGCAAATGGTTAAGCTTGAACTTGTAACGATCGGAATTACGATCGTTCATGTTATCATGCTTTTAATGTTTGTGCATTTTAATGTTTGGCCGATGATCATCTACAACGGTATTGTTGTAGCTTACTATCTCTATGTCCTCAGAACGGTACATATCGGTAATGTTATTACCGGATATGTTATGACTTTTGTAGAGATAACAATACAGGTTATCTTGGGAACTTTTATGCTCGGGTGGGACGTTGGATTTTTCACTTACCTCATGGCGATAATCCCGCTTTTTTTCTATCTTACCGTTTTGGATGATGATGTAGAAAAATCAGTCTATCCGCCGCTTATACAGACTCTTGCGGCTATAGTTGTTATGATCGTAAGCTATGTGATAAGCAATCGTTTTGATCCGGCTTTTGTTCTTGAAGACGGACAGGTGCATGCGCTGTTTATCTATAATGCGGTTTTTTCTGTTATCCTTCTTGCTGCTATGTCGCATTTCTTTGTTACGGAAAGACGATTTACCACGATTGCGATGCAAAAGGAGAACGAAAAGCTTGACCTTGAGGCAAGCGTTGATCCTCTTACCGGGCTTACAAATCGCCGCAGTATGGAAAAGCATCTCGAGAACGCAATGCTTGAGGCGAAGAGAAGAGGACGTATCTATTCCCTTGTAATGGGTGATATAGATTACTTTAAGATAATAAACGATAATTACGGTCATGAATTCGGAGACGAAGCTCTTAAAGCTGTCGCAAAGATTTTCAGAGACAACGTTACTGAAGATGATTGTATATGCAGATGGGGAGGCGAGGAATTCCTCATCCTGATCATGGACAGCCATGAAAAAGCAACGTCGGTTGCTGAGGCAATCCGCTCTGGGGTGGAGAAAAACACTGTTATGCATAACGGCAAGGAGATCAGATTTACTATGACACTTGGCGTTACATCATATAAGCCGGGATACAGTCTTGAGACTCTTATCCAGCAGGCGGACAACAACCTTTACTATGGCAAGCGTCATGGAAGAAACCAGGTTGTGTCCAGAGAATATTGATAGAAAGGTTTACTATGGAGAAAGAAAAAGTATTGGTAATAGACTTCGGCGGTCAGTACAACCAGCTTGTTGCCAGGCGTGTGCGCGAGTGTAATGTGTACTGCGAGATCTATTCCTACAAGACACCCCTTGAGAAGATCAAAGAGATGAATCCCAAGGGTATTATTTTGACAGGAGGTCCTTCGAGCTGTTATGAGGAGGGCGCCGCTACCTGCTCGCCTGAACTTTTTGAGCTTGGAGTGCCTGTTTTGGGGCTTTGCTACGGAGCTCAGCTTATGAGCCACGTACTTGGCGGAAAAGTTGAGAGAGCCGCCAACAGAGAGTATGGAAAGACGGATCTTGAAGTCGATACCTCTTCAGCTCTTTTCGGAGGAGAGGGAAGCGGACTTTTTTACGAATCCGCTCTTAAAAAGGTAAATGCAAAGACTACCTGCTGGATGAGCCATTTTGACTATATTTCAAAGCTTGCTCCCGGATTTAAGTCTGTTGCGCATACCGGTTCTACGCCCGTAGCGGCAATGGAAAATAAAGAGAAGAATCTCTACGGTATTCAGTTCCATCCCGAAGTTCTTCACACCCCCGAGGGATCAAGGATGCTTTACAACTTTGTTCGCGGCATCTGCGGATGCGCCGGCGATTGGAGAATGGATACTTTCGTTGAAGATACGATAAAGCAGATCCGCGAGAAAGTAGGGGACGGAAAAGTTCTTCTTGCTCTTTCGGGCGGTGTTGATTCCTCCGTTGCAGCGGGACTTTTGTCAAGAGCCATCGGAAAGCAGCTTACCTGCGTATTCGTAGATCACGGACTTCTCAGAAAAGACGAGGGAGACGAGGTTGAGGCTGTATTCGGAAACGGCGGCCAGTTCGACCTTAATTTCATCAGAGTAAATGCTCAGGAAAGATATTATACAAAGCTCGCAGGCGTAGAGGAGCCTGAGCGCAAGAGAAAGATCATCGGCGAGGAGTTCATCCGCGTATTCGAGGAAGAGGCAAAGAAAATCGGCGCTGTTGACTTCCTTGCACAGGGAACTATCTATCCCGACGTTGTAGAGTCCGGACTTGGCGGAGAATCCGCTGTCATCAAGTCACATCACAATGTTGGCGGACTTCCCGACTTCGTAGATTTCAAGGAGATCATCGAGCCCCTCCGTAACCTATTCAAGGATGAGGTTAGAAAAGCGGGACTTCAGCTTGGAATTCCGGAAAGACTTGTATTCCGTCAGCCCTTCCCCGGCCCCGGACTAGGTATCAGGATCATCGGCGAAGTAAACGCCGAGAAGGTCAAGATCGTACAGGAAGCTGACGCGATCTACCGCGAGGAGGTTGCAAAGGCAGCTGAGGAGTGGAAGAAGGAAAATTTAAAGGATCGTTTCGGCGAGAGCAAGGATGGCTTGTCTGTTGATGAACTCTTCAGCCGTGAAAGAGAGTTCAATCCTTCCTGGATGCCGGACCAGTATTTCGCCGCTCTTACCAATATGCGTTCTGTAGGCGTTATGGGTGATGAACGTACATACGACTACGCCGTTGCACTCCGTGCAGTTCGCACAGTTGATTTTATGACCGCAGAGGCGGCAGAAATTCCTTTTGCTGTACTCCAGACTGTAATGAGCAGGATCATCAACGAGGTCAGAGGCGTAAACCGCGTATTCTACGATTTAACAAGTAAGCCCCCGGGAACGATAGAGCTCGAGTGAGTTATTCAAGTTCAGTAGTATCGGGTGGTTTACACATCCCGTTTTAGTTTTTTGACTTGTATTAGCTTGTACTTGCTCGTTTTGACATGTACTTGCTTTGAATTGAGTAGTAAGTGCGTTGTTTTAGCATGTACTAACTTGTTATAAAGCCGATGCCCCCAGTCGCGGGGCATCGGAATCTTTCTTTTTTCAAATTCCGATGTCTATTTTGGAGGCAGCTGACACCTCCGGACATCAAAATTCCCATTTTTTACAATCCCGCTGTTTGAAACTAAGTTTGCGAGCGGCTTGAGACAGCGGAAAATAGAAAAGCAAGAATCCCGCTGTATGAAATCAAGTTTGTGGCAGGCTTGAGACAGCGGAAAATAGAAAAGCAAGAATCCCGCTGTATGAAATCAAGTTCGTGGCATGCTTGAGACAGCGGAAAATAGAAAAGCAAGAATCCCACTGTTTGAAAAGAAGAAATAGCATGAATTCAAGCGGCGAAAATGATAATAAACAATAAATCGCTGTTTAATCGAGAGGTAAGGAGAAAAGCAATAACTAATATGAAAAAACAAAACAATTTATTAGAAAACCAAGCTTTAATTACAAAAACACCAGCAACTAAAGTATCTGCGCCAAAAGGAGTAATGATGAGCTACACAAACCTATATTCTGAAGCAAGGCAGAGATACAGCGAGCTCTTATCAATCAAGAATTCCAAAGAAGCTGCGCTGGAGAAGGCACCGCCCGGGAAAATTCATGTAAGCAAGACTTCGCATGGTGTGCAATATTATTTACGAAATGAAAGTACAGACAAATCCGGAAAGTATATTCACAAATCTGAAAAATCTTTGATCAAAAAATATCTTCAGAAATCCTATGATGAAAAGATTTTAAGGCTTGTGACAATGGAAAGCGAAAGCCTTAAGAAGCTTCTTTTCAAAACAGAAAATGTAATTACTGCAGTTCAAAACGTATATTCAGATAGCCCTGCGGAAGTTAAGGAATTAATAATCCCCATAGATGTTTCGGATGAAGACTATGCGCAAAAATGGCTGAATATACCGTATGAAGGCAAAGTTATACCTGACCTTCTTCCTTTCTTTGAAACTAAACGAAAAGAAAGAGTTCGTTCAAAATCCGAGCTTAATATAGCAAATGCGTTGGCAGACAAGGGAATTCCGTATAAATACGAGTGTCCCCTTCAGCTGAGCAATGGCGCGATTATTTATCCGGATTTTACCGTATTGGATGTAAAAAGAAGAAGAGTCATGTACTGGGAACATCGGGGGATGATGGACGATAAAGATTATGCGAAGAATTCTGTTCAGCGGATAAAAACGCTGATGAAGGAAGGCTTATTTATAGGAGAGGATTTGATAATTACGGAAGAAACATCGACAAATCCATTGGGGACGAATGAAATTGAAGCTGTAATAAAGAGGTTCTTACTGTAAGAAACGGTGAAAATTGATGATGGACACATAGATGGCTTCGTTTCTTAATTTTCATGGTGCCAGATTGACAATGGTTATATACCGGATTATATTATTAATGTATGGGGGTAAGCAAAATGCAGTTATTAAGAAATAATCGTAAATTGGTCAGAATTATTCTTTTGCTACTGTACTGTATTCCGTTTTCTTTTATGGCGGTATATGGCGATGCAACAAGAGGAACAATGCTATTCTATGCAGTTATGATCGCGGGTTTTGCTTGCCTTTGCGCTGTCTCAATTATTTCTGGAAACGCTCTGATCGTGCTTATAGGTAATATACTTAGTTTGGCATCGTCATATCTCTTTGCACTTATTCTCAGACTTGATCCTATGGCATGGTATTTTAAGCCGGTCACTTCACATATAATGATACTAATAAATTCTATAGTGCTTTTTGTTATACAGGGAATTGCTGTTGGTGTTTGTTTATGGGTAAAGCGAAGGAAATGAACTGGTTACAAATTGTCACCGGTTGAAAATGAGGGCGTAGGATCAAAAAATGCGAGCAACTTATGATAAAGCGAGGCGATTCGTGGTTTACTGCGAGTTGCCTTTTTTGATACAATGGTTATTAGTTGAAAAATGAGGAGGAATAGTTTTGGAAGATTACAGTTTACAACATAAAAAAGCCTGGGAGTTTGATGCATATGACTTTTGGGTAAGAACCGCCGGGACACCGGAAGAAAGGGCATCAAAGGATAGAGAAAACCCAAAGAAAATGCTGAAACAGTATGCAAACTACTTTGATTCTTTTGCGGGCCTCAAGGTAGCTAATATCTGCGGATCCTGCGGAAAGAAAGCAATTCCGCTGGCTTTGCTGGGGGCAGAGGTTACTGTCTTTGATATTTCAGAAGCCAACAAGAAGTATGCAGTTGAAACAGCTGAGGCAGCAGGTGTAACCGTTGGATATGAAGTCTGTGACATCATGGAAATCGATATGGACAAGTATGAGGGATACTTTGACGTAGTTTTCATGGAAGGCGGAATACTTCATTATTTCCACGATATAAATGCTTTTATGAACGTTATGAACGGATTGCTTAAACCCGGTGGAAAGATGATCTGCAGCGACTTTCATCCCTTTACGAAGATTTCGGATATCCTGGTGCTTCAGCAGCCTACCATGAGTTATTTCTCAACAGATATCTTTGAAGGTGAGATGGCGCACGCAAGGTTTTACGATGAGGAGATCCGTAAGCAGATCCCGAAATGCCATTACAGGAAGTACACCATAAGCGAGATCATCAATTCTATCATCGGGAATGGATTTACTTTGGAGCGTTTTGATGAACATCCTTCATGGGAGAATGAGAAACTCCCGGGAGAGTTTACAGCGATTGCAAGAAAACGCTGAGGTAGAGTTTCATTATAATGGTTCTTTCTATATCACTCCGCCGGAGAGTCTGTTATCATTCTTTTTGTAAGGCGCCGATACAAGTAACAGGAAATAAGCAGATACGAAAGGATGATAAAAATGAACAGAGATATATTTATAAAGAATCTGACAGGGGACAAAATTGAGATGAGCCCCAAGGGCAGATGTGCAAACGAGCTTTCCGTTGAAGAATTTGAAAAAGGATATGAGAAGTTTTTCGAAATGATTTTTGGGATTGCTGATACGGATATTTCTTCTCTGACCGGTTACGGTGAGTTCGACGAAGACAACAAGGCACCCTTTGCCACCTTCGAGGAGTTTATCCGCGAGACCTTTAATGAGGATCAGGAGGGCTACTGGCACAACTGGACGCAGATGTTTGAGACGACGTTTCTCAAGAAGGACTATTTCGACAAGATCTACGCGAAGATCATGCAGTATGCACCCTACTGCGAGGGGCAAAGATTCCTTGCAAACAACAACACCTTCTTCGTCAACATGATCGTCGACGATGCAGGCAAAGCATATTGCGCAGACTGGGGACGCGCCGGCATCATGGACTTCCTTATGGATTTTGCAATCCTCGACTTGAATAAGCCCTATCTCCTGGTTCCGGAAAAACTGTATGAGTATGCAAAAAGAAAAAATATAGATATAAAAAACTATAAGGAACGTTTTCTGTGCATGGCGTATTTTAAGGGACTGCACACACTCATGTGGCATGCTTCCATCGACGATCTGGAGTCCTGTGAGTCCATTACCAGATCCATAAACGAATTGGAAGAGCGTATGAACAGGCTGGTCTGAACAGATGAAATATGAAAATGCAAAGGATATTCTCCCTGCAAGCCTTTTGAGAGAAGTGCAAAAGTATGCAGAAGGAAAAGCCATCTATATACCTAAGCGCGAAAGATCAAAGGGCTGGGGAGAAGCATCCGGATATCGTGAAAAACTGAATAAGAGAAATGCACTCATCTGCAGCAGATATGCTGCGGGTGCCGGCATCGTGGAACTGGCTGAAGATTTCTACCTGTCTCCGGAATCAATCAAAAAGATCGTATATGGTAAGAAGATAAAGCTTCCCGTGTATTCCCCGAGCATTTACTCTGCAAAGCAGTATTCGGATGCAGGCGTAGGTGAAGAATGGGTAAGGATATATCTGGAGAATGGAGGACTGGAAACACCTGACGGGGAGGAGTTTTTCCTGTCTGAACTGGTAAAGATACCCCTTCGGCTTATAGAAGATGATGCAGATGTGATCATAAATAAAAAATCGGATGGATACACAGATGTACCGTTGATCGCTTTATTTGAGGGCCACAGATTCAGAAGTTTCTGTGGAGAGGAATATCTTGCTTTGCTGAGAAAGGAAAAGAAGAACGCTCACTGGGCTTTTATTTTCGTGAGCCACAAGGAGTACAGTTACTATCTTAACAACTTCGGCAAGCAGTTTCAGAGATGAACCGTTAAACCGGCCTAAATTCGCTCAAAATAAACAGTTCAGAAAATACATTTGCGAGTTTGAATATATGTGTTTGTTTATCTATTTGTGTTCAGACAATTTGCTTGCATAAGCAAACAGCCTTTTAAATGCGCTATTATCTGCGGCCTTACATATATTGATCAATTCAAACAACTCTGGGTCGGTAGATTTAGATATAGTATATGAAATTGGATGCGGATCATCAGACTGTCCTGTCAGGTACTCAACGGAAGTATTTAAAACATTCGCTATGATGGAAAGTGTTTGGAGAGAAGGTATTCTGGAGCCTGCTTCATACCGTAAATATGCCGGTTGCGAGAGTTGCATCCTTTTGGATGCTTCCATTTTGGTGATTCCCATTTTTTCTCTGCATTCTTTTAATCGGCTTGTATTCAGTGATATATTCATATGACCTAACTCCTTGTATTAAATAGATAGCTATGTCTATACTTTGGCATAATACTCGAAATATGCATTGATTATACCATTGGAATATGATAATATCAATATGCCAATGGCATAAAATATGTATCTGTGAGGTAGTAATCATGAAAAGCGATAAAATACAATTATTTGAGGATCAGCCGATAAGGACAGCATGGGTAGAGGATGAGACTAACTATTAAAAGTCAATAGAAAAACAGCGATTTTTGAATAAAACATAATGAGATGTTTTAGATAGCCTGGAGGCAGGCTTAAGCCTCAATCAGTACCTTGAAAAATGCATGACAAACAGAGCATCTGAACAGGTG